>JBELHO010000138.1:0-2500 GCA_042091375.1 Thalassotalea sp. | reverse complement strand
GCCCCGCGAACCTCGATATGTTCCATTATTATCCTATGATGATAGCGAACAGCAATATGCAGTAAGTATTGCATTGTATTAGATGAATATACAGATTTCAGTGACTTTTTAGATCACCCTGTTCTTTTTATTTAAAGCACAAAGTACAAGGCTTTAGTGAACTTAAAAGATTTTAGCGATTGCACTGCAATTGCTCAATACAAATTAGAATAACAATGAAAACTTGTGGTAAACTTTCTGTTCAATAAATTAACGCTGATTATTCTTCTGCACTAATGTCAATTTCTTCACTTAATAGCTTAGAAAAACGAACAGCCATTTCGCTTGCTTCTGTTTTTGCCTTTCGTATGCTTGGCTTATTTATGTTAATGCCAGTATTGTCTATATACGGTAGTGAGCTTGAAGGATTTTCACCCTTGTGGGTTGGTTTAGCAATCGGTGCTTATGGGCTGACTCAAGCGCTATTGCAAATCCCTATGGGTTGGCTGTCAGATAAGTTTGGTCGCAAGCGAGTGATTGTCGCTGGGCTTATTATGTTTATTTTGGGCTCTGTAATCGCTGCTTTTGCCGAGTCAATTTATACCCTTACTTTGGGTCGGGCATTGCAAGGCATGGGCGCTATTGCAGCAGCAATTTTAGCCTTAGCCGCCGACTTAAGCCGTGACGAACAAAGACCAAAAGTAATGGCTGTTATTGGTTTGTGTATTGGTATAAGTTTCGCTTCGGCGATGTTTTTAGGGCCTATCATTGCGGCTTCATTTGGCATTAGTGGTATTTTTTGGTTAACAGCCTTACTTGGTATTGTGGGGATTGTGATTATTTTAACTGCGGTACCCAAGGCTGTTCACCGAGCACCAAAAGGAGACACATCAGTATTATTGGAAGACATTAAAAGCCTGATCAAAAACCCTCAATTAATGCGTTTGAATTTAGGTGTAATGCTACTTCACCTTACCTTAACAGCAGTTTTTGTCGCACTGCCTAGTGAGTTAATTAACGACGGTTTTGCGGCTGACAAGCATTGGCAGTTATACATTCCTATTTTGTTTTTGTCCTTTTTATTAATGGTGCCGATGATGATTATTGCCATTAAAAAACAACAAGAAAAAGGGGCATTTATATTATCAGTTGTGCTTATTTCACTGAGTTTATTGAGCTTAAGTGTATTAGAATTAAGCCTTTGGGTGATAGTCGCCTGTATGGTATTTTACTTTGTGGCCTTTAACTTTTTAGAGGCGACGATGCCAGCATTAGTGGCACGCTTATCGCCCGCTGGGCAAAAAGGCTCAGCAATGGGCGTATTTAGCTCAGCTCAATTTTTAGGTGCCTTTTTAGGTGGTTTATTGGGCGGAGTTGTTGCAGAATTCGATTCGACGAAGACAGTATTTGCCGCAGCGACTATGGTTGGGTTAATATGGTTGGTAATTGCATGGGGCATGAAAATACCGCAAAAAAGTAAGCTGATAAGCTTATTCGCAAAGTTACAAGATAACGAACAAAGTTCCCCTCCTGAACTGGCAGCGAAAAGGCTAGCGAGTGAATTGGCAAGTTTGCCCGGGGTGCTTGAAACAACCGTAGTGCCGGAAGAAAACCGCGCATATTTAAAAATAAAAGAATCAGAATTTGATTTGCAACGCGCCAAAGCTGTTGCAGATATCGTTTAATAAAAAGGAGACAGACCATGGCTCGTGGTATTAACAAAGTGATCCTAGTGGGTAACCTAGGCAAGGATCCTGAAGTGAGATATATGCCAAATGGCAGCGCCATTGCCAATATCACACTTGCAACAGCTGACAGTTACAAAGATAAAAACACGGGTCAGTTAGTCGATAAAACCGAATGGCACCGCGTTGTGTTTTTTGGCAAATTAGCTGAAGTTGTGGGTGAATATTGCCGTAAAGGTTCACAAATTTACGTTGAAGGTAAATTACAAACACGTAAATGGCAAGATCAACAAGGTCAAGATAAGTACACCACAGAAGTGGTTGTTGATGGCTACACAGGCCAAATGCAAATGTTGGGTGGCCGTGGCGATAACGCTGGCAGCAATGCTGGTAATAATGGCGGTAACTATCAACAAGGTCAGCAAAATCAGCAGTCTGGTTTTTCACAACCATCTCAAGGGTTTAACCAAGGTGGTCAACAGTCTGGTTTTAATCAACCTGCGCAACAATCATCTGCACCAGCACAGCAATCTGGTGGCCAGCAATCTGGTGGCTTTGCACCGCAGCAAGGTGGGCAACAATCAGGTGGTCAGCAATCTGGCGGCTTTGCATCACAGCAAGCTAGCCAGCAATCTGGCGGTTTTGCACCTAAACAAAACGCACCACAAGGCGGTTCAGCGAATCCAATGGAACCACCCATTGATTTTGATGACGATATTCCGTTTTAACCTCCAACAAAATTAAAAATGTTGAAAAACACCTTTAAAAGCCGCTGTTAAGCTAACACCATTCAGTTAAGCATGTTTTGACTGAATGGGGTAACGGGTTTTAGAACA
>JBELHO010000137.1:0-2532 GCA_042091375.1 Thalassotalea sp. | reverse complement strand
CTCACTCAAATTTGCAGGCGTTGTCACTGATATTTATACCGCGGCAACAGGCGAAAATATTCATGCATTCATTCAGGTAGTGCGTTATTTCTAGCGAAGAACCAGCAACGTTTTACACCTAATAAGCTTTCAGACATGGTATCTAAATACGGTAAAGAGTCTGGAGCTAAACGCGCAGGCTCTTGTCATTTATTTAGGCACTCGACCGCAACTGAAATGCTAAACAATGGTGCAGATCTGGGCCATGTGCAGGATATGTTAGGTCATGCGGACATCTCAACGACCCTAATCTATACGGAAGTTACAAGAGCTAAACTGATTGAGGTGTATAACAAAAGTCATCCTTCGGCGTTAAGTAACAAAAGCCTATTTTTTGAAGCAAATGACGAGTGATTTTCAATTTGAATGGAGAAAATAGTCCAATATCTACAAACCAAGTTTATAGTATATTTACTATAAACTTGATTTATATAAAATAATCTATAAACTGGTTTTATATTAAATATCTTATAGAGCATGAATATGTATATCAATACGCCAAAAGATTTAGGGAAGCTTATTGCCAAAGGTCGCAAAGACAAAGGTTGGAATCAAAGCCAGCTTGCCACGCATATTGGGATACATCAACCCGAAGTCTCTAAGCTTGAAAATGATCCGTCTAAGTTCGACTTGATCATCATCATGAAAGTTTTAGCACTAATTGGGGCAGACTTGATTGTTGAAACTCGAAGTAAAAGTGAAACAGAAGATTCAGGGCTAGGTTTCTAATGGGTAGAAAATCGCATACTCAAACTTTATATTGTTCAATGAACGGTATTCTTGTTGGGGAACTACATCATAAGCGTAATCAACTATCATTTGAATACGCACAGAGTTGGACTGAACGTAAAGGAAGTCGAGCTTTATCACAAAGCTTGCCGCTGGGCGCCTCATTAGATAATCAAGCCGTTGAAGCCTATTTTGATAACCTCTTACCCGATAATCTCAATATCAGGCGAAATATTGTTTCTCGTTTAGGTGCAAGAAGTATATCGACGTTTGATTTGCTTGAATCTATCGGCCGTGATTGTGTTGGAGCAATCGCATTAAGCCAAGAGCCTCCACTTGGTCAATTGCCCCCATTAGAAATACTAGCATGCAGTGAGCATGATATTGCCACTCAAATTAGCAGTACCCGCACATTCAATACCTTAGGTATGCAGAAAGATGAAGACTTTCGCATTAGTCTTGCTGGTGCACAGGAGAAGACCGCATTAACCTGGTGGAACAATCAATGGCATAAACCATTAGGAAAAACACCAACTACGCATATTTTAAAGCCGCCTATTAATTATCATGAAACCATGAATGTTGATTTTAGTAGCAGTGTTGATAACGAGTGGTTCTGTTTGCGTTTTTTAAACGAATTAAACATGCCTGCCGCTCCTGCTGAAATTGAACAGTTTGAAGATGAGCGAGTATTAATTGTTGAGCGCTTTGATAGAAAAATCACAGGCGACTCAATTATTCGGCTACCTCAAGAGGACTTTTGCCAAGCGCTTGGCCGTTTAAGTGACAATAAATATGAAGAGCATGGAGGTCCTAATGCCAGAGAGATAATGGAATTACTTTCATTAAGCCTAGACCCTGTAGATGACAGAACTATGTTTATGAAATCTCAAGTACTGTTTTGGTTATTAGCTGCCAATGATGGACATGCTAAAAATTTCAGTATATTCCTGCGAGAAAAAGGATTCTGTTTAACACCTTTCTACGATGTGATAAGTGCTTATCCATATTTTGGTGAAGGTAACATGCACCCTCGAAGAATTAAAATGGCGATGAAAGTGCATAGCAAAAACAATCATTACCATTGGCATAAAATACAAGCAAGACATTGGCTGAGTCATGCAAACCACCCTGGTTTTACTGAATCGGATATGAAAGCTATATTAGAAGAGCTCTGTGAAACTGTACCTGACGCGTTAATAAGAGCAACAGAATCAGCAAAGCCGATATTTAGAAAAGAGGTAGGCGAAATAATAACTAACCGAACAATAGAATGCCTTGAAAGAATGAAACGTCAGTTGGCAGCACTATAGAGGAAAAGCTTTCTTCAGGATAAGTGGATTATAAAAGCATTTACTGTATATGCAGGTACGATACTATGATCCAGTTATCGGGCGTTTCTATTAGCTTTGATCGATAAAGCCAACTCTTAGCAATAGTTATTTACCACAATGAGTTTTGTCAAAACTCATCCAACTTGTATTCCCTCAAACAATAGCTGTTGTGACTCTCATTGAGCAGGTGACATCACTTTGTACAAAAACCAAAAACCAAAAACCAAAAACCAAATACCAAAAACCAGTTCAAGTGTAATTAAGTGTTAATATTGAGTTAAAATAAATACGTTTTAGAGTTAGCGTGTTACTGTCTGATTAACTTTAACGAAATGCCAACCAGCTAAAGTAACTTATGCTAATTAACTTGGTTGCTTAACTTGGTTGATTGATTTTTATTCAATAAATCAATAAGCGGTTAGTCAATAAA
>JBELHO010000136.1:0-2575 GCA_042091375.1 Thalassotalea sp. | reverse complement strand
ATAAGTTTGCAACTTGCAAACACTTGCTTGAGAGGGCTGTGATTGTGGTGTCAGTAGAATTTTTTCTAGCTCAGCTAAATCGCATGGTTTGGTTAAAGCAGCATGCAAATATAAATTATTTAACTGACAAAACTCTTTGACTGAGGTCAGTACTGATTGGTCATGACCTGAAATAACAGAGACTTGCCCTGAAAACCCTTGTTTAATTATATGGTGAATGACTTGGAGCCCATCAAACTCAGGCATCATAAGATCGACGATAATATGGTCATATAAATCGAGCGATAGAGTTAACACTTTTTCACTTTGATATACAACCTGACATTCATGTCCGTTAATAGTAATCACTTCGCAAAAAAAGTTTGCGAAATCTACATCGTCATCAATGAGTAAGAATCGTTGCATAAAAAGTCCTTCTATTCCTTACCGTTAACTATTTATTAAGCGTGTAAAATTGTTCCTGAACGCCCTTATTGTTTTTCAAGTTCATCACCATTTCATTTTAATAATGGTGATTAGTAACTTTAAAGGCGCGCTGCGCTTGGTTTTCAATAACTCAAATTGGCGCTGATGATGAATATGAATAAGCAGTGTGTAATTGATAAGGAAATAATGTGGTTTTATGTCACTCTGAAATAGCACTGAGTATGAGCTGATATTTAGACTATAAACATAACCCCAAAGGATTTTTATCAGCTTTATATGGCAGGCAGTCGGGCAAATTAATGAGTTAAGCATGAATAAAAACCACATATAATTTTTTTGATAAAAGTGGGAAGACGCTTAATTTCAGTAAGGCTGATTGAGAAGAAACTCTTAAAAATACGCAAAAACAACATCCCTATAAAACACATATATTTATGTAAATATTTCTTAATAAAGTTATTTATAGTCTAATTTTGTATAGTTTTGCAAATAAAGTTTATAAAAAAAATACTTTTTTTCATAAGGTTAGTGATTTCACATACATCGTTATATAAATGGGTGACTGCTGCAATAAATTGTAAAGACTGCAGAATATTAGTATCAAAGTTTATAGAAAACACTTGCTATATCATTGGTGTGAAGGAGCAATAGCTAAAAAATACTTTGTGCCTAACTTATCCCCGATAATCAAAGAATGATATAAGAATTCTGCACATTTACTTGCTATGGTCGGTCGATAAAACTAAATACTAAATTTTTATTGAATTGATTAATAATAAAATGGTTAGACTGCCATTTTACTAGAACGATAATTGGAACAACTAAGGTGAATGATTGCAGTATGGGCCATTTAGAAACGATGCAAAAAATTGCCAGCAATACTAACTTTTATATATTTAAACCGAAGAAATTAAACCGAAGAAATTAAGCTCAAGTTGATATTCAACACTAGAGATAGTTTTTATATTTAATCCCATATTTTTCAATTCTGCGGTAGAGTGCATTGCGGCTAATGTCGAGTAATTCTGCTGATAAATTAATATTTCCCTTTGTTTGCTTTAAAGCCAAAATAATCATTGATTCTTCTAATTCTGCAAGCGGCACAATGTGCGTTAACTCTTCTTTTTGTTGCGTGTTTTCTGTTAAATTAGTAATTTCAATAATATTCGAATCACTCAACAGAATTGCCCGTTCAATCGTGTGTTTTAGCTCACGTGTGTTACCTGGCCATGAATAGGCCTCTAATATTTTTCGGCATTTATTACTCATTTTTAATTCTGGTTTTTCGTACTCTTTGCCCATTAACTTTAGGTAATATTCGGCGATAGGCAAAATATCTTCCCTACGCTCTTTTAATGATGGAACGTATATCTCTACCGTGTTTAGCCGATAATACATATCTTCACGAAACATTTTATTAGCTACCAGATCATGCAAATTGCCATTAGTAGCTGAAATAATGCGGCAATCCATATTTTGAGTCTTATTACTACCAACACATTCGTATTGGCCAGATTCCATAACGCGCAATAATTTAGCCTGATTGGGTAGACAGGTTGTCGCGAGTTCATCTAGAAATAGCGTACCTTTATTTGCCGCAGCAATACGCCCCACACGATCTATATGTGCACCGGTATACGCTCCTTTCTTATGACCAAATAACTCTGTTTCAAAAAGCTGTTCTGGTAGGGCGCCTAAATTAACACAAATAAAAGGTTCATTTTGCCGTTGTGAGCATTGATGAAGGTAATTAGCCAATAAGCTTTTACCAGTGCCATTTTCTCCGGTAAATATTACCTTAGCATTGGTGTTACTCACTTTTTCAATTGTTACCATAACCTGTTCAAACAGTTTAGATTGTTAAATAATGCCGTTTTTTGTTTTGGCTTCAAGATGAGTTTTAGTAATTAGTTGCCTTGCTTTAAATTGTTTAGAAATAACTTCAAAAAGATATTCATTTTCCCATGGCTTTTCTATGAGATCACTTGCGCCTTTTTGCATCACTTCAATGGCTAACGTAACCGATGACCATGATGTCATA
Organism: Thalassotalea sp.; assembly: GCA_042091375.1. Classification (GTDB taxonomy): domain Bacteria; phylum Pseudomonadota; class Gammaproteobacteria; order Enterobacterales; family Alteromonadaceae; genus JBELHO01. The sequence goes on along the minus strand of JBELHO010000136.1, from coordinate 108 downwards.
GCTACAATAGTAATATAAGAATAGGCTTGACTAAGTGATGTTAGAAAAATAAGGCCTTCTTTCCCGGAAGTGGCGCCAAGATGAAAATTCATATCAGTCAGTATTAAA
>JBELHO010000135.1:0-2634 GCA_042091375.1 Thalassotalea sp. | reverse complement strand
ACGAATAATATTTCACCGTCAGCATGTTCTTCAATGATATTCAGGGGATTGTCGTTATCATACAGGGTTAGTCCGCTATTCGAACCAATCCAAATGTAACCATCATTGTCTTGAGTAATATCGAATATTGCCTTGTTAGCAGTGCTTAGCACACGCTGACCGGTATAGCGATTATCGTATTGGGCTGTGCTACTCAGACTGGACGCGAGCAATAGTGTTAAAAATAAGTGCTTCATTTTTTGCCGTGTATGCTAGCCTAGTCGAGTTATCAATATGCCCCTTAGTATTTCATAAATCGATTTTTTTTACTATTTAATTGTCAGTAAACAAGATAATCTTTGGGTGTTGTTCATTATCTTTCAACTCCGCAATAAACCATTGAAATTGCGCAAGGGTGATCTTGCTCAGTTGAGTCAATACATTGGTTTCAAGGTTGTGCATTGACTGAGGTAAAAATAGGTTTGTCCAGAAGGTTTTATAATCATGGGATGGATCAGGCGCGGGTTTTTCTAGTTGTTGACTGAGGTTTTTTTTCAGCGCAACAAATGTATCTTCAGTCAGTTCATTAGAAATGTTATTCAGGTTATTTATGAAGTTGGTTATTGCTAACTCAAGTTCACCACTTTGCTGGGATTTGGTTTGACCATAAAACACCAAACCGGGATAACTGCCGTGGGGTAGATAGTGATTCCCGCAAAGATAAGCCAAGGGGGCGGCTTGACGCATAGCTGAAAAGAATGCGCCAGCAAACACTTGCTCTGCTAACATAAAACAAGGTCTAACATGGGCTGCAGTGGATGATGAGTAAATATAACTTATCAGTGCGTAATCAGACTGTTTTTCTATCTTTTTTACTTGGCTACCTGTGTTTTTATGATTAACGTTGAATGTATTATAAAATGGCTTTGCTCTGCCGTTTCTATGGCTTATTGTTGCAATTTGATGCTGTAGCGTGAGTAGCATTTCTGTTCCCCAATGGCCAGCAAACAGTACATTGATATTGGCTTTTTTAAACAGCTCACGGTGTAAACTATTTACATCGTTGAAGGTGAGTTGTGACAAATGGATGTGTTTGTTTTTTGCATCGTAAGCCAGTGGATTCATTAGTTGGTTTAAACTGTTGAACAGCTGATATACAGCTTTAGTGGTTGACTGACGTACATATTTGGTTTGTAACTCAGTAAAGGCCAACCTGTATTCATTTTCGGTTATTGGAACACTCGCTATATTGTCCATCATGGAGGTAATTAAAACGCGTAAGCCGTGATTTGTTCCGTTGCAATGTAGTGATAGACCCGACAAAGACCCATAAGCTCTAAAATTTAATCCCGCACTTATTGCGTCTGCAAAATCCTGATTAAATCGTCGGTTGACAATACTGACGATGACATCAACAGAAATTTTAGCAACGATAGTATTTATTAACTCGTCACCAAACAAACCAATGTAGCATTCAGCGTTGTGAATTGTTTGTTTGTGTGAACAAATATGCCACACCGAGTAGTCAGGATTGTTTACCACTCTTTGCTCAATGTTTGTTACGGGTGTTACAGCGCTGGCGTCAACGACGTCGGCTATAAATGGGTTACGAGACGGTGCCTGCCACCCATAATCGCTATCATAGGGAGTATGGGTTGGTGAAAATTCAGATGCAAGTCTCGTCACTTTAAATTCAGTGCCATACCAAGGCTCAATATCATCACCTTGATTATGTTTTGAAAGGTGAAATCTACGCATGTTGTCGGCAGTCAAATACTGAAACCAGACATCGTCCTCATCAATATGGCTGATTAATTGATTCGCGCCAATCACATCACAGGGTGGAAACAAAAATAAATTAGCAGAAAACTCTGAAGCTAAGTGGCCAATATTACCTTGTAAGTTGTGTTTATAAGCAATTTCTTGTTCTTTTTTTAGTTCGTTTTTACGCCAAACTTGTTTACTAATGTTCTGCAAGAAAACGAGGTTTGAAAACACGCAGTGGTGTATTTTTTCTATGTTTTTCTCGCCTTCAGCGGTCAAAATTAAGTGTATGTCGTAATCACAATAACCGTGCCCATGTTGGCCAAAACCCGCTGACAGAGCCGTTATCCAGCCTTGGGATTTTAGGTGATTTATCAGACTTCCTGACACATCTTGATTAAGTAGCTTGGTTAAAAGCTGTAACGGTTTTGTTTTATAATGAGGAAGAATATTGGGCATTGCAAAGCTGAACAGCAACTGACGGGTATTTTCTAGTGCTTGGATACCAACAGCAATCCCTACATGCTTAGAATCAAACCGAGCGACAGATTGCTTAGCAGGGGGTGTCATACTGCAAGGTAAAGCTTTAAAAGCTGGCAGCCACCTTGTCTCTACTTGTTCAACATTAAATGACGTGATGATGCACAAACTGATATTGTTGGCGTGAACATATTGTTCATATAAATCCAATAGTTGCTGATGCCAATAAGTGGGTGAATGTTTGTCGAATGATTGTTGATTACCCGTAGTAAAATGATGACTGGGGTGGTTTTCATTGGTCAAATGGTTGGCGACCTGTGCAAGTCTTGCGTGGTCATCATTTTTTTTAGCTGCAAATTCTTGTTCAATTATCGCCATCTCTCGCTGCATCGATTTTTTTTGCATTAACGG
>JBELHO010000134.1:0-2736 GCA_042091375.1 Thalassotalea sp. | reverse complement strand
CCCAGCAAAAGCTCCAATGTGACTGAATGGGTAGCGAGGCAACATTAAGCATTTTTACATTGTGGTATTCACCAAATGCCAATGTATGTGCCGAAAGAATTGATACCCCTAAACCGGATGCCACAGAGTGAATAATTGCTTCATTACTGGCTATGGTCATTCGGACATGGGGTTGGCTTGTTTGTGTGTTAAAAAATTGCTCAGTAGCGTAGCGGGTGCCTGAGCCGGTTTCTCTAATAATAAAATCTTCGCGGCAAAAATCACTCAGCGACACAGATTTTTGCTTTGCAAAATCATGATTTTTATTGGCGATCGCCACTAAATCGTTAGACATAAATTTTATAATATCTAAATCTAGCCCTTCTGGAACATAACTGAATACATAGAAGTCATCGACACCTTGCTCGAATCGCTCTATCACTTGTTGGCGGTTTGCAACGGTAAATTGAATATCAATCTCAGGATAGCGCGCGCAAAAAGGACCGAGTAAATGGGGTATAAAGTATTTTGCGGTCGTCGCACACGCAATGCGCAACGTACCGGATTTTAAACCGCGTAAATTTGCTAATTGCATATCGAGCTCTTCGCAACTTTGTAGTATTTTTTTAGCGGTTTTTACGGTAGTAAGTCCAGCATCGGTAAATTTTAATTTTCTGCCGACTTGTTGATAGAGCGGTAAACCAATTGCCTCACTTAACTTTTTTAACTGCATTGAAATAGTGGGTTGAGTTAAATAAAGTGTCTCTGCTGCTGCTTTAATGCTGCCACCAGTATGGACGGCTAATAAAATTTCAAGTTGTCTAAATGTGCCAATATGCGCATGTAATCGAGATGACATTATATACCTGCTGAAATTTGAATAGATAAAAGTCTATTCTATAGTTAGTTAATATCTATTTTTATCTATACATTAGTCTGTGTAAACTCTTTTACGAAATAATTTGGTTAGGGGTTAGAATGTTTACGATGAAAAATAGAGCTTTCTTATTGTCCATCATCACAAGTATCGTGTTATTGACGCTGTGTGTGGTGAGTTATCTGATTGGTCATACTCAAATCTCTTTTGCCATTATCGCCTTCTGCCTGATTAATTTTTCAAGTTTTTCTACTTTCAAACACGATCCAAATAACTCATTTTCTGATGATAACTTGCCCTTATAAACGAGTGATGTTCGATGATTATTGATGCTGTTGTCGCTTTTTTTATTCTGGGTATAGTTAGCCGCATAGCCGGCGCTAAATTTATTTTCCCCGAAGATTTATACCAATCACTTAGCATGTTCTTGATGATTGCAATTGGTTTGAAAGGGGGGTTAGCTTTACAAGCCTATGTTGACCCGAGTTTAATTATTAAGTCTATTGCCGTGGTTGCCTTTGGTGTTTCGTTACCACTTATTGCCTATCCAATACTCAGGTTTTTCGGTCAATTAGACAAGGTGAATGCCGGCGCAATCGCGGCTCATTATGGCTCTGTGAGTGTTGCGACCTATGCCGTTGCTGTTGCTTTACTAGAAACAAGTGGTACCCCTTATGAAGCCTTTTTTCCGCTCTTTGTGGTGTTACTTGAAATACCGGCAATTATTGTTGGTTTAACCCTTGCTAAGGGCAGTATCAAAGTCATTAATAAGCAGTTTATAAAAAAGGAGCTGATTGCCAATCAAAGTATATTATTGATGTTAGGTAGTTTAATGATTGGCTATTTTGGTGGCGAAAGTGTGGCGAAACTAGCGCCATTTTTTATTGAATTATTCCCAGGCGTTTTGGCTTTATTTTTATTAAAGATGGGGCTTATTGCTGGTGAACAACTCACGTCGCTTAAAAAGAATAGCGTTTTTCTTATTAGTTTTGCGGTGCTGATGCCTGTAGTGGGTGGATTTGCCGGCACTGGTTTAGGTGTATTGCTGAGCTTGTCTGCTGGTGGCGTAGCTTTAATGGCTATATTAGGTGCGAGTGCATCTTATATTGCGGTTCCTGCTGCAATGAAACAAAGCTTACCTGAGGCAAACGCCGGGATGTCGATTACCGCCTCGCTTGGTATTACCTTTCCATTTAATGTGCTTATTGGCGTGCCATTTTTTATTGCATTCGCTAATTTTGTGACCGCTTAAACACGTTTTATTTTTTTGAAAGGTTGTGCTTTATCATCCTTATTAGCTTTAGTAACACATTTTAATTTCTTAAACTGTGTTACTAAGCAATACACTGATTAAATTGTTGGCACCTCTGGGCAGTAATTTTTTAACTTTCACGCAATGTATTTAAGCGCGCGATCACCGCATCAGCAAAACGCTTAGGTGATTGTTCATCCATATTAAAGTAAAGAGATGGTTCGATTAATTCGGCTTCCATTAGGCAGTACTTCCCCTCAAACTCCACTAAATCTAAGCGAGCATACAGCGGCATTGTATGCAGACTGGCTATTGCTTGCATACACTGACTGGCAGTTGTTAAAAGTGCGTTGCTAGGCGAAATAGACGTGAGCTTTCCACCGTGTTCTTCTTGCACTCTAAAGTCGTTATTCGCTGGGGTTTTCAATATGGTATGACTGTATTCACCATTAAAATAGAAAAGAGAATATTCGCCCCGCGCGAGAATATCCGGTACAAACGGTTGCACCATAAAATCACGCTCTTTAAAGGTGGTATTAAGCGTATCAATATCGATGGGCTGGTCGCGTTTTAACCAAAATGTATTATCAGCATTTGCGCTTATTCGCGGTTTGATAATGATTTCTTT
>JBELHO010000133.1:0-3056 GCA_042091375.1 Thalassotalea sp. | reverse complement strand
AAGTGAATTAGATTCAGGTGTGTTAAAACAAATTAAACTTAATGACGGGCAAGATTCATTTCAAACAGAGCTTAGAGCATTTAGACGAAATGCGAACCAGTACGGCCCGGTTGCCAATTCCATTTGGCGAGGATTGGAAAATTTATACCAATGACAAGACAAGAAAAACTTAATGCGATTTTAATTGTGATCAGTGCTATCCCCTACGGAAAAGTATGTGCCTATGGCGAGGTCGCAAAAAAAGCGGGGCTGCTAGGCCATGCGCGATGGGTTGGCAATGTCTTAAAAAATCTACCCAATGATTCAACTATTCCGTGGCATAGAGTGATTAATTCTCAGGGGAAAATAAGTTTTCCGCCTGATAGTTCAGCGTTTCAAAGACAAAAACAGGCTTTAGAAGCAGAAGGGCTTATTTTTTATAATGAGAGAATAAAAAAATCTGATTTTTGGCTTGAATGACAGTGATAAAACATCACTTTACTGCGCGAATTTAAACTGGCCTTGGTGTTGTTGGTCGCTAATCGTATAAATAACTTTAACTGTATTCACTTCATTAGCTGCAAAAATTTAATCGAGCTTGTTGTATATGAACTAACTAGCGTAAACTCTTAATCTAACCTTATTTAACTGTTTTATCATGACTAATATCGACGCTTTGTTCAGTCAAACCGGCCCGTTTGCACTGGCAATTAAAGGCTACAGCCCCAGAGAACCGCAAATTGAAATGGCAAAGTGTGTAGACGCTGCCATTAAACACGATCAACAAACCATTGTTGAGGCGGGTACTGGCACAGGAAAAACATTTGCCTATTTAGTGCCAGCGCTAATGTCTGATAAAAAAGTATTGGTTTCTACGGGTTCAAAAGCCTTACAAGAGCAACTTTTTCACCGTGACTTGCCGATGTTAAAAGGTATTTTAGGCAAGGGTAAAAAAATAAGCCTATTAAAAGGACGCTCAAATTATTTGTGTATTGAGCGACTTAACCAACACGTGACACATGTACCGGTGGATGATTCTGATATCATGCACCAGCTTGCTATGGTGGCAAAGTTTTCAAGTGAAACACAATCGGGTGATATGGCCGATTGCAGCGGCATTGAAGAAGATGCCAAAGTATTACCTTATGTCACCTCAACAGCAGATAACTGCATGGGTAAAGAGTGCCCATCATTTCAAGACTGTTTTGTTAGAAAAGCGCGCATGAAAGCGATGGAGTCAGATTTAGTTGTGGTTAATCATCACCTATTTTTGGCTGATGCAGTGGTAAAAGAGTCAGGCTTTGGTGAGCTTATACCCAATGTAAATTGCTATATTTTTGATGAAGCACACCAACTGCCAGCCATTGCATCCGAGTATTTCGCGACCCGCGTAAGTACACGGATGGTGATTGAACTAATTCGAGATATTAAGATTATTTACCGTGCTGAATTATTCGATATGGTTCAACTTGGCAAAACACTGGATAAACTTGAAACAGCCGTGTGGGATGTTCGGCTGCAATTTCCTTCCGATAGTCAACGCGGTGATTGGCAAATGATGATCAAGCAGGCGAATATATATCGCGCTATTGAACGGGTAGTGAATGATATGAGTTTTTTATATCAGGTGTTAAAGCTATGCTTGGATCGAAGCGATAAAATAGAAAAGTTATTCGAGCGAACCGCTGCGCTAAAAGGTCAGTTAGAGCTGATGTTTAACGCTCAAAAACCGGGTTGTAGTTTTTGGTTTGAAACAACCAAACGCCATCTCACATTTATCATTACTCCGCTTAATGTTTCAGAAAAGTTTAGAAATTTAGTTGATAATGCGACCTCTAGCTGGGTCTTTACCTCAGCAACGCTCGCAGTCAATGGCGATCTCTCTCACTTTGCTAACGATTTAGGCCTTAAAACCGAACATATGGCGGTGTTTGACAGCCCCTTTGATTACCAAAAACAAGCACTATTATGCATTCCGCGCTATCTGCCTGAGCCGAGTCAAAATGAAATGGGGTTTGCTCTGGTTTCCATTGCCAAACAAATGATTAAAGCGGCAAAAGGGCGTTGTTTTATTTTGTTTACTAGCTATCGTATGTTGAACTTGGTAGCGGAAGGGTTAGCACACAGTGTTGAGTATCCTTTGTTGGTTCAAGGACAGGCATCAAAACGCATTTTGCTTGAAAAGTTTGTGATCCATGGCAATTCAGTCTTATTGGGTACAGCCTCATTCTGGGAAGGCGTTGACGTGAGAGGAAATGCCTTATCGTGTGTGATTATTGATAAATTACCCTTTGCTGCACCAGATGACCCTTTGCTACAAGCCAAAATGAAGTCGTTTTCGGGGCAGGGGCTTGATCCGTTTTACACCTTGCAAATTCCCAGCGCGGTGATTGCCTTAAAACAAGGGGTAGGGCGATTAATTCGCGACAAGCGTGACAAAGGTGTATTAGTTATTTGTGACAATCGCCTAGTGACGCGTGATTATGGTAGAATCTTTCTGGCGAGTTTACCGAATATGGCGCGAACTCGCAGCCTCACTAAAGCGTCAGAATTTTTAGAAGCGATAGCGTAAAACATGTTAAAAAATATTTTATTACTTGATGCGGCAACTGAAGCGCTTTCAATTGCAATAAGTAGCCAGCTTAGCCATGCTCATTTTGAAGTGTGTCCGCAGCAACACAGTCAAAAGTTACTGCCTTTGGTTGAGTCACAACTCAAACAGGCGGGCTTTGAATTAAATCAGTTAGATGCCATCGCCTTTGGCCGTGGCCCAGGCAGTTTTACTGGAGTTCGCGTAGGTGTGGCAGTGACACAAGGACTGGCCTATGCCGCTTCGCTGCCGGTTATTGGCATCTCAAATTTACAAATTTTGGCCCAACAGGCGCTGTGTGAAACACAATATGATAATGTGATTGCCACCATTGATGCGCGCATGGGTGAAGTGTACTACGCAGAATTTAAACGCGGTGAGAATAATCTCGCAGAATTTGAATCACTAGAGAGGGTGGTAAAACCTGAAGTGCTCACGTTACCTGATGACCCCTGTTTAGTTGTGGGCACGGGGTGTCAAACCTACC
>JBELHO010000132.1:0-3063 GCA_042091375.1 Thalassotalea sp. | reverse complement strand
GTCCAATTACGCCCAGAGCTTTGCAGCATAATATTAGAGAGTACTTTCGGATCAAGGCCATTATCTATGCCCATTTGCAATGCTTCACTGGTGCCTGCCATTAATATAGCAAGCAGCATATTGTTACAGATTTTAGCGACTTGGCCTGCACCGTGATCACCGGCATGAAAAATATTTTTACCCATATCTGCAAGGATCGGTTGTGCATTGTCAAAACTCGGTTTAGTGCCACCAACAATAAAGGTCAAAGTACCATTAACCGCTCCGCCCACACCCCCTGAAACAGGTGCGTCAACAAAACTAATCCCTTTGTTAGCTAGTTCTTTAGCGACAAATTGAGCTGTTTCAGCATCAATGGTACTGCAATCAATTACTTGCGTATTGCTATTTAATACTGAAACAATGCCTTGTTCATCTGTATAAGTCGCTTTTACATGCTTACCTGCTGGCAACATTGAAATGACAAAATCTTTATCTTGAGCACATTCTAAAGCAGTTGAGCTGGCTATCGCTCCTTTGCTTACCACTGTGGATACCGCTTCATTATTTAAATCAAACACGGTAACGCTATGGCCTGCGGCTACTAAGTTAGCTGCCATTGGCCCGCCCATATTACCGAGCCCTATAAATCCAATATTCGCCATTTTCAATCCTCTATATGTTCCAATGGGTGGTGAGCCCCAAAATCATAATTAAAAAAAAGCTCAACCACATTAGGATCAACCGTTTCGAGTTGATTAAAGTGCCAGTTGGGTGAATTATCTTTATCGATTAATAACGCCCGCACACCTTCTTGAAATTCGCCAAACTCACCACAAAAAACACTCATACCTAGTTCCATTCTAAAGCAATCAGCTAAACTTAAGTGCTTGGCTCGTTCTAATTGCTGATAAACGAGATGAGTACTTAACGGACTACCGTTTTTAAGTGTTTTTTGTGCGCGCAACAGCCATTTTTCATTACTTTCAATCGCTAAAATCGTGTCTACTTTACTGGTCAGTGACTCAGCCTCTTGCATTTGTTTAAATACATAAGAGTGGGATTCAACATTACACTCAAGCTCAAAATCGCTTGACTGATTTAGCACAGTGAGTAATTGACTGAGTATTTGATGGTTATGCTGCGGATCATCATCCCATGATTGGGCTATTAACTGCTCAGTAAAATCACTTTTTTTGTCGTGATTAATTATCGTATCAGCTAAGCCAACAAACAGTGCATCTAACGCATTAACTGATGCACCCGTCAGACCTAAAAACAAGCCAACCTGGTCAGGCATTTTATTTAAAAAATAACTGCCACCCACATCTGGATATAACCCTATGGTAATTTCAGGCATCGCTATTCGGGCAGACTCGGTTACAACTCGGTGACTGGCACCAGCCATCAAACCTAAACCGCCGCCCATAATAATGCCATTGCCCCAAACACAAAGGGGTTTATCATAAGTATGTATTAAATAATCAAGCCGATACTCTCGGCTGAAGAATGACTTAATATTATCGGTTGGTTCGCCCGATTTCATCGCGTTATAAAGGCTGACAACATCACCACCGGCACAAAACGCTTTATCGCCTGCTCCCTCTAGCACGACCATGCTGACTGAGTCATTTTGCTGCCACTGTGTTAACTGAGCAAACAGCAAATCAATCATCTCTAAATTAAGCGCGTTAAGTGACTTTTCTGCGTTTAAAGTCGCAACACCAATCAATTTGCCATTTTGCGCCGTTAATTCATTAAAAATCACGCTATCCATTAACTATTAACCCAATTTGCTTGGCGTTTCTCTAAAAATGCATTCACGCCTTCTTTTTGATCTTGTGTATCAAAAAGATTAATAAATAACTCGCGCTCTAATGGCAATGCTGAACGCATTGAACCAGCTCGACTGTGTTGGATCAGTGTTTTACAAGCAGCAACTGAGGTCGGACTTTGCATTTCAACTTGTTTAGCAAGTGCCATCGCTTTATTGAACGATTCACCACGTTCTACTACTTCTTCAACTAAACCAATTTCTAACGCTTTTTCAGCTGTCAGTTGGTCGCCACATAAAATCATTCGCTTTGCCCAGCCTTCACCGACTAACCAAGCAAGGTTTTGAGTGCCACCGGCACAAGGTAACAAGCCTACTTTTGCCTCGGGTAGCGCCATTTTTGCTTGTGATTCAGCAATACGTAAATCACAGGCAAGAGCAACTTCTAAACCGCCGCCCATTGCATAACCATTGATTGCCGCAATAGACACGCCACGAAAATCACTGAGCGCTTCAAATGCTTGACCAAAAATAATCGACATTTCGGCCGCGACTGCTTTGTCGCCACTGGCGAACAGTTTTAAGTCTGCACCGGCTGAGAAAAATTTATCCCCTTCACCAGTAATCACCAGTGAGTAAACATCTTTATTATCATTAAGCTCAGCGACTGTATCTCTTAACTGAGTTAAGGTGTGTTTTGTCCAAGTGTTCGCCGGCGGGTTAGACATAGTTAACACCGCGATATGACCATCAATTGCTAATTTTATTTGAGCACTCATTTCTAATTCCTTAGGATCTGTCTTTAAAGTATTTCTGGCGTACCTTCAGCCAAAATACGACGACCAATAATCAAACGCATTATTTCATTGGTCCCCTCTAATATTTGATGCACGCGCACATCACGGAAGTGACGCTCTAATGGGTACTCTTTTATGTAACCATATCCACCGTGTAATTGCAGTGCATCATCACAGACTTTAAAACCAACGTCGGTTGCGTAACGCTTTGCCATAGCACAATACGTTGTGCATTCAGGATCTTTTTCGTCGAGTTTAAAAGCGGCCAGTCTAACCATTTGTCTAGCGGCAACTAGCTCTGTATTCATATCGGCTAATTTAAATTGCAACGCTTGAAATGCCGCAAGTGGTTTACCGAATTGTTTACGCTCAAGCATATAGTCTTTTGCTGTATTTAAGGCTTGTTGCGCAGTGCCAATTGAACACGTTGCAATATTCACGCGACCACCGTCAAGACCCATCATGGCAAATTTAAACCCTTGCCCTTCTTCACCTAACAAGTTTTGCTTTGAA
>JBELHO010000131.1:0-3112 GCA_042091375.1 Thalassotalea sp. | reverse complement strand
CGATCAGCACACCTAATGTAATAGCGGTAAATTTCGGCGCTTTTAACAGTAAACGAAGCGCGTATTTAATATCAATTATAACAGACATCATTTTATCCTATTGCCAATTCAACCGCTTGATTGTTACTTGGGATTTGCTGTTGATGATTTAGGGTATCTTTGACTAATTGACCATCAAACATTTCTAAACAGCGTTGCGCTCTTTTCGCTGACGCAGGATCATGAGTGACCATGCAAATAGTTGCCCCCTCTTGGTGTAGTTGATCAAATAAAGCCAATACCGCCTCGGCATTTTTTGAATCTAAATTACCCGTAGGCTCATCAGCTAATATTATCGTTGGATCATTGACCAGTGCTCTTGCCACGGCAACGCGTTGTTGTTGTCCTCCAGACAGTTGTGACGGATAATGATTTTTTCGGTGGCCCATTTCAACTTTAGTCAATACCGCCTCAACTTTAGCATTAATTAATGCTTTGCTCAGGCCAGTTTGATAGGTTAATGGTAACATCACATTTTCCGCGACAGTCAAATCTGAAATTAAATTGAATGACTGAAATACAAAACCTATTTGCTGACTTCTTATTTTTGCTCTCTGGTTTCTAGTCAATGACGATACATCGGTATTAGCTAAGTGGTAACGCCCCGCCGAAGGTGAGTCTAATAACCCTAGCAACGATAGCAAGGTGGACTTACCGCACCCTGACTGACCACTTAACGACAAATACTCACCTTTGTTAATTTCTAGTTGTATTTCATTGAGGGCACGGGTTTCAATTTCTTCTGTTAAGAAAGATTTGCTGATGCCTGTTAAGCTAATTAACACTGACATATGTTTACTCCTTTGCATAAACTGCGATAATTTATTTCTAGTGGTGCTAATGTTGATTTAGTTGAGTCATTATTTTTATAATTGACCTATATGGGCAGTTATCTTCGAACATTAATGAATCATGATCTGCTGGTGCTCACCCCAATTTTTGGTATCTGAAATAATGATTTCATCACCTGTGTTCAAGCCTGACAAAATTTGAATTTTGTTAACTGAACTGAGTCCTAGACTCACCAATTGCCTATCAGCAAACTTTTGATCTGCTGTTAATTTAAATAAAGCCATTGTTGTATTTCTAGGCGCATACACAGGACGTTTGACGAACAAAGCATTGGCGATATGATTAATTTCAATTAAACCATCAACGCTTAATTCTGGCCTAGCTTCTGAAGGTAAATGGCTAGTTAATTCAACATCAACTTGCACCATGCCCGACTTTACCGATGGATCAATGCGCATTACTTTACCAAACATTTCAGTGGTTCGGGTATCAACCAATACTGATTGTCCTAAGGCAATATCGCGGGCACGCACTTCTTGTACTTGTAACTCTGCAAAAAGTGACTGTTGATCGGCAATTAACGCCACACTGTCACCAACTTTTGCCTGCTCTCCTAGTTCAAGTGATACTTGCTGTAAAACCCCAGAATTTGTCGCTCTGATCTGCAATGCCTCAACTTGCTGTTGCACCCGTTGATAATTGTTATTCACTAAACCAGTTCGAGCAATATGAGCGGCTTTGGTGGCTTGCAAATTTGCTTTCATCTTTTCAGTTTTTTGCTGTTGCGCTAACCAATATTGTTTTTGTTGCTTTACTGCCAGCTGGCTTTTTTGATAATCAAGCGCTGAAACCGTCGCATTGCCTTGCGACATTAACTCAGTTTCGGCATCTAACTTAAATTTTGCAGATTGATAATTATAATTGGCTGCAATAACTGAGTTTTCCAAATCAACCAATTGTGACTCTAATACTAGGTAAGTTGCATGGCTTTCTGCCTCATGGGCTTTTAACTCCCAGCGAGCTTTCTCTAATTCACGATGAAGATCTGGTTGAGAAAGTCGCATCAATACATCGCCAGCCTTTACATGATCACCTGGTTTAACCATTACTTGCTCTACACGCCCAGAGACTTGTGATGACACCCAACGAATATTAACCGGCTTTAATACACCAGTAGCGCGCACATTGACACGAAAATCACCCTGTTCGACTATTGCAGTCACTAAAGCGTTTTTTTCGGTGATGTAGGAAGCATTGCCCAATAAATCTTGCAAAAAATAGCTTGTCATGACAACAATAACAATAGGTAATACATACCAATATCTTTTCCACCTTGATTGCTCTGTTACCTGTCTTTGAATATCCATCTATAGATCACTTATAATATTTATTAATACTGTAGATATATCAAATCCCATGCCAATCAACATAATAAGCGTAAGATACTAATAAATATACATTTAAATTATTTTGTAAGACATAGAATTATTAAGGCGTGTGTCGATTACGAGACAAGCAAAGCAAAATAATGTAGCGATTTTGCAACAGTTAGCAGTCGTAGATAAATATCAACAAAAAAGTATTTGAGCTAATTATGCACTTTACTGAACAGCGTTAAATCTTCTCAACCATCAAACGAAATGTTGTTACAAGACCTAAAAAATTGCAAAAGCTAATATGCTCGCACCTTAATAGGATTTATTAAACTCAGCTGGCAGTGGTTGGGCACTTTTACTAAGCAATTGAAATGTGCCGCCGATGTAGAAGTAATCGCGATTTAATTGCCAGTATAAGCTTGCCTATAATTAGTTAACTATACCCGCTAGGCAAATGTTTTTCATAGTCATTTAAAAAATTTATAGTTGTTATATAATTATCCTGTACTACTGTTGGTCAAAGGGCCCATCGTTTGACTCGATAATTAGTTGATACCTTAATGTTTAAGTTCACCTCGACGTATTGACCACCAAATCCATTGGTATTGTTTCTAGCTCTTACAAGTATTTTCTAGGTGTCGGCAGGTATCTTTATTTCGCAAAGACGTCTTGTGAACGGCTGTTGGTCAACATGGGGGGTGGGTTATTGTTCGGTAAGCCAGTTGCAGTCCATTGCCATCAATAATTTCCCACTCATCAGCATAATCAAGTTTTTGATCACTGCCATTGTTTTCGATTGCGAGACCTTGACTAGAAAAGAACAGTACACTGATAATAAATATCCATTTTCTCATACGCCTGACCAACTCCTTTGCTAGATACTGCGCCAATATAGGAGATCGGAA
>JBELHO010000130.1:0-3221 GCA_042091375.1 Thalassotalea sp. | reverse complement strand
GTCTATGTCCTTTAATTCATCAGTCAAAAAGCATACCAGTTCATCTGAAACATTTGGTACTTTTAAGCGTTCACTCATAAGCCGCAAGAAATAATTATTTTGCCTATAGTACCGAGTATCAAGACTGAAGTGTTAAAATTATGTAAACAAACGTAATATACACGTTTTACTTAAAATACTTTATCTTTCACATGTTCTGCGAAACCGCTACCCGCCTCTAAATAAAAATTATAAGTTGAGTGCACGCCCATTCTCTCTAATTCCTGTTGTTGATCCGGGTAGTTAGCTATAGCGGTAACTTGCCCTTTAAAACCAGCTGCTTTAATTTGCTGAAGAGCCATCACATTTTGGGCATGTTTTGGCATAGCTAACATAACCATTTCAACATCAAAATGATCCATTCGCTCCCAAAAGTCAGGATCAGTTGCATCAGCTAATATCGCAAAGCGCCCACGGCTAATATGATTATCAACTATGTCTGGGTTCACATCGGCTCCTGCAACCATATCTGGATAGGATTGAGCTATCGTTTCATAGGCACCTGTACCGACCCGACCCATGCCAAAAATAATAATTTTGATATTATTAAGATTAACAGGCATTTCCTCAGCAAGGCGCTTTTTGGATTCAAAACGCACCAGAAATTTTTCAAGCGAGGCGTAAATATCATTTGCTCTGCTATTAAGGGGCGATGCGATAATAAAGGTTAAAGCAACTGCAATTGCAACCACCGCTAGCCACTCACCCGTTAACCAACCGCTTGAAACAGCAAGTGCACAAACAATCAAACCAAACTCACTGTAATTTGACAGTGAAAAAGCGCCGAGTATCGAGGTACGCGCACGTAAGTGAAAGAGGTTGGTTAAGCCATAATAGAGTAAGATTTTAATTGGTAAGACAATGACTAGAACAATAGCGACTATTAAAGCGCTGACAGTCAATTCGGCATTTAACCCGATAGTGAGAAAAAAACCAATTAAAAAGAGATCTTTAAAACTTAACAGTGCTTTTGAAAGTTCGCCGGCTTTTTTGTGAGGTGCTAATAGCATACCAATAATCAAGGCACCCAAGTCACCTTTTAACCCAGCAAATTCAAAAGCATGATAGCCAATGATCAAAGCGAAGAAAAAACCAAATAGAGGCAAGACTTCACCGTGTTTTGAACGACTTAGCATCCAGTAAAATGCCGGGCGGATCAGTGGTAGTCCAGCCAATAGAGCAATGGCCCATAGGTTAGGGGTTTTACCTGTACTTACAGCTAGAAATACAACAGCAAAAATATCTTGTATCACTAAGATACCAATCGCCACTTTTGCGTGTAAACTGGTCATCTCACCTCGTTCTTCAAGCACCTTAACGGCAAACACAGTTGAAGAAAAGCTGAGGGCGAAAGCCAATATGGCAGCAGAGCTCACTGAAAGTTGCGCGAATAGCGACCAATCAAAATAGCTTAAGGCGATTAACACAGCCCAAAAAATCAAGCTACATAGCACAATATGGATTGTTGCAGGCCCCCATACTTGTACTTTAATTAAATTACCAATCTTCAGCTTAAGACCAATACTAAACAATAACAGTGTTACACCCAATTCTGCCATAGTTTCGAGCAGGTTAGTGCTTTGATAACCCGCCATATTTAGAATAAATCCCGCGCATAAAAAACCAATCAATGGGGGTAATTTAAACTGTAATACAATAAATCCACATACGAAGGCAGAGGCGTAAAACAATAATTCCATAACTTACTTGTTAAATCTCCAGTTGCTTTTATTCTAACTAAAAAAATTTTAGCGCGCTATCAAATGTTATTAGCCAAATATATGTATTTTATAAAAAAATACATTTTTATTTGCGCTATCAGTGTTAATTGATTTTGACTGTTTTTAGTCACCAATTAAATTTTTACACGCTAGGCCTATATTCTATTTTTTTGCCCCTCTTTAAAAGTAGCAGTAATTACATAATTCATTGAGCTGTTTACAAAATAATCACATTTTAAGCGTCGCTAAGTATAAGCCCAATAAACACTATTTTTACCTGACAAAGGTTTAATTTTATGGTTAATATGGGTAAAAGTTAAATGAACAAGGTGGAGTGTATGTTCAAAAAAGTTCTTGCATCGATAGGGATTGGTGCCGCTAAAGTAGACACAGTATTACATACTGAACATTTACAACCAGGGCAAAAATTTTCAGCCGAAGTGATTGTGCAAGCAGGTGATGTAGAGCAGGATATATCGGGTTTAGAATTAGCATTGATGACCAAGGTTAAAGTTGAATCTGAAGAAGGTGATTATTTTATTGATCACATACTTGATAAGTGGTTGATTATTGATAAACGAACATTAACACCCGGAGAAGAACTGCGTATTCCCTTTGAAGCTCGATTGCATTCTGAAACACCCATCACAGAAATATCACAGGGTTTAAACCAGAGTCTTGTATGGATTGCAACAGGCCTTAATATAGATTTTGCTCTTGATGCAAAAGATAAAGATCCCGTCTATGTTTACCCCAATGAAGCGGTTAAAGCACTGATGTCTGCAATGAAAAAGCTCGGGTACAAATTAGTCAAATCTGATGTTGAAAAAGGTTACCTCAATACGACTAATTTCAGCTCCTCTTCAGGCTGTTATCAAGAACTTGAATACAAGCCCGCGGGATTAAAGGTATTTGGACCGCGGGAAGTTGAATTATCTTTTGTGCCAGAAGCGTTAAAAACACATGTATTGATTGAAATTGATCGAAGATTTAGTTCTGATGGCTACGCTGATTTAACCATTGAACATGATTATGTTGATTTAAATAGAATATGTGACCAGTTAGAACATATTTTTCGTTAGCCTTTATTTAAATAAAGAAATAAAGAAATAAATAAAAGAGCACAGCCTCTTTTACAATGAGCGTAAAAATGCAAT
Organism: Thalassotalea sp.; assembly: GCA_042091375.1. Classification (GTDB taxonomy): domain Bacteria; phylum Pseudomonadota; class Gammaproteobacteria; order Enterobacterales; family Alteromonadaceae; genus JBELHO01. The sequence continues at coordinate 304 of JBELHO010000130.1, read as the reverse complement.
TTATTGAAAAAAAGTTTAATCAATTATCTCCTATTGAACTTTATCAATTACTTAAGTTAAGAGTTGATGTGTTTGTTGTCGAGCAAAACTGTGCCTATCAAGAATTAGATGGCTTAGATTTAGATAACCAAACAAGCCATCTAATAGGCTATGACGGTGATGAGATTGTGGGCTATGCGCGAGTATTAGCGCCCGGTATTTGTTATACCAATAGTGCGGCGATTGGACGCGTTATTATCGCTGACAGTCATCGTGGCAAAGGTCTTGCTAAAGAGCTCGTGAATAAAGCAATTGAATTAAGCCA
>JBELHO010000129.1:0-3222 GCA_042091375.1 Thalassotalea sp. | reverse complement strand
AACTGGAAGAAGGCATTTTAGCTGACGCCGAAAAGCTAGCAGCGTTCTTTCCAGCCGAGTCAAAAACCAAACACGTTTTTGCTCACTAAATACCTCAAAAGCCAGCAGTCGCTGGCTTTTTTATATCTTATAAGTACACTCATTTTTAAATTAACTACATTAACACCCTATTGGGAATGAAAAATATAAACGATAACCAACTTCATATAAGAAAGGTTGGTTAAAAAAGCCTAGGGGCAGTGATGGCAAAGATTAATGAACTATTTTTCAACCCAAAACCTTGCTCTCGCGGGGCTTTTTATGGCGATTATGGCCAAGTTTCACCGATTGTTTAGTTGTAGAAAAATTAAATACTATTCCACTGTGGGCTCAACTGTTGCACAATGCAAGACATGACCCCAAGTGTTAAGAATTTGGAGAATGTAACTGTGGGAGCTAAAAATCTTTTTTCTTTGAAAATGCTTTGGTTAATAGTTCTGACTTACTTGATTGTGAAAGGGATCAAGATATTAGAAAGCTATTTGTGTCAATTTTTTGTAGAGCATTGCTCTTTAATAAATAAGCTTAGTTTGGTTTTATTAATGGTATCTTTGGCTCTATTTGTTTTTAGACCATTTTCTGAGCTATTCGGATTAAACAATTCAAATAACAAATGAATTATAGGCGGCAGAATAAATGGGGTCACCCATTAGAAATCTCTGGTCAAGCAGACACATGTGTTTTTTTGACCTTTTCAAAGGTCAATTTTTAAATACGTCGAAACACGCTCAAAGTTAACTATGCACCTAAATATGACAATGGTGGTGTGAATATGCACCAGTCACCCATCTGAATTAAGGCGTTATTTTCAAGCAGCGAAGCTGATTGAAAATAGCCCTTAGCATTATTGCCTCAGTCATCTTCTAGTGCCAATGTTCGTCCAGTTCTGTCACGTCATAAATATACGTGCTGATAACAAATCTGTGGTTGTGAACCAACCCTGTTTGGCTCAAACATTGGGCATATCCAACTTAAATTGTGTGCGGTTAACGCACCGGCTTAATCAGGTCTGATGGTTTTTCCAACCCTATTACAAGCTCAATACGTCAACCTAAACTCAGAAGTACTCTCTAAGCGAATGCCTTATGTTCATCAAATGGCACATCATCTCTTAGAACGTAAAAACAGGCTCTTGCTAGTTTGTGTGCAACTGCTTTAATTGCCACTATATTATTTGTTTTCGCCAGCTTACGTTGATAGTATTTTTTTATTGTTGCGTTATACCTAATCGCAAAGTGGGCAGCTTCAGTAAATGCCCACGCTAAATAACGATTGCCATTTTTACTGTTTGTTGTGTTTTTGACTTTCCCATTACTGTATCGTGCGCCTTTCACGCAACGGCAATATGATGAGAAGTTACCAGGGCTATTAAACCGTTTCATCGTCCCCACTTCGAGCATAATTGTGAGCGCCAAAACATTGCCAATCCCATCGATACTTATCAGATTTTTAAACTCAGGTTTTAATGAAACCTGCGCTAAAATGGCGTGCTCTATCGTATTAATTTGTTCTCGAGCGCAACGGATAAGCGTTAGATTGGCGATGACAGAGAGCGCCGTGTGGATATCAGCAAAGTCTTTATGGACTTGCTCAGAATTGATACCACGCTTGGTAATCGATATTTTTTTAATTTTATTGCTGCTGAGCTTATATCCGAGGTGGCGCATATAACTGCTTTGAACTGACAGCAAATTCTTGGTCAACTGTTGAGTTATATCCATTCGTTTGCGCATTAAGTCTCTGACGGCTCGTAACTCGCGCGGAAAAATGTAGCCTTCGGGTAAAATGTTCAGGCGTAACATTTCTGCGAGCCATCGTGCATCACTGTAGTCATCGGCATGTTTTAACCCTGAGTACTGCTGAATGGCCGCAGGGTTAGCAAGGTGCATTTTATATCCTTCATCGCTAAGCGCATCAACAAGCCAATACCAGTTGAAAGTAGACTCGACAACCAGGCCTGATAATTTATCTTTGTATGGACTCAAAAAAGATAAAATAGCCGTTATATCATTCGCTAATCGTTTATTAATGAGCGTATTTCCATCTTGATCAACAATTGCGATAACAGAATTATTTGAATGCAAATCGATCCCACCATATAGTTTCATAATAAGCTCCTCGTGATACTGTTTATGTTTTGGTCAACACAACTGTATCGAATTACTCGAGGAGCTTTCTATATGATTATCAGGTCTTGTTTTTTGCCTTTTACAACTGCAGTTTTTTATCTTGTATTATTAGAGAGCTTTGAGCATAGTGGCAAAAAACAAGACTTGACCCTAATCTTCCTTGACCCTAATCTTCCTAATCTTCTTTAGAGAGCTTTGAGCATAGTGGCAAAAAACAAGACTTGACCCTAATCTTCTCTTCTAATCTTCTCTGACCCTAATCTTCTCTTTCTCGTGGCAAAAAACAAGACTTGACCCTAATCTTCTACAAGACTTGACCCTAATCTTCTAATCTTCTCTGACCCTAATCTTCTCTCTAATCTTCTCTAACCTTCTGAGGGGAGTATCAGACCGACCCCAGTGACACTAATCATAGGAAATGAGTAATTATGTCGATAGTTGCGAAATGTATTAACTGTAGATGTCATACTATAAATAGATTTTATCTAATTTTTAGTATGGCAAATACGACCGTTCAATGTAATCAATGTAGAGCCTTATTATCATTTAAAAAAATACTATTTACATTATTTAACTTGTTTGAATCACTGATTTTTACGGCGTTTATTATGCTAGCAATAACTGAAAGTCAGATAGCGTTTTTTTATGGGGCTATTTTAGCTTTACTTGTTCTGAGATATTTAATATTGCCAAGTCTTCTTATAGTTGAAAGGAAAAAACTAAAAAAGATTGATACAACATCATGATGTTCAACTGAAAGGTTTAGAATTTTGGGTCACAAACGGGGTCATATTATTTAGGGGAGTATCAACCTGACCTCGTGTGTGTGTTCCAGCTTCTTACCAAATAAACGAGTATCATGCGCTAACTGGTAATTGAGGAAATTAGAAATGCCGAATTTTTTAAAGTTTTTACTGCTTGTTATGGTGCTTGTCCCAGTAGTCATAGTTATAGCCAAAAAAAATCATAATGAAATTGTTGCATTTGAGGCTAGTGGAGTAATCACTGAAATCGAATGGCAGTCAAGAAATCATGGTATGCCTTTAATAAAAAT
>JBELHO010000128.1:0-3287 GCA_042091375.1 Thalassotalea sp. | reverse complement strand
ATTAGATTGTATATTAGGTAAATAGCTCCACTATGAAAAATTTTAACGCCATCAATCAGCTTGAACAAGTAGTCAAAACCGATCAAGACACCGAACTTGATGTATGGCCTTTGCCGTCAGTAACTAAAGACACAGCACAACAACCAGATAAAACCAATGCCTTTGGTCGGCAAAGTGATTGGCAATATGAACCGCCTGAACCGCCTGAAGATGAAATACAGCCTCTTACTGCCGATGAAATTGAACAAATTCGTCAAGCGGCGCACGACGAAGGTTTTAATCAAGGCAAAGAAGAAGGGTTTGCTGCCGGATTTGATGAGGGCAAACGCAAAGGACACCAAGAAGGCCTTGAACAGGGCCATGAAGCCGGCAATGCAACTGGTTTAGAGCAAGGACAACAACAGATTGCCGAGCTTAGCCAGCAATGGCAAGCGTTAACTGAGCAGTTATATCAACCTTTGCAGGTGATTGAAAAAAACCTTGAACAGCAGCTGTTACAACTCGTGGTGCAATTGACCGAAGCGGTGACTTTACAAGAGGCTAAAACCAATCCAGATATAGTATTAGCCGCCGTTGTCGAGGGGATCAAAGCACTGCCCAGCCAAGAGATGCAAACCCAAATATTACTTCATCCCGATGATATTAAATTAATTGAAGCACAATTCTCTGTTGAACACATCAAACAACAAGGATGGAAACTATTAGCGGCACCGCACCTTAAACAGGGCAGTTGTCAAATAGAAAATAGCACCTCACATATTGATTTGAGTATGAAAACTCGTCTTCAAGAAGTGTTGGACTCATTTTTGCAAGACGCTTTACATCAGTAACTTTACATCAGTAACTTAGCAACTTTAGCACTATAAGAATCCATTCTTAAATGCTCAAGAGTTAGTATGCACAACGGGTTAGCAGTATGATCGATAGTCACCGACTGAGTCAACGTTTTGACCAGTGTCAGAAATTTATCCATCCCCACCAAGTCTCGGTTGCTGGGCGCTTAGTGCGTGTTGTAGGTTTAACTTTAGAGGCGGTAGGTGTTAAGGCACCGGTGGGCAGTCAATGCTTAGTATCGACTGCGCAGGGTGATTTAATCGCCGAAATTGTTGGCTTTTCTAAAGAAATCACCTATTTGATGCCAGAGCAAAGTTTACAAGGGGTACTACCGGGTGCTCGGGTTACGCCTTTGTCGAGTAAAACCCGTATTCCTTTCTCTATGGACTTATTGGGGCGAGTGATCGATGGCGTTGGCAAACCCCTCGATGACAAAGGTCCCATTAAAGCTGATGATAAATACCAACTCAACAGCAAACCTATTAATCCATTATTGCGAAGAGCTATTAGTGCGCCTTTAGATGTTGGCGTGCGGTCGATTAACAGTTTTTTGACGGTTGGTGTCGGCCAGCGCATGGGATTGTTTGCTGGCTCAGGTGTCGGTAAAAGTGTGTTAATGGGAATGATGACCCGAGGCACTAATGCCGATGTCATTGTGGTGGGATTAGTGGGCGAGCGGGGACGAGAAGTAAAAGAATTCATTGAAGAAATATTGGGAGAGCAAGGCCGTCAGCGCTCAGTTGTGGTTGCCGCTCCGGCCGATAATTCGCCATTAATGCGCTTGAAAGGCTGTGAAACTGCGGTACAAATTAGTGAGTACTTTAGAGATCAAGGCTTGAATGTTTTATTGTTGGTTGATTCAGTAACCCGTTATGCGCAGGCACAGCGGGAAATTGCTCTAGCCGTTGGTGAGCCTCCTGCCACTAAAGGTTATCCGCCCTCAGTGTTTTCTAAGTTACCACAATTGATCGAGCGTGCCGGTAATGGCGGCGATGGTCAGGGTTCTATTACTGCATTTTTTACAGTGTTAACTGAAGGCGATGATTTACAAGATCCCATTGCCGATGCTGCGCGGGCTATATTAGATGGTCATGTGGTGTTATCGCGAGAATTAGCCGATGCTGGACATTATCCAGCCGTTGATATTGAAGGCTCTATTAGTCGGGTTATGCCTATGGTTACCAGTGCTGAACATCAACAATTAGCACAACAATTAAAGCAAGTTTATTCTCTATATCAACAAAATAAAGATCTCATTGCCATTGGTGCTTATTCCAAAGGCAATGATCCGCGTATTGATCAATCGATTGAGTTACTGCCAGTAATGAACTTCTTTTTACAACAAAAAATAGATGAAGTCATTCCCTATGATCAAAGCTTGTTGCAATTACAAGAAATTTTAGCAGCGGCACAAGCGCATGCGACTAAAGCTGCAGTTTAAAAAAACAAAGGCATAGCTTGTCGAAAAGGAAATAAACAATGTCAATCAAGCAATTAGATACCTTGTATAAATATGAAAAAGACAAAGAACATCAAGCTGCGCAAAAATTGCAGAAAGCTGAACAAGATCACCAGCAAAACATATTGAGACTGCAAAGTGTCAGTGATTTTCGTTTAGAGTATATGAAAAGATTAAGTCAACGCTCTACAGAAGGTATAGACAGTGCTACTTACGCTCATTTTCACAAGTTTATAGCCAAGTTAGACAATGCTTCTGAGCAGGTGGAAGTGGCCATCAAGCAAGCCAAAGCACTGGTAGAACAAAGCAAAAAACAATGGTTAGCACAAAGGCAAAAATTACAAGCGGTTGAGCATTTGCGCAAGCAAAAACAACGAATATTAATTAACAAAGCCAATAAACAAGAGCAACAAATGTTTGATGAAATAGCCACCCAACAATTTATTCGCCGCAAAATTTCTGCCTGATGTTTATTTATTGTGGTATCTGGTGAAACTAAAAGCTACAAGCTAAAAGTTAAAAGTTAACAGCATGGCCCCAGCGGTTCTTTAGAGCAATAGCAATAAAGTGATTGATGATAGAGCCACAGCGGCTAATAAATATTGGTTTTTTATACTGGAATGATAATTGCTTTGTTCCCTGAGTTATAGAAATAGGTAATATTTTACCTCAGTTTATTCACTTAAAGGTTGCCGATGACGCACGTAAATATTTTATCGACTGATCTAGCGTTAGCCACTGATACACCTGCTCTGCCAGCAGGTTCAGCAGATGCATCTGAAAATAACAACTCGCAATTTGCCGATTTAATGTCCAAACATCAACCCGCACAGGGCGGCAATGTACGGCAAAAGCACGGCAAGCTTGAGTCTGTTAATAGTCAGGTTAAGTCAACAAATAGTGAACTTAAAGCAGGTTCTCGTCAGCCTGATGCGCAAACGTCAGCAAGCCACCCCTTGTCGGAGCCAACAGCAGATAGCTTATCAATTAATAC
>JBELHO010000127.1:0-3400 GCA_042091375.1 Thalassotalea sp. | reverse complement strand
TTTATCGTGCGACAGTGAAAATAATTTATCGTGCGACAGTGAAAATAATTTATCGTGCGACAGTGAAAATAATTTATCGGGCGACGCAGCTTACTTTCATTGCGCTAATCGCAATAAACAGTCAATCGCAGTTGATATTTCCAAACCGCTAGGTCAACAAATCATCAAAGAGTTAATCGTCCAAGCGGATGTACTGATTGAAAATTTTAAAGTCGGTGGGTTGGCAAAATACGGATTGAGTTACGAGCAAGTAAAAAGCCTTAACAATAAATTGATCTATTGCTCTATTACCGGCTTTGGTCAAACAGGTCCCTGCGCTCATTTAGCTGGCTATGATGCGATGATCCAAGGTGAAGGTGGGTTGATGAGTGTAACTGGAGAGCCCGATGGCGCGCCGATGAAAGTAGGGGTTGCTTTGGTTGATGTGATGACAGGTTTATACAGTTGTAATGCGATTTTGGCTGCTTTGTTTGCCAGAGTTTCCAGCCAACAAGGGCAATACATTGATATTGCCCTACTCGATGTACAACTGGCTGCTTTGGCTAATCAAGGGATGAATTATCTAACCACAGGAGAAAATCCGCCACGCTTAGGCAATGGCCATCCCAATATTGTTCCCTACCAAACTTTTGCGACACAAGATGGGGCAATTATTATAGCGGTTGGCAATGATCAGCAATTTCAGCGATTTTGTCAGTTAGTGCAGTGTGAGCAACTATCCGATCAAAAATACCGAACTAATCAACAACGCGTTGACAATCGACAGCAACTGCTACCCATTATTTCACGGATATTAGCGGAAAAACAAACCAGCTGGTGGCTAGCGCAATTACAGCTTATTTCCGTTCCCTGTGGCGCAGTTAACACTATTGAACAAGTGATTAACCACCCGCAAATTCAACATCGGGGTATGATCAAGCAGGTTGCAGATCACCAAGGACAAACAGTTGACACCGTAGCGAACCCGATTAATTTATCCAACAATCCAGTGCAATATCACAGTGCTTCACCATCACTGGGACAGCATACCAAACAAATATTAACCGACATGCTGGCCTATGACGAGGCAAGGATTGCCGATTTATTGCAAAAAAAAGTGATCGCCTAAACAAGTTACTCTGTCAATTGTTTACTGGTTTTTATCACTTTTTGATATTGACTTGCCAAAAACCGACGTCGTGCCATTGGTCAAATTTAAAGCCAACATTGTCAAAGTGAGCGACTTTTTTCATGCCAAATTTTTCGTGTAAAGCAACACTGTGTGGGTTGGGCAAAGTAATTCCGCCAACCACTTCACGAATAGGCAATTGCTTTAATTCCTCAAATAATGCCTGATATAATTGGCTTCCCAAACCTTTGCCTTGCACATTAGGTGCGAGATAAACGGTGGCTTCTACGGTGAAACGATAGGCACTGCGCAATCGCCATTTGTTGGCGTAGGCATAACCGACAATTTGCTGTTCATTATCTACTTTGACTATCCAAGGCAATTTATCGTGATAAGTTGCTTTTATCCGTTCTGCGATGTCATCGTTGGTAATTGTTTGCTCTTCAAAGGTGATCACAGTGTCGGTAATAAAATAGTTGTAGATGTCGCAAATCGCAGCGCTATCTTCTAATGTTGCGGCTCGTATCACTGCTTTTATCTCCAAATCGTTCAGCGGTTAACATTTTAGCTAAGCTTTCTTTGCCATCATGGCTAGTTTCCACGGGTATACTTTTGATAACTCGGATGAAATTCTATGTAGTCACACCAAGAGCTGAAGTGCGCATAACTGAAGTCTTTTTCTCTGGCAGTAAACCATTTAGACTCACTGTAAGCAGGTAAGCGAAATTTGTATTTGTGACCATCTATAGCTACCCAACAAGCTAAGTCTTTAATGGTTTCATTTTTAATCTTAGCCCGAGCAAAGCCCTCTAAATTATGGCCATGTAATATTTTAGTTTTTGGTTTTGCATGTAAATCAAAAGATGTCGATAGCAAAGAGAATAAGACTAAAGACAATATTAAAATATTAAGTGATTCATTAGCGTAATGAGATGTTTTTACTATCATCAATAGAGCCCATAGCGGTGTTCAACATCAGTAACTAAAATAATTATTCTTTACCTTATTAAACCGATTAAATTTGATCATTGGTCGCAGTTGCTTTATACAAAAATATACCTCTAATTGCACATCATTACTAGGGCTTGCTGATTTTTCATTTTACTTTTTATCTTCACTAATTGAGTAAATAGCAGGCAAAAAAACGTTGTCTTTGTAAAATAACTTTGGGTTAATCTATTCCATAGAGTAATGTTGCAATGTTTTCATGTCTGTTAGGCGGCTTGAAAAAATCCCAAAATGGTTTTTTTATTTATGGTGATCAAGATAAAAAAGCATCAATATTTACCTTTTGCTAATCTTTTATTTGCAATTTTTGAGACTTGACCAAGTGGCGTGTTTTTTTTATCTCTGTGCTATTGAAAGTGGTTTGCACTGTCTCCATAACATAATGCAACAACAATACTCTGCATTCGATTTAACACAGAAATAAATAACGCAGAATTGGCATTAAATTTTACAGTGAGCTCATTATGACAACTATCGTAGCAATAAAAAAACAACAACATCAAAATATTAAAGTAGCTAATCAACGTGATTTATCACATTTGGCAGAACAACACATAGTGCAAATCAGTGCTCGTGAGTTTGCACAAGCGGCAACCAGTTTTCCTATTGTTATTGTTAAAGATCCTGATTCACCCCGTTTGCGTAGCGTGGTTATGTTGGGCTTAGAGGCAGGGGAAAATTTGTATTATGGCGAAAATAAGTGGAAAGCTATTTACGTACCACAAAATGCTTCTATGGTGCCATTTGCCTTAGGTCTTGATCCCGATAAAGAGAAAACATTAACGGCTTGCATTGATATGGACAGTCCATTCGTTGGTGAAGACAAAGACAATGCATTATTTGATGCGGAAGGCAACGACACTGAGTATTTTAAAAGTATTCAAGAGTCACTAGGACGCCTTTATGAGAATGAATTGGCTAATGAAGGCTTCATTAAAGAATTAGTTGAAAATGACTTGCTAATGGAATTAGAGCTACAGATCAGCTACAGCAATAATGAAAATAAAAAGTTAGTTGGCTTATTTGGCATCGATGAGAAAAAATTACAAAATCTATCTGATGAAAAAGTATTAGATTTTTACAAGCGCGGTATATTTGTACCAATTCATGCCATGCTAGGATCTATTGGTCAAGTAAACCGCTTGGCACAACTGCGCAATCAAAGTGACAATCAAGTAAAAGTTAATGGCATACAGTTAAGCCCAAAAGCAGTTGAAGAAACCAGTTAATAACTTTTGACACCGATTAAAAGTGGTTACAACGCCATATTGAACAAAGGAGCCG
>JBELHO010000126.1:0-3582 GCA_042091375.1 Thalassotalea sp. | reverse complement strand
ACAAGCATAGATAACACAGCTATAGGCAAAAGAGCCATAGTCTATGTCAATGGCATGGATACCTCCAGAATTGACGCAATACAAAACATAAATAGAGTTGATAGCTCATTTCGCCGGCTTACCAACGCAGAAAAAATTGACCTTGTTTACAATGCCGATGAGTTTATTTTACTTGAATTAGCCGAGGCTGGGGTGCAACTTTTAAAACAATCGGCAAATTTAAATATTCGCAAAGCTTGGACAACATTTGCGATAGCATACTTTATTGCCAGCAAAAACCCGTTTTTAGAGTATGCCAAACAGGCTTTCCTGCGCTTTAATGAAAGTAATTATGTCAATGATTTAGATCTAGCCAAATTGGTGAGTAAAGTGGTGGCTTTGGTGGAAGACCAATACAAGGTGGTGATATTTGCTCATTCTCAAGGCAATTTTTATGCTAATCGCGCTTGGGATAGGATCAATCAAATGACTCATGACAGTGACTTAAGTCAAGCTGTGGGTATTGTTGGCATTGCTACACCAGCCAATCGCGTTGCTGGCAATGGTTTGTACACCACTAACAGCAATGATCTTGTCATTCATGGCATAAGGTTAGCAGCGCCAGACCACTTGCAACCTCTTCCCAATAATGCCACACATCCAGTTTCTCTGGCTGATCCAACAGGACATGGCCTTAAGGAAATTTATCTGAGTGATGGCATGTTTGCAGGCAATATCAAAAATAAAAGTGTGCAAAGTGTCAATACTATGTTTAATCGTTTGCGTGTTGTTGAGCCAACGGGGTGTGAGAACTTTATTGCCGGTATTGGCGGTCAATGGTTTGGGAGTTATTCGCCGGGTAATTATACGGGGTATTTAACTTATTCTTTTAACGCCTACCAAGCACGTAACAGCCTTCGTTTGATAGCCGAGAATGATATCACTCTTTTAAACACCAATGGTTTTAGGAGTGGCATTGATAGCGGTCGATTTTACTATGACAGTGCTAGCAATGGTCGTGTTTCCATTGAAGTGTTAGCCGAGACTGTTACTGGTGACGATTGGGATTTATCCATTACTTGTCCTTAAGTTTGTTAACGGCAAATCACAAACACGACAAGCAATGTATTCATTTATAATTGCAAAGGTGATTTGCTGATGTTACCGATAGTGTCGAGAATATATGCAGAGCCTTATGGCTTATTGTATTAAATGGGGGGTTATAAGTTAATGCCCCTGCTAGTTACGATACTTGTCAATTGTTAGTGATAAGACATTGATAGTTCTAACTGCGGTTTTTAATTGTAATAATGATAGCAACTTTATTTTAAGGGAAAAGCTTAAAGCTGATAGGTCGGTTGCAAGTATTTTTGCGGGGCTTCGATTATGCAGTGTTCAAAACTGACTATTGATGTTAATTTCAGCCCGCTTGATGTCAATAGATTTTTTGTATTGTGATAATAGATTGAAGTGATAGTTGACGCGGCTACATAAGCAGATTTTTAGTTTGAAACCTTCTCAGGCTAGCTAACTCTGGTGCAGGGGAGAGTTACCCTGGCAATTGATAGTGTTTGCGACCAGCGGACAGTAAGCAAATTACAATAATTTGTTACATTTGTGAGGGTGAATTTTACTGCCTATTTTTTATACTGCGAAATATATTATGTTGATTATATTGTTTAAACTATGCTTCGCATTCTGCTGTTTTTTATCCAATTGCTTTTTACCCCCTCATCTTTTGCCGATACTCAACTGACGGTTGACGATTATGCAAAGCTTGCAGAAAACAGTTTAATGACTCTTTCGCCTGATGGCAGTCTCTACGCCTACCGCAAGGTGACTGACCTTCGCGATGTGGTTATAGTAAGAGATTTTGCCAAGCACAGTGTGGTTGCCGCTGTCGATGTTTCTGCGGTTAAACCTGACGCCATTACCTTAGTTAATAATCAGTTTTTAATTTTACACGCGTCTGAAAATAAGCGTATCTCGGGTTACCGCGGGCGATACGATGTCAGTGCCGCCTTCGCGTGTAACCTAAAGACTAATAAAACCTGGCAATTGATGAGACAAGGTTATGGCATCGCAATCGGACAAACTAAATTAGGAGTGCTTAAAGGATATTCAGACGATGGGCGTTATGCTTACATGCCTGCTTATGCCGATGACGGTCGTTATAACCTCTATCGTGTATCGTTAGAAAAGAGACGCAAGCCACGTATAAAGGTTAGAGGAACACATGACACCGTTGATTTTTTTCTGCGCCATGGTGAAGGGGTTGTGCGAGAGCGCTATAACAATAAAACTAATATACACCGGGTCGAATTGAGAAAAGACGGTAGTTGGCAAACTATCTTTAGTGAAGAGACGGCTATTGTTAAACGCGACTTTGTTGGACTTAACGAAGATCATTCGCAACTGATTTTTACAGCGCATAATGATCAGACGGGGTACACTGCTTTCTACACCATGTCGATTGAATCTGGAGAAGTAAGTGCAAGCCTATTTGATCAGCCCAATAAAAGTGTTGAGAATGTGCTCACCACTGAGCATCATGTCGTGCTTGGCGTGGGGTATTCTGGATTCACTCCGAGTTATCACTTTTTTAGTGAAAAATTAAATGCACGTATGCGCGGCATTACAAAAGTTTTACCCAATAATAGCTTTACGATTGTCAGTTATACACCTGATTGGTCGCATATTCTGTTTCACATGGAAGGTGAATTGACTTCGGGATCATACGTTAAATATTATGCCGGTGGTTTGTACTTTGTCGAAAATCTTCGCCCTGATATCAGCGGTGAAAAAGTGTTGCCAGTGACTGCCTATTCCTTTAAAGCACGTGATGGCATGGATATTCCATCATTACTGACTTTGCCTCGAGGCGCTGAGCCCCGCAGTAAAAACTTACCTGCTATTATGTTACCCCACGGAGGCCCTGAAGCCTACGACCGTATTCAGTTTGATTATTTTGCTCAGTATTTTGCCAACAAGGGGTTTGCGGTTATTCAACCGCAATTTCGTGGCTCTTCTGGCTTTGGTTTTACTCACACTAAGGCTGGGTGGGGTGAATGGGGCCGAAAAATGCAAGATGATCTGACGGATGCGGTAACTGATTTAATTGCTAAAGGTACTATTGATAAGCATAAGGTTTGTATTGTAGGTGCTAGTTATGGGGGCTATGCTGCTCTTGCTGGTGCGGTATTTACCCCTGATTTATACAAATGCGTTGTGGCAATTAACGGTGTTGCTGATATTCCGCGAATGCTTGCCCGAGATCGCCGAGAATATGGTCGTCATCACTGGGTGATCTCTTACTGGGATAAAGTGATCAAGAAGGGCGAATTGGACCATGCTCAATTGCGAGCAATTTCACCGGTCAACCACGCTGCTGCCGTAAAAAGTCCGGTGTTACTGATCCATGGTGAATACGATGAAGTGGTCTCAATCAAACAGTCTAAAGTTATGTTAGATGCCTTAGAGGACGAAAACAAACAAGTTACATTTATTGAACTGGAAAAAGGCGATCACTATCTGAGTACCAGAGTTAATCGCGCTATGGCGTTAACAGCGATAGACAGTTTTATCGATAAACACATCAAACTG
>JBELHO010000125.1:0-3746 GCA_042091375.1 Thalassotalea sp. | reverse complement strand
TAACGGCCTTGCGGTTGATTATTTACATAACTGGTTTGTTGCGATTTTAAAATAATATTGCCATCGGCTCTCAGCCCTATGGTGTTACAAGAGATGGTGCCACCTTCGACCACTATATCGCCGTATGTTCGGATCCTGATATTGCCGTTGGCATCAACAGAGGCGATTTCGCCAAAACGAGTGCCTTGCTCATAGGCGGTGGCATAACGGTGAACCACGGTTTTTTGGTGATATTGATTAGCAATAATGTCAACATTTTGTTTGGCTGATAAACGGCCAGATAGATTTTGTAAAGTCCCACCTACAAATAAGTTTAAGTCGCCATCGGCTCTGATCTCAGCGCCTGGGTTAATCCTTAAATCATTGGCTGTTTTAACAAAGGTATTACGCTGCGTTGTTAATGTGCCGCTTTTAATGTTTATGCTGTTAAATTCTGCTCTAGTGCCACCAAATTCTGCTACGTGACCGTTTACTTCAAGTTTGTCGATGGTGGCTTGTGTTAATTGCAGTGCAGGTACCAGTACTTGTTCGCCATTGATGGTTCTTAGCTCTGGCCATATAAAATTTTTGTTAAAGGTTTTAACTTGTGATGCGGTGACCTTATCGCCAAATTTTGTTGAAGTGATGCCAGCAAAGTCAAAAGCATTTAAATATAGTTGCTCTATTTGCTGGGCTTCTGTGTTGTAGTTGTCGCTAATTAAATTGCGATTTAACGCTGCGTATACTTGCGAGCGGATCATTCTACTTTGAACAAATCTATCACCCACCCGTTTATCTAGCTCATAATGAGGGAAGATAATGGTGATCCCATCGTTCATTATTGGTATCGTCGTGGGCGCGTGTAAGCCGCTTTTTTTATGTGCCAATAACTTTTTATGAAATGACTCTATGGTGGTTACAGCTTTATTATGTGATTGCTCTACAACGTATTCAGATTTTTTAAATTGAATATCTGAGTTTGATACTTTTGTAAAAGCAGGGTCATAATTAAGTGTTTGTTCAGCTATACCTTCGTCAAATGCAATAAAGGCATGGGCAATGGTGGGTAAGCCCAGCTGCGCAATCATTAAAAATATGTTTAGATAACCGACGACTTTTTGCCATAAAGGCACCCGTTTTTCAGGGTTGAATTGTTTGTTTTTCATTTCATGTCCCTGCTATAAGTGCTTCATAACGTTTTTAAGAGAGGTGGTTTCAGTAAAAGTGAAATGCATACTTCTAGTGCCAAGCTCTACAACTGGTTGAATATAAACAACAGATATTGTTCTTTTATCGCTCGATAAGGCATACGATTGAAATATGTTGTCCTTTTTAAAAATTAAAGCATCAGGCCATAGACCACTGGGGTCTCCTTTTTTAGGTAAAGTCTTCACAAACTTTGTTGATGCATTCTTGATTTGAATATTCGTGTAACCCGTATTACCAACAGGATCATCTTTTGCGTCTTTTTCTAACAGTGCTGAAATAGATTGACTGAACGATTTGAGTTCGCATTTGGGAATAAACGCATTAGCAATAAATGAGTGCGATATTTTAACTTTACCATTGCATATTCGTTGTGAACCGGTAAGCAAATCACCATTAACTTTAGAGTGTGTAACTTCCGAGAAATGGTCTTCACTTTTCTTCCATTTAAATTGGGCTAAATACTCTTCAATTAGCTCACGTATTTTTACTTCTAATACATTGAGGTTTTCTTGTTCGTAGTCTGTCTCGGATGATACCTCTTTGTTTAAGCCATAAATGCTGCCTTGAAATGACATTAACGTTTCTGCTTGCGCATAGGTAGTGACTTTATCGGCTTTACAACGAGAATAAAGTAAGCAATCCCTAATTCGAGCAGTATCTGATTTTGTTATGTCATTGCTTAACTTTAATCCGACTGTTTTTAACTCCAGCTGGTGAAAATGGCTGTCTTCGAATGCTTCTAAGTATGAAAAGGCGTTCACTAATACTTCGTCGCCATTAACGTTATTTCCATCACTGACTTTGAATTTTCCATAAGTATAAATTCGTCCTGGTGGTGAATATGCGGTGATTTTTGTTTCGGTTCCAACATTGGCTTCGTCGTATTTACCGGATTTTTCTGAGTCGAGAGTAAGTTGCGACACAATAAATACATCGGCCTCAAGACGGTAACGCTCGTTATAAAACTTTGGTGTATTTACATGAAACAAGCCCGTTTGATTTAACCCTAATATGGCTGATGAATTGCGTATGTAATTAGTGGCTTTTAATTGCAGGTTTGTTTCTGCTTGCATAGACACTTGATTGGCCGCACGCGTATTAATTTTTATGCCCGAACTCCAATTATCAGTGGTCTTTTTTGTAATGTGATATGGATTGATATTTTCAATGGCTTTGGCGTGAATTTGAATGTCGTTTGCGTGAATAAACGCTGCTAAATTACTGCGTGTAGTACCAAGGTTTAACTTCGACTGATATAACCCATGCGAGGTCGCAGTCATGTCGATAATTGGCGTTTTCAATACTTGATAAACTGGTCGATAACTTTTATTGGTTCTAGAACCATTGGTGAAAACACCCTTGGGCAAGGTTGCTTTAAAGACACTGGTTTGAATTTGACCACCAAAACTATTGTAAAAGTCTCGCTCAGCTTCAACAGTTAAATTAGCGCCTTTTATTGTTCCTTCATTTATAACCGTGTTTGCATTAATACCAATATCATTGGCATCTAAATAGCCACTATTGTATACATGACCCTTTGTAAGTAGCTTAATGCTTTCTGCCATTATATTGGCCGAGCTGTATAAGGTGACTTTATTTTGGCTTTTGGTGGTGACTATTTTGTCTGAATGCAATTTACCGCTTATTGCTATATCGGCTGTTTTATTGTTTGCAATTTGTAAAAATATACCTTCTGAAGGCATATAAAACTCGCCCTGTCGTGTGCTACTTGAAAGAGCATCTGACATAGTGTTTAGTTGCGTACTTGATGCAAGAGTTATGGATGAGGTTGCGACTATACCAATACTGGCTGCTTTAAATATTCCCTTTGGTTGATAGGTTTTAGTAACTTTGAATGCACTTTGTATATCTAAGTTTTTATAATTCACATTAAATATACCACGGTATAAATTGATCCCACCTGCACCAATAATCTGTGAGCCATTTTCAGCAATAATAAAACCGCCCTGTGGATGGTGTTGTGCTTTTAAATTAAGGTCGATTTTGCCACTTGTTGAAATTTCTGCCGCGAAAACTTCAAGTGAATTAGCCCCTGGCGCTGTTAAACTATTAATCGCTATATGACTACCAGCCCCGACTTTTATCACATTATTGGTAAATTGACCTGCTATAAATGTAATTCTGCCGGCATTTTCAAAACTACACGCCCCACAAGACAAACCCGATAAACGCGTGTTTACAAATACAAGATCAACTGGTTTACCAATTATGTTTATTTGATTCTTTAATTGAATTTCAGGTGATTGAATTACCAAACTTTTTATATTGCTATTGTTTGGAATATGAACCAATAAAGGTTTAGATGTGACTTTAAATGAACTGAAATTAACTTTAACTGAGTCAGCATTTTTGTTAATAACAAGACTATCAAAACTTGCATTAGCTTGATGTTTTACAGAAAAATCGTCGTTTTGAATAAAACGATAACTTGATACAGATTGAATGCTTGAACTTGCATCACTTTGTAATGCGTATATTGAGCATAATAATAATATAAACCCATATAAGGCCGAGCTTAACCTAGACGATGTTACAAT
>JBELHO010000124.1:1777-3751 GCA_042091375.1 Thalassotalea sp. | reverse complement strand
TTCACCCTCAATGAGCATATTGCGTAAATGCATTAACTTGGTTTCTTGATCTTCCAAGGCTCTTAAACCTGCACGCACTACTTCACTCGCTGAACCATAACGTCCTGACTTAAGTTGCTGATTGATAAATTGATCGAAATGCTCGCCTAATGTCACGCTGGTGTTTTTAGCCATAGTATAAAACCCTACAAGTACCAATATATATGCGATTATGGTATAAAAAATACATTCAGGCAATTACCTAGAAAATATAAGATGGCTTTTCACTCACAGATCACTGAATTTTGCCAAAAGTGTTAAGCGGTTTATTGGCGAGCAGAGACTGAAAAACTGATATTCCTCAGTCATGTTAAATTCCACCCGATCGACTTTACTTGTCTAACATTAACTAACAGCTTTATTTCGAAGTATCTTATTTCGCAGTATCTTATATTGCAGATAATTTTTTTGATTTAGTGTTTCTATTTCTATGGTATTAGATATCGAAAAACCCTTTAAATACTCAATAGTTTAGTTATTATCATGAGAGTTTACTCAATATTGTATAAGTTTAATAATGACACCACTGGTATTTCACCCTATTTATAGCCAACTTGAGTTACCTGATAGACATAGATTTCCAATAGAAAAATATGTTGGCATACGCAATGCCCTTGCTTCAAGTGGCGTGCCGGATCATCACTTTAACAAACCAGTACCTGTTAATGTGGATGATTTAAAAACCGTTTATGATCCCACTTATATACACCGGCTGATCAATAACCAATTAGATCCTAAAGCCATGCGCAGAATAGGTTTTCCGTGGTCGCAACAATTGATTGAACGCACACTGACGGCTGTTGGTGGCACTATATTGACTGCGCAACTCGCCTTACAACAGGGCAAATCTCTCAATTTAACGGGGGGCTATCACCATGCTTTTGCCAATTTTGGCTCTGGATTTTGCATGGTCAACGATTTATATTTAGCTGCATTATCCATGTTACAGAACGAAAATATCAACAACGTCCTGATCTTTGATGCTGACGTTCACCAAGGTGACGGAACCGCCAAATTAGCCTCAAATAATCAGCATGTGTTTACAGTGTCCATTCACGGTGAGAAAAACTTCCCACACCGTAAACAAATTTCCAATTTAGATTACCCATTACCCAAAGGAACAACAGATGAGCTTTACTTGGAAACAGTCAATATTGCGTTGAGTGAAGCTTTTAATACCTTCAAGCCCGATGCAGTCATTTACGATGCAGGTGTAGACATTCATTGCAATGACGATCTTGGTCACCTCGATATTTCCACACAAGGTGTGTTGGCGCGTGACACACTGGTTTTTGACCACTGCAAGCATAAAGGCATACCCATAGCGGCAGTTATTGGAGGCGGTTACCAAAGAGACATTGACGCATTAGTGAATGTTCATCTACAACTTTTTATCGCGGCTGGTGTTGTACCTTAAGATTGTAACTATCCTCGACATAAAACAGCTTCAAACGTATTGCTGGTAAAAGCAAAGCCATCAAAATATCATACTTCTATGTCCAGTGTGGAAGTTTATACGAGGCTAATTTAAATCGAGACTAATTTTAATTGCTGCCTTTAAAGGACACACTTTATTGGTTTCATAAAGTGGTTATTTCAAGCTTTTAACCATGATGGTTTAACACTATCGCCACTCAGGCTAGTCGCATTTTGCAGCTTTGGATTGGTATGTAATATTAAGCATTCACTTTTACATTAACGAAATTAAAGCGACTAAGCTTATGCCTAACAAATGCAAATTTTTAGTGTCATGCCATACTTTTAGTGCCATAGATTAAAGCAAATATCCAAGAGCGACTTGATACAAGATCTTTAAGTTGTTTCAATACAATTATCCCTTTAAGGTAATGAAAAACCTAAAGTTTTGGTATTAAATGGATTAATGGTTTTATATTTTGCTCTCTCTTGACGAACTTAATAGTCACTTAATAGTCA
>JBELHO010000124.1:0-1677 GCA_042091375.1 Thalassotalea sp. | reverse complement strand
ACTTAATAGTCACTTAATAGTCATTTAATACACTAAAAAACTTGCAGACAAAACAACCTTACCTGATCATCTTTTTCTCCTTTGAAGTTATTTGCAGATATGATCCCTCAGTACCTCTCCAATAATACCAAGCATTGACAGCTCCAATTAAGCCACTTGTTACTGCAACTATGCATACCTTCACTAAGCTCAATGATTCATTATTAATAGCCGCTAATAAACTAAAACCCAAAATAAAAACCAAAAATGATGCAAGCCCAACAATACCAAAACCAAAAGATACAAGGAATGCTACAAAGCCTTTTTGTCTTCTTTTTCTCCATTTTTCTAGTGAAGAACTATCCCAAACCTTAAACAAACAGTATTTCATTTTTTATCCTTATGAGGTAATAAGCAAGCCTACACAGGCAAGCTTGGTTATTACCATAAACCTTTAAACTCTAGCTTTAATCAGATGGATTTGCGCCTGATGCCCCTATCAGGCCAACAGATCTAAGAGCCCATGCGCTTGTTTCAACAACTTTCCCTGCTGAGGCCCCTTTCACACACTTTCATCTTGCGCTACAGCGATAGCTGTCACCTATTGTACCCATATCTGTTGGGATTACGATGTTATCACCGTTTACTTGTTATATCTCATTTTCCTTTAATTCAATCATAGCTAGCA
The DNA here is from genome assembly GCA_042091375.1 of Thalassotalea sp. Taxonomy (GTDB): domain Bacteria; phylum Pseudomonadota; class Gammaproteobacteria; order Enterobacterales; family Alteromonadaceae; genus JBELHO01. The sequence goes on along the minus strand of JBELHO010000124.1, from coordinate 1,010 downwards.
ACCATAGCTAGCAATCATCGCCAAAGGGCTGAACCACATTCGGCTATTTCTGATTGTAATATGAGTGGGGTTGTATTAACCATTGAAAAATTTAACAGTTGGAGTTTATTTGATGACGCCATCAATTGATTTTCCAAATTATTAAATAATGTTATGCACTTCTTTGTAGCAGTCTAATTCAAGCAATTTTTTTACTATTGCCTTCTAAAAACATATGCACATAAGAGGTATGACATTCCACCAGCTATAGCACCAACAATTTCAATTTGAGTGCTTTAAGCTTTCAGTACATCTGAAAAAAAGATAACAATAAGTAAAGTTAAGGTAAGAGTACAAATGAATTGTAAGCTAATCAATTTTAGTCTCTCGATTACACTCTGGGTTCCTTTATCATCTATAGATTCATAAAGAAATATTATTATAATTATGCCAACAACAATTAAAGGATATTGGATCATTTTTTCATCCTCAAAGTTAATCAGTAAAGTGTATTTTTAGGTGTAATATTTAATAGGCCAATAACTGAAAGAATTAACAAGATCACTCCCTCAATTATATCCCCTGTGATCAATAACCAAATTGCAACGCATACTCCAAATAGTTCCATTACAAAGCCAACTAAGCTCAATTTACTATCAAAAGACAAGTCTAACGACACGTCAAATCCTTTGATAAATTTCAATAAATTCAATTTTGACTTTTTTAATGTGATTGAATTTTTTTCCTCATCAAAAATTTTAAAATCAACATTAAATATTCTCGATATTGCCTCTACGGTCAACTTAATGTCATCAGCTTCAACAATAAAAACTTCTTTTGTCACTATAGTTTTATAGTCGCGTTTTAGCCTATATATTTCCTTATCATCACAAAGTAAGATAACCGAAACATCACTAAACCATAAATTGAGCAAAGTATAGTTTTGCCCTTTATAGTCAAAAACGTACTTCATAGTTTTCCTTATTAAGTTTCTCTCGCTAAAGTAGACTTAAGTCAGCCGTTTTATTTTC
>JBELHO010000123.1:0-3753 GCA_042091375.1 Thalassotalea sp. | reverse complement strand
GCCAAGGCTTAACAGAAGTAATCGCATTGCGGTAGGCAGCTTTTTGCCACAAATGAATTTGCCTGAAAAAAATGATGAAAATTTAGTGTTGCTCAGTGGTCAGTTACAGGCAAGTTTTCAAACACTGTTTTCGCAAGTGGGCGCCAGCGTGATTGAATATAGAGCTTCAGAACAAATTATTTTGGCCGATAAATACGATGTAATGTTAACGCGTGATACCGAATTGCTAGCAAGCAATCTTAGTATTGATTATTTTTTAACCGGTACGATAAGTCCGGTTGAAAAAGGCTATTTAGTTAACGCTCGTTTAATTGATTCAGCAGATAAGCGTATTATTTCTGCTGCGACACAACTGATCCCGGCTCACGTTAATTGGCGCAATAATAAATTATCACTGCGTAATGGAATGCTTCATAGGAGTACTTATTAATGAACAATCATCTCTATAAATGTTTATTCACCGGTTTGCTGTTAAGTGTGATGGTTGGGTGTGCATCAAATGGTCGGCAATCAGTAGATGGCGATAACTCTGCATCGCTTGACAACCGTTTTCAAGCCTACAGTTCTGACTCTTTTGTGCAGCAAGAGGGTGTCAACAAAGACATTAAAAACATCAACCATTATGTACGCGGTTTAATGCATGAATTAGTCGGTAATGTGAAATATGTAAATGACAGCACACCGATTGCTGTTGCAAGCTTTGTTATGTTGGATAGTAATCTACAAAAAACCAATTTAGTGGGTAATCAAATTGCCGAAAGCTTTGTGCATGAAGTACACAAATTTGGTTTACCTGTGGTTGATTTTAAAACCACTGATTTTTTCCGTATTAGTAATGATGGCGACTATATTTTTAGCCGTGATTATATGGAACTAAGAACCGATATACCCGTCGATTATGTGTTGTCAGGTACGATGACCAAGCACCAAAAAGGCTACTTAATTAATGCCCGTATTGTGGGTATGAAAAGCAAAGCAGTTGTGGCATCAGCACAAGGATTAATTCCTAACTATGTCATTAAGTCGATACAGGCAACGCAAAAAAATGACGGCATGCCACTAAGACAAGGTTTGTAAGGAAAACACATGAAATCTTTACTGCCAATAACGCTGCTGGCATTGCTTAGTTATAACGGTGATGCGAATGCCGCTGATACCAATAAAGCCCAACAGGGGTCAGCACTGTACCACCCAGCTAGCCGTATCAGTCGGATTAATGACTACCTGTTAGATGATTATGCCGAGCAGCTAGCCATGCGTTTAGTGGAAAGTTTGGCCACTAACAACACGGCGTTAAATTTAGCCGTTACATCTTTTGTTGATTTAGATGATTCGTTACAAAAATCCAGTCAATTAGGCAATCAATTTGCTGAATCAATGTTAACTGAGGTGCAGACATTTGGCTTGAGTGTTGTTGACCATAAAGTAATGCCCATGATCACCCTTGATAGCCAAGGTGATTATATTTATTCGCGCGATCTTGATCAGTTAAAAAATAGAGGGCAAATTGATGCCGTGCTAAGTGGCACTCTGCTATATAAGGATAATGGCGTGATGGTGAATTCGCGCATTACGCGTTTAGCTGATCAAAAAGTGATAGCCAGTGCCAAATATATGATCCCCTATAGCGTAGCGTTTGAAGGCTAATTATTTTGAAGGGTAATTATTTTGAAGGCTAATTATTTAGCCGTTTATTGGCATCCCCCCACTATTTGAGCACAGTGTTTTTTAAAGAGGGTTAGATTAAGTATTTAGGTAACTATGTATTTATGTATTTAGGTATTTAGGTAACTATGTATTTAGGTATTTAGCTACTTAGGCTAATGCACATTTAATTTTGAATAACATAATGACGTCTCACTTTGGCTTTCTTTAAAGTGACCTTGCCTTGCCTTGCCTTGCCTTGCCTTGCTGCCGTTGTTGACCCTTTCTCGTTTCAATCCATCTTGTATCTAATAATAAATATCAGCAGGGTTGCAGTGCAATACGCTGTTTAGTTTAATCACACCCTTAAAGCTGACCGGCTCCAACTTTGATTTAATTAATTATGATTACTCAGACATATAGTTTCAAAGGAAGGGCTTAAAGGTCCGGCTTAAAGGTATGGCACTGGCCATCGATGCAGATGAGCGTCAGTATGTGTGGGGAATTAATAAAATAGATAAGCGATAAAAATCACTTATCTATTTCTTAGCAATTGATGTTAGTTCAATCACACCTAAAAACTGGCAAGCGTGACCAAGTCACCCAATTGAACATTTGCTAACAGTTGCGCACCTGTTGCTTTAGCAACAGCGGTATGTTGATTCACCTGAGTGACTCTTAGCTCATACTCAGTATTAACAATCAGCTGTGTATTGTTATAGCCTGTACGCAAAGCAACTTGCAGCTTTTGCCCTTTCACTAAATTATTTTCAGCGCCTAAGTTAATAATCAATGTATCGTCATCAATCGCTACAATACGGGCTTGCACAGGCGTGCATGCAAGGTAACGCGCTAAATCTTGGCCTAAAGCCAAATTAATATCTGTGATAGCACGGCCATAGGGCATAGTCCAAAACTGTTCACTGTATACATCTATTTTAGCGTTTTTTTCAGTTTGCCAAGTGGCGTCGGTTTGATAGCGTTTGTGTTTAAGCAATTCGCCTGTCATACCATTATACAACGCAGTATTAACAGCAAAAAAGCGTTGGAATTCTTTGTTTTTCCAAAAGCTAAGCGATGAGCTTTGTTGCTCACCCAATGAAATATCATCTATTTGTGAGATCCAAACAAACTGGCTATTGTTTTGATCAGCAATCTGTTGAATAAGGCGGCTATTGTTTGGTTGTTGATAAGCGCTAAAAAAGTCGTCTGTATAAAGTGTTTGCTTCACATCGACTTTGGTATTGAATTGCTGTTTAAACTGGTTGAGATGGTTAATTAATTTATTGCTGTAGGCATTGTGTAAGTCAAAAATTTGACCATACTTGGCCTGTTCTGCTGACTGAAAACCGGTTTTTGTAATCGCAATATTTTTTCTAATAGCCGATTGCTGACACGCTTGGCTATTATCGAGAATATCCAGCCGCAGAGTAACAGACAGCCCATCGGCGCTTTGTATTTCGTCAACTACCTCTATCTGATCAATCGCGCCATGCGATACAACTTGCATTTGAGGTGTTTGCCAAATGCCATTCACTACTTGCTGTAGGCTTGATACATTGGCACCCGAAAAGAGCAGCGCTTGCTCTATCGCATTTTCAGTTGCTTCAGCGCGGGCTTGCGCCAAATTACTGTTGCGGATTTTGGCATGACCCGTTGCTTCGTACCACAGTGCGTGTGATGAAAAGCTCACAAAGAGAAAAATTAAAGCCAGTCTCATAAATTATCACAGCTTTTGTAATGATTGATAACGTCAATATATACAATAATTGTACCAAATCGACACTGGCGTAAAAATTGCTTATATAAACGTAATAATATCTGACATGGTGGAAAGTTAATGTTTAACCCTTTTAATCGAGCACTTTGCATAGCAACCAGTATGCTTCTTGCTAGCGGCTGCAGCCAAGTATTCGATAAGCATGTGGAATACGAGTATCAAGAGCCTGAAAATTACCCAGTCTTGTATGCCATTGGTTATGCCCCTATTAGCTTACAGCCTGGCGAGACAACTGAACAAAAATCACTGATGGCAATGAAAGCGTCAAAGCTTGAAGCATACCGCGAGCTGGCTGAGCAAGTGTATGGCCAAAAAGTGGATGCGCAAAC
>JBELHO010000122.1:0-3866 GCA_042091375.1 Thalassotalea sp. | reverse complement strand
AAAGATTTATAGAGATAATGAATAGATTGCACCTACTACCCTAACCGTAATCTTATAGAATTTGACTACCTATGAAAATGTACATACAATGTATGTATGATAAATTTCGATTGGGATCCAGCGAAAGCTGATTCAAACATCAAAAAACATGGCGTATCCTTCGAAGAATCGTGTTCAGTATTCTACGATGAATTCGCGGTACAATTTTTTGATCAAAAAAATGCAGATCAAGAAGATCGTTTTTTAATGTTAGGTATGAGTAATAAAACCAATGTACTTATTGTTTGTCATTGTGAAAGAGATAACGGCAATACAATCCGAATAATTTCATCTCGAAAAGCAACAAAAAAAGAACAAATGCATTATCAAAGGGGACACTAAAGATGAAAAATGAATATGACTTTTCTACCATGAAATCCCGTAAAAATCCTTATGCAAGTAAGCTAAAAAAACCAGTCACCATGCGCTTAGGTGAAGATGTTATAGCTTACTTTAAAGATATGGCGGAAGAATCGGGTGTGCCTTATCAAAGCCTCATTAATCTCTATTTACGTGATTGTGTCGCAGCACATCGAAAAATTGATATGACATGGCGAGTTTAACGCTCTAGACCTCTTTCCTGCTGCCTGTGCCTTACCTTCGCCTCATTAGTTGCTCGCTCAAGTTCGACACTTGAACGCTCAAGCGTGTGACTTGGTCGTTCAGATATTTGTTCTCTTTCGATGTAATTAAAAACATGTCTTCCAATCGTTTGTACGCGCTCTGAAAGTCTTGATGTTGCTGTTCGTGCTCTTTCTGTAATATGTCGAATGCGTTCAACAGTTGTTTTTCTAGTTCTGTCATTTAATAGCCCTCTGGTATCATCCACGGATATATTTTGTTTTTCCCGTATGCTTCTGCGTCGAGATCTATCTTCACGCAAAGCGTTTTTTCTTTCCCACACACCCCTATCTGTATTTTCCCGCCTTGCTGTTTCAATGCTCGTAAGGTCTTTTTTTGTGCCGCTATCTCGAGATAATTTTCTTTTATCAAGCTCCCTTGATAATGAATAATGCCCCAACTCATCACCAGTAGACTCCCTAACATGAGGGGTATCCATAACCACGTTTTTAATATTAATTTGGTTAATTTCTGCTGCTGTGCGTGGATGGCGCTTTTCATTTTCTGCTCGCTTGATCTCAATTCCTCGGCGATAAACGCTTCGTGCTTGCTGAATTCGTCCTTTAATTTCGCTTTCGTATCGCTCGCTTGCTGCTTCGATGTCGCCTCGAAATTTTTCGCTAAATCTAAAATCTTGCTCATAAATCTGTCCTTTTAATCTGATATTTCGACCACCTTCGGGATCGGCTATTGAGATACTTTTTTTTGTTTCCCTTGCGATATAAAAGCCCTGCGCTTCAAGCACGGCTTTTATATCCTGCCTATTTTTTACTTTTCCTGTGTCCATTAGGTTTAAAAGTCCGTCGGTGATCGCCTCACAAACGGCTTGCTTTTGCGGGGGTAAATCTCTCGGTGTGACTAATTCTCGTTTATTTTTGGGGTGATCGGGGTCGTGTAGATTTAATGAGCTATTTATGACTACTTTCCATGCATTGATTCGGGGCTTGTCTGCTTGGTGATAATAAGGTTGAAGACGTTTTCCTGTTTGAAGCTCTATATTGGGTACAACAAAGTTCAGTTCTAAACGTGCTTTGTCTTTATGCTCTACCCATAAGCAGGAGTATTGATTTTTTTCTAATCCTGGTAAAAGCGCTTTTTCAAAGCTCGACATGATTTTATCTTTTGTTGATCTATCAAGATCTGCTTCTGCAAAACTCAGTACCCCTGATGTGTATTTTTTTTCGTAGGGACTTGAATTTATCAGGGCTTCGATTAATTCGGGATCGCCTCTGTCGAGTGTTGCGCCTGCTCTATCGTGCTCTTTGCCCAGTAAATACTCAACAGGTCCACTGCCTCCGCCTTTACCCCTTGCGTGCATTTTGACTATCATCTTTTATCTCCTGTATTTCACCTTGGATAGCGTTGAGTACTGAAAGCAGGTAAATATGATTGATAACACTGGTTTTAGAGGCGTTTATTTGCCTTGCTATCTGGTTTAAGTTGTTTCCTATCGAGGATAACTGACGCAGTAGCGCAGGGTCGAGTGGGGATGTTTTATGCTGTTTTTTAGGCTTGATACCAAGGCAACTGTCTCTCATCCATTCCGCTAACCTTGGTTTGGTGCTGCTTTTTTTTAATGCGGTGTACTCCTCTTCGGTGACTCTTATCTTTATAACTTTTTCTCTTTTTTCTGCTTGGATTTTTCCCATGGTTGAAGCCTTTTTGGTTGCTTTTCTTTAGGGGTTAAGGGGAATTTATTCCCTTTGCCAGCTCACAGATGACCGCAATGAGCGAAGCGAATAAAGGACACTCTGTGTATGCTTGCTTAATATCACTTATAGCTGTCAGTATATCGACTGCATGGTGGCTTTTCGAATGCTGAATAAAAAGAATGTGTTACATATAACGTAATAAGTTAATTGCAAGGTTATAGAGAACGTTGGTCATGGCTCTAATTTGTTGTACAACACAAACAGAACGCGCGTTATTGTTTAAATGAGTGAATGCAGTATGGATATTTTCTTTGCTAAGTCGTGTTTTAAGCCCATATTATGAGGAAATTATATTGAAGTGTAGATAAACTTTTTTTGCGCGTTAAATACGCCTTACAGAGCCTTATATGTGAAATCTGCGTAAGTAGTATGACTCAACATACTATTATTTTACGTAGCACATCATTGAATCTGTTGTACAACGGGTTTATGGCGAAAAACCTTCTCTATCTTGAACGAGGAGTTTATTTTTTTGTCATTCTCTGTGTTTATATCAAGTAGCATAAATATGCAGTTTTTTATTTTTTTGGCCGCGCGCCTAGATATTCACTGAAAATGCATAAATCGAATGATTTTTGCATAAAAAAGAAAAAAAGAAAAGAGCCAAGCTACGCACGGCTCTAAAAACCTTCAGCTACGCTGAACCCCTACCCAGACAGACTTAAAAAGTCAGTGAGTATCAGGTTCATTCTACGCAATTACTGAGTGATTTTTCATTCATCCTTCAGCTGCACCCTACGCTCCCCCGTTAGAGCCTCTTTCGAGACTTCCCGTCACAGTGGAGGAAACAAACCTTATTACCGTTAGGCCTACTCTCAACCTAGTGCAGTGGAGTTGAGTGCCGTATTACATCATTTCAGGTTTGTCTGTTCGCTGGCTATTATAGTTTGACGACCCTTGATAAATAGCAGGATGCATGCATCTGTCCAAAGCATCATGATTCCAAACAGATCTAAGAATTCTTCTTGAAAGTACGTTAATAAATGACTATGATTAACGTACTTCTAGGGGTGGTTCCAATTTGAAGTGAAGAATTCTTTAAAACCAGCTTCCTACGGCTGGTTTTTTTGCATCTGGGATAAAGATACGTCTAAACAGCTAAAATCTCAAGATCTTATCGCTACAACTGACAGTACTCCTCAATTTATTTTTCATTTTCCACAACAATTCATAAAAATAAGCTTCTAAATCCAAAGTAAGTATGAACCAACACTGTCATTTAACTACCTAAATCATCGCAGCGGTGAATATAAAGAAAGCACCTAACGCAGGAAGAGTTGATCCGCAGAATAGGCTTGTCTTGTCAGACTGGTTGTTGAATATGCGCACAATTTGCGGACTAACGCCCCTTGCGTCATTTCTTTCAACCCCAGCGTGGCGACAATGCGATTTTCAAGAGGTACTTCAACTTTTTATTTCAGTTTTTCTTAATATGAGAACAAAGGCAAAAGAGAATAGATGATACGATTGAGGAAGGTGAAGCATTTTGATTTG
>JBELHO010000121.1:0-3903 GCA_042091375.1 Thalassotalea sp. | reverse complement strand
TCATCACATCAATAGATTTATCAAACTGATAATTTAAAAGCTCATTTTCTCTTGCTATTTCTATATCGCCTGTTAGTAATAATGAAAAGTTCTCAGTCGATACTTTAACAACACACGAATTATTGTTATCACTTTTATAACTGCCCTGCTGCACAATTGATGAAAATCTTACACTTGCCAAAAGGAATTGATTAAAGTCACATTTATCATTATCTGAAATCAGCGTATTACCTAAGCCCTTGTTGATTAAGTCGTGTTTGCCACCGCTGTGATCGTTATCATCATGGCTGATGATTGTTTTGGTAAGTGTAAGATCCTTTGATTTCAATGTGGGATATATAACGTAGTTAAAATAACTAAATGAGTCATAACGAGCTGCTAAGTCATACAATACAGCTTGACCGTCTTTGTATATCATCACCGACAATCCATGCCCAACATCAAAAACCTGAATGGTTAGCGGTTCTTTTTCAAAATATATACTTAAAATATAAATAGAGACTATAGGCAGTGTAATAAACACACTTTTGAAAAACACTATGCCCATAATCATACCGAAAGTGATAAATATCAGCATTTGCCATGAGATAGCTGGCAAATATAACCACAGCTGTTTCGATTTTATAGACAGTAAAAAATCGACTAAGTAAGCCAGGCTTGGTTCAATGTATAACACTATTAGCGGGCTACCCAGTACTTCTGCGATAATTGCTGCAAATAGCAGGGTCGGCATAACCACAATAGAGAATAATGGAATAGCAATAAGATTAATTAAGATACTAAAGAGGCTGACTCCATTGAAATAAAAGCCGCCAAGTGGAAGTAACAGTAAAGTAATGGCAAATTGTAAAATAATGACCTTAATAATGCGGTTGTTAATATTCAATTTTTGCATTAAATCAACCATTAATAGAATGACGAACACTGCTAAAAATGAAAAATACAATCCAATAGTGACTAATAAAAATGGGTTTATCAGTAATGTAATGACAAAAGCAAACAATAAAGATCTTAGACTTATGCGGTGCTTTGCAAAGAGAAAGCATATACAAAACATAGTCGTCATAATAAAGGCACGAAGTGCTGATGTACTGTAATGTGATAAATCTAAATAAACTGCACAGCCAAGAACTGAAATACTACAAGATATAAATTTGCTGGTGTTAAAAGATAACTTTAGGGGTTTATTAACTATCGCAATAATTATGTTACCTGCCCACCAGCACAGAAAAAACACAATGCCCATATGTAAACCCGATACGGCAAATAAGTGTGATATGCCTAGCTGTTTAATTACTTGTTGAACCTCTTTTGGGATCAAATAACTCTGACCAAATAGTACCGCTTTGTAAGCCCAAGCATAATTACTTTTATTAAGTACCTGCTCAAGATTTGAATGCCGCCGAGTATTTTTTATCGTTAAAGGTGAATTTACGCCGATGCTTGCCTTATATTTCAATCCATGAACAAAATGGTAGAGGCGTGTATCATAAATAAACGGGTTAACGACCGAAGTAATCGGTTTTAGTTTGGCCTGTGTAGTTATTTTGTCTCCCTCTGTAATAACTTTACCCTGAGACTTTAAACGTGATTTTTGTATATAAAGATAGATCTTCAAGCGTTTATAGAAAGCGATAGCTTGGTTATCTATTTTCTGTGGACGAAGTGTGACACGATAACTGTATTTGTATTCATCAACTCGTATCACATCGCCTGTAATAAATAATTTTTTTTGCAGTGAGGCATAATTAATATGAAAATTATAAACTACGTGATAATGAATTATTGGATATGAAAGCCCGAGTAATAACAGGCCAATACTTACAATTTTTGCCATACTTTTAACAGTGATTATTAGCAAAAATACAACTGCTAATAAAAATGCTGAAAAAAGTACTGGCGTATTTAAAAAAAATAGCGACAATATGCATCCTATAACAAAGCTGATACAGCTTTGCCAAAGAGGAAGATGTAAACTACGATGCCTAAAAAAACGATCCAAAAGTTGTTACCCGATCACAAAAAAATTAAGCAGAATAAGACGCTTGGTATTTTTGGCGACGTTTTATATGATGCAAACTTGTGGCATTTAAATAGACGTTCAGCGCGCGGCGCTTTTGCTGTGGGCTTATTTTGGGCATTTATACCAGTTCCTTTTCAAATGCTGTTGAGTGCGGCTATAGCGATTCCATTACGCGTAAATTTACCTTTATCTGTGGTATTAGTTTGGATAACCAACCCTTTAACTATGGCACCAATTTTCTATTTTAACTACTTTATAGGTTCTTTAGTGCTTGGTGAAACAGAACAAGAGTTTCAGTTTGAAGCCAGTTGGCAATGGTTTGTTGAAAGCTTATCGAGCATAGGTCCTGCTTTTATGGTTGGCAGTTTAGTATGTGCAGCGATTGCCTCTGCTGTAGGCTATTTTAGCATTGATTATTTGTGGCGTTATTCTGTTGCAAAACAATGGAAAGCGAGAAATAAGAAGTAAACTAAAAATATAAGATAAACCTGGAATGTGAAGGAATTACTTTAGGATGAAAGCTTTTTTAACATCAGTTATTAAATGAAGCCTATTTTAATCGCACATTGTGGAACACGCTTTATACTACATAATAAAAAGCCTCGAATAATTCGAGGCTACTTGCAACAATAGAGTAACTTATTTAAAAAATCGTCTTCTCAAAACAAATAAAGGTAACAAGAACGATAACAAACCTGTCGACCCACCCTGTCTTTCATAGGTTTCTTGCTCAGGCTCTGCACAATCTGCTGCTACACCATTTGGATTTAAAGTCAATTTTACTGGAACGACAATACTTTCTTGTTCCACATTGCCATTACTATCAACAACCACATTACCCTGCGCATCACGCTTATCCACAGTTTTAGTTGCTGCACCAAAAATTGTACCATCATTATTAATGACATTAGCTTGGGCTAAGACATAAGGGAAATAATCATCGCCATCACTTGAAAAACACGGTAACAGTGAGTTTATATTAGTAAATGTATTATCATCAATCTTGTATAGAAACCCTTCACTTCTGCGGAAATTTGATGATGTTTCGACTTCACCTTGCCCAACAATCCAGCCACTGTCATTAATATCGTTTGCGATAGAGGCACTGCTGTTAAAATAATCTGTTGGAAAAACCGTTTCTCCGGTTGAAATATCATGATAGAAAAACTTATTACGGTTGCCGTTATTAATCCTCTTAACTGAATAACCGGTTATTACATTTTCACTATTAATTGCGTTAGCCGCACCACCGGGCTCATACTCTTCTTCATCAATAAATTCAACGACATTAGCATTTTCGAAGTAGACGGGATAATTAGTAACAAAATCACCATCGCGATAACGTACATCAGAGTATCCAACGGCAACTTCATTTTGGTTAACAGACAGTGCGACACTTCGTCTGGCATCTTCAGACTCGTCCTCATCAGGTGTGAAACCTAGGCCTAAATCAACTACGTCAATAATGTTTAATTCATTATCTAAACGCCATACTGTAGCATGACGATTAAAGCGCATTATTTGGTGACGTGACATAACTTTCATAACAGACCTCAACGGGTCTATCATCACCATCACAACGATCATCAATCAATTCTTGTGGTTCTGAAGCAATACTGACCGAAGTCTCACCTGTTACTAAATAACCATCAGCGACTTTCAGGATATCAGTAGCAACAGAAATACCACCGTATTCGCTTTCAGTAGGATTTAAATCAATGCGTTCACCTGTATTACTGATAATAAACCCACGACGTGTAAAATCTCTAATGTAGTGAGTTTCTTCATCATCATTGTTAGTGAAAGGAATTTTAGAATAAGGTGCAGACCCCCACCCAACTTTAACAGTATCCTCTGAAATACCGGTTAACACGTTTTCC
>JBELHO010000120.1:0-3932 GCA_042091375.1 Thalassotalea sp. | reverse complement strand
ACATCGCCGCAGCATTTGCAATATCATCTACTGAGCCCTGTCGTCCCAAAGGCACAGAATGAGTAACCGCCGTTTGCAATACTGGAGTAGGTGCTGATCTGTCCGTACCTTCAGTGCCAGCTATCGGCCTAGGCACAATTGATTCAATAAACAATCGCTTTGGAAAAAGCACAGTAAAAATCGAGAGCCAAGGTGTAGTAAAAACTTGGGAAATGAAGAGAGAATTCCTCTCCCCTGTCTACACAAGTATATGGAAAGTCCAGACAACGATATTAATATTTCTTCCCAAAAGTATCTTTATCTACTATTGGGGATAAGTTTAGAGTTAGAAAAAGGTAAAATATTTCTTATTACTTATTAAAGTATGAAAAAAAGTAGCGAAACTATTTTAGCAGTACATAAAGATTTACAAAAACCCGATTCTTTATATGGTTTAAACCCTTTAGAAATGTTGTACATTAAATCGAAACTTCAAAATGAATTAAGACATCCAATTTCAGTTGTTAATGAGACATTAAAGAATTCGTATAGGAATAGGTTATGAATTGGCTTTTGCTGAAAAAGTTATTATTAACTACATTGTTGCTGTTAATTATTGCACATCTACCATTTTTATTGTTGTTTTTGGGTGTTGAGTTTATTCCAATAGTTATTTGGGTTGCTTTGATTGAAAACATACCTTTATTATTTTTGAGTACTGCTAACTTAGACTTTTTCAAAGTTGGTAAATTTGGCATCCAAAGTTACGGTTTGCAAGGTTTTATTGTTTCGTTTAGCTGTAAATTTGTTTTTTTCTTTGTGATAGTTACCATTTTTTCAAAGCTAGCTTTGAGAAGGCATAAATGAGGCACATTCTACATTTTTTCTTTTTCAAAGTAATAAGCAAGGTGTTTTATTTTAGGGGATAGTTACAGTAACAGATGTATTACCTCAAATTTATCTGCTAGGCGTGCATTTTTATCGCTGTGGCGTAGGTGCCGTGATCCTAGAAAGTCGACATTTCACGCAGGGCGATTTATTTCTCGACAATAACAATAACCCAGCATTAATGCGTTGCTTTGACCACATCAACCACAGATATGGTCAAGGTGCTATTGCTATTGCCAGTGCTGGCAAAAGTCAACAATGGCAAATGAAACGTCAGTTTTTAAGTCCTCAGTACACTACTGATTGGCGTCATCTACCAAAAATAAGTTGCCAGTAACTGGCTGATGTTAATCATGCTAAATATTTTAAATAAGTCACTGAAGCTGAGCATTAACCTATTATATGCTGTCAATAAGTTAACTTACCTAAGCAGATTGCCAATTTAATTGACCTGATCACTTTTCCAAAACAACTAAACTAACTAATTTACAGTTTTTTACAAATTAGTTTGTCGTTTGCTTTTCACTGAGTTTAAACAGTACCTAAGTCATCAGCACTATGTCGACACATCTTCAAAGTTGATGAAATAGCAGTATATTTTTACAAGGTAAGCCGATGTTTTGATGAAAAATAAATTCTATATTGATAGGAAAATACACAAAAAAATGTTATCTCTCTCGGCTATATTCAATAAAAATATTTTATCACTCGCTACTTTTATGTTAATTAAGTGTTAATCAGCTAATGAAAATGGAATTACTCGCAATGCACATAACTACTTTATTATTAATATCAGTATTTTTATTACCCTTTGTGGAGGCCAAAGGCAATGATTGGGACTCTCTATATGACTACTCTGTCTATCAAAATGCGAAAATATCGCCTAATGGAGAATATTTAGCCGTTGCTTTTAATTTAGAAAACAAAACCATGTTGGTTTTTTTAGAGCGAAAAACCATGAAACAGGTAGGTGCATTCAGGTTTGGCAAAAAATATCAAGTGGGCGATTATCATTGGGTGAATAGTGAACGTGTCGTTATTCAAATGGTTGAACAAGTTCCTTGGAGTGAAGCTCCACTGTATTACGGTGAATTATATGCGGTGAATTATGACGGTTCAAAAGGGAAATTAATTTATGGTATTAATGCCGGTGAAAGTTCGATAGGTAGTCGTCTAAAAAAGAAACAAAGCACTCGCGGTTGGGGTAGTGTCATTGACGTGTTACCCGAAGACGACAAACACATATTAATTAAATCAGTACCAATGAGTGCAACAGGTGAAGGGCTCGCTTCTATTTTTTTGCTCAACACTTATAGCGGTATTATTAAAAAAGACTATGGTAAGTCACCCATACCATTTGCGCGTTTTGTTACGGATTTATCTGGCAAGGTAAAAGCCGTGGCAGGCACAGATAAAAATAACAATAAACAGCTGTATATTAAGAAAAATAACGATTGGATAAAAATCCCTGAGGGTATCGTTAGTAATGATGTATCTGTCATTACAATTAATCATTCAGGCCAATATTTATATACATTTGATAATCCCAAACAGGATATGATTGGGTTATTTAAGTTAAATTTAGAGGACTTTTCTTACCAAAATATATATACCGATAAAAAAGTTGATCTTACCTACACTGAGCGCACAGCTGACGGCAGACAAGTTTTTGCCCTGAGGGTCGATGACGGTTATCCAAACTATTTGATCATTGATAAAAAAGTTGAAGAAGCTAAGGTATTTAAAGAATTACTGGCCTATTTCCCATTCAGCAAAGTCAACATTACCAGTCGTTCTAACGATGGTAATTATTATATTGCTATGGTCACGTCGGATACAGATCCCGGTAGTTTATATTTGTATGATAAATCCAAAATGAGCATTGGCTTGTTATTTCAATTTAAGCCAAATACTAAAAACATTAACTTTCTCCAATCAGAGCCTATACAGGTGACTGCCTCTGATGGCCAGATTATTAATGGCTACTTTACTCAGGCCAAACCCTCTAATGGCAACCAATTAGCCCCCTTAGTGGTGATGGTTCACGGCGGACCACATGGAGTAAGAGATTATTGGGGATTTTCTCGTAATGCACAATATTTAGCCTTAAATGGCTATTCGGTATTACAGGTAAATTACCGAGGCTCTGGCGGTTATGGTAAAAAGTTTGGATCCGCTGGTTATAAACGCTGGGGAACAACAATTCAAAAAGACATTTACGAGAGTTATCAATGGTTAGTTGATAATAATAAAGCCACTGCCAACAATGTATGTATCATGGGCGGTAGTTTTGGCGCCTATTCAGCGATACAAAGTGCAACTTTATACCCAAATGTATATAAGTGTGCTATCGCCAATGCCGGTATTTATGATTTACAATTGATGTTTGAAAAAGGCGACATTCCGGCGTTAAGGCTTGGCAGAAGTTATTTAAAAAACGTTTTAGGCGATGATGTTGAGGCTTTGCAAAATATGTCTCCTGTCAATTATGTTGCAAGAATCGAAGCAGCACTATTACTGGCACATGGTATAGATGACAGACGAGCACCATTTGAACATGTTGAGCGCTTGCGCAGCGCCTTAGATAAAGCAAACAAACCCTATGAATGGTATGTGGTAGATAAAGAAGGACATGGTTTCTATGATCCAGAAAACCAAAAAGCTTACATGAGAAAAGTAGTGAATTTCTTGCGTAAACATCTCAATACATAACAATTTTATAGATAAAATGAAAGCGCTTTTTGCATGGTATTAACCAGTAGATATGATATAAACTGCTAGATAACGTGCCTTTAATAGGTTTCATAGGCACGTATCTCAACGACAGTCGATGGACTGACCTCCTTGTTTTCATACCAATAATTAAACAGCTGATGAAATGATTTATTACTAGTAATTAACTGAGTAGGTTCTGGTTACTGGCCTTTGATGTTATCTAACATAGTCGCTAAATTTGACATCACATAAGTTGCCCCTGACTGACTCCAGCCACCATCAACTGGAAGAATGGCCCCGGAAATATAACTCGACTGTTCACTGCTTAACATCGCCGCAGCATTTGCAAT
>JBELHO010000119.1:0-3937 GCA_042091375.1 Thalassotalea sp. | reverse complement strand
ACGTTACATTGGCTGTCTTACTCAGTTCATTACCAATCGTTTTTCTGGCAGGCTTTATTTGGCCTAGCGAAGCAATTCCACCAGCTTTACTAGCCCTTGCTCAGTTCTTTCCCGCTATACCTGGTATCAAACTCTATTTGGGTCTCAACCAATTAGGTGCGGAGCTTTATCAACTAAAGCAGTCGGTAATGCAACTTTGGCTTCTCACTGGCTTCTATCTTTGTTTAAGCGGTTGGCTATTGAAATTACAACGACGTAAAGGTCATTAACGGTTAACCTGAAAGATGGGATGTTCTTAATTCACTCTGTTGTCAAAATATCTAAGCGACGGTTAACTGTTAGTACAATTAACTGTCACTTAAATAGGGTGTTTCAACTGATGTAATCTGCGTAGTTTATTTTAACGCACTACTCAAGTGAAATGCGTGAGTCTGGAGTTCATGACCCAATTCTGTGAGGTATCCGCCATCAATGCGGTCGGTGATACCGCGTTCAAATAATCTTTTGGCTGCGTCTTGTAAAGTCTCAGGCGCATCATTATGAATTTTTAAACCTTGCATGGCACTGGAGGTTGGAAATTTTAGCAGGAGTTCTAAATCAGTAATTTGTTTTTCGCATAAGCTCATAGGGCTTCCTTTTTCTTATTCGTTACACGATACAGTATAGATAAGCTTTTAATTTTTACACATGATTAATTAATAAATTTATTTTCGTTGGAATACCGCATAAATATATGGCTTTTCATCATGATAGGTATTTGTGAAAATGAAATTTTCTGAATATTTCAAACTAAAGTCTTTACCTAAGCGCATACCCATTTCACTTTCACAGTATGGATGAACCGGCAAACCCGCGCACTGTTGTGCACCACCTATTGAAAATTCAGCCAACATTACATAGCCACCCGACTTAACATTATTTCTAATATTATTGAAGTAACCTGTGATTGCATAATCACTGATTAAAAAATGTAAGACTGCGCGATCAAACCACAGATCAACTTCGTTCAAAAGTTTAATTGGCTTCGCAATATCCTGATGAAAGTATTCAATTAAGCTGTTGCCCGACCGCTGTCGCAATTTTTCTAGTGCCTTTGAACTAATGTCGTTGACGCTTAAATTGAATTTTTTTCTGATTAAATGATCAGCTATAGTGGAGGTACCTACACCCGGTATAAATATATGATCGCCTTTTGATAATTGTGCTTTGGCTATCATTTTTTTTGATTGTGCTAATTCAGTTTCAAACCATCCGAGTTCTTGATCAGCTTGGTTTGTAAAAATACTGTCCCAATGTGAACAAGTATTAGACATGCTACTTTAGCGCCTTATCTGCAAAAAGTTGTTTGATCGGTTTAATCGAATCAACTAAATTGAGTCCAACACCGCGAATAAGTTTTTTAAGTGGATGATTACCCTCAAATAATTCTTTTAAACCTTGCATTGTTGCTATGTGTAACTGTGCATCAGCTTTTCGCGCCATTTCATACTGTCTCAGTGTTTTAGGCTTTGCAAACTCACCCGAACTCTCTGCTGCAATTAACTCCAGTAGTTTAGCCACATCTTTTAAACCTAAGTTCATACCTAACCCAGCCAAGGGGTGAATTGTGTGCGCTGAATCGCCCATCAAAATAACTCGATTTTCAACCCATTGTCTTGCATAGCGCATTTTTAGCGGAAAACATAAGCGTTCACTGACCAATTCGCATAGACCCAATTCACCATCAAAGGCCGCCGTTAAGGCCTTTTCAAAATCATCAGTATTATCTGACATTAGGCTTTTTGCATCTGTGGGAGAGGTTGACCAAACAATCGAGTGAGTGTGATTGTCTGGCATAGGTAAAAAGGCTAATGGCCCAGTTGGCAAGAATACCTGGCGAGCTGTATCACTATGCGGCTCGGTTGTTTTAACGGTTGCCACAATAGCGTGGTGATCATAGTCCCAAAAAGTAATAGGCATTTTGAAGTGATTACGAATTGGTGAATTTGCCCCATCGCAGGCAATCAGTAACTCAGTTATAACCGGTTCACCCGTCGATAGAGTAACTAAAACATTGTCGTTTGTCTGGTGGATAGTTGTGTAGGCCGTACCAAATAGCAGTTCTAAATTAGCCGTATTTGAACACTGATTTATGAGTGCAGAGCGGATCACATCGTTTTCAACAATATGCCCTAATTTATCTAGCCCCAGCTCTGCTGCACGGAAGTGAATTCGGCCAATGGAATCTTTATCTGACACGTCCATATCACTGTATGGTGACAATCGCTGACTTTCAATATCATGCCAAACGTTTAATTGTGTCATTAATGTCTGACTGGCCTTATTAAGCGCACTAACACGTAAGCCAAACTCATCACGGCTGACCTCAGCAGGTTTCCCCGCGTCAATTAATAGCACTTCTTTACCCTGTTGGGCGAGTCCTAATGCAGCAGTTAAACCAATACATCCACCACCTACGACAACCGCTTGAACTTGTCTCACTAACGTACATTCCCCATTAATTGTTTTGCTAACGGTGCTTTTAATGTTTTACATTTTGTCATGGCAGTTAAAATTAAACTACGGCTTAGTGCAAATATGCGATCATCATTAGAAAAACCTCTAACAAGCGCATCAGTTAACCATAAAACATTATCAATATCGCGATTGCGTTCAGTATGATATTGGGTCAGGAGATTCACATTGCCAATATCTATCTTTTGTTTAAATGCGTGAGAAATCAATTTATCTAGCAACATGATATCGCGCAGTCCTAAGTTAAAACCTTGTCCAGCAATCGGATGAACAATATGCGCCGCATTACCTAAAATCGCGACTCTGTGGTGCGTTAAGCGTTCTGGCTTTCCAACTTTTAACGGATAGGCTTGGCGCTTGCCTACTTTTGTAAAGAGACCGGCACGATAACCAAACTCGGTTTGAAGTCTCGAAATAAATGCGTTGTCATCGAGTGCCAGTAATTCAGCTTTTTGCTCGGGTTTGACACACCATGCTAATGAATAGCGATTATTAGTCATTGGCAACAGTGCCATCGGCCCTGAGTGAGTAAACCGCTCAAAAGCATGGTTATTGTGATCCTTCGCGACTTCGATATTGGCAATCAATGCAACTTGTTCATAATCATCCGTCACTGTTTTAATGTGCAGTGGCGCTAAACTTTGAGAATGTGCACCATCGGCTATTAACATTAGCTGTGCTGTAATTGCTTGACCTGATTGTAATGAAAGCGCTATCGAATCTGTCTTTTGGGTATATTCAATGACCTTATCAGGGCACAATAGTGTAATGCCTAACTGCTGCATTTTAGTGTGCAGCGCTCTACCCCATTGCTTAACCCCAACCACATACCCTAATGCTGATGAATGGTATTCTTGACTACTTAGTTGGGTTTTACCAAAATGACCACGGTCTGATACAGAAACCTGTTTAATGGCCGATGCAAAGTGATCATTCTGGTCTATTAAATCAAGAGAAGACAGATATTTAAAGGATCCGCTAGCAACGGCAATACTGCGATCATCGAAACTTGGTTGGCTGCTATCACTCGCATGATAGGGCTCAACAACCACAATGCTAAGAGCAGGATTACGCGTTTTTAAAGCAAGTGCTGTGGTAGCCCCTGTTAAACCACCGCCAATAATAACAATATCATGCATATAATTTTTCTGTGCACCTTATTGCGCCATGAGTTGCTCAATCTCAGCAACTGTTTTAGGCACAGCTGAAGTTAAGTTTAAATGACCATCATGCGTGACGACGACATCGTCTTCAATACGTATGCCAATACCGCGATATTGCGCGGGTGCATCAGCATCATGTGAAACATATAAACCTGGTTCGATAGTCAATACCATGCCGGGTTCAAATGGGCGATCTTTCTCGTTTAATTTATATTCACCGACGTCGTGAACATCTAAACCAAGCCAATGCCCTAAACCAT
>JBELHO010000118.1:0-3970 GCA_042091375.1 Thalassotalea sp. | reverse complement strand
CCAAAGAATATAGCCGCTTAGTGCAATAATCCAGTATGACTTATCGAGCTTAGAATACTCAGTCAGAGGTAAATACGGCGCAGGGGCAGTTTCAATCGGTGATTGTATTGGCAATTCAGTTGGTTTAGCCGGTACTGCATTTGGATCGCTAATAATGGTTATTTTACGCTCAGGCAGTGAGGCATATTCAATGCGATTGGTAACAATATTAAACCAAGGAATACGTACTTCAGGCATTGTATATTGCCCCGGCATTTGCGGGAGTAGTGCAAATGATTCTACTTTTTGAGAGATCACCCGACCATTTCTCACGGTATTATTACTTTGGGATTGATCAGAATAACTGCGAATTCCTGAAACATTGGGTATCGTGATTTCAGGTAGTTGCTCTTTTGTGATGCCGAGTGCGGTTAATGTGATTGTGCGCGTTATAGGGTCGCCCACTTGGTATTGTTGCTCTTCGGGTTGCCACTCTTCGTTAAGTGTAACTAACTCACTGGGTAACCAATTGCCGGTTACGTTTTCTGGAATGGGTTTTATGGTTAAGTTGATATCTTCGCCCATGGCGCTGATTGATCGAGAGCGATAGTTACGGTCCCTTATTCTGCCCTTAAAATAAGGTGACTTTATGGTATATTCACCGCTTTTTTGCGGTTGAATTAAATATTCTCGCTCTATAACTAGATGACGAACACCCTCTATAATTTCATAGTTTTCTTTTTGCTTGCCCAGCTGTGTCACGTTCGCGCCGTCTAACTTAGGCGTTTCTAATTGACCATCAGCGATATCTTGGGAAAGAAAAAGTTGTACTTTATAGATGCCAGCTTGCTGCACAAATAACGATGTACTGGTCATACTGGTTTTAATAAATGCAACTTTGTCAGCGCTATTGTTGTCATCAGCAGATGCTGCCACTCTAATCGTGATTGGAGCTGATGTCATACCACCTATATTAAAACTATCAATAGTGTAATTACCTGGCTTACGTGCCATCAATTCAATTTGCCACTGGGTTGAGCGACTCACTTGACCATTGATCATATTGGTGCTGCTGCGGGTTGAGGTAGGGCCAACAACAAAATGCTTAAGTAGCGCTGCGGTATCGGGTTGCTCACCTTTAATTGTTTTATCAGCACGAATGGTGAGGTTAAAAAACTCACCAGTCAAAACGGGGTTTCGGTCAACGCTTGCGGTAAGTGCAGCAACTAATTGAAATGGGACTAATAAAAGACATAAACAGCCGATTAATGCACGATTTACCATGACTTTTCAACTCCTTGCTGTCGTATGCGTTGTCGAGTTCGTTTTTGGCTTTCTAATTGCATTTTATTTCTCAGTAAAATAGCCGGATCATCGGGGACTTTTCTTAGTAATTGATTAATCATTTGTAGTTGTTCTTTTTCTTCTGCAGTCAGTGGCTTTACTTCGCCTTGTTCAATAGCTTGCTGTTGTGCTTCTGTATCAGTTGGCTTTGCTTGCCCCGTTTCAGACTCTTGTGATTCTTGATTATCTTGTTGCTGTTGTTGTTTATCTTGTTGCTGATCAGCTTGTTCATTATTTTGTTGCTGCTCTTGCTGCTCCTGTTGAGAGTCGCTTTGTTCATTGTCGCCTTTTTGGCTTTGCTGATCGCTTTTTTGTTGGTTAGGATCGCCCTGTTGCTGATCGTTTTTTTGCTCTTGTTTCTGGTCTTTTTGATCTGAGTCGCTTTCTTGTTCTTGATTATTATTTTGTTGCTGGTCTTGCTGTTGCTTCATTAACTCTTCTAGTAAGGCTTTATTATCGGCGGCTTGTTGAAAGTCTGGTTGTCGTTTTAATGCCTGTTCATAGGCCTCAATGGCTGCATCAAACTGTTGTAATTTTGCCAGTGCATTACCTTGATTGTAAAAACCCTGAGCCGTGTTATCGAGTTTAAATTTTTCTAATGCTTTGTCGTATTCACTGCGCTGGTAGTAAGCTGCGCCAGAAAGACTAGGGTCGGCTGCGGTACTGGCTTTATCATACTGTTCTTGCTGGTAGGCGTTATAGGCTTTTTGTTCGCTATTTTGCAGCCAACTCGGCAGTGTAAAAGCATAGCTATTTGGTATATAAAATAACATTAAGCAGCATACTAAAGATAAAAATGTGGGTTGATTTTTTAGCATTAAATAGCCGATTGGCAGCAGTAAAAATACCAAGTAGATACCGCCATCAATAGGTTGTTCACTGGTGTGCTCACCCAGTTCCACTTGTGTCTGACTCAGGTCATTGGGTGTAAAAATAGACAGATCTGAATCATCAAATTGGTAAAAATTAAACTGCCCTTGTGTGTTAATGGCCAGTTGTCGCAATTGTGCAAAGTTAGCCTTGGGGATCACAATTTGCCCGTAGTTATCTTTTAAAAATCCTTGCTGGGGCAATTGAATAGGGGCACCTTGTTCGGTCGCAACGGCATAGATATTTAGCTTAATATTGTTTTCTTTTACCAATCCTAAAATATCATCACTTTCATCAAAATCGTCAATGCCATCCGTTAGCCAATAAATTTCGCCATCTTTAGCACCTGCTTGGTTTAATAGATCAACAGCGAGATTAATACCTGAATAGGCATTACTGCCTGGCACAGGCATAATTTCAGGACTCAAACTGGGTATTAAATTGGCCAGTGTTTGATGATCAGAAGTCAACGGCGAGATGGTATAAGCATCGTTACTATAAGCAACAAGCGCTAATTCATTTTCTTGTAGAATATCGGTTAAGGTAAGCGCCTTGAAACGGGCTTGGGTGAGTCGATTTGGTTTTATATCTTGGCTGTACATCGAACGTGTCATATCCATTACTAACACACTGGCGCGTTTGCTTTGGTAAACAGGTAATGGCTGAGATTGCCAGCTTGGGCCGGCCAAAGCCAGCATAGCAACAAACATAAACAAGCTGATCCACAGATTACTCACTTCTTTTTGTTTGCTTTCGCCGTCTAATAAAAAACGTGCTAAATGAGGGGCAATAGGGTTGTTGTTGGTATTATGGCGCTTATTGGTAAGTTGCCAAATAACTAACGCAATCAACAAAGGCGTTAAATAAAACGCCTCAGGGCGAATAAATTCTAGCATCATGCCTTACTCCTTTGCTGAAAATAGCGAATAAGCGCAGTGCTTTGTTGTAACAGAATTAAGATAACTACGGCTAACAGTGGCCAATAAAACAGCGCTTTTTGTGGTCTTACAGTTTCACTGTTATCACTGATTGGTTCGAGGTCGTCTAGTAATTGATAGATTTTTTGTAGGCTAGAGACATCGGTTGCTCTAAAATATTGGCCACCCGTTTGTTTGGCAATCTCACTAAGCATTGTTTCATCAAGCGGGCTACTGCGCATCATATTAAAAAAGCTTGCTTGACTATCAGCCCCAACACCAACGGTATACACTTTAATACCCGCATCTTTGGCAAGAATTAATGCTTCGTCTGGCGATAAGTTACCGGCTGTATTTTGGCCATCGGTTAATAAAATTAAAATTCGATTACTGTCGTCTTTTTTAGCAAAGCGTTTTACCGCAAGACCTAAAGCATCACCAATCGCGGTTGCTTGTCCTACCAAACCTATTTGGGCTTCTTCTAACATACTCGCCACGGTTGTTAAATCTCGCGTTAGAGGGGTTTGTAAATAAGCGGTATCTGCAAATAAGATCAAGCCTAGGCGATCCCCTTTACGGGCTGTAATAAATTCATTGAGCACTGCTTTGACGACAGACAATCGATCAATATATTGCCCCCGATACTGCATATCTTGCTCACGCATTGAACCCGACAAATCGACCGCGAGCATTAATTCTCGCCCCTCGTTAGGTAATTTAATTGGCTCGCCGTAGTATTTGGGATGAGCCAATGCACAGCATAGGCACGCCCATATTAGCCATGGCCAAAAAGAATGCTTTGTATGCTTAGACAAGGTGCCTGTTGTCACCACAGGATTATGATAAAGCGCTGTGGTGCG
>JBELHO010000117.1:0-4216 GCA_042091375.1 Thalassotalea sp. | reverse complement strand
TTGCAATGCCGAAGATAGCACCCCCCCTTGCTTAATTTTATTTTCAGCTATCATTAACAGGTTTTTAATTTCCATGTTCTTAATATTACTAGCAGATAACCTTAATGCTTCGATCAGCGATACACCACTTGCTAGCATCATCGCCATTGACGCATTAAAGCGGATCCGTTCAACCAGTAAAATAGCTTTGCCGATCAGTGGAATTTTCAAACAAAACTCGTTGACTGTCCGGCGAAATTTATCGTTTTTAGTCGCTTGCACAAAAAGCAAAACTGCCGCGACAATAGCCACTAACAAGTACCATTGATAAGCAATAAACCAATCACTAGTTGCCAACAATATTTCGGTATAAACCGGTAGTTCAGTTGATTGATCAAAGATAGAGCTCATTTGCGGCACAATATAATTAAATACAAAGAGAATACAGGAAATACAAACAAACAAAATAACACTTGGGTAGGTCATTGATTGAATAATTTTACTTTGTAATTTTCTGCGAAATTTTAAATCGTTAGCCAAGCGCAAAAACACACTATCTAACTCACCAGAAGCCTCACCCAATTTGATCATATTAATATATAGGGGATCAAACACATCATCAAATTCTGCGAACGAATCGGCAATAGTCTGTCCTGATTTAATATTTTGTCCGATTTTATTGAGCAGCACTGCCACCTCTGGTTCGGCCACACCTTTTTTTAATATGTCTAAACCTCGGTCAAAACGCACACCACTTTTAAGCAAGATAGCCAGTTCCGAAGTGATGTACTCTAAACTTTGCAAAGATATTTTTTTACTCGAAAATTTAGTGGATAACGATGAACTTGGTTTTGCTTCAGCAATAGAAACTATCGTTAAGCCTTGCTTTTGAATATCTGCTTTTGCTTGTGCTTCTGATTGACTTTCAATGTCATTAACTACTTTTATGCCATGACTGTCATAGGCAACATATTTAAAAATCATCAACCAGCTACTCTTATCACTTCATCAATGGTGGTCAATCCCATAATAGCTTTGTAAAAACCATCTTCTAATAATGTTCGACCGCCATTCGATTTATTAATGGCCTTAGCTTGTTGAATAAAGGTCTGTCCTTTTTCTAACGCCTTAATTTTATCGTCACATCTTAAATATTCAATGATAGCTGTTCGCCCCTGATAACCAGTGTGATTACAACTGGCACAACCAACCGCTTTTTTTAACTGTAATTCAGTATCGGGAAACAAAGTATCTAAATGATATTGCTTTATGTATTTTGCGCTATTTTCATCTATGGTGCTACATGCTGGGCAAAGTTTGCGAGCAAGACGTTGAGCAACGATAGATACAATGGCAGCATTTAATAAAAACTCTTCAACACCGAGATCTAATAAACGCGTGAAGGCACTTGGTGCATCGTTGGTATGAACCGTTGAGAAAACCAAATGGCCTGTTAATGCTGATTGCATTGCGATCCTAGCGGTTTCTTTGTCTCGTATTTCCCCCAACATTATAATATCGGGATCTTGTCTGACGATACTTCTTAAGCCGGCTTCAAAAGAGAAACCAATGTCACTGTTTACTTGCACTTGATTGACGCCTTCGAGTTGATACTCTACCGGATCCTCTAAGGTTATTATTTTAACATCATCATTGTTTAAAGCATTTAAGAAAGTGTATAAAGTTGTGGTTTTACCCGAGCCAGTTGGCCCAGTTAACAGCACAACCCCAGCAGTAGAGTTCAAATCTTCTAACAGTTTTTCTTTTATGTCAGCAGACATACCAACTACATCGATATCATAAGTCACTGAATCTTTTTTGAGAAAACGCATTACCATACTCTCACCATCATTTAGCGGTAATGCTGAGACGCGAATATCCAATTCGGTATTGGCTATTTTTAATTCAATTTTTCCATCTTGGGGTCTTCTTTTTTCGGCGATATCCATACCCGACAAGATCTTTACTCGAGAAATAATCGGTAATTGCAAGTTTTGGGGAACAGTATCTGTTTCGTGCAGAACGCCATCAACTCTATACCTAACTCTGCAGCGACCTTTCACCGGCTCTAAGTGCATGTCTGAGGCGCCAAGTTTGAGCCCCTTGGCTATCAGTGAGTTCAACAAATTAACCGTCGGTGCTTCACTGGCTAACTCGCGGAGTTTATCTTCTTCTACATCACTTAAATTTGCTAAGCTGTCCATTAACTGACTTGCGCTATCAACCTCAGCAAATCTTTGTTTAAATTCATCGAGTAGTGCATTATTAGCAATAGTGAAATCATAGTCATAAGTCAGCATTGATAAATATTGAGTCGCTTCCCAATTGAATGGCTCGGAAGTGATAAAAGACACTAGATTGTTTTCAACTTTGTGTGGAAGCCAATTTCTCTCTGCCAAAAATGCGGTATTCATTAACGATTTTAAGGTTTGCAGACTTTCATCGCATACTTCTGGGATAGACAAAACAAGGTCACGTTCAAGTGATTGACTGTATATTTTGGGTAGATCATCTTCTGCTAAACTACCTAAGTTGACTAACAATAACTCTAACGAACCGCCATACTTACGCCGATAAGCCTTCGCTTTGTCGATATCATTACTGGCAACGCCATGGGCAAGTAATGTTTGTTCAATAGGGTTACTGGTGGATAACATCAGCATTCTCACCTTCACCACCTTCTTGGCCATCACCGCCAAATGACATTATCTCAAATCCTAAACCGTTCTGATTTAACTGATATTGGTAGGAAAACCCCCAAGGATCAGCTGGAACACTTTTAGGCAGATAGGGACCGTCCCAGCCCCTTCTTTGCGACGCTACTAACTCTGTTAACTCGCTAGGGTAACTACCTACGTCTAACCTAAACGTATCCAGAGCCGTTTGAAACATTTGCATCTGCGCGGTGGCTGTTTTGCGTTTAGTAGAGCTCACTTTTGAAAACATCTCAGGAGCAACTAAAGAAGCCAACAAGCCTAAGATAACCAAAACTATCATTAATTCAATAAGGGTAAAACCACGAGTTTTTTTCATATCAGGTAATATAATACAAGGTTGTAAAGTTTAAAAAAATACTAACAAGACATTGGGGCAATGTCGATGAGTTAACAGATAATTTGACAATTAATTATTTTCTATGGATACAAATATTCAACCAAGTTCAACAAACTACACGTTAGTTAGTAACCGACTTAGGAGACTTTTGCACATAATGAAAAACCAGTAAGTAAACTAAAAATAGTGCGATGAAGCCATTTAACATGATCCACTCTGGCACCGCATATAATTCACCTGAAATGCCGATCACACTTAAAATAATCGATAAGAGTGTGATCATAAATAATGTTTGTCGAGATGAAAAACCAGCTTTTAACAGAGTGTGATGCAAATGGCCATTATCGGCGCGAAAAGGCGATACACCAGCTTTAGCACGCCTAAGCATAATAGCAAACATATCCATTAATGGCACAGCCATTATCCACAGAGAAGTTACTGGGTTAAAAGATTTCATTTCACCTTGACTGCCCATTGCTAGAAGCCAGATAACAGTTAAGCCCATGAACATACTGCCGGCATCACCCATGAAGATCTTTTTGCCCCTTGGGTTCCGGCGACTGACGTTGTAAAACAAAAAAGGCACTGTAGCGACAAGCACAAGCAAAGGTAAAATAGTAAATTGTGTTTGTTCAGCAAACATATTTAAGATCACAACTGAGCTTAAGGTTATAATGCTCATCGAACCCGCTAAACCATCGATACCATCAACCATATTGTAGGCATTGATTGCGACTAAACATGCCAAGACAGTAAAAATCATCCCAAAAGAACCAATATCAATACTACCAAAACTCAATATATTACCAAAATCACTGATATAAACATCGGCGCCAAACACCATAATGGATGCAACTAAGGTTTGAAATACAATGCGAGAGCTAACGCTTAAGTCGTATATGTCATCAATAGTGCCGACAAACACCAACAGCGCAGAAGAAATAAGATATAAATTAAGTAACTGACTTTTTTCGATAAAAACACTAGAGGCAAGTAACACACCAGTAAAAATTGAGAGGCCACCAATAAGAGGAATAGCGCCATCGTGCTTTTTTCTGTCAGACGGCAAATCAACTAGGCCGATGTGCGGTGCCAAGGGTAACAATATTTTAATTGTTAATACCGAAATACAAAATGCAACTAACAATGGCATGGAAAGAGCTATCATATACTTACCGCGAAA
>JBELHO010000116.1:0-4294 GCA_042091375.1 Thalassotalea sp. | reverse complement strand
TTTTTAAGGTAGAATAGGCGGAATTTGCTTAACATCCGTATCAAAGATAACAATTCTACTTGTTATCAGTAAAAGGAGAAAATTAGATGGCAGACAAGAAAGCCACAGTACATATTGACGGCCTAGATCCGATCGAACTACCCATTTACTCTGGCACAGCTGGCCAAGACGTAATCGATGTTCGTACATTAGGCAGTAACGGTTACTTTACATTTGACCCAGGCTTTATGTCTACGGGATCATGTGAATCAGCCATTACTTATATAGATGGTGGTAAAGGCGTATTGCTACACCGCGGCTATGCAATTGATGACTTAGCTGAAAATTCTAATTACATTGAACTGTGTTATATACTGCTTAACGGTGAGTTACCGAGTGATTCACAATTAACCGATTTTGAAAACGAAATCACAACTAACACAATGCTTCACGAGAAAATTGCCTCTTTCTTCCAAGGTTTCCGTGTTGATTCACACCCGATGGCAATGCTATGTGGTGTGGTTGGTGCGCTTTCGTCATTCTATCACGATGACTTAGATATTACTGATCCAGCACAGCGCCATCGCAGTGCCGTTCGTCTTATCGCAAAGTTACCGACAATTGCTGCTATGTGTTACAAGTACAACATCGGTCAGCCATTTGTATATCCACGTAACGATTTAAGCTTTGCTGCTAACTTCTTACATATGATGTTCTCAGTACCTGCTGAGAAATATGAAGTAAGCCCTGTTCTTGCTACGGCAATGGACAAAATCTTTATGCTTCACGCTGATCACGAGCAAAATGCATCGACTTCAACAGTCCGCCTTGCTGGTTCATCAGGTGCTAATCCTTATGCATGTATTTCTGCTGGTATTGCTTCTCTTTGGGGGCCTGCTCACGGTGGTGCAAACGAAGCATGTTTAAATATGCTCGAGGAAATTGGTTCAGTTGACCGCATTGAAGAATATGTAGCCAAAGCGAAAGACAAATCAGATCCATTCCGTTTAATGGGCTTTGGTCACCGTGTTTATAAAAACTTTGACCCACGTGCAACGGTTATGCGCGAAACCTGCCATGAAGTGTTAAAAGAGCTAAATATTCAAGATCCATTGCTTGATGTAGCAATGAAACTTGAGCAAATTGCATTAGAAGACCCGTATTTCATTGAGAAAAAGCTCTACCCTAATGTTGATTTTTACTCTGGTATCATTTTAAAAGCGATTGGTATTCCAACGAGTATGTTCACAGTAATTTTTGCTATGTCTCGTACTGTTGGTTGGATCTCACACTGGGATGAGATGTTATCTCAGCCTGGTCAAAAGATTGGTCGCCCACGTCAGTTATATACTGGTGAGACTAAGCGTGATTACAAAGATGTATCATCTCGCTAGTTATTAGTCTAAATTAAGAAAGCCGCTAGCAAGCGGCTTTTTTTATTTCTAAAACACGGTTCAATTGCGAAAAGTGTTTTATTTTATTAAAATTCAAGCATCTTATTTTGGTTTATTTTATGTTCGAATCTGACAAGTTACGCGCTCAATTCCCTTTTTTCTCAAATACACAATGCGTTTATTTAGATAATGGTGCCACGACACAAAAGCCGCAATGTGTCATAGACGCAATAAGCGATTTTTATATAAACCACAATGTTAATGTCCATCGTGGTGTGAGTCGTTTTGCATCAAACACAACAAAGAGCTATGAAGAAGTGAGAGAAAAACTGGCACAATACTGTCATGTTAAAGCAGAGCAAATAATTTGGACAAAAGGGGCGACTGAGGCAATCAATTTAATTGCCTCGAGTATTGATAAGCACATCGATGAAAACGACATAATTGTCGTATCGGCACTTGAACATCATGCCAATCTTATTCCTTGGCAAGAGTTGTGTAAACGAACA
The DNA here is from genome assembly GCA_042091375.1 of Thalassotalea sp. GTDB lineage: Bacteria > Pseudomonadota > Gammaproteobacteria > Enterobacterales > Alteromonadaceae > JBELHO01. The sequence continues at coordinate 2,412 of JBELHO010000116.1, read as the reverse complement.
GGTGCCAAACTTAATATCCTGCCAGTTGATAAAAATGGCGAACTAAATTTAGCAGCCAGTTTAAAAATTATTAAACAAACAAAGCCAAAATTAGTTGCCTGCACCCACGCATCAAATACGCTGGGTAGTATTTTGCCTATCGAAAAAATTATAGCCTGTGCACAGTCAGTCAATGCGCTGACATTAATCGATGGCGCTCAAGCTATGCAACATCTTAAACCAAATATCGCTGAGCTGAATTGTGACTTTTACGTATTATCCGCTCATAAAATGTTTGGCCCTACTGGCGTTGGCGCACTGATTGCTAAACCACATAGCAAAGCGCTGTTGGATGTCTATCAAACGGGCGGTGAAATGATTGAACAAGTCTCTTTTACGCAGGCAAGTTATCGTCAGGGCAATGCGCGATTTGAAGCAGGCACACCAAATATAGCGGGCATAATAGGATTTGGCGCAGCTATTGATTTTCTGAATTCTGATGTAATGGAAGAACAACGTCACTATGAAGCTGACTTGTATCAATATTTGTTATCTCAAATGGGTCAAATTGATGGGATTAAATGCTATGGCGATATTGAAAATAATATTGGTACACTGAGCTTTAATTACAAACAAGAACATCACTTAGATATTGCTACTTTGCTCGATCAATCCAATATTATTGTGCGTGCTGGTCACCATTGTACTCAGCCATTAATGAATTTATTAGCAGTAGCAGGCACCGTTCGTGTTAGCTTAAGTTGCTATAATTCGTATAACGACATTGACCGATTTATTGACGCACTTAAAAGTGCTATCTCCTTATTAGACTAATATAGTTAGACTAATATAATTGGGTTAATATAGTTGGATTAATATAGTTGGATTAATATGACAGTCTTCTATCAATTATTAAAAGAAAAGCTCAAAAGTAAGTCAACATGGCAAGATAAATACCGTGAAATTATGCTGCTTGGTAAGCAACTGCCTAGCTTACCAGATCAACTTAAAATAGAATCTGCCAAAGTCAGTGGGTGTGAGAGCAATGTGTGGTTATATATTGGATTTGATGACAAAGAACAACACTTGCTTGTATCAGCAGATTCAGACACCCGTATTGTAAAAGGTTTAATATATATTATTACATCACTCGTTAACGGCTGTACGATAGAGCAATTTCAGAGGTTAGATATTCAAAATGAATTTGACGAATTAGGACTAACTCAGCATTTAAGCCCAAGTAGAGGTAATGGTATTCGTGCTATCGCCAAGGAGATTAAAGCATTTGCTCAATCACACAATGCATAACTTAACAGTACCTAACACAATACTTAGCCTCAAAATACGTAGCCTCAAAATAATTAGCCTCACAATACCTAGCTTAATTACTAAAAATAGGCTGAGTTGAGAATATATAATCGTCGATATAACGCTTATGAAGAGGTTATATCAGTGCGTCCGTCATATCTCTCACAACGCTCCAAGTATTTTTTAACACTTTTTGCCGCAGCAAAAAAAGCAAAGCTGCCCGTTACCATAGTCAAAGAACCAAAACCTGTTTGACAATCCATATTCATATTGCCGTCAACCGATGATTTGCTATGGCATACCGTACCATCTGATGATGGGTAAACCAGTTGCTCTTCTGAGTAAATACAATCAACAGCAAATTTTCGTTTTGGATTGCTAGAAAAATTATACTGTTTGCGTAATAAATACCTTACTTTTGCAAGCAGAGGATCGTGTTTTGTTTTAGCAACATCCCCTACTTTAATTTGACTGGGATCAACCTGTCCCCCTGCACCACCAACTGTAATTATGGGCAGTTTATTTCGTTTACAGTGGGCTATTAACGCTGCTTTTACTTTTACTTGGTCGATACAATCAATGGTGTAATCAAACGCCTTTATATGCTCACTAATATTATCTAATGTAAGAAAATCATCAATGACAGAAACCTGACACTCAGGATTTATATCTTTAATTCGCTCAGCCATTGCTTCAACTTTCGATTCGCCCACTGTTGAAGACAACGCATGAATTTGGCGGTTAATATTGGTTACACACAGATCATCTAGGTCAATGAGCGTAATTTTACCTATACCAGTTCGCGCAAGCGCCTCTGCAACCCAACTACCAACACCACCGATACCAATCACACAAAAATGCGCATTGATTAAATAATTTTGTTGTTTTACGCCGTATAAACGGGCAATGCCGCCAAATCGGTTTTGATATTGTTCTGTCACTTTATCTCACTTGATTTATAAAATTTGCCAAGGTTTAGACCAAACACTAATAAGCTGTTGACACTGCTCAGAGCTAAAATCACCTGTATTGGGGTTCACAGTATAGCTATAGTTGTGCCCTAAATAATCAAATTTGATTGCATAGGCATGTAGATGTACACGCCCAGAGACATCGCCACCGTAT
>JBELHO010000115.1:0-4354 GCA_042091375.1 Thalassotalea sp. | reverse complement strand
AGCATCGGTATTTAGTTCAGGCAGAACTAAAAATGGCGACGGGGTACAGACTACCGTTGTGGCTCAGCAGTTTAATCAAGGCTCTTTGCAATTTACGCAAAACTCACTTGATTTAGCGATTACCGGTGAGGGCTACTTTGCGATGTCCGATACGATTTCATCGCAAGATTTTACCTTTACACGTGCCGGTGCGTTTAAATTAAATAAAAATAACTTTGTTGTTGATTCTCAGGGAAACTATTTACGCGGATTCCCAGTAGATTCTGCTAATGGTAATACAACATCAGTGAGTTTAAGCACCGCTAACCCAATTCAAATTCCAGATGCATCGGGTGCACCTAGAGCGACTAATAACATCTATACGTCGTTTAACCTAGATGCAGGCGCAACTCAACCAACAGTTTCGCCATTTAATCCGCAAGAATCGGCTACGTATAATTCATCTACGTCTACCACTATTTATGATTCGTTAGGTGAACCACATATTGTTCAGTTGTTCTTTGTTAAAGGTACTGATCCAAATAAATGGGAAGTGCGTGCCACTTTAGATGGAGAAGAATTTGATGCATCAGGTGCAGCAGGCGCAGGTGTTATTAGCGACCTAACATTTGATGCAAATGGTTTACCATCGGATCCAGTTACACCACCAAATGGCTCGTTTGATCCAGTTGCTTTAACTGGGACTAACCTGACTGGCCTATTATCAAATGGTGCAAAATTTCCAAATGATGTGAATATTAACTGGCGCGATGAATCGGGTACTGCAAGTAAATTGCCTACTCAATATGCCAGTCGTTTTGAAGTAAAAGCGCTAGAACAAGACGGTGCGACAGTAGGCCGTTTAACGGGTATTGATATTGGTACAGATGGTAAAATTGTTGCTTCTTATAGTAATGGTGACTCAACATTTATTAGCCAAGTATCAATGGTTCGTTTTGCTAACTCACAAGGTTTGTCTCAAGCAGGAAACACGGCTTGGAAAGAGAGTTTAAGCTCGGGAGAACCGATTGCAGGTGAACCGGGTTCAGGTACACTCGGTTCGATTAATTCAAGCGCATTAGAACAATCTAATGTTAATCTAACCAATGAATTAGTCGATTTGATTTCTGCACAGCGTAACTTCCAGGCTAACTCACGTGCGCTAGAAGTTAACTCAACGCTCCAGCAAAATATCTTACAGATCCGATAATTTTTATAATTATTCACCTCTTTATAAAAGGCTGATTTATCAGCCTTTTCTTATGTATACCCCCAAAAAAATATACACGTCAAAAAGTTATCATCCTGGTTGGCACTAAATTTGCTTTTATTGATTAATAACGATCAATTTTAGGTCAATTTAATGGATAAGTTACTCTATGTAGCGGCCTCCGGCGCAAAACAAAATATGCTTGGGTTAGCGGTAAAGGCGAACAACTTAGCCAATGCTAAAACCACCGGCTTTAAAGCTGATCTTGCGCAGGCAAGGTCGATGCAAGCCTTTGGTGAAGGGTTACCGACACGCGTATTCGCAATGGAAGAAAAACCCGGTTCACGTATGAGTGCCGGTGCATTATCGATGACAGGTCGAGATCTTGACATTGCAATTAATGAAAGGGGTTGGCTGGCAATACAAGACGCCAATGGTCAAGAAGCCTACACCCGAGCAGGTAATTTAAAAATAACCGATGCTGGCCAGCTATTAACCGGTAACGGCTTACCTGTGATGGGTGAATCAGGTCCGATTATTTTGCCTGTGCCGCTTGAGAAAATCCAAATTGCTAAAGATGGGCTTATTCAGGTGAGGCCACAAGGCGCTCCCGCCAATTTTATTGAAGATATTGATCGATTAAAGCTAGTAGGTGGCAATGGTGTTCAACCACTTGAAAAAGGACTTGATGGCTTATTTAGAAATAAAAATGGGTTGGCACAATTTGCCGATCCCACTATCACAGTAACCAGTGGTGCATTAGAAATGTCAAATGTGAATCCAGTCGATGAAATGGTCGGCATGATCTCACACCAGCGCCAATTTGAGTTACAAGTAAAAATGATGAAAACAGCAGAGAAAATTGACGAAAGCCAAAGTTCTCTTATGCGCATTTATTAAGGCTTTTGGAGGTTAGTATGCATCCTGCATTGTGGATTAGTAAAACGGGTATTGATGCCCAACAAACAGATACATCAGTTATTTCAAACAACTTAGCCAACGCCAGTACAGTCGGTTACAAAAAAAGCAGAGCAGTTTTTGAAGACTTGCTTTATCAGAATATCAATCAGCCGGGTGGGCGTTCTTCGCAAGATACGCAAATGCCATCTGGTTTAATGCTTGGTGCGGGTACCAAAGTGGTCGCAACGCAGAAAAATTTCTCGCAAGGCAATATGCTGACTACCGACAACGCGATGGTTTGGATGATCCAAGGCCAGGGCTTTTTTGAAGTGGCGCAGCCCGATGGCACCTTGTCATATACGCGTAATGGACAATTTACTACCGATGAGCAAGGCCGTATTGTCACCTCGGGAGCCGGTTATCCAGTGCAACCCGAAATGAATGTGCCCGATGATGCCCAGCAAATTATTATTTCACAAGACGGCGAAGTATCGGTGCGTATTGCCGGTGAGCCAAATAATACCGTTATTGGTCAGTTAACTATTTCAGATTTTATTAATCCATCGGGTCTTGAGCCGATAGGTCAAAACCTCTTTACCGAAACGGCAGTCAGTGGTGCACCGGTGCAAGGTAACCCAAGTGTTGATGGACTCGGTTTAATTGTGCAAGGCGCACTAGAAACATCGAATGTTAATGTGACCGAAGAACTGGTTAATTTAATTGAAACACAACGTGTTTATGAGATGAACTCGAAAGTGATTTCATCGGTCGATGAAATGCTGAGTTACATTAATCAGCAACTCTAATAGGTGAATACAATGCGTAAATTTAGTTTGGCAATTATCACAATTAGCGTGCTTTGTGGTTGTGCAACGACGGCAAATCGAACTGTTGAACAGGACGATCCCTATTATGCACCGCTTCATCCTGAAGATACCAATGTGGCACAGGTTAATACTGGATCGTTATTTAATACGCATTTTGTTAATGACTTATATTCCGATCAAAAAGCATTGCGCCAAGGCGATATTATTACCGTTGTATTAAGCGAATCGACACAAGCGTCAAAATCAGCGAAAACTGAAACTGACCGCGAAACAGATTACAGTCTTGCACCAGTAACAGGTTTTGGTGGTAACCCAGTGACCATTAATGGCGATGCATTGCAATATGGTATGAGTTCTGAAGGCGCCTATAAAGGCGATGCAAAATCTGATCAATCGAATAGCTTACGCGGCAATATTTCGGTCAATGTGATGCGAGTATTACCTAATGGCAATTTGGTTATCCGCGGTGAAAAGTGGCTTACCCTTAATACTGGCGAAGAGTTTATTCGCTTAGAAGGCATCGTTCGTCCTAAAGATGTGACGTCAGAAAATATGGTGATGTCAAATCGTATTGCCAATGCGCGTATTCAATATTCGGGTAAAGGATCACTCGCTGATACGCAAGAAGCGGGTTGGTTGGCACAATTCTTCTTGAGTCCACTTAATCCATTATAGGAGCAATGATGCGTTATTTACTTCTTTGTTTATTCGTTTTAAGTGGTTTTTATCACAGTCCTCTCTACGCTGAGCGCATTAAAGATGTGACCGTGGTAGAAGGGGTAAGAAGTAACCAACTAGTCGGTTATGGCTTAGTGGTTGGTTTACCGGGCACAGGTGAAAAAAGCAGCTTTACTGAACAAAGCTTTAAAGCGATGTTAAGTAATTTTGGTATTACCTTGCCGGCTGACTTAAAGCCTAAAATTAAAAATGTTGCAGCGGTGGCTGTGCATGCTGATTTACCGCCTTTTATTAAGCCGGGTCAAACAATTGACGTCACGGTTTCATCAATTGGTAGCGCACTAAGCTTGCGCGGTGGCACGCTTATTCAAACCTTTTTAAAAGGGATCGATGGTAATGTGTACGCCATTGCACAAGGCAGCCTAGTGGTCAGTGGTTTAGGCGCTGAAGGCAATGACGGCAGTAAAATCCTAGTCAACACGCCAACCGTAGGCCGCGTGCCTAATGGTGCCATTGTTGAACGCGCCGTGCATTCGCCATTTAATCAAGGCGACCATATTACGTTTAACTTAAACCGCCCCGATTTTTCAACGGCAAAAGCCTTGTCAGATTCAATCAACGAAATGTTTGGCCCTAATACCGCATCAGCGATGGATGCAGCGTCAGTGAAAGTATTTGCACCGCGCGACCCATCACAGCGCGTCGCTTATTTAGCCATGTTAGAGAATATAGAATTTGAACCGGCCGACAACAGCGCAAA
>JBELHO010000114.1:0-4385 GCA_042091375.1 Thalassotalea sp. | reverse complement strand
GTCTGCAACCAAACGCGCAAGGTGGTCATTATAAACTTTAAGGATCTCAGTTTGGTTAACCGTAGTATCGTATTCAGCTTTCAATTCAATTGTTTGCTCAAATACGTTATCGATTTTGTTTTGAGATTTTTGTGCAGCCTTTATAGTTTGACTTTCAACGTTGTGAAGGTCCTTTAAAGGATCTGCCATCACATTGCTGCTTGCAATTGCTAAAGTACCCATTAGGGCCGTAGCTACAAGACTTTTTCTGATTTTAACAGACATAGTTCCCAACCAATTAAGTAGTGTTACTTTTATTAGAATTTAAAGTGATTAAAACTCAATCATCTCTAGTACACCTAAATGCACTGAGCTTCCAATAATGCTAAATGAAGTGCTATCTGTCAACTCAGAATAATGACTTTAATATGTAATAACTACACACAAAACGTAAATTCAACATATTGTTAACAACAAGCTTGCGAGAAGGAGGGTATGTACAGGAATTGTTAACGTATATGTTACAAAATTTAATTTAAAAAAGATGTGGTTTTGAGCAGAGTTTACCACTAAATGTAAGTGGTAAACTCGTTAAATTGATTAATTACTTACCTATATGCTGATCAAAAAAACTAAGCATCGAATTATATAGTTCAACTTTGTTTTCAAGTTGGTAAAAACCATGTCCTTCCTTTTTAACCATCCATTTGTAGTCTTTGTCTATCTCATCCAGTGCGTCTCTTAAGTTTTCTGCATGAACAAGAGGTACTCGTGCATCCTCAGAACCATGGACAATAAATAAGTCAGCTTTGATTTTATCGACATGCTCAACGGGCGAAATTGAGCTTAAATATTTCTCGTCGGTACCAATATGCGACTTTAAGTACTTGGAAGTCGATTTTCGTTTACTGGCATCAGAACCATCGCTTTGAAAGAAAATATTCATATCATAAACACCAACATAACCAACGCTGCATTGGTAAAGATCAGGTTCTTTTATGACGCCCCAAAGTGCAGCATATCCCCCATAACTACCACCATAAATGCATACTCTGTCAGCATCAGCTATTTTATTCTTAATTGCCCATAATGTGCCATCTGTTACATCGTCTTGCATACTACGACCCCACTGCAAGCGACCTAAACGTTCGAAATCGTCGCCATAATTGCCTGAACCTCTAAAATTGATTTGCAATGTGGCATAACCATGATGAGCAAAAAATTGAGCTTCAGGGTTGAATCCCCACTGATCAGATATACCATAAGGACCGCCATGAGGATTTACAATTAATGGCAGATCTTTGTCTTGACCATTTGGCAAGGTTAAAATCGCTTCTAATTCTACGCCATCTCTCGCCTTGAAACGAATAACGCGGCTTGACGCTAATGTCTTTTTGTCTAATCCAGGAAGTGTCGAAGCCAAGTATTTAGCCTCACCGGTCGCACCATCAAACAAGTAAAACTTACCTGGGTTGGAGTCTGACCTTGTACGAAATATAACTCTATCACCTTGATCGCTGAAGGATGTTAAGCGTACTTTCTCATTTTTAAAAGCCTTACTTAATCCCTTCATTAGTTTTGCATCGATATGGCTTGCATTTATGTAGCTAACGTTTGTAGTGTCATTAAACACCGATGCAGCAATTACTTCGCCATCGTAACCTCTGTAAATCCCTGTTAAACTACCTTGCTGTTTTTTAAGTACAAGTTTGGTCTTTGCGGTTTCAAGGTTGTATTCGTAAAGTGCCATCTTGTCATTGTTTTCTTGATCAAAGTTCGATAAGAAGTAAGCTTTTTTATTATCAACTGAAAAACCGACTGGATTAGCAATAGGTCTAGTTCGTGCAGAAAGGAGTTTTAGCTCTTTCCAGTCATTATTGAATTTATAATGGAGTACTGTTTGTTCTTCATCCGTTGTATCACCCTCTCGGTATTCAAAGCCCATTGTAACCTTGCCATCATTATTGGCTAGCAACGATGACACAACACCTTTAGGTTGATCAGCTAAATAGGATTGTTTGCCAGTATAAATGTCTAATTTGAACGCTTTTAGGCCCTTGTCATCAAGGAAATGTCTTCTGCCAATTAGGATTTTATCTTGCTCGTCACGTAATAAATTTAAAATCGAGTAAGAAGCGCGTCTGGTTTCAAATATTAGTGAACGGTCTTTGCCATCAAGGTTTGCAGCATATAAATTAACTGGCTTACCTGTATTTTTCATCAAGTTGCCAAGTATCTCTGTCACTTCCATCAAAACGCGAGTGTCGTTAGCCCAATGAAAATTGATAACATGCATATTGTCACCAAACCTAAAGCTGCTGAGTATCTTTTTGCTTTTGATGTCCATAACTGCTAATCGAACTTCAGAGCCTTCCTCATAGGTAGTTGCAACGTGTTTACCGTCAGGAGATATTTTCATATTTGTCACTGAGCGACTGGCAAAAAACTCCTCTGTCGAGATTGTTTCTGCCATTGATTGAAAACTTATAAAAAATAAAGCCAAACAAAAAATTATTTTATTCATTATTTTTCCTTTTTTAAATTTAATACCCAAGCAAATTGATAACCATCAATTTTTAAGGCTTCTAAACTTATTAGATTAAGCTGTTTTGAATTTTGTACAGCCAGTAAAAGTTGTTCTTTTGTTTTTGCAGCGCTAACTTGTTGGTTTAGACGCGCGTATGTTTCTTCTAAATTAGTCGCTAAATTGTCGAGTAACCTAATATAACTAGCCTTATCTGATGATTTTTTACTTATATTTTCAAAGCTGTTTAGAATATCATCACTCCAAGTTTGTTCTCGGCTATTGAATATTAGTTTGCTAACTAGTGAGTGTAATCTAGTCTGAAAAGCGTGTTGAAGTAAACTAGGTTCAACTGAACTATGTATTACTTTGAAAAGTTCTAAAAATACATTAGATTCGAAAACTTTGTTAATGGTTAACATGCCTGCAATACTTTCTTGCGATATCTCAGAGTTTAAATCGTGGCAAACTATGACTGATTTTCCATTAACAGTTAATACCTTTGAAAGCATTCTAAAGGTTGATTCAATATCGCTATACTCAATACCAAATTGACTCACTAAGAGATCAAAAGAATTGTCTTCATATGGCAGAGATTCTATATTTGTATTAAATAGAAAGGAGATGTTTTTATAGCTGTCAATCAATGACGATTCAGTGGCTGTCTTAGAAATATCAATATTGGCAGCATCAATCCCATAAATAGCAAAATCTTTCTGGTTATCGACTGAATATTGCGAAAACAATAAAGCTAATGCTCCACGACCCGTGCAGAGGTCTAGTATTTTTGTTTCGTCTGAGCATTCACTTGCAATGTTTTCCCAGAATTTAACTAAATCATCGGGGTAACCAAATTTTTGATTAGGTTTAGAAAAACTTGATAGAGCGTTAGATACATTCCAAAAGTGATCCCAGGAGTTCATACGCGTTTTATTCTCCATAAATAAAAAGAGCGACATATAGTCGCTCTTTTTGACTTTAAAATTAACTTAGAAAGTCTGTTTGTAGTTGAAGTAAACAACTCGACCATAACCATTGTAAAGGTCAAAGTTGTACTCACGACCACCTGATGCAAATAGTGGTGGCTGTTTGCCGCCAATATTCTGTGCACCAATTGTGAACTTACCATTCCAAGGCGCGTTATAACCCGCTTGAAGATCGTTAGTTACCCAAGTTGGGATATGACCTACACATTCACCATCAACGATGTCTTCACACTGGTCACCAATGATGTTGATGTTCCAGGCAAAGTCGAAATCAGAAATCTGATAAACATTTGCGATTGTCGCTCTGTACTCAGGTACACCTGGGTCATTAGTAAAGTTACGGCCGCCATCAGTGCTGTAATCATGGATGTAGCTAACTGATACATTGTTACGAATTGAACCAAAGTTACCTAGGTCAAAGTTAGTAGCAAGTTTAAGGTCTAAACCACTTGTCTCTAAAATACCATCGTTACCAAAACCACGAACAACTTGTGTGATTGCGCCATTTGGAGCACGTGACACAGTAAATGCAGGAGGCATTGGGTCGCCCGCTCTTTCAGCATCGATAATCGATTGAGAAGAGAACGCACGGATACGGTTAGTTACTTCGATGTTGTAGTAATCAACTTCAAGGTCTAGGAAGTCTGTTGCATTCCAAACAATACCTGCAGCGATTGACTCTGAATTTTCAGACTCTAGGTTCGGGTTAGCAATAACAAGTGCATTGATCTGTAGTGAACAGTCAGGTTCTTGGCCAATTGCTACACATGATTCAGCATCTGTTACAGAGTCAGCTGATTCAGCTGGTTTCTGGTTCAGGTCAGGAAGTGACGGAGCACGGAAACCTTCACCCCAAGAAGCACGAAGAACTAAATCTTCAATACCTGAGTAACGTA
>JBELHO010000113.1:565-4470 GCA_042091375.1 Thalassotalea sp. | reverse complement strand
TCATGTATTAACATTACTTAATGCAAATAATATGCGACTTATTCACATTCATCCTGAGGTGCCTACCAATAAAGAGGCTAAATGGTACGCTACCCCTTACAGTGTTGAAACGATCCCTCAACAATGGATTGATGAATTGGATCGGGCTACTGACAATGATAATGCACTAAATTTACCTAAAACAAATCCTTATTTAAAAAAACCTGAAGTGCTGCATGACGTCGTTTTTGAGCACACAACACCTGAAAAAAGGCTGGATTCAGATAGCTTCGAATTTTGGTACAAACAGGACACGACCTTTCGCGTGGCAAAGGGTCACATTTATCTTGCTTTAGACAGTAAGCTAACCGTCGAAAGTATTACAACAATGGCCATGACACGACTCTTTTCAGATTTGTTTATGGACAATGTAGCTGAGATGTTTTATCCGGCAGAATTAGCTGGTATGAATTATCAATTATCAGCGCATCAAGGTGGGCTGACACTGCATACATGGGGATTAAGTGGCAATCAAATTGACTTGTTAAATGAGTTATTAAACACATTATTAACCGTACATTTTGATCCAAAGCGTTTTTATGAGTACCAAAAACAGTTAATACGCCATTGGCGAAATAGCAATCAAAATAAACCCGTCAGCTTATTGTTTTCTGAATTAAGTGCCACATTGCTGCCATGGAACCCAACACCCATTCAACTTGCAGACGCTATTGAACTGGTAAGTTTCGAGACCTTTGGTCAATTTAGCCAGCAACTTTTTGCCGCTATACATTGTAAAACATTAATGCATGGAAACTGGCTTCCACGCGAAGCTGATAAATGTATTTCATTAATGCAAACTCAGCTTCAAGACCGAGTTAAGTTAACCAGCCTTGAGCGTCCAGTTAACACTTTAAAGCAACCGCAACAACAGATCCATACTGTATTACATTCAGATCATGCTCTGGTTTGCTACTTTCAAGCACGCAGTGATTCAATCAGTGAAAGAGTCAGGCTTATGGTCGTCAATCATATAATTAGCCAAGATTACTTCCATGAAATGCGCACCGAAAAGCAGTTGGGTTATTTAGTCGGCTCAGGTTTTGCTCCACTCAACAATAGAGGTGGCATTGCTTTTTATTTACAATCACCTGAGATTAAGTCAGATTCGCTGATACAACATAACCGCGCGTTTTTATCACAATATCACGAGAAAATTAGTGCCATGTCAGAACAGGAATGGTCACAAATAAAAGAAGCCCTAATGATGCAAATTCTTGATAAAGACAAAAATCTAAGGCTCAAATCTCAGCGATTTTGGCTTGCCATCAGTAATAATAATGGACAGTTTGATATGCAAGAAAAATTAAAAATGACATTACTGCAATTAAGCAAAACTCAGCTCACTAGCTATACCTATAATCTATTTAAAAACCACAGTGTACGACTTGAATTAAGTACAAATATTCACCGCCAAAAGACTCGTGATAAAGAAAACAAGAAACAGGCTTTGACACAATAACTTCGATACCTTAATGTACTAGTGTTTTTCATTTTTTCACTCAATTAAGCTCTTATGCCACCTAAAATAATAATAATCGGTTTGTTGTTTTGTTTGCTTTCAGTCGATGTCTTCGCAAACGGATCTGTTTTATTTGAAATCCATTTTTTAATGCCCTTTATAATGGCATCTCTATGTTTAATTGTTTTCCTAGCTCTCATATCAAACCTGCGCCGTTCACAAAAAAAACTTAAGCGCTCTGCACACTTATTAAAAAATAGTATTCTCGCAAGCGGAGATACTATATGGGATTGGCATATTCCTAATCATCGATTAGAGCGTCTCAATGATGGTCAGTTAAGTGCTATCGACAATACACCTGATATTCCTCCAAATAAGTCTAATATTCACCCTTGTGACGTTGCCACTGTTGAATACAATTTCAAAAAGCATCTTGCCGGAGAAACGTCTTTTTTCGAAGCATGTTATCGAACCAAAGGCGTCGATGGCAAATGGCGCTGGGTGCTCGATAAAGGTCGAGTAATAGAAACAGACGCAAAATTAAAGCCACTGCGAATGGTTGGGTCAATAAAAGATATTGGTTCGGTTAAAAAAACCCAAGATCGCTTAATGTTACTCGCAAACTGTATTGAGAACTTATCTGATCCTATTGCTGTATTTGATGAAAACTTCACTATTATTGAAGTTAACAAAGCATTTACACATTATTTTGGCGGAAACACAGCTCAACATGTTGGCACTCAATACAGGCTGCCCGACCAAGACAAGAAACAAACTCAACAGCTTTACACATCGCTTCAAGAATCGCCTAAGTGGCATAAAGAATTGAGTATTAAACATGAGGAAAAGCAGCACTTTTTTTCTCTTTTAATTGATCGTATTGAAGATGAATATAATGGCTTATTTCATTATGTCGCCGTTTATAATGACATAACAGATACCAAAGAAACGGAACTTGCACTACAAAAGCTAACTAATCGAGATAGGTTAACAGGTCTGCCAAACCGCAATCAGTTTTTCTCTAATATGAAATCATTAGTGAATAACAATAACCAGCATGCATTATTAATATTCGATCTTGATAACTTCAAAAAAATTAATGACACATTAGGCCACCATTCAGGTGATATTCTCCTCTGTCGCCTTGCTTCTAGACTGGCAAAATATGTGCGAGATTGTGACCGTTTTTATCGTTTAGGTGGTGATGAATTCGCGCTAGTGATGCAAAATACAAATGATATTCATACTATTACACAATCAGCCAAGCATTTTTTAAGTTTAATTGAATCTCCATTTAATATGTCAGGCCATGAGCTAGTGGTCACATCTAGTGTGGGTATTGTGTTATACCCTGAAGATGGCAACACACCTGAACTACTGCTAAAAAATGCCGATACCGCAATGTATCACGCCAAACAATATGGCAATCGCTATTTATTCTTTAATGGTGCGATGAACCGTCAAGCAGTCAAAAGGTTACAAATTGAAAACCTGATCCGCTATGGTTTAAAAGAAGACTACTTCAAAGTATTTTATCAGCCAAAAATTGATATTTTGACTGGTAATATGGTTGGTATGGAAGCACTGGTAAGATTTATTACGCCTAACAAAGGGCTGATTAGTCCTGCCCAATTTATCTCAATCGCAGAGGAAACTGGACAGATAGTTGAAATAGGCAACATTGTTCTAAAAAAAGCGTGCCAAGATGTTAAAGATTGGACCAGCCGAGGCTTATTTGATGGTCGTGTTGCGGTTAACTTATCAGCAAAACAATTTACCCAGCCAGATTTGATTGGCAGTATTGAAAACATCCTTGTGCAAGAGGGCTTGGCATCTTGCTACTTAGAGTTTGAAATCACAGAGGGAACGATTATGGAAGATCCCAAAGATGCCATTCGTATTATGAAATCCCTGAGTGCAAGTGGCATCAGCCTTGCGATTGATGATTTTGGTACAGGGTATTCTTCCTTAGCATATTTAAAACAATTTCCACTTAACACGCTCAAGGTAGACAAAGCTTTTATCGATGATCTGTCTAACGAAAAAGGTAAAAACATGGTTGACTCAATTGTCACCATTGCACATAACTTAGGACTTTCAGTGGTTGCTGAAGGCGTAGAGCATGAAGAACAGGTAACTCAATTAAAAGCGCTTAACTGTAACACAGTACAGGGTTACTTTTACTCAAAGCCTTTGTCGCACCAACAGTTCGAAGAATATCTTATCGCTCGAACTAGTGCTAACGAATACCCAATCCTTGAAAGTGATAAGCGAGTGAATACCAGTGTTGTTCACTGATGCAGAAAGCAAGCGTGTATCGCAACAACATCGCAATAATATCTCAATAATATCGAAATAATATCGAAATAATACCGCAATAAAACGAATGACGTATAGAAACGCT
>JBELHO010000113.1:0-555 GCA_042091375.1 Thalassotalea sp. | reverse complement strand
CAATAGCTGCATCAGATTATATGCGCATCAGATTATATGCGGATAGTACGAGTTCGATTTCGGTGAGTGCCTAGCGTTTGACAACTAGGCCAACATACTCAGCTACAAAATCACACCTTACATAGCCAGAAACACAGTCAAATACAGCACCACGCCTCACCTAACATTCACCTATGGCTCACCCACCTATCACTCACCGAAAAACAGACTGAATTAAAAAAGCTCAAATAATCATTGATTATTTGAGCTCCGTTAAGCTATTTATTTTAATGCATTTTTTCAGTTAGCTATTACTCGTCTTGGTAATAACTAGCAGCATTATCAGCCATACTAAGTAAAGGCTCGCATGGTGTAAATCGCTCATTTAACTGAGAAAAAGTGGCTAAACGAGAGGTTAAATGTTCAGCGCCAAGGGTATCCATATAACTAAATGGACCGCCAAGGAATGGTGGGAAACCAATACCAAAAATTGCACCAATATCGCCATCACGAGCACTTGCAATTATCCCCTCATCAAGGCATCGAGCTGCTTCATTAAGCATTTGAGCAACACAG
>JBELHO010000112.1:0-4557 GCA_042091375.1 Thalassotalea sp. | reverse complement strand
CTTATTATTTAGTAAAATGTTTTAGTTCTCATTTATCCGATGAAAGAACTCTCCCTGGCCTTAGCTGGTTTGTAAAAAAACAGCTAAGGCCACCTCTCCCTTGAATAAAACTATCATTTAATGCTGCTTTACTCCTTTACCTTTTATCCTTTACTACTTGTGTTCAGCTTAAGGTATTGACTCTTTTATCACTTAAAGTGTTATTTAAAAGCATATTTTTCATTCTTTAGTTAAACAAAACTAGACAAAAATAAAATTAAAATTAAAATTTATCTCAGATTAACTAATCATTAGAATAACCATTGCAAACTGACAGCTTTACACAAAAACGCCGCTTTATCGTTAAGCTTGGTAAAATGCTTCATAAATTTGGTACACCCGCGTATCGAATGGAAGCGCATTTACAAAATGTTGCGTCATTTCTTGGCCTTAAATCATCATTTATTATCACGCCCACCGCACTGACCTTTGTTATTTGGTCAGAAGGACACGAGGATGAATATACTCACGCAGCACGTGTCACCCCCGGTGAATTAGATTTAGGTGCGCTTGCACAAACCGATGAGTTGGTCGATAAGGTATCTGATTTTACCATTACTCTTGAGCAAGCTGATGTTGCACTCGATGAGATAGCTAATGCGCCTAACCCATACAGTAAAGTTGCAACTGGCGCTGCCTACGCAATGTCTGGTGGGGCATTTGCCATGCTGATGGGCACCAGTTGGCATGATGTGTTTTGGGCTGCGAGTATCAGTTTAATTATTTATTTATTTGTACTTTGGTCTGAAAAATCAAAGCGTGTTGCTCATATGTTAGAGCCATTAGTGGCGATTGTCGCTGCAATCATTGCCTGCGCAATTAGTCGCTATATTGACCCCGGTATTAATATTCGCATGGTTGTTTTGTCTGCAATCATCGTGTTTATTCCGGGGCTAGCACTGACATTGGGACTCGCTGAACTCTCAGCTCGCCACCTTGTATCAGGTACCGCCCGTGTTATGGACGCGCTAATGCTGTTATTTAAACTGTATTTTGGTGCGTTTTTAGGCATTGCCGTTGGATTTAGCTTATTTGGACACAGCGACTTTGTCGCGCCAGATGCCATTCCTAAATGGACAGCATGGCTTGCCGTTGCAATTTTATGTATAAGCTTGATCATTATTTTTAGAACCAAAGCAAAACATGCGCTATGGTCAATGCTTGCTGGATTTATTGCCTATGGCGCAAGTATTACCGCCGCACTCTATTTAGATTATGCTTTGGGCACATTTGTGGGAGCTTTTGCTGTTGGCGTTTATAGTAACCTCTTTACGCGTCTGGCTAATGCGCCAGCTTGTATTGTTGCGATGCAAGGTTTAATTGTTTTAGTACCGGGCAGTAAAACCTATATTGGGCTTAATTCGTTAATATCTGGACAAGAATTTGTTGCTAGTTCAGGCATAGGCCAGCAAACATTTTTAATTTTTATGTCGTTAGTGGCTGGGCTTATTTTCGCCAATGTTGCGTTACCGCCTAAGAAAAGTCTATGATCGCCTAGCGCTAAAAAAACTTGGCTTTGCTTATTAACTAGGCCAAGCCGCTTAATACTTATACAGTAACAATTTGCGAAGCAGATTAGAGCAATTATTCCATATAATTCCTTGCCTTATAATCAGCGATAGACGAAAATAAAACAACTTATGGTATTTCAGTAAGCTAGATGCAAACACAACGGGCCTGTCATCACTGTGACCAACTGGTAAATATTCCTTCTCTCGAGCATGGCCAAAATGCATATTGCCCGAATTGCCAAACTCTGCTCAGTCGTAATATTAAATATCGCAACCAAAAGGTGATTGCGCTCAGCATTAGTTCGTTAATTTTATTGTTAAGTGCACTGCTTTATCCATTTATTTCGTTCAGTAACCAAGGGCTAAACCAGACAATAAGCCTGCTGGATTCTGCCAAGATACTGCTTGATCAAGATAATTTATTTGTTGCTGCGTTAATCGATCTCACCATTATCGGCCTACCCTTTTTACTCCTGTCGTTGTTTATTCCCCTTCACGCAGGCGTCATACAGATTTTACCCATTGGGGTTAGTCGAACCCTACTCAAAATGATTTATTACCTTAAACCTTGGGTGATGTCTGAAATATTTTTAATTGGTGTGTTAATTAGCATGATTAAAATTATGGAAATGGCTGATATTTCATTTGGTCTTAGTTTTTGGGCATTCTCGGGGTTTGTCGTTTGCTATACACTGACACTGTATTATTTTGACAGTGCATCATTGTGGCAACAGGTGCGTGATGACGAGCCGATAGAAGTCGTTGAGTCGTTAGAAAAACGCGGAAAAAATCAAAATATTAGCGCTTGCCATGTCTGTCATCAATTGACCAACGACAGTATTTGCAATCGTTGCCATAGTAAAACTTATGTACGAAATACAAAACACTTACAATGGGTGTTAGCCTTTTCACTGACCTCTCTGGTATGTTACATCCCAGCTAATTTTTTCCCTATTATGCATACTTGGGTATTTTCAGTGGATGAACCATCAACTATTGTGCAAGGTGTGTTGGTGCTGTGGCAAATTGGCTCATACCCAATTGCGATTATTATATTTGTTGCAAGTATTTGTATTCCAATAGGTAAGCTTATAATATTATTATGGTTATGTAATTTGGTATCAAAACAACAGCATCTTAGTGAAACACAAGCGTTGCGTGCCTACGTGTTGATTGAGCTAATTGGCAAGTGGTCGATGATCGATGTATTTGTTGTTGTTATTTTAGTTTCACTTGTGCAATTGGGGTTATTAATGTCAATTACAATCGGCCTTGGGGCTATTTTCTTTGCAATCATGGTTATCACCTCGATGATTGCCGCTAAATTATTTGATCCCCGACTTATTTGGGATAACAAGAGACCCGCCTCATGACTCAAGCTTCGGCCATCAGTAAAAAACAAGCGATATCGCCTATTTGGATAATTCCTCTTTTAGCCTTATTTATTGCTTGCTGGATGTTTTATAAATACAGCATTAATCAAGGCACCAGCATTTATATTAAAATGCCCAATGCTGAAGGCGTGATCCCCGGCAAAACAGAAATAAAAGTTCGCAGTGTTAAAATGGGCGTGATTGCGCAGGTGAAATTAGCTGAGGATCAGACGACTGTTATTGCACGCGCTGAAATTGATAAACAGTATGAACGTTTACTGCATGATGATGCAAAAATTTGGATTGTAAAAACACGCATTGATGAAACAGGTATTTCGGGGTTAAGTACGCTGCTTTCGGGTGTTTACTTTGAATTTTTACCGGGCAAAAGCGAACTGGAAACAAGGCAGTTTACCTTGCTTGAAACGCCCCCTCAAATTCCAGACACGATTAAAGGTCAACGCTACACACTCACCAGTAAAAATGCCAATATGATTGATGTGGGTACCGATATCTACTACAACGGTTATACCGTAGGTCAAGTCGAAACAAATGAGTTTGATTGGCAACAGCAAATCATGCGCTACGGTATTTTTATTCGTTCTCCTTATGAAAATTTAATGAGTAAGAATGTTGTATTTTGGGTGAATTCTGCGATCGAAGTTGACCTCTCAGCCGATGGTATCAATTTTAAAACCAGTTCATTAGCAAGAATGCTCAAAGGCGGTATTTCTTTTGCAGTGCCACAAGGTGAAAAAGCCAATGTGCTCGCTAAGCAAGGCGATGTTTTTCGGCTCAGTAGTGACTACAAACAAGCGCTTGAGCAGCGCTATGATCAATTTGAGCACTATGTTATAAAATTTGAACAATCAATTCGCGGTTTAAAGCCTGGCGCACCAGTTGAATACCGTGGTATTCGAATTGGAACCGTTGAGGAAGCACCCGCGATGATTATTCAAGGAGACCGACCCGCACACTTCTCAGCAGATAACACCGCGGTACCGGTGAAAATAAAAATTGAATATAAACGTATTTTTCACGATGCTGAAATTGCCAAAGAATTTTGGCAAGGTAATGTCAACAACTGGATCAATAGAGGTCTAAGGGCATCGCTTAAAACAGGTAACTTATTAACCGGCTCAATTTATATTGACCTTGATATGTATCAAGACGTTTCCCCGTTTACTGCTCACAATATGGCAGGCATTAATGTCTTTCCAAGTACCTCAAGCGGCTTTAGCGTAATGGCGAACCAAGTTTCTGATTTGTTGGAAAAATTTAATAAACTCGACGTAGAATCCACGCTTAATCAATTTGACCAAACCATGCAAGAGTACAATAATTTTGCAATTGAACTGAGAGAAATGCTAAATCGTCAAGATACTCAGATGCTTCCAGAAGAATTCAACCAAACACTTATACAAGTTGAAACCTCTATGGCGACATTTGATGAAACCATGCTGCAGTTTGAAAAAACCATGTCTGATTACGAAAAAGGGTCAGCTATTTATTATGAGCTTAACAGTACACTCAATATCTTAAAGCAACTGACCGAACAACTTCAGCCCCTGACCAAAGGGCTTAATGAACAACCCAATATGTTAATATTTGATAAAGAGTTGCCATCTGATCCG
>JBELHO010000111.1:0-4562 GCA_042091375.1 Thalassotalea sp. | reverse complement strand
CCCCATCCCTGTTTGATAAAGGATAGTTTCATCACGCAACAGGTGGTAAACCCCCTTGAACTCTTTCCCCATACCAATGGGCCAAGTGATTGGCGCGCATTTGATGTTTAGTACGTCTTCTACTTCATCTAATAGATCAATGGGGTCGCGAGTATCGCGGTCTAATTTATTCATGAAAGTAACAATCGGTGTATCGCGCAAACGTGTCACTTCCATTAATTTGATGGTTCTTGCCTCAACCCCTTTAGCGGAATCAATGACCATCAAACAACTATCAACCGCCGTTAACGTTCTGTAGGTATCTTCAGAGAAATCCTCGTGTCCCGGGGTATCGAGTAAATTTACCAAATGCGTGTCATAAGGAAACTGCATCACAGACGTGGTTACGGATATCCCCCGTTCTTTCTCCATCTCCATCCAGTCAGACTTTGCATGTTGTCCTGACTTTTTACCTTTGACGGTACCTGCTTTTTGTAAGGCATTTCCAAACAACAATACTTTTTCAGTGATTGTGGTTTTACCAGCGTCAGGATGCGAGATGATCGCGAATGTTCTTCTGCGATCAACTTCTTGTTTCAATACTTCTAACTTAGACGACATGAGTTTCCTATTTTCTCTCAAATAAGAGAATCGGGTTGATAATTTACTAACAGTAATAAGGCGGGAATTATACTAGCCACAACGAAAAAGCCAATGAAAAAACGTTATCCAGAGAAGATTAGCACGATATTCAGTGGTGAAATGTTATAAAACCTATTGGGTAAACACTGCAATTGCATATTATTTATCAGTATACAGCAGATTACCCCGCGTTAGCTGTCGTTACAATTAACCTGTGATAGGGTATATTGCCAAAACAGAATATTTTTATTGAGTGATGATGACAACTGCAATGATTACCTACAAACAGCAAAAAAGCGTTTTCTGGAGCCAAACGCCCTGCCCTGTTTGGCGGTACTTTTTGATGTCTTTTCTCGCGTTATTCTCAACCGTCAATCAGGCCAATTTTGTTCCAGTAGAACTGCCAAAAGATCTGGCCTTAACATCAGCACCGGCAGCTTTATGCACTCAGGCAAGACACACTGAGAGTTACCTGAATAAATATGACACCAGCCAGTTAGGCTCTGGACTACCATCCATATTTACTGCGCAGGCATTAATAGAAACGCTGAGGTACATCTGTGATATTGCAAAACAAGACAAAGCCAATGGTAATGTCAGTCGTCTAAGCAATGCAGTATTCATTAATCAACAGTTTCAGGTGTATCAGTGGACTGGTAATCCTGCTCAAATCAAGCAAGCAATACAAAACACCCAAAGAGCTGCACAAAAAAAACGTCTGCTCGCAATACCAGACAAACATATCCTGCTGACGAAGTACTACATCAAAAAAGCCGATGCCTCAGCAACGCGCACTGAAAAATATTCACAAGCGCTCTATTCGCTTCCTAAAGATGAACATGGTGACGTTTCTGACCGCTCGGCCGCTCAAGTTAAGCAGCCCATTCGTTTGCAGTATACTCGGCAACAAATCATTGCCGGTGCGTTGTTAGATAACCCTGACGTGACAGCTATCGCTTGGGTAACACAAGATGATCTTCACGACATCATGATGCAAGGTAGTGTGATGCTATCAATAGATGGTAAATCAGTGTTATTAAATGTGCATAAAAATAACGGTATCCCTTATGACTACGCTTTAGGCAAGCAACAGCAACAGCGCTATTGGTACTTTAAACCTACACCTCAGATACTCGGCTTTGGTATAAACAGTGATCACAAACTGCCGATATTACCCCATGTAACGGTTGCTGCTGACATTGATTTTCTTGGTCTTGGCACCTTCATGCTGCTAGCCAATCAGCAACATACCCCCAGATTTTCTCGCTTGGTACTAACTGGCGACACCGGTGGCGCATTTACTGGCAATCAATTCCAGCTGGATTTGTTAGTGGGAGCCCATAAACAATGGGCGGACTACCAAATAGCCAACCAACATTTGCCGCCTGATACCAAGGCATATGTATTGTTAAAGCGCAATAAATAAAGTTCAGTCTTGATTCAGCTAGCTGACTATACACTGGTTGGCAGTTTGAAATATTGCATTGCGCGCAAGAGCGCGTACTATTAAGTTATAGATATGAAGTAGGAAATAAAATGAAATCGTCATTTACATCAATGCTTTGCCAGACCAGTTGCGCCATACTGTTGGGCCTAATATTGAGCGCTCCTGTTTATGCCAACAACCAAACACGGATCAGTAAACAAACAGCAGTACAAATTGCCAAACAAAAAGTGCAAGGTAAAGTACTCAAAGTGAATCAACAAAAAGGCAATTACAAAGTAAAGATTTTGACCCAAAAAGGCCGGGTCATCACAGTCACTGTTAATGGCAAAACTGGCCGCACACGATAAGGGCAATTGATGCGTATATTGTTAGTTGAAGATGATAGCCAACTACTATTGCAGTTGGATAATTTATTGCAGCAAAATGGGTACAGTGTGGATTTAGCCGACAATGGTGAACGCGCGTTATATCAATTTGCAGAATACCCCTATGATTTGGCTATTGTTGATATTGGCCTACCAAAGATTAACGGTCTAGACGTTATTCGTCAGGCGCGAACTAAAGGCATAAAATGTCCTATCTTAGTGCTTACAGCCAGGGAACGTTGGCAAGAAAAAGTAGAGGGACTAGAAGCCGGAGCAGATGACTACCTCACCAAACCTTTTGTCAATGAGGAGCTTCTGGCGCGGTGTAAAGCGTTGATTAGGCGCGCATCCAATCAAGCCAATCCAACTATCATAAAAGGCCCTATCGCCCTTGATACCGTAACTGAAACAGTGACATTAAATGAGCAGCCTGTTGTTTTGACTGGCTACGAGTACAAAGTACTTGAGTACGTTTTTTTGCACCCGACAAAAATCATTTCAAAAACTGAACTCACCGAGCATATCTACGATCAGGATTTTGATTTAGATAGCAATGTCATTGAGGTATTCATTGGTAGATTGAGAAAAAAACTAGATACTGCTGATCAGCCCAAAATCATTGAGACCCTTCGAGGCCGAGGCTATCGATTAAACCCTCAGCTTAAATGAGTAAAAGCTTGAACTTAATGTCACTTAAAACCCGAAGTATGTTGCTTGCATTGCTGGCATTGGCCGTGGCACTGCCCATTACATATGGCGTGTTGACCGCGACTTATAAAACGCATTCAGAGACACAAATTGAAAACCAATTAAATATTCAATGCCTGATGCTGCTGTCTGAAATTGAACTGGAAGGTGAACGTTTACTGCTCCCAAATCAGCTACCCATTAGTGATTTCAACTTAGTCAATTCAGGTCTCTATGCCAGCGTCTATGATGGCCAAACACAGCGTTGGTCATCCGCCTCTAGCCTATTTACCCAAGCGCCGCTTTTAGTCACCAACAATACAGTTGGCGAAGCCAAATTTAGCCGCCATATTATCGCTGAACAGGCCTTTTTTCATTACACCTTTAGCGCTGAATTTTATAATGGCACAACATTCGTTCCCCTCAGTGTTGTTATCATGCAAAGCACTCAGGCATTTGACATCCAATACCTTAATTACCGTGACACATTAATCCTGATACTCATGGGTCTTGCGTTGCTGATGTTCTCAATACTCAGCGCAAGTTTACTCATGGCACTGTCACCACTGTCCCATCTAAAGCGAAATATCCGTGCCTTGGAAACTCACGATATTGATACCATTACGACACAATATCCGGCAGAACTGAACAGTGTAAAAGTGCAAATCAATCACTTAATAGAAGCTGAAAAGCATCAGCGAGAGCGTTATAAAAACAGCCTAGGTGATCTCGCCCACAGCTTGAAAACACCATTAGCAGTATTATCTACTATGGATAACTTACCGACTCAAGCATCCACAGTGATCCAGCAACTAGATAAACTCATTCAACGACAACTCAAGCGTGCGAGCACACAGATCAATATAGCGGCGATAGCGAAACACCCTGTGGCACCAATAATTGAGCAATTATTCACGGCAATGAAGAAAATTTATGCCGACAAAGTACTCGACTTTACCCTCACAGGTGACAAGGTCGCGTTGCCAATGGATACCACCGACCTGATGGAGCTTGTGGGTAATCTAATAGATAACGCATGCAAAGCCGCAAATCAGTCCATCCTTATTACGCTGACTGAGTCAAAGCATTGTAGTCACATTCTCATTGAAGACGATGGACCGGGAGTTCCAGCCGCCTTACGTCAGCAACTTTATTCACGTGGGCAACGACTTGACAGTTACACTGATGGTCAGGGAATTGGCTTGGCTGTGGTTTGGGATTTAATCAGCGCTTACAACGGCGAATTAACGATTGAAGACAGTCAACTGGGTGGAGCAAAATTTAGCCTTATTCTGCCTCACTCGTAGGCAAGCCAAGACTCGCGGATATATCGGTGATGCTCAAAAAGCCACTCATGCCTGTCAGCTCTTGCATAATAGTTTCATAACGGTGAGGTGAAAAACGTTTAACGTACTTCATCTCAGGAACAAAGGGTTTAAAGT
>JBELHO010000110.1:0-4689 GCA_042091375.1 Thalassotalea sp. | reverse complement strand
CCAACAATGGATAACTGTTCAGGTACGTTTAAAGACATCTTTGAAGCCACTTTTAAAACAGCGGCTGCCATGTAGTCATTTGATGCAAAAACAGCAGTGGGTCGATGCTCAGATTCTAAAATTCTGCGCGCACTTTTTTCACCAGAATGATAACTAAAGTTACCCTCAGTGACTAACTCAGGTTTAAAAACAAGATCATGAGCGTTTAATGCATTCATATAACCCTGAAAACGCGCTTCTGTGGCACTGTGATCGGGATGACCTTTAATAAAAGCAATATCACTATGGCCTAAGCTGATTAATAATTTTGTAATATCATAAGCTGCTTGGGTATCATTGCTTTTAATAGAAATAGAATCATCTTCTAAGGTCAGTGGCGCTACCCGCGCGTAGAGAATATCTCGCAATTTTAAGTGTTCAACTAATTCTTTGTTGTCAGAAAATGGTGGCGTAAGAACTATGCCGTCAAGACGGGAAGTACTAATCAAAGAATCAATATTTTCTATCAATGATTGACCACGTAGTTCGCAGGGGTGTATTAGCAAATTATAATGGCGGTCTTGGCAGGCTTCTAAGGCACCTGATTGAACTCGAGTAATATAACTTTTTGATGGGTTGTCATACAAGCAACCAATAATAAAGCTGCGGTTATGTGCTAAGCCTCTGGCAATGGGGTTAGGACGATAGTCGAGTTCTTTAAACGCCTGTTGCACTTTGGCGCGAGTTAACTCCGATACATTAGGCTCATTGTTTAATACGCGAGAAACGGTCTTTTTAGACACGCCAGCATGCTTGGCTACGCTATTAATCGTCACTTTTTCCATTACTGCCTCTATTTTTAATCCGAACCCATGCAAGCTGTAGCGCCTAACAAAGGAATATTATCCTGGGTGATCAGTGTTACTGGAATATCCAAAACAAGGTGCTGCATTTTACCTTTTGCTGTAAAACGCTGAGAAAATTCACTGGATAACAAAATATGTTCAAAACGCGGTAGGATCCCGCCACCAATAAAAACGCCACCGGTTGCATTAAATGTTAATGCTAAGTCCCCTGCTACAGCACCGATCCAATCACAAAATTGGTTAAGTGTTTTCACACATATAGGATCACTATTTTCTAGTGCCAGATCAGCAATCGTTGGCGCATCGTAATCTTTTATCTCTGCACCTTCAAATTTTGCCATGGCACGATATAAATTGGCTAAGCCTTGACCTGAAAAAATGTGTTCAATTGACACATGTTCAAACTCATCTGCCAAAATTGCAAGTAGTTCACGCTCTAATTGATTACAAGCTGCTAAGCTAATGTGCCCAGCTTCACAGCTTAAAACCACATTTTCATTACCCTTAACTAACGCAGCTGCGCCAAAGCCTGTACCCGGGCCAATAACCGCGATATTACCATCAGGATTTGCATGTCCGGTTTTAATTAGTGTATTTATGTTGTTATTTATATAGGGTGCTGCGTATGCAAATGCAGCAAAGTCATTAATCACTCGAAAATCACAGAAATCAAATTCGGCTCTGATTTGATTAATATCAAACTGCCAACCTAAATTGGTTAAAGAAACCATATCGCCTTTACGCGGACCAGCGACGGCAAAGCACGCTCTTTTAACACGAGTAGGAATGGTTTCTAAATAAGCTTTTACCACTTCAGAAAAGTTATCAAATTGGCTACTGGACAACTTTTTAATATGCTTAAGCTCAAGTTGCTTTGTATGCTCATCAAAGTGTGTCGCAATTGCAAAGCGAGCATTTGTACCGCCAATATCGGCGACTAAGATTGGCTCAAACATAGTTTATCTCATCGTTAATTCTGTTATTATGTTTCAACACAATAAATCAGCAATTACTGCTAAACACATTTAACGTTTTAGAGTAATCGGTTTATAAATTATTTCCTTGATTATGACACCGGTGTCATACTAAATTCAACTTCATATCGCATAAAGTTAGTTTTTTTCTTAATTTTATGGCTAAATACTAGCCTATCTCCTAACCATGCATAGGTATTAAGTTGAGCAAGTCAAAAGCGACGTCTTTCGACATCGCCCATTATGCTGGCGTGTCACAATCTACCGTTTCTCGTGCGCTTAGAAATAGTCCATTGGTTAACGACGAAACTAAGAAAAAAGTATTCGAGATCGCTAAAAAACTTAACTATAAAGTTGATAAAAATGCGAGTAATTTAAGAACGCAGCAAAGTAATACCATTGCTTTACTTCTTTTTGAAGATCCAACAGGTGACGAGTCACTTATCAACCCCTTCTTCTTATCAATGCTTGGTTCGATTACGCGAGCCTGTTCTAATAAAGGCTATGATTTATTAGTTTCATTTCAGCAAATGTCTCAAGATTGGCAGGCTCAATACGAAGATAGTCACCGTGCAGATGGCCTGATTTTGTTGGGCTATGGCGATTACATTGATTATCAAACCAGGCTTGCGAGCTTACTCGATAATCAAACTAAGTTTGTCTGTTGGGGTGCGAAAGTAGATTCACGTCCAGAGTTATCAATTTCATGTGATAATTACTATGGTGGTCAACAAGTTGCAGAATATTTAATAGGAAAAAAGCGCACCAAATGTGCATTTATTGGGGATGCCTCTGAACATAGCCCAGAGTTTTTTGCGCGCTTTAATGGGTTTAAAGACCAGTTAACAAAACAAGGGTTAGCTATTGATCCTCGCCAAATTATCAATGCAATTTCTACCGATGAGTCGGGCTATAATGCCACCAAAACACTGCTCAGTTTAAAACGACCTATCAATGCCATTTTTGCAGCGAGTGACTTAATAGCAATAGGTGCGATGCGTGCTGTTAAAGAAATGGGATTACGCGTACCTGAAGATATCAACATAATTGGTTTTGATGATATTCCCGTTGCTAGTTACACTGAGCCTACATTAACGACAGTGAGTCAAAGTACGTCGATTGCGGGGGAAATGCTTGTTGAAAACTTACTGGATCAATTAAATGGTAAGCAACCAGAAAAGCTACAACTCAAACCTGCCTTAATTATTCGTCAATCAACATAAAAAAAGACGCTACAAGTAGCGTCTTTCAGAGTTAATAAGCATTAAACTTATTTGGGAAAAGCACCTATTGTAACTTTTCCTTTACTACAGGGTAGTAATCCCATACTTGTTTATCTGACATTGAGCGTAAAAGCTTAATATATTCAGCATGTGTCCAGGCCAGTGGTGTAGCAGAGTTAGTGCCCTCACCTGTTACATAACCATGAGGATTAACACCCACACCATCCCATACTTGTTCTGGTAACATTAAGCCATCATTAGCAAACAATTCCATACCTTTTACATAGGTATTGGTTAATTGTTGCTGCTTTTCAGTATTAAATTGATTACTTTGTACTGCACTCGCTATTTCAAAATGAGCACGTTCACCCGTAAAGAATGGCCAAACACGACCACGCTGCCCTGGTGTATTATTGCCACCTTCTGCGTAGTTAGTTCCCGTTACTTCATCTTCACCATAGCCATCATTACCATAACGGCGCCAGCCCGGGTATTCACCTTCAACACCATCAAAGGTAAAGTTATATTTAACTTTTACATTGTCAGGTAAGGTTAGCGAGTCATATTCGTCCATCGTATTCAGGATATGTGAATCATCGGCACTACGGACACCATAGCGCACTAATTCAAGAAAGCCGCCATCGAGAATACTTTGTTTAACCAATCCTTTACGACCATTGTTGTCGCCTAAACTGGTGTTTGAATTGGCATCATCATCTTGGTTAATGCGAATGTAGTGCTGACCATTAGTCGTATCACTTGGCAAGGTGCTCTTAGTGGTATACATACGCGCTTCTATTTGGTCGTTATATGACTGTGCAGTGGTTAAATAACGCGCTGCAAGTTCATTGTCACCCGCTAATTTAGCAATCTCACTGGCTGTAATTAAACCTGCAATCACAGCAGCAGTGGTTGATGGAGAATGACCTGCTTGCTCTTCCCAACGTTCTTGCTGGGTGAACGGCGGTGTAATTTGCATATCATTCCACAGTATTTTGGCAAGTCCACCTTCAACTAAAAACTCAGCCGCTGGTTTAAGCATTTTATTAAACCATGCCACTAATTCGTCTTTAGTCAGTACTTCAGCTAAATATAACTTCCAAGCCAACATAATTGGCATCGCAGTTTGATCTAACTGCACGCCTACCCACTCAAGTTCGCCATCAACATGGGTTTTTTGTAAAAACCAACCCGTATCACCTTGGTTACCTGGCGTAGTGCTATTTACTTGTACTTTTTCAAGGTATTCAAACGCTGTTTTAGCCGTTTGCTTATCGCCCATGGCAAGAAATGCCATCGCAACCTGATAAAAATCTCGTACCCATACTGCTTTATAACCGGTGTGACCTTCAATCGCAGGAACCGTGTCGCCCCATGGATTTGATAAAGACGCGATTAAGGCACCCGCATGTGTTTTATCTTCTTGCGCTTTTAGTACCAAGGCACTGACAAAGGCTAAACGGCCTGCATCAGCTGATTGATTGCTTAAATCATTCATACTGGTTAATGAATTAAGATAACCTTGCCACTCATCACCATATTCTTTTAATAAAGACGCATAACCTTTGGTTTGGCTATTTTTTGCAGCGGCTAAACTGGCTGCTTCGCTGTTACCAAATGACAACGTTAGGTCATAAACTGCTTCAG
>JBELHO010000109.1:0-4740 GCA_042091375.1 Thalassotalea sp. | reverse complement strand
CATAGGGCTTTTGAACTGTCTATTCCACAAAAACATCCTTAGTGAAAAAATGCCAAGTCAAATTTGATATATCTGAAATTATTTTTTTATTGACTTCAGCCGTCTCAACAGAGTCACTAACTAATACGCTTAGGTAATAAAAATTACCATCGGCGAGAAACACTATTCCAATGTCATTTTGCGCGGCAGTCACTCCTTTATCATTTTTACCTGAATGACCTGTTTTATGTGCTACCACTGCTCCTTTTGGAACTCCAGCCCTAATAGTTTTTTGACCTGTTTTAGCACTTTTCATTACATCCCATAAAAATTGGTGACTATCACTGGTTAATAGCTTATTTTCGTTGTCATAAAACTTACTGAGTGCTCTATTTGCTGCATTTGCAGTTGTCCAATTTTGGTACTGGCGTTGCCAGACCTCTTGCATTGTTACTTCGTTATACTTTATGGCAATGTTATTTATGCCTAATTGATGAAAGTACTTTTCAATAACTTTTGGACCTCCAAGCATCCTGATCAATATGTCGCAACCTGTATTGTCGCTGACTGCAACGGTATATTTTATTACCTCAGATAAAGTTAACCTTGTACCTTTAGGATATTTCTTTCTAATAGGACTCCATAATCCATTATCTAGATCTTCAGGTGTAATTGTAATTTGGTCTTCTAGCGACCACAGTCCCTGATCAACTTGATGTAATGCAGCCACAGCTAAATGGTATTTAAATACACTTTGCATTGGTATACGTATATCACCATTTATAGAGAGTATAGGTTCTGCGTCACTTCCATGAATAGATACCCCAACAGTTGCTTGCTTTGACTCTAAGATGTTGTTTATTTTTTCTTTTAGTATCTCAATCGAGTTCGCATAAGTGTTTAGAGAAGTTAAACACATTAAGGTAAAAATTATTAATTTTTTCAACATTTTCTTCCTGATGTAATGACTTGTCATAGGTTTTTTTACTTCTGTATTGAAATTTAAAGCTAATCTTTTAACATTCTAATTTTATCGAATGCAGACAATTACTTGGCCTGTTTGATTTCTCAACAGGTAAATCAAACAGGCTAATATTGCAACATGCTAGCATCGGTGTATAACGATTAATTGACCTGATATTTTATTGGCTATAGGTCGCAAAAAATTGTTTTAAACGGTTTAGCGCGGGGACAAGCTCATCAACATGAGGTAAAAATACTAAGCGAAAATAGTTATTTTCTGTTATGTTGAAGGCTCTACCGTGCACTAGCAGTATTTTTTCTTGTTTGAGTAAATCTAAAATCATTTGTTCGTCATCGGTAATATTAAACTTTTCATTATCAACTTTGACAAATAAGTACATCGCCCCCATTGCAGGATTACACGATAACCCCTCTATTTCATTGATCATTTTATGGGCGATATTGCGCTGTTTTAGCAATCGTCCATCGCCTTTGATCAGTTCATTGATACTCTGGTAGCCACCCAGTGCCGTTTGTATTGCATACTGACAAGGTACATTGGCGCACAACCGCATAGAGGCCAATACATCTAAACCTTCTAAGTAGTCTTCTGCGTGGATTTTAGGCCCAGTGATCACCATCCAACCGGCGCGAAAACCGGCAATGCGATAGTTTTTCGATAAGCCGCCCATGGTGATGATCAACACATCTTGCGCAAGTCTTGCGGTGGGAATATGGCAAGCCTGATCATAAAGTACCTTGTCATATATTTCATCACTAAAAATGATCAACTGGTGTTTGCGCGCCAAGGCAATAATACTTTCAATGACTGCTTGTGAATATACGGCACCCGTCGGATTATTGGGGTTTATTAGCACAATAGCTTTGGTTTTCTCAGTAATTTTATTTTCAATATCAGCAAGGTTTGGAAACCAATAGTTAGCTTCATCACATTGGTAATGAACCGCTTTACCGCCTGATAAAGTCACCGCAGCTGTCCATAGAGGGTAATCAGGAGCGGGGATCAGCACTTCATCGTCGTTGTTGAGCAGTCCTTGCATTGCCAATACAATTAATTCACTGACGCCATTGCCAATAAATATATCATCGACACTGACATCAAGAATGCCCTGTTGCTGAAAATATTGCATAACAGCGACACGCGCAGGGTAAATGCCTTTTGATTCACAATAGCCTTGTGCACTAGGTAAGTGATGAATAACGTCTTTGACAATGTCGTCTGGTGCCTCAAAACCGAATGGCGCAGGGTTGCCAATGTTGAGTTTAAGGATTTTATGACCTTCGTCTTCTAGTCGTCGGGCTTCAGCGGCTATTTGTCCTCTAATTTCATAGCAAACATTATTGAGCTTCGAGGATTGGGTGATTTTTTTCATCTTAGATCAGGTTTTTACATTGTGCACATATGATAGGTCATTGTTGCCAATTATGAACTGATTTGAAACAGTTTGTTGCAAATTTTTTATAGCGATTTGATATTAGTGCGATAATATTAATTGATTAAATGTGCAATTAAATTTTGAACTGTGGCTATCTGTCATCTGTGTTTTTATGTTTCTAGCTATGAAATAATCTTGCTTTGTTAGTGTGTAGCCATGCAAGAGTAGCAATCTAGCTTAGTTAGCGTGTGGCACAGAAGATTATGGCTGATTGACAGGCCAATGTGATTAGCCTGTTCTTAACCTTTATATATGTGAGGTATGTATGCCGTTGCCTTTTGTCTGGTTAGGCGCTGCTGTTGTTTCGGCAATAGCAGTAAA
Source organism: Thalassotalea sp. (assembly GCA_042091375.1). Lineage (GTDB taxonomy): Bacteria > Pseudomonadota > Gammaproteobacteria > Enterobacterales > Alteromonadaceae > JBELHO01. The sequence goes on along the minus strand of JBELHO010000109.1, from coordinate 2,020 downwards.
AGAGTTTACTGATGATCGAAAAGATCAACAGCGACAACGCAAACAACAAACCAAAGTACAAACATTTGTCGATTTGCAGCGCGATCAATCGCCCGTGGCAATTTATCCATCAGATATTTTACCGACCGAAGCTGCGGTTACACCACATTTTGGGGCAATTGTTTGTTGTGGTATCGGAGGGGTTTTAGAGCACACCGGGATTTGGATCGGCGATGATGCCATTGTTGAACTCGACGGCGAAGGCTTGATCAAACCCGTATCTGCCGCTCGTTTTACTAAACATCGCTCAGGGCAAAAGATATTTATTGCTTGTGATTCAAAAGCGCGGCCATTAGTGTGCGAAAAGGCGGCAGAAAAGGCGATAAGTCAATTGTTTAAACATGTGCAATACCATATGTTTGACAATAATTGCCATCAATTTATCGGTCAGTGTTTTTCTGAAAAACCCATAGAAATAACTACATTTAAGACACTAAATTATTTTATAGCTGAGTTTTTTGACAGGCAAATATACTGGGATGTTTGTGCTTGTTAATTGCGTTATTTGTACAAAATAACTATACAATCAGCAAAAAATTATTAACATGGTGTTTTAACTAAATTATTTGTTGGTTTCTGTGTATAGCGTTGTTAAATATTTAACTAAATCTGTGTTTGTTATCTTGTTGTGTTTGTTATTGATAACCTTAATTGGCTTTTTTGCCTCGTTACAATCCACACCTAAGGTGACCAGCTCAGCAACTCTTGACAATTATTCTGCACAGCAAAGTCAACAACTTGCTTCACGGCTGTGGCATGATCTAAATCAAGTCAATACTGATATCTCTTTGCGGCTTACTGCCAATGAGCTTCAAGGTCTAACCGCACTTTTGCACCGGGCTGTGCCCATTGTCAATGCCAATGTACAGCTGTCAAATTTAGGTGGTATGTTTACTGCGACATTGACCTTGCCACTGCCAGAATTTATCAAATTTTTGAATGTGCAGCTGTTGGTGTTGCCTTCACATCACGGCTTAGAAATTGAACAAGTCAGTATTGGCCGTCTTACATTTTCTGGTGACTGGCTGGTGAAGAGCATGCAATGGCTGTTGAATACTTTTGTTCAAGCTGAGCTTGGTGATAATTTGTTTGAGATGATCAGTGCTGTTGACATTTCAGCCAATGAAATCGTCATTAATGCACACATCAATAACCAATTAAGTGACTTAAAGCAACAAGGTTCAATATTGAGAAAGTTGCGCGATGAATTGTCGCTGTTTGGCGATACACAAAACATTCATTGCTACTTTAATGCATTAAATTTATTCGCCCAACAGCAAGATGCCAATAGCTCTATTGCCTTGTATGTCAGTTATGTATTTAGGCTGGCAAAATGGGGCTGTTTAGCGGATAACAAACAAACTGCACAACAAGAAAATCAAGCGGCATTATTAGCCTTGGTATTGTATTTTGGTGCGAATAAGTTTCAATTACTGGTTACTGATGTACTTAATATACCTGAAAGAGAACGAGTGGTGCGCAATCGATTGCGCAGTAATGTGACTTTGCAAGGACGAGTGGATTTACAAAAGCACTTTATTTACTCGGCGGCTTTACAGTTATTAAGTAGTTATCAAGCCAGTGATGCCATTGGCGAGTTTAAGGAGTTTTTAGATACCAATAGTGGTGGAACTGGATTTAGTTTTGTTGATCTAATGGCCGATAGGGCAGGAACTCGTTTGGCGATGATAGTGACTCATTCCGATCAACAAGCTCTGCAAGCACAAGATTTGCTGATGGATATTAAAGATCAGCAATTATTGCCTGACATAAATGGACTTGATGAAGGTTTGCGCGTTAATGTTTTTCAAGAGCAGTATAAAAATGTTAATTCGCCAGAGTACATTACGGCGCTAAAAAACATCGATGAGCGTTTGCAAAGCTTAGCGATTTATCAGTTGGCTTGGCATTGAGCTATCGCTACTGCATGTCGTTGCTGAAACAGTTTAACCACTAGCACTGAACTAGCACTGAACTAGCA
>JBELHO010000108.1:0-4883 GCA_042091375.1 Thalassotalea sp. | reverse complement strand
TGAGGTTGAGGTTGAGGTTGAGGTTGAGGTTGAGGTTGAGGTTGAGGTTGAGGTTAAGAATAGGCGTTAATAGTCGTTTTTAAACGCTTTACTTATTATGCGATTGCTTAACCCATTTCTTTAATGTTTTTGCGACTGAATTTATATTAATTGGTTTACTAATATAGTCATCCATCCCCACCTCAAAACATTTTTTCTTATCCCCTTGCATTGCATTAGCCGTCATCGCAATTATAGGTATATCAGCTACTTGCTCGCTCGCTTCACCTGCTCTAATACGAAGCGTGGTTTCATATCCATCCATCTCTGGCATTTGGCAATCCATCAGAATAATTTCATAGAATTGATGATGCTCTGCGGTTTTTAATTTGAGCAAGGCATCCAAGCCATTCTTAGCCACATCTATAGTCATTCCCATATTTTTTAATATACTTACAGCCACCATTTGATTAACTGGGTTGTCTTCAACAAGCAAAACATGCTTTCCTTGTAAAAGTTTAATCTGCCTTGGGTCATCCTCTGTTTGCTTAACGGGATCGCTGTACTGATAGCCCCCTTTGGAAGAGGTAATAAGTCTTTCAATAATCTTCTTCAACCCTTTTGGGGTGATTGGTTTTGACAAACAAGCGTCAATACCCAGCGACTTATAATTCTGCGTACTCACTTGATCACTTATGGCAGTCATTAAAATTGTGCGTGATGAATACTCGCTTAACTGTTGAATAAGTTTTTCATTGAGTTGCTGTGACTTTGCGTAATAAAGACGATAATCGATTAACACAATATCAAATTGATTCTTGGTATTGGCTAGTTGTTGGCTAAGGTGTTCGGCAGAATTACAACAAATAACCTGTGCACCTAGGTGCTCAAGTTGTGTCTGTATAACTTGGCAATTTGTTGGGTTTTTATCAGCCACTAAAATACGCCGCGAAGAAAACAGCTGACTGGTGTAAGGCGACACTGATTGTGTACTTTCTTTAACCATACATGTGACTTCAAAACAGCTGCCTTTGCCAAACTCACTTGACGCTTTAACGTCACCGCCAAGTAACTTACATAATTTGCGTGTAATGCTTAATCCTAAGCCTGTTCCGCCGTATTTTCGAGTTGTGGACGTATCGCCCTGACTAAATGCATCAAATAATAACGGGAGTTTTTGCTGTGAAATACCGATCCCTGTATCAGTAATGGTGCACTGTAATAGATAAAAGCCACGCTTATTACTCGGAGATAAAGCTGCCACTATAGTGATTTGTCCGTTATCAGTGAACTTAACTGCATTGCTTAATATATTCGTGATTATCTGACGGATCCGCCCGGGATCTGAATTAATACTTGAGACGTTTATTGCACTAATATCTAGAATAATCTCAACCTGCTTAAGTTGTGCCTCAAGCGCTATTGACTCAACCAATTTTTCTAACAATTGACGAATATCAAAATCAATATATTCTAGCTCTAGCCTATCTGCCTCAATTTTTGAAAAATCTAAAATATCATTAATTAAAATTAACAGTGACTGTGCACTCGAACTTGCAATACTGACTCTATGCGCCTGCTCACTTGAAAGTTGACTATCTTTCAATAATTGCAACATGCCCAAGACACCATTCATCGGAGTACGAATTTCATGACTCATATTCGCTAAAAATTCAGATTTTAATTTTGTTGTTTCTTCAGCATATTTCAGCGCTTTTTTTAACTGCTCTGCATATTGTTCAAGTGATGCTGTTTTTTCATTCACTTGCTCTTCCAGTGCTAAAACAAATTGCTTTTGTTTACTTATTTCTGTTTGTTGTAAACGCGTTCGCAAATAAGTAACAATAAAAACAATAAAGACAGTCGCGCATATATAGATAAAGTAGGCCCACCAAGTGTTAAAAGGTGAAGGCGATACATTTAAAGCAATAGCGAGCTGTTTGTCGCTCCATTCACCTAAACTGTTAGTGGCCTTAACCAATAGTGTGTATTGCCCTCCCTTTAAACTGGTGAATGACGCTCTATTATTGCTTCCTAGATCTATCCAGTTTTCATCATAGCCTTGTAATTTATAAGCATATTGATGATTTTTTGAAAAACCAAAATCTAATACTGAAAACTCAAAAGAGACAAAATAGTCTTGGTGAGATAAATCAATATCTGTGACATAAGGGTAAGGTTTATCAAGTTTATATTGCTGCCCCATTTTACTAAAGCCTGTTAAGACAACAAACGGAGAATGGGCTTGTTCATCTTTAAGCTCTGTATTGAAATATTCGATTCCACGCTGGCTACTTGTAAACAATGTTTTATTGGCGCCAATAACTAAACTATTGGCATAATAATTTGAGCCTAATAATCCCTCTCGGCCTCCGTAGTTGATAACTTCTTCGGTATTTGGATTAAGGGTTGATATCCCCTTATTAGTGGTTAGCCACAAATTACCTTCGCTATCATCGACGACAGCACGAATAAGAGAAGTCGGTAAACCATTTAAACCGTTAAAGTGTTTAAATGTTTTAGTATTGGGTTGAAATAAATTGAGTCCTTTTTGAGTCGCAATCCAAATAGCACCATTTTGTGCTTGGTAAATATCCTGCACAATACTGCCCAGTAAACTGCCTTCTTTTGCCTCATCCATTTTAAATGCATGAAAGCGCTGCTCATCAGCCAACCATAAATTGACTCCATCACCTGTTCCTACCCAAATATTATTATCCTTATCTATAAATATTTTGAGTATTTCAGGGTGAGACAATCCTGAGCTTTTATCAAGATACTGAAATATTTTAGTAACCGTATTATAAAGATAAATCCCATTTTTATAGGTACCGATCCAAAGTACTGCGTCTTTATCTAATGCTAAGGCTCTAAACTCTCTGAATTGTTGATGACCTTTGACGTTTTTTGGGTAAGAGATAAGTTCGCTTTTCTTAGTCTGTAAATTGAATTTTGCTAAACCATTATCCTGTGCAATCCATATAACTTGATCATTTTGCTGCACAATAACGGGCTTTTCAGTTGCGTCATTAAGGTTAAACCCTCGTATTTTATTAAATATTGACGGTGATAATCTTTCGAGTTGTTCTGTTGCAATATGCCATTTAAATAACGCTGATGAAGATGATGCAATGAGTACATCACCCGATTTATTTATGGCCATACCGTTTGGCGCACTTAATTTTTCACTATTAATTGATTTAAATCTTCGCTGAGGCGTGAGCTTAAAAATCCCCTGTACTTCATTAGTTATCCAAATCACCCCAAACTGATCTTCAAAAATCACTCTAAATCCATTGTCATAACCCAGTGCTAGTTTTTGCAGAAATTTTACATCGCTGTTATAACGATAAATTCCCTTGGTGGTGACAAACCAGATAAAACCATCTCGATCTTCGATCATTGAGTTTACTTGCCCAAGATAAGTCTTATCGTTTGCTAAAATTGGCGTAAATACACCATTATTAGGATTAAAATAAAACGGGCCCTTTTGCGTTGCTACTAGCATTTGCTTGTTATCCGTAATTAGCAAACTCCTTATTTCATTCGCACCCGTTGGCGTTTTGTTGTCGGGTTCGGGGAAGTAGTGTTTAAATGACTTATTCTGTTTATTAAATAGATTTAAGCCATAACTCGTCGCTACCCATAAATGATGTTTATCGCGATCCTTGATATCCCACACTCGGTTATGGGATAAACTCGACTCACTGTTGTTTTTATTTTTAAAGTGCTCAAATTGACTATTGCCTAGGTATCGGTTTAATCCACCGTCATAACTGCCAAGCCAAATAGTGCCTGTTTGGTCATGCAAAAGGGATTGAATACGATGAGAGGAAATGGAGCTTGCTTGATTGGATTGATAAATAAAATTATCAAATTTACCCGTTTTGGGCTCATAGGTATTCGCTCCCCCTCCCCATGTACCAATCCATATTTTGCCCTGTTGATCGAGCATCAAATTGCCCGCATCATTGTGAGATAGACCATTGCTACTAAGCTTATCAAACTCAAATAACTTTACTTTCCGACCATCATAACGCATCACCCCATTTTCAGCCGTGCCAAACCACAGAAAACCTTGGTTGTCTTGAATAATTGAATAAATCTCAGATGAGACAAACCCATCATCTGCGGTTAATTTTTTTACCGCATATTGGTTGATCAGCGAGGTAGTTTCACTCTGTGCAAAAGTGTCAAAAAATGGCCATATCAACCCGATCAAGGCACAGTAACGAATCAAAATTAAGATTTTATTTGTCATTTAAATACAAAGATATGTGTGTCTTAAACACAATAATAGACGCAATTGATTGAGGCTGGAGTTTATTTATAAAGTTAATGTAAATTAATTGGAAGTATGGGTAGTGTGTATACTGGTTTTCGTAAAAATAGCGCCGTGAGGCACTATTTTTATCGGTATTGTATTTTAAATTATAACGGTATGTTTAATGCCTAATTACGACTATAAGGTGATAGGATAGAAATACTTAACTTTGCTAATTTAGTACTGCAACATTAAACATATCAACACGTTAAAATTTCAATTTTGCTGTCTATTTTATATCTTAGCCCTATGCAGATATTATTAATAACTTACTCTAGCTTTTTGATAAGTATTGCAATGCTCTATCATCAGAGACATTGGTATAAAAGTCACATCTAATTAGTTACGATGAAACATTAAGCCAACCTTATACCTATTTTATCGATTGTTTTTAATTGACCGTTTAATTATGAAAAGTATGTATTAGAATCAATTTTCACCGGTATACCAATGCTTTAATACGCTTTCCGCTGGCTTGCCTCGGATAGATTGAGATATATTTGGAAACCCTTCATAACCCGGTTGTAATGTTTCTGATAACCAATAACCCGTGTGAATATCGACGCTATTAACTTCAAAC
>JBELHO010000107.1:0-5017 GCA_042091375.1 Thalassotalea sp. | reverse complement strand
CCGTTGCTACCTTGGAATATTAAACGCGGCTAGGTGTCGTTCCCCATACGTTTACCGATTACGAGACGCTCACTTGCTAATAACCTACTTGGTAAAACTCTACATTAACTTTCATTTATACTAATATGCTATCTACCCTGGGCTAATTTAAGTGTATACGTCGGTTTGTTATTTGTTTGTTGTGATTGATAACTGCAATATCCAGGTTATTGAAAACAAACATGATCAGTGCGATCTGGCTAGTTGGATAAATTTATTGTGATAAACCGCTTTTTCGGTGGATTTTTTCAGGTCAAAGAGGATTTGAGCTGTGCCTTGCAATTGATCAGATATTACCGCCCTTCAGTGTCAGGATTCATATATCTACAGAATCAAGAGATAATGCTAAACCCACTTTTGTTCTGCCCATCACAACAGATGTTTTGAAATGAAGCACAGCAAGGTCACTAAAAAAAAATGATTGCGTAAATTCTTCAAAATTTTTCATATCTTTTGCTGTCACTATCAGTACGAAATCGGCTTCACCAGTAATGTAATAACACTGTTGGATATTATTATTGTTTTTGACTTTATTTTTAAAGTAATTGAAACAGTCGGTATAGTTTCTATTGAGTTGTACAGATATAATAAAAGTCATTGATTGGTTAACAGCATTAGGCGATATGATAGCTACTTCCTGAGCGATAACTTTATTATCTCTTAAGCGTTTTAAATGCCTCTGTATACTTGCCGTTGATAATCCTACTTTTTCAGAAAGGCGTTCAACAGAAGTTTTTACATCTCTTTGCAATAATTCCAGTATTTTTAAATCTTGTTTACTCAATTTCATCATCTGATACAGCCTAAGATTGCATTGATATTTTTTAATCAATATACCTTTAAAAAAGCAATAAAGTAATCACTTATTTGAAATATTAGATAAATTAATATCATTAAAGACAGGTAGACTATTTATAATTCGCTGATTCATTCAAATAGGAGTAATGCCATGCCTGCAATACAAAGTTTGTCTCCTTTAACCACTATGGATACAAAAAGCTCACAACCACAAATACAAGTAGTAAACCCTGAAGATGGCAGTTTAGTCGGTACAGTTGTAAACAACTCTTTAAGTGACGTTGACGCTATTATAGACACAGCAGTTAGAGGAGCCGAAAAAGCTAAAAGACTTTCTGCAAATTCACGAATGTCTGTACTTAACGAGGTTGCTGATAATTTAACTAATCAAAAAGAACTATTCGCGCAAATGATTGCACGTGAAGGCATTAAAACAATTAATGAAGCGCGAAAAGAAGTGGCTAGGTGTGTGCAAACCATAAGGATCAGCGCCGAGGAAGCCAGGCGTTTAACTGGAGAGACAATTGCTTTTGATCAAGCACCTGGCTCTGAAAATAGGTTTGGTTATTATCGCCGGATCCCCCTTGGCGTTGTTGCGGCTATTACTCCCTTCAATGACCCGTTAAATTTAGTGGCTCATAAAATAGGTCCCGCTATAGCGGCGGGAAATTCAGTGGTCCTGCTACCTCACCATGAAACCCCTCTGGTAGCAAAACTACTTGTTGAACTGTTTAATAAAACAAGTTTACCCAAGGGTATATTAAATTTAGTTACAGGGTATGGCACAGAGATAGGCGATATGATCGTGTCAGACCCCCGTATTAATATGGTGTCATTTACCGGAGGAAAAAGTGTAGGAGAAAGGATCTTAAGTCTCGTAGGATTAAAGAAAATATCTATGGAGCTGGGGAGTAATTGCCCTGCAATAGTAATGAATGATGCAAATATTGAGATGGCAATGAAGGCATGTGTGAGCGGCGCCTTCTGGGCGGCAGGTCAAAACTGTTTACATGTTCAAAGAATTTATATTCAAGATGATATATATGATCAATTTGCTTCAGAATTTTGTTCTCGTGCAAGCAAAATATCTATAGGAGACAAACTATCTGAATCTACACAGATGGGTCCAGTGATTAATAGTCGCGCAGCAATAAAGCTAGAGGCAATGGTACAAGATGCACTTGAAAAAAATGCAACATTGCTGTGTGGTGGGAAAAGGCAGGGAAACTTTTTTCAACCTACTGTTTTTGCAAATGTAACTAAAGATTGCTTGATTGCTAAAGAAGAAGTGTTTGGACCTATTACTGTGTTGTATCGATTTTCGGATAAGAAAGAGGCAATTGCTCAAGCAAATGATGTTGAATTTGGCTTACAAGCCGGAATATTTACCAGTGACTTAGAATTAGCTTTTGAACTTGCAGACTCAATGGACTGTGGTGGCGTAATGATAAATGACAGCAGTGACTATCGAATTGATGCAATGCCATTTGGTGGCGTTAAAGGATCAGGTGTTGGTCGCGAGGGTGTTATCAATGCGGTTAAAGAAATGACAGACATAAAAACTTATTGTTTTAACTTAAGACAATAACTTTATTAAACAATCAGATACATTCTAACTAGTTAACTAAAGAAGAACGCTATGAAAACATATAAATTAGCAATAATCGGTTTTGGCAATGTAGGTCAAGGCCTAACAAAAATTATTAGCGATAAACAAAAACTGTTAATAGAAAAGTTTGGTATTAATTTAAGCATCGTAGCTATTTGTGACCTATATAAAGGCAGTGTTTCTAACCCTAACGGTTTGGATCCTGAAGTACTATTATCTGATCTAGAAAAACATGGCGATTTAAAAAGCACATCAGCCCCAATCACTGGCTGGAATGCGACTGAGACAATTGATAAAAGTGGCGCTGATATTCTAGTAGAACTTGCTTTTACTGATCTTCAAACAGGTGAACCAGCTTTAAGCCACATTACACAGGCATTAAATAAGGGTATGCATGTTTCCATGACTAATAAAGGGCCAGTTGCTTTACACTTCCCTGAACTTCGCAAGATTGCATTACGCAACAATGTTCAGATTGGCATTGAAGGTACTGTAATGAGTGGAACACCTTCAATAAATTTAGGTAATGAGATGTTGTTAGCTGCAGGAATAACAAAAATTCAAGGAATACTTAATGGCACCACAAATTATATATTAGGTGAGATGTCCTCAGGCTCTGGATATGAAGATGCGCTCAAACAGGCGCAAAAACTTGGTTATGCTGAAGCAGATCCGACAGGTGATGTTGACGGTTATGATGCTGCTGCAAAAGTGGTTATTCTGGGAAACCTGTTAATGGGTTTATCGCTTACATTAGGTGATATAGAACGTGAGGGCATTAGTCATATCACCAACAATGATATTTCAAACGCCAATTTTTTAAATAAACACTGGAAATTAATTGGAACCGTTGAGAAGCACAGTGATGGTGTCTCCGCATCAGTTAAACCTGTGATGGTATCAGCTGAACATCCACTAGCATCAATTAATGGCGCTACAAATGCTATTACCTATTCAACAGAATTACTAGGTGATATTACATTAATTGGTCCGGGTGCTGGACGTTTGGAAACAGGATACGCTGTTATTGAAGATATACTTTCAATTCATAATAAAGCACTTTAAAACATCACTAATATGTCAACGTTGATTTAAAAATGATGTTGGCATTTTTAGATTGTTTATCATATTAATTCAAAGACCAATGGCACTGGTCATACCTAGATAATTAATTTAAGAATTAATTGTGGAAACACACTGTTGATCTGTCTTTAGATACAAAATTAACTAAAGACTAAAAATTGGCATCGGTGAAAGCATTAATTTGACGATTTGATCTAAATGTTAAATCAGTAATTGACCAATGGGCATATCAAACGCAGAGCAAGTTTGCATTAACACAATGCGAAATACGCAATAAACAATGATCACAAATGCAACTTTCCAATAAAAGTAACGCTATGAATCAAGATTTACACGATTATCAAGCACTCATTGAGCATATCATTGGTCAGCAAAAATTCACTGCTGATCAGGGAAAAATTGCCTCTTACATACCTGAGTTGAGCAAGGTAGAAGCAAACAAGTGCGGTATGCATTTGGTGACTAATCGACAACGGCATTACAGCGCAGGTGATTCCAATGAAAAATTTTCTATTCAAAGTGTCGCCAAAGTCTTATCACTGATACTCGCTTTTAAAGCTCAAGGCAATGCCTTGTGGTCGCGTGTCGGTGTTGAACCCTCGGGTACTGCTTTTAATTCAATGGTTCAGCTTGAATATGAACAAGGTATTCCTCGCAATCCATTTATCAACGCTGGAGCTTTGGTTATTTGTGATGTGTTAGTGAGTTACTATCAGGATCCTAAACAAGAAATGTTGGATTTTGTCAGGGGACTTTGCGGGGTAAAGAACATAGTGTTTAATGAACAGGTAGTGCGATCTGAAAAACAGTCAGGCTATCAAAACATCGCCTTGGTCAATTTAATGAGAGCTTTCGGTAATATACACAACGAAATTGAAAAGGTGTTAGATTTGTATTTTCATCTTTGCGCTATTGAAATGACCTGTCAAGAGCTAGCCGTCGCTTTTTTGTTTTTGGCAGCCAATGGCATCAACCCATTAACACAACAACAAGTGCTTGATCGCAGTCAAACTAAACGCATTAATGCGATTATGCAATTGTGTGGATTTTATGACGAAGCCGGTGAATTTTCATTTAAAGTTGGCTTGCCGGGAAAAAGTGGCGTAGGGGGAGGCATTATTGCTATTCATCCAGAAAAATACAGTGTCGCTGTTTGGAGCCCTAAATTAAATGCCAAAGGCAACTCACTCAAAGGGATGAAAATGCTTGAACAACTCACCTCGGCTACCCAGCTGTCGATTTTTTAAATCACTATTCGCGTTGAATATTGATATTACATTTTTACCATAGGGACTCAACATGATTGATAGCATGATAACGGCACTGAATAACCTACTATGGGGGCAAGGGCAAATACTGATCTATTTACTGTTGTTTGCTGGGTGTTGGTTTTCATTCAAGCTTAGGTGTCTTCAGTTGCGACATTTTAGCCGTATGTTTAGTGTGATGAAAGGCAGTTCGAAAGCAAATAGATCGGGGATCAGCTCG
>JBELHO010000106.1:0-5228 GCA_042091375.1 Thalassotalea sp. | reverse complement strand
AATAACAGAGTAAAAAGGCTGTTGACTTGATGTTTTCAATGCCACTAGCCTTTAAAAAATTGTCTTAACAAAATAATAAGAACACCTAAAAAGAAACCAGCGAGGGTACCTAAGATACAAATAATAGCTCGCTTAGGTGCAAACTTTTTTATTGGCGTAACGGCTGGATCAATAACCCGAAAAACATATTCATCAGAAGATGATGCCAGCATGACTTTTTTCTGTTGCTCTTCTAATAAACTGTAAAAAACACTTTTCATACCAGCATTTGTTAACGCCTCGGCTTGCGTTTCTAAGTATAGGATATTGGCGTTAATTGTCTTAATTTCTTTGCTTTTAACATAAGAATTAAATTGATTAATCAATTTTTCCAATATTTGCTTGGCAAAAACTGGAGAGATAAATTCGTAAGAAATCGTCACTAAACCAGAGATAGTGTCGTGTTGAATTTCTATATTTTTGTTAAATTGATCTACTGCTTCAAGGATTGTTGGTTTTGGCTCAAAAGGAGCAGATACTTTTCTTGTCCACTGTTTTGTTTCAGAATTGTAGATCTTATTATCAAACAGTAACTGATCAGTTTCGGGGTTCCATTGCGATGCCGCAAATAGTGGTATAAGTAATTTATTTTCAGTAATAAATTGCGATAAAAATATCCGAGATTCAAGCATTGCAAGATCTGTAGCAGTAGGATCTTTACCACCAGAAATGCCAATGCCTGCTAAATTTGCTAATTGCCCCAATTGCGCCGCAGATTTACCTAATGAACTCTCACTATTTCTAGCTGACTCCAGTAAAATATCAGGTCGATAAGTATTAACAATGTTAATACTGTAGACAACACTGGCTATCGCAAATATGCAAGTAAGCACGATAATCAATAATTTACCTTGCCAGATTAAAGCAAAAAAATCTTTGATTGCATAATTGTATACTGGAGATAATTCGTTCGTATTTGCCATTGTTTTTTATTCTTTCACCAATGATTCTAGATATTTGCCATAACCAGTTTTGTTAAGTGGTTTGGCAAGCTGTAAAATTGCTTTTGCTGATAACCAGCCATTGTTAAAAGCGATTTCTTCAAGGCAAGCGATTTTGAAACCTTGACGGTGCTCAACTGTTTGCACAAAAGCAGAAGCTTCCATCAAACTGTCGTGGGTTCCGGTGTCTAACCAAGCAAAACCTCTGCCTAAAATTTCTACGCTCAGTTGTTTGGCGTTTAAATACGCTTGATTTATATCAGTAATTTCCAGTTCACCGCGCGATGATGGTTGTATGTTTTTAGCAATTTCCACCACTGAGTTGTCATAGAAATAAAGTCCCGTGACTGCATAATGTGATTTAGGCATTTCCGGTTTTTCTTCAATTGACAAGGCATTGAAGTTTTTATCTACCTCTACTACACCAAAACGCTCGGGGTCTTTGACTTGATAAGCAAAAACTCGTGCACCTTCTGTAATTGTTGATGCAGCTTTTAGTTTAGGTGAAAAACTGGCGCCATAAAAAATATTATCGCCTAAGATAAGACATACATTGTCTTTGCCAATAAAATTTTCACCTAGGATAAAAGCTTGTGCTAAGCCTTCTGGTTTAGGCTGCACAACATAGGTAAGAGAAATGCCAAAACTGCTACCATCACCCAATAAATTTATGTATTGTGCTTGGTCTTCTGGGGTAGTAATGATCAGGATTTGTTGGATCCCTGCTAGCATTAATACCGACAGGGGGTAATATATCATTGGTTTGTCGTAAACAGGTAATAATTGTTTTGATACACCGCGGGTTATTGGATACAAACGCGTTCCGCTGCCGCCCGCTAAAATTATGCCTTTCATTTATTGTTGACCTAATCTTTGTCTTTGGTAACTGCCATTTTGAACTGCCTTACACCAAGCCTGATTGTCTAAATACCATAACACAGTTTTTCTTAAACCCGACTGGAATGTTTCATTGGGTTGCCAATTGAGCTCCCGTTGAATTTTAGACGCATCAATTGCGTACCTTAAATCATGACCGGGACGATCAGCAACATAGGTAATCAGCTCTGCATAACTTTTAGTTGCAGTCCTCTCTAAATTGCGCTGACTTTTGATGACAACATTAGTATCAATGGGCGCTAATTCATCCAAAAGAGAACAAATAGCCTTAACAACCTCTATATTGTTAATCTCGTTATGGCCACCTATATTGTAGGTTTCGCCCACTTTGCCTGTTGTGATAACTTTGTACAAAGCACTTGCATGATCATCAACATATAACCAATCACGTATTTGTGAACCATCGCCATACACAGGCAAAGGTTTACCCTCTAGCGCATTGAGAATTACCAGAGGAATTAACTTCTCTGGGAAATGATAGGGACCGTAGTTATTAGAGCAATTGGTAATAATACAAGGTAAGCCATAGGTGCGTTGCCAGGCTCTGACTAAATGATCTGAACTGGCTTTACTAGCTGAATATGGTGAACTGGGATCATATGCCGTAGTTTCTGTAAATAGCAGACCAGTATCTTCTAGGTCACCATAGACCTCATCTGTTGAAATATGATGAAATCTAAAACGAGTTTGCTTTTCTGGCTCAAGTGCAAGCCAATATTGTTTAGCTTGTTCAAGTAGGGTGTATGTACCAACAATATTAGTCTGGATAAATGCAGATGGACCATCTATTGACCGATCCACATGGGATTCGGCAGCTAAATGCATTACGGCATCAGGTTGATATTCATTAAATACCTTTGCTAATACCTGTGAGTCGCAGATATCAGCTTGAATAAAATGATAGTTTTTATGCTTTGCAACACTTGCTAAAGATTGAGTGTTACCAGCATAAGTTAATTTATCAACGTTAATCACTTGACATGAAGTTTCTGTTAATAAATAGCGGACGACTGCACTGCCAATGAAACCAGCTCCACCTGTTATAAGGATTTTGTTCATGCACATAATTCAAAGTTAACAATGTTGCTATTATAACTTTAAAAATCTGCGTAGACGAGTAAAACCCTAAAATATAGTTAAAATATAGTGACTTGGTTAGCCTGCATATAATTCTTAAGGTGATCTATGGAGAAGTTTATTAATGTCTTGAGATCATCTTTAGTATTTTTAGGTATAGATTCAAACTTTTGTAAGTTTACTAGTGTGGCAAAGTCTTGCCAGTATTTAAGATTGTTTACACACAATTGTTTTATCACTGTGTGTAACTCTTGTTCAAGCATTGCCTGATCCCGATAAATATGTTCGACATCACAGTCAAGTAAAATCAATTTGATCACCTCATGCAGGGTGTGCTTAGCCGACCTGTTAGGGATAAATAAATTTCTGACAATGATGCTATTACCTTCACGCATAAAGCCCGATGGCAAATACTCTTCTAGGTGTGGCGCCATTTCAATTATTTCTGACTGAGTGCGGCCAATAGAACCCATAACAATAAATTCAACACCACTTAGGCATTTAATTGTCGAAGGGATACTATGCAGAATAGGTGCTTGGCTATCGACAAAACCATAAATTAAGTAGGACAGCAATGGATCTAACTTATTGTAGTGTACAGAGACTTCCTGAGTTTTCTCATTTGGTTTGTTAATTATATTAAGCGCACCGGTTTGTTCATTGGTCAAATAACCGTTTTCACCATATTTGTGGTTAAGCAAATCGATAATGGTTAATAAGCCTTTCTCAATAGTATTTTTGATCTCAATACCACTTGAGGCGAGTTGTTGTTGAGTAAAGTTAAATTCTCTAGAACCAATAAAGCTGTCAATAATGAGTGCGTGCCAACGACCTTGATCAAACAACAATTTGTGCTTAACTAATTTCGCCGATTTTTTGACATGTTTATATAAGTAGTCCACCAGTTCAGGGTGATCTTTTAAGGACAATAATGGATGAGATGTTTGCCAAGCTTGTATTTTGTTAGTGCAATTATACAGTTCAACCATTAATTGCATAATATATTGATTATTAGGTGATATTTGCTGTTTATTACTGTTCACCTTAAGGAGGTCATCTTCTATTGAAAAACTATAATCACAAAGTAATGGCATACAATCTAACGGAATGCTGATCAATACAGGTTGCTGCTCAGCTTGTACAAATGACTTGATACTAAGCTCACCACCCTGTTCAACAAAACGTAGATCTGGGTGAAAAACCGCGCCTTTTTCCTCAAGCGCTGCCACCAATGATTCGATTAACTTTAGCGCCTGAGTATTTTCACCAATAAAACGTGCTGCAGGCGCTTTTATGGTTTTTTGTGGCTGCTTTGTTTTCGCTTTAGTTGCCAATGCCCTGATATTAGTAAACCAAGTTTCATGGCCAAACTTGGTTTCAACACTGCAGAGTAACTGTCTAGACTTATCGCCCTCATTCATCATTTCCAGCCATTGATAAAGGTCATGAACTTCGGCGCTTGAAAACCTCGTTAATTCAGCATTAATTTGCTGTAAAGCGACATAGCTCGACTGTATTGCTCGGTCAAGGTAAATGCACCAAAACTCATCATTAACGCTAAATGACTGTATTGACTTATACCAAATAACTTATCTGCATATTCGATAACAAGGTGATATTGTTTATTTAGAAAAGCGAATTGGCACAATTGTAAGCGATATTGTGCGGTTTTAACGGAAGGCTCTATGGCTAATATCTGTTGATATTTTTCAATGATCTTTGCCGTATCCTGACGATGATTTGCCGTCGTGATCATATTACTTAAGGTATTTATTTTTTGCTCTGTTGATTTAGCTAACAATAAGGTTTTGGCTAACACAATTTCTGCGAGCTGATATTTTTTTTCATTGATCAGACAAACACCTTCCAGCTCTAACGACTGATATGTTTGCATATGGGTTTTGTGATTAATTTTTTTTAACAGTTGCAGCGCTTTTTTGAATTTTTGCTTGTTAACTAACTCAGCTGCTTGTTGAAGCTTGTCTGACATAAATAGAATAAAGAATTAAAATACCGTGATGCTACTGTATAAACAAAATCGACAAAAATATACTGAATTTTAAAAAATACTATGTTTTAAAAAGCCAGATCATCTCAAAATTCTATCTGTTCACAGTCTACGGATCTATAAGTTATATATATGAGTTATTAAATGAGTAATTCTATAACCAAGCTAAATTAGTTTTATCGCAGGGAAATAACCTTGCTGAGCTTGAATGGTTGAGCTTGAATTAATGTTATGTATCCGTATTTGCTTTTTCTTCAGGTCTGCAA
>JBELHO010000105.1:0-5328 GCA_042091375.1 Thalassotalea sp. | reverse complement strand
TAAATGAAATGTTTGGGCTTGAAGAAATTAAAGTACTAAAAGATGGTGATGTTATCACTGATACCAAATCAGCGCTGGTACTTGAAGAGTTGATTGGACAGTTTTTGTTTAACCAAGGTAATGATTAAATTTAGGGTGTTGGTTTAAAGTTATGATGAGATTTTTAATAGCAATAATAATGTTAATTAACGCGAGTGCGTTAGTTGCACAGGAAGTGGATCAAACTAATCCATATAAAATGCTCAGAAGTGTTGCTGAAAACACTTTTTCAAGAATTACAGCAGATCAATCACTCATTGAAAAAGATAAAAATCATCTTAAGGTTATCGTTGAAGAAGAGCTATTACCTTATATAGATTACCGTTATGCATCACAGCGTGTACTGGGTAGCTATATTTCGAAAGTAAGAAATATTAAAGACAAAGAACAGCAGCAAGCTGAGATTAAAAATTTAAAACGGTTCATTAAGGTATTTCGCGAGTTTTTAATAACCTCTTACGCGGGCATTTTTACTCAATATCGCGGTCAAGAAGTTGAATTTTCTCCACCGCAAGATTTTTCGGATAAAAAATTAGTTTTAGTTAAGACCACAATCCTTGAGCCGGGCAAACCTGATATTCAAATAGATTTTAAGGTGCGAAAAACAAAATCGGGAGAATGGAAAGGATTTGATATGTTACCTGAAGGTATTAGTTTGTTAGATGCAAAGCAAGCTGAGTTCCACGGTATTTTAAGAACGGAAGGACTGGTTTACGTGATTGATATACTTGAGCAAAAAAGTAAGTTACCTGTTCAATTTGCTGGTGAATAAAACTATGAACCAAGTGTTTTTAAACAAACAAAGTGCTAGTAAATATTTACTGAGCGGTGAACTTACTCGGCATTCAGTGGGCAGTATTCAACTTCCAACACACAGTGAGACGGATAGTGTCACATTAGACTTGAGTGAACTCTCACTTATTGATACTGCAGGCCTTGCTTGGTTAATTCATACTCTTGGGCAATTGCAACGTAAGCGTATAAGCCTTAGACTTATCAATCTACCACAGCAGCTTATTAAGCTGATGAAATTGGGTCATGTTGAGAATTTATTTGAGTAAAGTTGATGGAAGCTAAACAAGTAGAAGATATGTTAAAGCAGGCTCTTGAGCTTGACTTTGTTAAGGTTAAAGCTGCAGGCAGTCACTTCGAGGTGATTGCAGTTGGTGACTGTTTCGAAGGGGTGTCACGCGTAAAGCAACAGCAAATGGTTTACGCTCCATTGATGGATAAAATCTCTGATGGCACGTTACACGCTGTCTCTATTAAAGCTTACACGCCTGAGAATTGGGAACGTGATCGCAAATTGATGATGTTATAAAGGTGTTCAAATGGATCAGTTTGTAATTCAAGGTGGTAATCCACTTGCTGGTGAAGTAACGATTTCTGGTGCAAAAAACGCGGCATTACCCATATTATTTGCTGCAATTCTAGCCAATGGGAAAAGTTATTTTACTAACGTACCTCGCCTAAGAGATATTAATACAACAGAGGCACTGTTAACCACACTCGGAGCGCAAGTAGAGTGGCGCCAAGATACATTAGTGGTTGATGGAAGCACTATTGATAAAATACTGGCACCCTATGATTTGGTCAAGCAGATGCGAGCATCGGTGCTGGCTCTCGGTCCTTTATTAGCCCGGTTTGGTGAAGCTCAAGTATCATTACCTGGTGGGTGTGCAATTGGCGCTCGTCCTGTTGATCTTCATATTTCAGGGCTTGAAAAAATGGGGGCGGAGGTGAGCGTCGAGAATGGTTATATCAATGCCAAAGTAAATGGACGCTTAAAAGGTGCTCATATTTTCATGGATGTCGTGAGTGTCGGTGCAACAGAAAACTTATTGATGGCTGCCACATTAGCCGATGGTGTGACCGTTATTGAGAATGCCGCTCGAGAACCTGAAATTAATGATTTGGCTATGTATTTACAAGCAATGGGAGCCAATATCTCAGGAGCTGGTTCAGATCGCATTGAGGTTACAGGCGTAGAACAATTATCTGGCTGCGAACACAAAATATTACCTGATCGCATTGAAACAGGAACCTTTTTGGTTGCGGCTGCCATGGCTAAAGGTGAAGTATTATGTCGTGGAACTAACCACT
The DNA here is from genome assembly GCA_042091375.1 of Thalassotalea sp. Taxonomy (GTDB): domain Bacteria; phylum Pseudomonadota; class Gammaproteobacteria; order Enterobacterales; family Alteromonadaceae; genus JBELHO01. The sequence continues at coordinate 3,186 of JBELHO010000105.1, read as the reverse complement.
TAAGCCTAGAACCTGTGATTGAGAAATTACGTGATGCCAATGCATTTATTGAGCTCACTGATACCAGTATTTATCTTGATATGCGCAATCGCTCACTCAATGCGGTGAATATAAAAACGCTTCCTCACCCAGGTTTTCCAACCGATATGCAAGCACAGTTTACAGCAATGAATGTTGTTGCCGAGGGAAGTGCGACCATTACAGAAACTATTTTTGAAAATCGCTTTATGCATGTGCCTGAATTGCAGCGTATGGGAGCCAATATTCGTCTCGAGGGTACGACGGCGATATGCGAACATACTGACATGTTGAGCGGCGCACAGGTAATGGCAACTGATTTGCGAGCTTCCGCGAGTTTGATATTGGCCGGCGCAGTGGCTGATGGTGAAACAATTGTTGATCGTATCTATCATGTTGACCGAGGCTATCAAAGTATTGAAGATAAATTAGGTGGATTGGGCGTTAATATTAAACGTCGAAAAGCTTAATTAAATAGACACAAAAAAGGTCACATATGTGACCTTTTTTATAACCACAATTACTTAATTAAAATTGTAATTCGCCAACGATGACGGGTAATACAATCACTTGACCATCGCGTGTGACAGTAAAGTTAAGTTCACTTCCAGGCGGTGTATTTGTAATTAACTCTAGCGTATTGTTAGTGTTGACAAACTTTTTACCGTTAATGCTTGTTACAATATCGTTTGTTTGAAATCCGGCTTGCCATGCAGGGCCTAAGGGATCCAGTCTACTGATCCGCATACCGTAGACAGGTGTGTGATTACTTCGTATTAACCGTCCTGAACTATCAACGGGTTCTGCATCAAAACCAATATAGCCACGAATGACTCTGCCATATTTAATTATTTTATCCATAACGTCTTTGGCTAGAGTGTAAGGGACGGCAAAGAAAATGCCTTGTACTTCTAAGTTTCGTGAATGTTTAAATTTAGCAGATGTTATACCAACAAGAGTGCCATTAGTATTAATGACAGCACCACCAGAATTTCCAGTATTGATTGCCGCATCCATTTGTAAAAATCGAGTATGTCGTGTTTGAGCAATATTTGTTTTATCAGTGGCACTAATAATCCCTTGTGTAATGGTTTGACCCAGATTCAAGGGATTACCAATCGCTAAGATAACATCGCCTACGAGAGGCACAAAATCATCATTGGTCGGAATTTCAGGTAAGTGCTCGGCAGTAATTTTTAATAACGCTAAATCGGTTGGTATATCAAAGCCAATCAGTTGAACATCCGTAAATTGACGGCCGTCATTTAACACCACAAGAATTTGATCGGCATTATTAATAACGTGATAGTTAGTAAGAACATAGCCTTTTTTAGACATAATAATGCCTGAACCTAGCTCTCTTATGGGTGAAGCGGGTCGTAAGCTACGAGGGCGATGACTAATTGATTCTGAATAAATATTCACCACGGCAGGGGAAGCAGTTTGAACGGCTTTAGCAAAGCTTAAATGACTTGCATTAAGGGGCATCTGATTAGCAATAAACTGTGTACGTAACAACTCAGGTGAGAATATAAGTAAATAGATAAATGCAAAACCAAGACCGAACACGGCAGGTGTTATGAAAAAATGAAGCTTTTTGAACACATGAACCCATTTATTTTTGGTGAATAATGACGTTTATTGTGGCAAGAATCGAAAATTTCAGCAAGTGACATTCAGATAAAAGGGCAGAATAAAAAAGCGTCCAAATAAATGGACGCTTTAGCTTGTGAAGTTGTGGATTAAATCTGTTGTGGACTAAATCTATTGAATTCGCTTGTTGAGAATTCGATTACCCCTTTGTATCTGTAGGTAAATATAACCTTCAGCATCGTCAATTGCTTTGCTGAGCGATCTGACTGAGTCAACGCGATCGCGATTGACCATTAAAATCACATCACCTTCTTCGAGGCCTGCACGTGCTGCCGGTGAACGTTTAGAATCGATAGTTTTGATAATAACACCTTTCTTACCGTCTTGAGTTTCACCCGCTTCTAAGGTTGCGCCAGTTAAATTACTATGCATCTTTCCAGCTGAGGTTGCTGTTTCAGATGAACCACCAAGCTTAACGTTTACTACTTTATTTTCACCATCACGGATAATCGCAAGCTTAACTGTTTTTCCTTCACCAGCCGTGGCAATCCTACTGCGTAATTCATAAAAGCTGTGTAGTTTTTTACCATCAAGACTGACAATCACATCATTGACTTTTAATCCTGCTTTTTCAGCCGCGCTGTCTTCAATAACTTCATTAATAATGGCCCCTTTTTTAGTCTCGAGATCAAACGCTTCAGCTACACCTGCATTTACATTACCACCAAGGATACCGAGACTACCGCGACGAACTTCACCAAATTCAAGTATTTGATCAACCAAGCGCTTCATCATATTTGAAGGAATAGCAAAACCAATTCCAACATTACCACCAGCACCGGATGAACCTAAAATAGCAGTATTAATGCCTATTAGTTCACCATTAAGATTAACTAACGCACCCCCTGAATTGCCTTGGTTAATGGCTGCATCAGTTTGAATAAAATCTTCATAGCCTTCAATATTGAGCCCCGAGCGACCAAGTGCACTGACAATACCCGATGTAACGGTATGGCTGAGGCCAAACGGGTTACCAATTGCTACCGAAAAATCACCGACTCTTAACTCATCGGAGTCTGCTAGCTTTATTTCGGTCAAGTCTTCGCTTTCAATCTCTAACAAGGCAATATCAGATTGCGGGTCATTGCCAATAAGTTTGGCTTCAAATTCACGACCATCTTGTAAGGCAACAATAATTTTCTCTGCATCTTGAATAACGTGATTATTAGTAACCACATAGCCATCATCCGAATCAATAATGACACCTGAACCTAAACCACTAAATGCTCTGTTTTCAGCTCGTGGCTGACGTTGCGGATTACCGAAGAAAAAATCAAAAGGGTCCATCCGTTGGCTGACTGGCTTTGAGCCCGAAACACGAATACTCACTACACCAGGAGTGACTCGTTCAATCATTGGGGCCAGGGTAGGTAGTTGCTGACCATTTACTGAAAAGGGAAGTTTCGCCTGACTGGTTGTAGGCGTAACGAGGAGGGAGGCTGAAAAAATTGCCGCGCTTAATACTGATAATCTTATTTTCATAGTCAAAATAATGCACCTTAAAACATAATAAAA
>JBELHO010000104.1:0-5621 GCA_042091375.1 Thalassotalea sp. | reverse complement strand
TGACCTTTGACTTTCTCGTTGAAAGACAAAGCTTAACAATTGAATAACCCTGTCACTTATCATTTTTCACAACAGCCTATTTTTGAATTGATAAGTCGGTATACTGTCCTAGCCAGTGTATCGTGCAATCACCAACTCAACATGTTGCGATTTGATGATGAGACATGGCAAACAATAGCTACTTTTTATCACATTAACAGCTAACCTTGCTTGGAAACGTGTTTATGAACAGAAATTATGCCATTGATGGCTTTCGCGGTTTATTGTTAGTGATAATTGCCATTAACCACCTAGAAAGTGCGGCGATAACCCCGTTCAGCAGAAATCCCTTGGGCTTTGTTTCGGCAGCAGAGGCGTTCATTTTTTTGTCGGGGATAATGGCGGCCATAGTTTACGGGCGGTTAGTCAACAACCCTGCGCAATTAAAACGGAAAATCTGGCTGCGGGTTAGTCATTTATACATATTCACTATGGTTGCCGTGTTGACCATATATAGCGCATTACACACGCATCTACTGCCCAGCATTTGGTACGCAGATTGGGGCAACTACTTCCTACTTGAAAATTACCTAAACCACCCGATTGAGGCGTTAATACTTAACTTTTTTCAAATTCAACAAATGGGTTATTTAGATATTTTAGTGCTGTACATGGTACCTATGCTTTTTTTACCTTGGGCACTACTGTTATTGCACCGCGGCAAAGGTTTACTGGTCTTTACCCTGTCGATGTTGATCTGGCTGGCGGCACACTTTATCAACGATAGCTTTTTAGTAGAGATTTTTCAGTATTTACAACTGAACACAAAAGTAGATGCTGGTTACATGGATATTTTAGCTTGGCAGTTTATATTTTATTTGGGAGTGATCGCCGGCTACTACCAACAATTTACCTCGGTGGATATCATAGCCAATCGGCAACTCAAATATACTTGCCTACTGCTGGCCGTCACTTTTTTAGTCATGCATAAAATAAATACCCCCTTACCTCTGCCGGCTAACTTGTCCTCATTATTCTACAGCTGGCAAGACGTTGGCTTAATACGCTTATTGAATACCTTAGTTTTGGCTTATTGGGTCGCGGTATTGATCAGAAAATTGCCACAACTCTTGACCATAAAACCACTGGTGTATTTAGGCCAGCACTCACTGCAAGTCTTTACTTTTCATGCAGTTGGCATTTACTTCGTGTTGCCATTCATGTATCAAATCAACCAAGACTATTCGCTTTTGGCCGATCTTAGTCTGGTACTGGCGTTTATTGCCAGCTTATATATTCCTGCCTATCTTCACCTTCAGTGGCAAAAATTCAACAAACTGAACACACTCAACAAGGTAAATACCACCTGCAAGGTCAAGGGATAAAAGGGATAAAATATTTAAGAGAATAAATGAGTAAAAAGTAAAAGAATAAATGAGTAAAAGAATAAACGGGTAAAACCCTCAAAAGCTTTCAAAGTTTAGGGTTGGGTAGTCGATTCCTAATTACTACCCGAACCTTTGTTAGTGAAAAAATTGCGCAGTAATTTATGCTTGATCAGTGCTGCTAAATAGTTTAGTTTAGGTTAAAAATTGTACATTTGAACAATAACTGTTTATGGAAATATCTCAACAAGGGTCTTTGGTGGTGGTGGGCACTGGTATAAGTGTCGCTGGGCAAATGACCTTGATCACACGAAATCACATTCGACAAGCTGATGTGGTCTATGCGGCTATTCCGAATAAGCCGGGCATTGAGTTCATCAGGAGCCTTAACAGCAACACTCACACTCTGACAGATTTATATGAAGTGGGTAAGTCTCGGGTACAAACTTATCAAAATATGTGCGACAGGATCGCCGAGAGTGTTGAGTCTGGGATGAAAGTTTGCGCGGCTTTTTACGGCCACCCCGGGGTATTTGTCACGCCGTCACATCGGGTTATTGATACGTTAAAAGAGAATGGCTTTTCGGTGAAAATGGAGCCGGGTATTTCAGCTGAAGATTGCTTAGTGGCAGATCTAGGTATTGATCCGGCGGAATATGGTTGTCAAAGCTATGAGGCCACCCAGTTTTTATTTCGTCGCTACACTTTAGATCCCTATATGACGCAAATTATCTGGCAAATATGGGGAGTTGGCGATCACTTACTTAAGTCAACACTTAAACACAATACTACTGGGCTACAGCTGTTAACTGAGCGGCTACTGAGTCATTATCCAAGTGATCATCAAGTCATTATTTATGAGGCGCGAACATCGCCGATTTTTGTGTCACGCATGGAAGAGATCTGTTTAGCTGATCTACCATCGGCACAGTTGACGGCAATTTCTACACTGGTGATCCCGAGTTTGGGACTGCCTGAGTACAACCTTGATGTTATCGATAAACTGCAGATCACTGTTGATGACATTAAAAACAACCTGTCATTAGAAAAACAAGCTGAGGAGTGAAGAGTATGAGTGATTGTTTAGCAAATTTTGTTAATGCGTTAGATCAAGATCCGATTTTGATGCAAGAGTACAGTGAAAAACCACAGCAAACATCTGAGCGCTATGGTGTTGCGCCTGAAGATTTGGCTTTGTTATTTGCCAATGATGCTGAAGGGTTAAAACAACGGCTTAATATGACAGGGTTTAAAGCTATTTTGTGGATTAAGCACTGTCATTAGCTTTTGTCACTAGCTATCGCCATTTGATAGGCTGGCGCAGTGCTAGCTGGCGCAGTGCTAACTGGCGCAGTGCATGTGAGCACTAGTGCTAGCCGGTCTAAATAAAATCAACAGTTATCGATAAACTGCAGATCTCTGTTGATGACATTAAAAACAACCTGTCATTAGAAAAACAAGCCTAGGAGTAAAGAGTATGAGTGATTGTTTAGCAAATTTTGTTAATGCGTTAGATCAAGATCCGATTTTGATGCAAGAGTACAGTGAAAAACCACAGCAAACATCTGAGCGCTATGGTGTTGCGCCTGAAGATTTGGCTTTGTTATTTGCCAATGATGCTGAAGGGTTAAAACAACGGCTTAATATGACAGGGTTTAAAGCTATTTTGTGGATTAAGCACTGTCATTAGCTTTTGTCACTAGCTATCGCCATTTGATAGGCTGGCGCAGTGCTAACTGGCGCAGTGCTCGTTAGTCATGTTGGCGATGATATTTACCGCGATGTCGCGGTAATTTTTTTGCTTATTTTAGTCCATAAATTTCATTGCTCACTCTAGTCGCTGATTTAGGCGATCAAGCAGTCGATGAATGTGCTGAAAAATACTGTGCTTAACTTTATTGTGATGTTTGTGCTGTGAAGGTAAAAGGTAGTTGCAAGGTAAATTTTGCTCCTCGCGATGAGGGTTCACAGCACAGTTTGCCTTGCATTAAGTGGTGTACTGAGTTGTAGGCAATGTTTAGGCCTAAGCCCATGCTTTGCTGCATGCCTTTGGTGGTGAAGAAGGGTTCAAACACCTTATCTCTGATTTCATCAGCAATACCACTGCCGTTATCGCGATAGGTTAAGGTAATACCATTAGCACCGCTTTCAATGACAACAGAAATTGACAATGCTTGACTTGATTGGGGCGCGTTTTCAGCGGTATTTTTCACTAATTGTTCCAGTACTTTAAACAGTACATTGGCGTACTGCTCAACATTGAGTTCAGGCCCCAACACTTCAACGCTTTGAATATTCGGATATTGACTGGTGATCAGTTGCAATTTTTTTTGTAAAAACGCCTTAACAGCAAAGCGACTGACTTCTGCCCCTTCTAATTCAGCTGATATGTGTTTGAATTGTTCAATTAAGTCGGCTGCTTTTTGGCAATTGTTTTCTGATAAGTTAAGGCTAGTGTCAATATCAACTAGGGTTTGATCAAAAGACTTTTGATTTAAACTGCGCGCTTTGACTCGTGCAGATAAGGCGTTAAGCTTTTCTTGCACCACAGAATTAGCGGTGGTGACAATGCCAATAGGGGTATTGAGTTGGTGTGCCATACCTGAAACTAGGGTGGTAATAGCAGACATTTTTTCCGCTTCAATCAGCTCTATTCGGGTTTGATCTAAGGTATTTATAGTGGCTTTAAGTTTGCTGTTTTTGGCCTTAAGCGACCTAACGAAGCTTATTACCACTAAAAAGATCAGACCAGACATAACTACAATAATCAGTAATTGAGTTTGCTTAGAATCAACTTTTTGTTGTGCCAATTCATTTTCTTTGCGCAGTGCTTGGTTGTCCATTGCTTGAATATTGATTTCAACTTTGGCCAAATAATGGGTTAACGCTAAATCAAATTTTCTGCCAGATAAAGCCAATTGTGTTGCCAATAAATCTTCTGTCACACTTAATTCACCTAGGGTATTTTGCTGTTGTTGATAATATCGTTTCAACATTTGGTAAGCACTAGCAAGCAAGCTTTGCTGATTTTTTACTTTGAGCTGCTCAATGCTGGTAAGCAACAAGTCGTAGGCTTGTTGATCTTGTTCAAGGGCAAAATACGCTTCCACCAAAGCTAAGCTAGAGCGGATCATTTCCGTTTCGCGTTGATATTTTGCCCTGATGGCAATGGCTTGATTTAAATACGCCGCTGCTTGTTGATACTCGCCTAATTTGAAATGTACTAAACCCAAATTGTGATATGACCAAGAAGATCTCAATGGGTAATTTTGGGCTTTTCGAATGTCCAGTGATTGTTCAAAGTATTGTTTTGCTGTGTCGATATTGTTATTGGCCAAGGCTATCTCGCCAAGGTTATTCAAGCCAGTAGCAATATAAGTCCAGACAGTGTGAGTTTTGCCATACTCGTAAAAGAATTCAATATATGGCTTGGCTCGTTCATACTGCTCTAGTAGCGTTAATATGTGTCCTACATTATTGTGTGCTCTGGCGATCATGCCACCATCATCGGTTTGTTTAGCTACCTCTAAGGCGTCTAAATAGGATCCTATGGCTAATTCAAAATTTTCAGTTTCCAAAAGAACTAAAGCCATGTAATCGTGAAAATAATAACTTAACTCAGGCTCATTGAGCTCATCTGCCATGGTTTTGCATTTTATCAGGGTGCGATGGGCATCATCATATAGCTCAGCAGCAATTTGATAAAATGCCTTGGCATAAAACATTTTTAAGTGTTGTTGGGGAGTGAATTGGTCGGCGTAAGTGGCGAGATACTCGCTTGCACGACTGACTGCATCGAGGGGGTGCTCAGCATAATTTTCAACAACGTCTTTGCGTAAAACACTGTACTCATCATCCGTTAATCGTACCTTGTTTTGTGCATTTACGTTGAAAATGCATAAAAACATGACGAAAATGAGGGTTTTCAAGATCACCTCTAGTGTGTTAACTACCCATCAAGCATAATCTAATTTTGCTTGAATGTGCAAACTTCACTGAGAAGAATTTAATATGAGATTGAAAAACATTGAGTTATTTTGGGTTAACACAATACTTGCCAGACAATAAAAAAGCCGAGCACATTGCTCGGCTAACGCGATTGAATTGGCTTAGCTAGTCACCTTAGTCAGTCATCATAGTCAGTCACCTCAGCTCAGATAATACCCCTTGGGGTAAATTAGCTGGTGGCTGAAACTGATGGTTAAAACTGATGGCTAAAACTGGTAGTCTGAGTTAACTCTGAGCACTCCTCGCAAT
>JBELHO010000103.1:0-5639 GCA_042091375.1 Thalassotalea sp. | reverse complement strand
CCAACAATCATTTTCGTGTCTTTGGTTAACGCATTTTCTAGTTGGCTAGTGTCCATATTCAGGTTGTTTAACTGGACATCAACAAATTTTAACTTCAACCCATATTGTTGTAGGGGATGATAAGTAGTTGCCCAAGCAATTGCGGGAACGATGACTTCATCGCCAGCTTTTAATGGAGCATCTTTTTTATAGAAAAATGCCGCTGTCGAAATTAAATTAGCTGAAGAGCCTGAATTGACCATCACTGCATACTTTTTATTGTGATAAGCAGCAAATTTCTCTTCAAATTCAGCAACGTACTTTCCCATTGAAAAATAGCCACTGTCGATAACTTTGTTTAATGCCGCGTGCTCTTCATCACCGAATGTAGATGAAGCAAGTTCGTAAAACATAAAAATTCCTAAGTATTATGACGTTAAATTTTTTATTAAATCAATGCCATCCCAGATATGGGAAAACGTTAATGCTTGCCCTGATGGCACAATACGCTTTGGTAATTGAATTGTTGAATTGTTCAATTGTTGTCTCCAATCTTCAATAGCATTCTGTTCAATGCCAGACACTGTCATGGTTTGGCAATGTTCAAATAGTGTTATATCAGTTAAACAGTTAATTTGTTTGTTAAGCAATACCCATAGCCCACAATGAGCCAATATCACTTCGAGTGGTACCATATTAAGATCGATCACTTTTTGCATTTGATAGTCAGTGACAAACAACTGTTTTCGCTGCTCTTTAGGCAACAACAAGGGCAATCTTTGCAAGTAAACCATACGAGAAATCAAGTCATTAGGATTCATTGTCACTTGTTTGGCTAATTCATGGGCCAGTATTTTCCAAAATTCTTCTTGCAAATTTTGCGCCGTTTCTAGCCAATAAATAACTCTTGGTGAAGAGCATGCTTGTTGATTGAAAGGCGCAATATCGCTGATCAAACTCTTAACCGCCCCAGCAATCTGCTTTTCGTGACTGAGTTTGATAACTGCCACTGAATATCTATCGGGAAAAGTGATATTGTTTGCATCACTTTTTAATGGGACTTGACTAATCTCATCAACGGCCCTATTCCCTCCCCAGATCACTCGTGTATCCGCAAAAAGTGAAAGCTGTTGAGTGATCACTTCACCTGAATTCCCTTGGTGTTCAAATTGCACAATACGCATTAATGAGCAAACACGGGAAAACTCTGGTTTATCTAAAAAGAATTGTTCAAGTAGGCGGATAAAATAAAGTGTCTCTTCTGATAATTTATTGCTGATCCGCAAAATGGTCTGGTTACCGCAAAGCACTGAAATGATCATTGAATAAAAAAACAAGGTATCAACATTGCCCGGTGCAATATGAAAAGCAACACCTCTAGCACTCAATCTTGCATGTGAGTATTGAGCTTTTAATGCCAATAACTGTTTTTTACGTAACCAATACCCTGCGGCAATAATACTGGGTTCTCGACGATCATTGTGTATTAAAAATGTGCTCATTTTTGTTAATACCAGCATGATCTCTTCGGCAAATGGACTCAAACAATTGTCAGCATTAAAAATAGCAGGAGTATGCTTTGGAAATAAGACCTTAACGGGTAAATGTTCAAGATTGAGTATCACTACACCCTCTCACTTCTGCTTTAGCTAATCGTCCATTCACTTTGAAGTATTTCCCCTTTCGACCGCAAGTGCAGTTATCTTCACCATATATGACCCCCACATCTTCAGTGAGTAGGGCATGACCAGGATAACTCGTAGGAAGCAACGAATTCACTTGAATAATCCCTTCAATGCCATTTTGCGCTAAGCTGAGATCTGTTTTTTTGCGAATAATTACATCACTCCACACAGGGCAATGTAAAAAACCGGCTTCACATTCAACATAAATAGTCCCTGTTTGCTCAACCATACCATAGAAGTTGTGTATTTTTACGTTGCCAAGCGTTGCATTGACTTGCGATTTAAATTCTTGATCAGAAACCGCTTGATCTTGCAGCTTTTTCCAACCGCCACTGTGAAATAACACAGCGTTATTAAAATTAAAATGCTCTTTTTGATGCTTGAGTTGTTTAACAAAGTATTGCCAGATCATAAATGTGAAGCCAAAAATTAACACGTTTTTGCCTCTATGCTTGTCAATAAATTGACTTACGGCACCTGTGTTAATGGTCATATCATCATTTAATGCATAGCTGTGATCATACCCAAATAATGACATGCCTTGGATCCCCACACCGCGAGCAGAATAAGAAAACTTGTCTTTTATCACATTGGGATGATCAATGATCAACATAGGCAATCGTTTGTCGCCTAACCATTGCTTAACAATGGTTGCTAATACCACTTGTTGCCGCTTAGCATTCTCTTTATCTAATACAATTTGTGATACTTGCTGTGATGTTGTACCTGATGAAGTGGTGATCCTAAAAATGTCTTCATCAGCAATACTTTTTAGCAAGTGGTGTTTAAAGATACGCACAGCCAGAGCTGGAACTTTTCCTGAATCTAAAAAATCAGGATACAGGCTATCAATAATGGCACGGTAATCATCATTGTGATGATAATGGTGTTTAGCTAAAGATAACAAGGCAGGAGTAAATACTTGTTGTTTCTCTGCAAACGACAAATCATAAACAGGCAGTGAAAGTAAGTGTTGCCAATTCATTTGTTTTCCTTTTCACGTCGAGTCTTTTCAAGCTGTTGATAATTTACTTTTCCCGAAGGAAGATATGGAAAGTGATCAACACAGAACCAACGAAAGTAACTTGAGTGAATTGATAAAAATTGACTGAGTGACTGTTGACATGCTTCAAGACCATACTGTTCTGTTGAGCTATCCACAAGTAAGTAACAACACACTAGATCATCCTGACCAGTGCAAACAACGGCTTGGTTTTGTTTAGAAAAAAATTGCTCAATTTCATCTAAATTGATGCGATGTCCAACCACTTTGACTATTCTTTTTAAACGCCCAACAATTTGAAAGTCACCGTCGTCGTCAAACTGTGCAATATCTCCAGTGCGCAATACCGATAGATGTGCTGGTAATGCGAGATCAGCACCTGTTTCAGCATATCCCATCATGACATTATCGCCTTGAAAACACAGCTCACCTTCACTGTTTGAAGTAATAATTTCTTGTCCGCTTTGATTTTCAAGCCATAACTTCCCAGTAATGGCTTGGCCAATAGCATAAGGTTTTAAGCGCGTTTTTTCAGGTGATAAAATAGCTATTCTTGCAGTGGCTTCCGTTTGTCCATACATCACATAAAAATGGCTATTATTGTTGAGACAATAGTCGTTGATTGACTTCACTTTGTCAGGTGATAATTTTCCACCAGCGACGGCCATAAATCGCAAGGACTTTAAAGGCAAACGAGACAAACCAAGCCTTAGTAACATATCAAAAGTATGAGGCACACCGTATACACTTTTAATATCATGCTGTTTGATTACCCCCCAGAATTCACGACTCACTACCGAAGCGTCATTGAGCACAATGGTTGAGCCTGAATATAGGTGAGTGTGAACAATGGATAAACCAAAACTATAATGTAACGGCAATGTACTAATGGTTGTGTCTGAAGCTTGTAACGACAAAGCTTGACAAATATAAATGCAATTACTGGTTAGGTTTTGATAACTCAATCGAACTAATGTAGGGCTTCCTGTGCTGCCAGAAGTGGTCAGCAATACAGCTAATTCTGGATGTAACACCGAGGAGCAATCACTTAACTTTGTAATGTTACCCTCATTAATGAATAAGTTTACACAGTAATGGTTTTGTAAATGAGATAACCTTTCAACTGAACTGTTTTTATCTACCCACCAGACAACATGTGACAATTGTAAAGCGGCGAAATAATAAACAATGGTCTCAATTGAATGATCTGCTTGGATCATGATCAGCTGTTTTTGAAGTGGTGTTTCTCTGTGGTAAGTTGATAGTTTGGTTTTAGCTTGAGTAATTAATTGATGGAGTTGCAGATAAGTAACAAACCGTGTTTTATCATCGCCTATTTCAACTAGTGCGTTGTTTTTAGCATATTTTGAGGCTAATTTTGCGCTATCCCAAAAGTTAATTCGGTGGGTCACAGAGCTAATCCACCATCAACCGCAATGACTTGACCCGTAATATAACTCGCCTCTGGAGAGGATAAAAACTGCACTACAGGTGAGATATCCTCGGGTTCGCCAAGCCTTTGCAAACACGTTCTTTGTGTCAATTGCGTTTTTTGTCGCTCATCAAGATCAGCAACCAGAGCTGTTTTAATCACGCCTGGAGCCAAAGCATTGATTCGAATACCCAGTGGACCTAGTTCTTTTGCTAAGGATTTTACTAACCCTTTAATCGCTGCTTTTGAAGCACTATAAACGCTCTGCCCCGCACTACCTTGGCTAGCAACAACTGAGCTCATGAGGGTGATCACTCCTTGCTTGTGTCTTGTCATTAACTTACTTGCTTGCTGACAAAATAAAATACTGCTGATCAGGTTAGTATTAATATCATTATGCACATCGTTTAATTGAGTTAACATCAATGGCTTTTGGGTTAACATACCAGCGCAGTGTACTAAGGTGTCTAAACGCTTAAATTGTTGCGCTATTTGTTTAAAAAGGGCTTTAACTTTGGCTTCATCATTCACATCAGCGGGTATTGCGAGGATCTCACTGTTCGAACGTTGTTTTAATTCAATGGCTAATGCATCAAGCTTTTCTTGATCTCGGCCAGAAATGATAAGTGTTGTATCTTGCTTTAGAAAAGAAAAACAGATACTGCGTCCAATACCGCCATATGCGCCTGTGACAAGTACAACCAAGGTATCCTCCTCTATTTCTTAAAACGATAAAGCATCGTTGTATTTTTTTAAAATTCGCTTTGCTTGTAAAAATGAACTCATATCAATGATGTCGTCAATATCAAACATCACATCAAATTCATTCTCTAGTTGTGCAATTAAGATCATATGAGCGGTGGAGTCCCAACGCTTATCTTCGTTATATTTTAAATTATCATTAATCTCACTTATGGGGATCTCTAAAGCCTCAGAAAAAATAGCCATGAGTTTATTTTGATCTGTCATTATTTACTTTGCCTTGTCAATTTTATTTAAAATCTTAATACTTTACTTAACGTTTGTTTCGCACGCTCAAAATCAGCCAATGTGAGTGTCATGGTTAATAATCCGTCTTTATCAACTTCACCTTGTTGATAACCTAGCATTTTATTGTAGCGGATCGCACCATTATTGTATTCAAACACCTCCGCTTTGAGTTCAATACACTGTCCCTGCTTGAATAAATAATCAATAAAAACTAACGAAGGGCTAAAAGCTAACACACTGTTTTTATACTGACAATCAGGTGCAATATACAAACCAGGTTCGATCACTGGAGCAAGGTTTAAAGCAGTATTATCTGTGTTTACTTTGCTATGTGTTTTGGCGTAAATCACGCCAATATCTTGACCTTTGTATGAAACCATTAAATATAATTGCTGTGTTTTTTCAGCTAAACCGGCAAACCATTGTTTTTGGTGTGCTTCACTAATAATGCGCTTATCTTTCATAAATTTGACAATATCAGGGTGATTTCGCCATTGACGTATTGTCTCTAATTTATCTGCGCTTATTGGGTTAAGCTCTACCCCATATC
>JBELHO010000102.1:4538-5657 GCA_042091375.1 Thalassotalea sp. | reverse complement strand
TTAGCTGTATGTATTAGCTGTATTAGTACATGCAATGTATGCAATCAATAATCTATTAATCTATTAATCTATTGATCTATTTTAATAAATATCAGTAAAACCTCGAGTCACCTATTGCTTTATTGATGCATTGATTTATATTTTATGAGCTAACTGTAATTAGCAATGCTACTAATGCTACTAATGCAAGCACTACAAATAGTGTAAGCAAAGCTAAAACAGTGAGCACAACAGGCAAGTAACTCACTATAAGGAAAGCAAGATGAATATTGCACAAACCAATATTGACCCTAATAACAACGCCACTCAAGCGCAAACGACCACCGTTTACATCAATATCGATTCAACAAAACTGGCGAACGATATTAATGATGACACGTTAACCCACCAATTTGATGGCAAAGGCAATACAGTAACCGCTTTAGCCGCCAGCGATGAAGCAACTTACTTGTATTATTCCTCTGATCAAGCAGGCCAACAAGTCATTACCCCACCTTTTAGTATCAATCAAAACGATTATATTAGCTTTAACTTACAAACACAGGCTGACAAGAGTAATGCTGCGGTGTACAAGTTTAAAGGTATCGTTCAAAACGAATTCGATTTACAAGTCACGTCTACTAAAAACACTTTCAAAGGCATTAAAACCACTGAAGCTAGCGACGCAGATCAAGTGACCATTAGAATGCGCTTTACCTTAAACAACCAAAAATACAATGTCGCTTGGGATCCGCAAGTTTTAATCATTAAATAAATTGTAGGTTGACTTGTAATTTTAACTAAAGCTTAACTTAGTAAAATGGAGCTAAGCTTTGGTTAATAAAATAGAGCTAAGCTAAGCTAAACCTAGCAAAGCTTCTCTTCATAAGACTTATTAGGCAGTTGACTAATTAATCAACTAATTAACTAATCAATGAATTCATGCGTAATCTGTGTTCGGCAGTGTTCAGTGATACTCAGTTATTGCTGCTGGTGAGTTACTGATAAGCGCTGGTGAGATACTAAAAAGTGCTACTAAATGCTCAGTTATTGCTGCTGAGTTACTGATAAGCGCTGCTAAATGCTCAGTTATTGCTGTTGAGTTACTGATAAGCGCTGCTAAATGCTCAGTTATTGCTG
>JBELHO010000102.1:3098-4438 GCA_042091375.1 Thalassotalea sp. | reverse complement strand
TGATAAGCGCTGCTAAATGCTCAGTTATTGCTGTTGAGTTACTGATAAGCGCTGCTCATTACTATTGAGTGCTATTGAGTTACTACTAAATGCTGTTGAGTCATCAGCTATCGCAGCCTAGTTTTACTGAGTTATATCGCCTTGCTACAGGCAGCTCACCCCACTGTTTTAATCAGCTCTAGACACAGAGCAAAGCCAATGAGCTAAGTCGTAGAGCAACGCTACTAATGCAAGCAAAGCCACTGAGCAGAGTCACCCTGCTCATAAAAAAACCCCTAACTGGCCATTGAACAATCAAACCCTTTTCTATATTGTGTTTTTGTAGACTGTTTTTTATTAGTCAGCAGAGGTTAGTTATATTTACCACAAAGGCTCAGCCGTAATGCCTTAGACGCTAACTGCCTCTTTACTGTTAAACAACTACACTAACAGTGTAAGGCATATGGCTAAGCAATATAAAAAACAGCTTTAACTAACAGCTATAACTAAAATTAATAACTCCAAGTAATAACTAAAAGTAATAACTAGCAGCAATAAGTAAAAGCAATAAGTAAAAGCACAATTAGTAAAAGCACAATTAGTAAAAGCACAATTTGTAAAAGCAATACAGCTAAAAGCAATACAGCCGATACTCTATCACAGGAAAGGCCCTAACCAGTCTTAAGGAAATGACAATGAAATATCAAAGTTTTACCCGCAGATCACCGACACTTTTACAGCTACTATCACCCGCACTAATGCCAGCACTTATGCCTGCACGAATGCCTGCACTTATGCCTGCACTTATGCCTGCATTGATACTTGCATCGTTACTTGCAATGATGCTGCTGACGGTTGGCCAAGCTCATGCCACAGCCAATGACGCGGCGATTAGTACTAACAGTGAGCAAAACCAACAAGCACCTAACGCAACCAAACAAGCTGTAAAAACTTTTTATTTGAATTTGTGGGCGCCAGATCAAGTGGCGCCAATAGAGGCAAAACCAGTCGAATTCGGCATAAGCTATCAGTACCTATACACTCCAGAAAGTTTCGAAGTACAGCCGTCAGACGGTCAGCAAGTGATTGCTTTTAAATTTCACTCAGACTTAGCAAACCGTTATCAGTTTCGCTGGATCACCGCTGATCAACCCCAGTTTGTCCGTTTTAATAAAATGAAATCCCACAAAATGAAGGTCAACATAGATACTCGCGCTAGCAATCAAGATCAAGATATCTATTTTGAGGTCTGGGTTTACGACACCCTAACCGGTGAAGTGTTTATGTGTGATCCGAAAGTAAAAGTCATAAAATAATTACTCAGTGATAATTGATTATTAAATTAAATGAACTGAAGCTTG
>JBELHO010000102.1:0-2998 GCA_042091375.1 Thalassotalea sp. | reverse complement strand
GTTTAATGCCCATTTACAGCAACTGGTTGGGCATTCGCATTGTCACTGAAAAATTAGTGATTTATCATAGAAAAATTAGCTTTTTATCACTTGCTTATTAGCCCTTTCTCACGGATAAAATTAGCGCAGCTTTATCACTGCTTTTACTGGCATTTACTGCTGTTCAACAATTACTGAACAGGACTAAAAAGACCCGTTGCCTCTAACTAACCTAACTAATTTAGCTAATTTAGCTAATTTAATTAGCCTACTAATTTAACTAGCCCAAGCGCCCGTTAATTGTTGATCAGTGCCAAGTATTCTGGGTGATTTTTCAGGTTTTCAAGTAAGGGGGAATCGCTAATTTCAGCCAAAGAATAATTGTTGTTAAGTGCAAAGCGCAAATACTTAACGGCAGTTTCAGCTTGATTTAATCGCGCATAAGCGGCAGCAATTAAAAACTGATCAGCTCCATTATCATCAGCACTAATTTGCTTGGCATACCAGTCAGTTTTTAACTTGTTGCCCACATTGGCAAAATAATACGCAACAGAAGCAACTGCATTTTTATTGTTGGCATTCAATTGTAAAGCTTGCTCTGCCAAAATTATGGCTTGTTGAAAAGCGTCAGCATAGTTAGCATTATTGGCAAAACGATAGGCATCGGCTAAATTCCCCCACTTGACGTAATGATTATCACTTAAGCTGATCATACTTTCGTAATAAGTAACCGCTTGCGCGTAGTCTCCTAAAATAAAATGATAAGTGCCTAAATTTGAGTATACGTATTCACTTGGTTTTATGGCTAGGGCTTGCTCAGCAGCAGCAATTGCCTCGGGTATCTCGCCAATAAGGTAATGACAAGCACTGATATTGAGTTGGGCAATATAGTTATTGGGGGCTTGTTGTGCTAGCAAAGTAAAAAAATCAATAGCCTTGCTATAGTTGCCTTGGCCGTAATAAAATGCTCCAAGGTTTGCCAATATCAAGTTGTTATTGGGCATTAACTGATAGGCTTTTGCCAAAGTGGCTTCGGCTTTTGCTGCTTGTTTTAAGGCGATATGGGCATCGGCTAAGCCAGTATAAGCGTTGACAAATTTTGGTGACTCTTTAATACTTAACTCAAACAACTGAGCCGCTTGCTGATAATCACCTTGGTTGAGTTTAAGCTGGGCTTGTAAGTGCTTAAGTGAGTCATGGCTTGCGTCCAGTTGTTGCAGTTGTAACACCGTTTGCTCCATTGAGCTTAACCAATCAGGACTTTTAGTTAATACAAATTGCCGTAACTGCGCCTCTGCCAAGCCAACGTAAGCATTTCGGTATTGGCTGTCTAATTGCAGTGCTAGCTGAAAAGACTCAATCGCTTTGTTGATGTTGTCGCTGTGATCAAAGCGGTATAAATAACCTTGTCCTTGCAAGTAATGTTGATAAGCGCCATCTAAAGCTGGCTTTTGTTGCGCCAATTGTTGTTGAAGTGCTGGCGGTATTTGCCAACCTAACATAGCTTGCACTTGCTGGCGTATTTGCAGTTGCGTGTCAAACAGTTGCTTGGCATCTAAGCTCAGATGAGTTGATTTTAATTGCCGGCCATCGACGCCATTGACTAGGCTCAAGTGCAGGCTGCGAGTTGAGCCCATGTGTTGTATGGTGCCGGTGACAATAAAATCTACGCCATATTTGTTGTAAATGGCTTCGACGCTGGGCTTGTCCATTTGCCGTATTTCGCTGCTCGGCACTACCCAAGTGCCGCCATCGCCTTGTTGGTAACCGACTTCGGCTAAGTCACTGGCAAGCATGGTTGCCATACCGTCACTGAAAATTTGCAACACAGGATCGCCACTGATATTGCTAAAGGGCACAAAAGCGATTTTTTTTGATCCAACTAACTGGCGGGCAATTAATTCTTGAGTGGTGGGCGGAAATAACACACCGCGAATACTCCACGCCAAAACACTGATCACCGGCAAGATGATCAAGGCTTTAGTCAAAGGGTGTCGCTGTTGCCACCAAGTGTATTGAGTGTTGGCTTGTTGATGCAGAAGCTCGAGCTGTTCTGCCAATTGTTCAGCATCTTGGTAGCGTTGCTCAGGCTGGCTTTGTAACAGTTTATCCACTAAGGCAATGAGTTTAGTGCTAATTTCCTGCTGATTTTTGCTTTGGTTGGCAGTATTTAGCTCAGACAAATCAGTATTTAATTCAGACAATTCAGTATTTAGTTGAGACAAAGGAGTGTAATGTCCGTTGCTGATCGCCTGACTGATCTGTTTGACGTTAAGCCCTAAAAAGGGTTTTAGCCCAGACAACATTTCGTATAAGACAATACCCAGTGAAAACAGATCTGATCGCACATCGACACTCTGCCCTGAAATTTGCTCTGGTGACATGTATTGCGGTGAGCCGACAACCGCACCGCGATCAGCGCTTTCAGTGTTAGCCGCTTGAGCACTGGCTGACTTAGCACTGACGTACTGAGTATTGTGCTCTAATAGGGTAGCTATACCAAAATCTAATATTTTGATGCGCTGTTCACTGTCCACTAAGATATTTTGCGGTTTTATATCACCGTGAATGATCCCTTGTTGATGAGCACAAACTAAGGCTGAGACGATTTGTTTGGCGTAGGCAAGTACCGTGTTTATCGGTAGGCCTTTACTAGTTATGACGCTGTTGAGGGGTTGGCCATCGATCCACTCCATCACAATGAAGTTGGCTTCTTCATCGCGAGCAATATCGTATAAGGTGACAATATTGGGGTGGTTGAGTTGCGAAATAGTTTTGGCTTCAGCGAGGATCTGTGGTTGCTGCACCGCGTTAATACGCAACATTTTAATGGCGACAAATCGCTCTAGGAGTTGGTCTTTGGCTTTGTAAACCGCGCCCATGCCGCCTTTACCTAAGATATCGACAATTTTAAAATGCGCCATACTGCTGCTGTTAATTGCGGCGCTAGTATTATTTGCAGCGCTAGTATTATTTGCAGCACTAGTTGGCATTGCTTTTTCGCTATTAGCGTCAGCGT
>JBELHO010000101.1:0-5836 GCA_042091375.1 Thalassotalea sp. | reverse complement strand
TGATTTTTATTTTATATGGTGTTTTTGCATATGCAACTGAGTTTGACCTGTACGCTGTTTTTTGAAAGTAAAATAGGGATTCGTGGTCGGAAAATAAAATTGCGGTTTAGTCATTTTTCTAACTCTTATAAAGTAATGTTAGATATTAAAAATGTGCATAAAGTGAATAAGAATAGTCCGCTACATAACTTATTTATTATTGTCTTTTTAGCCTGTAGAGAAAATTTTTTTGGGCTATTAAGGAAATTTACGGCATTGCAAAAAATTGTTGAAACACCTCAGCAAGCGCTCACTTCATCACAGTCTGTGATGCAAAAACCAGTTGCTGATGCAGCAAACAAGGATAACCGACCGGCGGCAAAAAAAAAGGCTTTAAAAGTTGCAAGAAAGCCAACAAAACTAAAAGATAAACATCTAAAAAGCTTAATAAAATCCTTACCAAAAAAGAAACAGAAAATTATCTTAATGAAAAGATTATACTGTTCGAAACTGGCTAAATTAAAATATACAAAGAAGACAGATATTGGTTAATTTGTTGAGTTACCCTAGTTGAAAATATTCAATTTGAAAGTAGTAAGTTTGTGTTATGGTAATGTTTACTGATCATTTAGTTATAAATTTAAAAAAATAATTACGGAAAACGATTTTAATAGACTCTTTAAAAGTTAATGAACTGAGTTCGGGTGACCTAATGGAAAGAGATAGAAAGTCAGAAAATCGCATTTTAGCTGCATTTCAAGCTTGCAGGGACGGATTGATCAGGTCAGTCATGAAAATGAGTGTCGCTCAACAAGATGTCGACGATATTCTACAAGAAGCTTTTATTAGGGTTATGCACTCGGACAAGAAGCAGCGAATCGAATCACCTAAGGGGTATTTATTTGTTGTATCAAGGAACTTAGTACTTAAAAAACTTACTCAACAATCGCGCGAAATTCACACTGAACTAGACGAGGTTATACTCAATGATGAAACTGAAGATTCGGTGGAAAAAGAACTTTATCAGAAACGAAAATTTGAACGTTTTAATCAATTGTTGAATGCGTTACCTGAAAAACACAGACGAGCAATATTGTTGAGGAAACTTTACTGCTTAAGTCACAAAGAGATAGCAAGTAAAATGAATGTATCGGTTAGTTCAGTTGAAAAATACATAGCACTAGGCTTAAAGTCATGCAAACAATCACTATTTATTCAAGGATACAGTGCAACAGAAACAGAATCCGTTGCAAACCCTAAATTGAATGGAAATAATGAAGGGAGGTCAAAAAAATGATGACTCACAACAAAAAAGTAGTATCACTTTACAGTGCTAACCACATTGATGAACAAGCAGCTATGTGGTTAGTTAAGCTAGATAGCGGTAATTTTTCTGCACAATCGCGTGCTGATTTGAAAAATTGGCTGGCCGCAGATCCTAAACACCAAGAAGCGTTGACCGCGATGATGAATGTTTGGGATGATATTGATGGATCACTCGCACTGGTTAACGATGAAAAATTGACTGAAGACGTCCATTTTTCCGACGTGCTAATACCTGTATTAAAACCGCTTTCGATAGCTGCTAGTGTATGTATTGTCTGTATATTTGTATTTTTAAACAGTGCCTTCAACGTTGAGAAAAACACCTATGCAACTCGTATAGGAGAACAATTACAGACCAAATTTAGCGATGGCTCTGTGATGCATTTGAATACTAACAGTCAAATTGAAACTGAATTTTCCAAGGATAAAAGACTCATTAAGTTGCTTAAAGGGGAAGCGTTGTTTGATGTTGCCCATGATAAAGAACGACCGTTTATTGTTTATGCAGGTGATCGTTTGGTACAAGCAGTAGGTACCAAGTTTTCGGTTCAATTAACACCCAAAAAAGTTGATGTCATGGTCGCTGAAGGCAAAGTGGTTATGTCTGAAACATCCATGAATCAAGAATTAAAAAATATTGTGGAAATAAACATATCAAATATAAAAATCGATGATATTTTCATTAGCCAAGAGCAAGAAGTAACTCTACGCACTGGGCAAACCCAGCAACAAACATTTGTTAAGACATCGCACGTTGAACAATCTCTTGCTTGGTTAGACGGCAAGATAATATTTAAGGATGAAAAGTTAATTAATGTCATCAATGAAGTCAATAGATATATTGACCAGGAAATACTCTTATATGACTCCTTGCTCCAGGAAAGACGTATCAGCGGAAACTTCAATATTACTGATAGAGAAGCATTAATTGAAGCATTAACCTTATCTTTTGATATCGAACCAGAACGTATCGGCAATAATAAAATACTACTCAGAAAAAAAGACGTTTAATCTCTGCAATTGGTAGTTTTTTCTACCTGAAATGAAAAGTTATTTAAATAATTGAACACTTTAATGAAGTATCAATGTAACTATGCCTTACATTGATACTTTATTTCTTTCAAACAAGCGTTATATTTTCTTTTTGACCAACCAAATATCAGCTATCCACTCAGTTGAGTAATATTCAAATTACTAATATAAAATCCACCGATAATTTACAATATTTTGCATTTAGCGTTACGGATTTTACTATCAATAGACTCTTGATCTTAAATTAGCTTTTACCGAATGTTTAGTCGCTTTTAAGCATATATTGCAAAGCTAGTAGTTGGCTGTTGCTATTTGAACTGAAATCCACAATCACTAGACATCGATAACACAGCTTATATTGATTTGGAAAAATAAAGATGAATATCAAAAAAAAATTTATTGCCACCGTCATAATGAGTGCGATTATTCCTGTTTTTATTATTACTGTACTGACGGTTATCAAAATTGAAGATAGTGCTGTTAATGCTTTTGAAATGCATAGTGTTAATGAAATTAAACAAATTGATAATGCCTTTTTTAATTATTTAGAAGGTTTAGCTGAGGATGTAGTCTATTTATCAAAAGAGGATACGTTGTATCAATTAGATCGCAATGTTAGCAAATATATAGCTAGACCATCGACACAGATGACGCCTGATCAACATGGTTTACCGGAGGCGAAAGCTTTTTCACTGATGCAAAACTTTGGTGAAACACATCAACAACTCGCATATGTTTACTTGGGCTTAAGTGATGGTGGCTATATTCAATGGCCAAAGGGCAAGAACGCCAGCAACTACGATCCTCGAGTCAGGCCTTGGTATAAAAATGCTGTAAAAACACCCAACCAGGTTGTTCGGGGAACGGCTTATGCAGATCAAGAGTCAGGCACACCTTTGTTGGGTTATTCAAAAGTGTTCAATACGCAACAAGGCCTTAGTGGTGTCGTTGCAATAGACGTCAGTTTGGGAGGTTTAACAGACATGACGAAGCAGGTGACATTTGGACAAACGGGCTATTTGTTGCTGGTTGAAGATACAGGCGTTGTTTTAGCTGATCCTATCAATACAAACCACAATTTTAAATCACTTGAAACCTTAGGTAGTACTTATCAACAAATAGCCATTTCAACAGGAATTATTGAAGTATCTATTGATGATCAGAGTTGGTATGCCAGTATTTATGTCTCGCCATTGTTGGGATGGAAGTTTGTCGGTTTGGCTCCAGCGAGCGAGGTAAAAAGCTTGGCTGGAGAATTAAAAAATACTATTTTATTGTTGAGTTTCTTTGTGATCTGTATTTTTACTGCCCTGGGTGTTTGGTTGTCAAATTTTATCACCCGTCCTATGCATGTCATAACTGGTGGGTTACAAGAAATTGCCAATGGTAAGGGTGATCTGACCTGTCGTTTAGCGATAAAATCAAAAGACGAATCTGGTTTAATGGCCACCGCATTTAATAGTTTTGTCGGGATTATTCACCAATTAATCAAAGAAATTAAAGTTAATGCGGTATTAGTTGGTGAGCAGTCTGATAGTGCCAAACAAGTATCGCAACAGGTAAGACAAATTTCTCAACAACAATCACTGGCTATAGAACAAGTATCAAACACATTTAATGAAATTGCAGCAACCAGTCTTCATGCTGCTGAAAGTTGTGCGGAGACAGCTGCAGCGTCAAAAGACGGTGAAAAACAAGTAGCACAAGGTCAAGTCTATATCAAAAAAATAACCCATTCGGTCAACTCACTTGAAGAAATTATGGAAAAATCTAAACAAGCCATGGCTGCCTTAGAGGAAGAGTCCTCAAATGTTAGCCATATTCTAGAAACCATCAGAGGTATTTCCGAGCAGACTAACTTATTAGCCCTTAACGCTGCTATAGAAGCGGCGCGAGCCGGCGAGCAAGGACGAGGTTTTGCTGTGGTTGCAGATGAAGTGCGCACACTTGCTTCAAAGACTGCTGAATCTACTCAAGAGATTGACAAGCTTATCTCTTCACTAACCCACAGAACGGCCGTTGTTTCTGATATGCTGTCAAATAGTCGCAAATATTCTACTCAAACAGGAGAAGCCACTCAAAATACCATGACAGTTTTTGAGAGCATTCAACAGTCAATGAGTGTCATCAAACAAATGACCATTCAAATTGCCGCTACTGCAGAGCAACAAACGGCAACTTCTCAAAATGTTAAATCAAATGTGGAAAATATCCAGAACGAAGCATTACGAGCTATACAAATATCGACAAAGTCGGAGACAGATGCGCAACAATTAAATCACTTGTCGGCTCAGCTTTCCTCAAAAGTGGCAAGATTTCAAATCTAGTATGATGACTTGTTGAAATATTTTTAAATCGCGTTTCAGTTCAAATCTAGCAATCAATACTATTTAAACATTTAGTATATTGCTAGCCCCCCTTGTTATTTGACAATGACAAGTCACAAGTCTGAGTTCCAAACATCTCAATAAAGTTCCGTTATCAATCATACTGATCACAGCACTGTGATCGATTCAAAAATAAGTTACGGAAATAAGCTATTACTGACTCTTCAATTTTGAGGTATTTTACTGAGTAATTGATGTCTATGAATCAAATTAGTAGTAGCTGTATGCAGTATGAAGACCTTTGGATATTCATAAACGACAGGCGTTATGGGAATTCAAAACAATAAGTAAAAGTTTATAGAAGGAATATCAATAAAAAACATGGTTTTTTTAACCTTTTTTGTTTTTGATCAGTTGATAAGAAGGAACAATATTAATCGATTAAACGCCTAAATCAGATAGCTACAGGATTGTGGTTACAGTAAAAATAAACCTCATAATAAGTAAGCTCATTGTCAATAATTTAAAAAAAAAGATCGGAGTTTAAAATGAATTTATGTAGAACAAAAATACTATATCAGTTGTGGCGCCAGCCGAACAAAATAATTAATAATGGGCTCTGCAAGGCGATGTTATTGCCAATGCTATTGGGTTTCTCACAGGTTACTTTGGCAGACCATGGAGGCGACCACGGTGGTGGCGGCCTTTCTTACTGTTCTGCGACCAGCAGTAACAACACTTACGAAAGTATTGGGTCTGTAAGAGTGAATGGAAAAAATAAATATTTGGAAGAATATGGACCTAATTATGTTTACATAAATAGTCATGAGTTTGTGATGTCTAAAGGGGAGCAAACTTCTTTCAATATTAACCCTTGGTTTAGTGAAGACGATGACATTGCTCCCTATCAAGAATATTATGGGGTATGGATAGATCTTGATCGCAATGGCACTTTTGAAAGCAGTGAACGATTCATGGACACAAGAACCGATAGTAATGCGTAAGCGTCTAGCTATCGGCACCTGCCCTTAGTTCTTGATCTCAGTTATGTTATCCCCAAATTAAATTTAGGAGATAACCATGACAATTATGCGTAACAAAAAACAATGGCAAGCCATTATTGAAGAGCAAGCATCCATCACGTTAACGGTTGGCAAGGCGAACGTCAGTTT
>JBELHO010000100.1:0-6028 GCA_042091375.1 Thalassotalea sp. | reverse complement strand
TTGGGGGGCAATCTAGTAGATCCATCGCTGTGTTTATATTAATATTTGTCACAAGAATCTGACTCTGTCCTGTATTTGAAAGCGTTATCGATTCGCCATTGTATGCACTTCTTTTTTTAAAGAATTGACTGTTTTCGTTTTGCCCAATCTCATTTTTTATTGCTAATTCTGTATTACCACGAACAGTTGACTCGGCTCGGTAAAATTCTTGTGTTGCAATCACCATTTTACTATTCATGATACTCGCGCTCATGACACTCACTGCAATACCTGAAACCATTAAAATCATCAACATCGCTGCAACGAGTACGATGCCATGGTGTTTATTTAGATTGCCCATTTATCACTGCCTACATTGGCTAAGCGCACAGTTGATGTCAGTAGCTTTCGTCTATAACCATCATTAAAAGTGAGCATACGTTTGTGTTCCCCCTCCCCTCCTAGAATAAATGTTTGGTCTCTTGGCGGGTTTGAAGTGTCTGGTGCTAATGTTCTTGCTAATAAAAATATTTGCACGCTGATAACAACGCTGCTTTGTTGATCCCAGTCATTATTATGCATACTCGGTGCAGGTTTATAAGTATCGACTCGCGTATCGCCGCTGGTGTCTAAACCAAAAATAAAGCGTATATTTTCAATCCCCTCCATAACTGTTTCCGTACTCATTCTGCTACCGGTTAGACGTATTCTTTTTAACGTAGGTACGTTTATTTTTTTGTTATTAAGTTCGTATTGTTGGTTTGCAATAAAATAAACATTGTGGCTGTATTCCCAGACGCTGCCATTAAGAGGTGGCATAATTTTAGAGCCTGTTCCTCTTTGAAACCGTGCCGTGTGTGGTGTGGCAATAAAGTAGGTTTTGTTCGCGCTTGTATTTCCGGTAACTTTTTTCGCAAGCACATGTTTAACTTGTAAAATATCGCTACCAGAATGAGGTGCTTTGATGCAGTTTAATTCCGTTTTATCTTTGGCCTCTTTAGCAAACAAGACTTTAAATGCCCTCTGCTCAGCCGCATCTGTTTGTGGAAAGCTGTGATTATTACTTTCTTTATTATCTTTATCCCCAAAACAGTCATTTTGTGGATTGGCCGGGTTGGGGTGTGTTAAAACAGCAGCATCGGGCGTTGAAATAAAACTTCCCCATAACCCAGTTAGTTCAATATCTCGTTTTAGCACATTCATAGCTAGGCGAGCTGATTCTTGTAACTCGCCAATATGCATGGTGTCAGCGGTGGTTTTTTTCATACCAACGTAAGTGAACATCACGCCAGCTAAAATAAACGCGCCAACAAATAATGAAATCATTAATTCTAATAGAGTAAAACCAAGCTGCTTAACCGTGTGCATTGTTTTCATATTAAGCAGACCTGATAAATATATGGCTATTAAGAACCACTGCTCTGCGATCTGAAAACGAGCCACAATTAATATCTTTATTAGTTACCGGTTTGATTTTCTGCCTGCCTTGCCACGCTACAACCACCTGTAACTCAATCATTTTGCTATCACTTGATTGTTCAGCACTGATACAGACCACACCATTAGCCAAGGTACCGGTATTATCTGCCATGCGTAATGCTTTGCGCCATTGATCCAAATCATAGGCAGCCATATTCATGGATGAACACGCATTATTTAAGCAATTGTGAGCGGTTAGCGGGCTATTATGGCTTAGAGTTGTATTGTAATTGGCAACAGCCTCTGTAGTATCATTTGCACGAATGCGCTCCACAATATCATTAGCTAAAGCCAATGCTGCACTGCGTTGATCCGCGTTATAGTTCGCTTGTTTGGCGCTGATCTGCAAGGCAACGACACCGAGTAAGCCTACCGTTAAAATAATAAAGGCAATTAATACTTCAATCAGTGTAAAACCATTATTTTGAGTAATTGTTGGTCTTAAGAAAATTACCGAATTATTAATTCTCATCGCTCATTCATCCTTTAAAGAAGCCATGTATTAACATGTATTAATAAATAACAGAGTGGTTAATTAAGAAATAAATGACAACAAAAAAGCAGTAGACGGTTTGTTTTTATGATATTCGGTTGTTTTAACGTAAATATTTCTTAATTTTGGTCCATTCACGTCGACTTATTTCAAGTTTAGACGTGTAGTCAGATACTGTTAACCAATGCTTACCGTTTTCCAAGTGAACAGCTGAAAGAAAGGCTTTATTAACCAATGTATTACGATGAATACGAAGTAAATGAGTCGAATATTTGGCGATTAAATACTTCAATGAGCCATCGATTAAGATACTTTTTTGCTGGGTATAAACACGAATATATTTATCTTCAGAACGGATAACTCTTATATTAGAAAAATAAATATACTTTTTAACGCCCTGCTCAATGTAACCTAAGGCGACTTGTTGTTTCAGTACAGTGTGCGCTCGATGAGGCTGATTAAGTCCTTGTAACACTGAATCAAGCGCTTTTTCAGTGACCGGTTTAACTAAATACCCTTGCGGTAAGGCCGTAAATGCTGACAATGCCTTATCCGGATAAGCCGTCACAAATATAATGGCTGGCGGAGGAGAAACGGCTTTCAACTGCTGGGCCAATTCGACCCCAGACATATCCGGCATTTCAATATCTAATAACACTAAATCAGGCATTGTTTGCTGGCTTAAAAGCATTGCTTGCTGTGCATTTTCAGCAGATTGTAGCAGCGTATAATCTGGTCTTAGCTTCTCTATTAGACGCGCTATTCTAAGTCTTGCTAGTGGTTGATCATCAACAATAAGTACGTTCATTATTATCTCGGAATAACTAACTTGGTGCGATAGATATCAGCGTCAATATAATGACTTAACTTAGCGCGTTGACCAAAATATATATTAAGGCGTGCTTTTATATTTTTCACCGCCATGCCATTTGACTTATCTCTTGGTACCGTTGCATTAATATACGGATTTTCAATGATAATTGTGATGGAGGATCTGGTCACTGACATTCCGATTCTGACAGTCGACATCTTGGAATTGTTTTCTACACCATGATAAATGGCATTTTCTAACAAAGGCTGAATGGTCAGAGAAGGGATCACTATTTCAGGTAACTCATCGGGTAATTGCCATTCAATCTTTAAGCGCTCATCAAAACGCCATGACTCTATTAACAGGTATTGCTGCGCTAATTCAATTTCTTGTTTCAGGCTGCGGTTTTCGTCACTATACATTGCTGCGCGGGATAAACCGGCTATTGCCAAAATTGTTTTCTCGGCATCTTTTGGGTTTTGGTGAGTAAGTTCTGCAGCAACATTTAAACTGTTAAAAAGAAAATGAGGACGAATTCTCGCTTGCAGCGAACTTAACCTTGCTTTAGTTGCTTGATGTTGAGTAGCCATGCGATCGGTATATATCACACTAAATTGAACATATAGTAATGCTACAATAAAACCCATCAACAGGTTTCGCAGCATAAAATCAACCGGCGATAGTATGCTTAGGCTAAGCATACTATGTACCGTAAAACTGGCAATGATTGTAAAACTACAGATCAGTAAGATCAGCATTAACAATTGCATTACGTCGTTTGATTTTTGTAAAAAACGTTTAATTAAATGCAAGCAGTAGAAGCTAGATAGAGACACAAAATGGATAAATAAGCTGACTAAGGGGAGTATCAACCAAGGGTCGAAAGGATTAAGTGGTGTTGAGACTAAAAGAATAGCCAACAGTTGGCCAACCATTATTACTGCGAGTAATGATCGCTTATTAAGTAAGTTTGCTAATGAATTACCTTTGAAATCCTTCAACGTATTCATTAGCATTTAGCATCCTTATCTTAGTTCAGCAGGCACCGCAAAAATTATATTTTCTTCTATTCCGGGGTTTTCTAACACCTGGCTCCCGCCCCAAGATTTTAACTGGTCGATCACCTGTTGAACCAATATTTCTGGTGCTGAGGCGCCAGCGGTCACTCCCACACTTTCAATATTATCAAACCAAGCTTTATTCATTACTGATGAATCGTCAATCAAAAATGCTTGTGTACCAACTTTTTCACTTAATTCACGTAAGCGATTTGAGTTTGAGCTATTTTTAGCGCCTACTACGAGTACAATATTTGTCTTATCAGCCAAATCACGCACTGCGTCTTGTCGGTTTTGTGTGGCATAACAGATGTCATCTTTACGTGGACCATGAATATTTGGGAATTTATCTCGTAAAGCATCAATAACGTCAGCAGTGTCATCAACCGATAAAGTGGTTTGGCTACAATAAAATAAGTTATCAGGGTTCTTAACGTCTAAATTGGCCACATCTTCAGCTGTTTCTACTAAGTATATGCCGCCATCCTGATTGTCATACTGCCCCATTGTGCCTTCAACTTCTGGATGACCGTGGTGGCCAATGAGTACGCACTCTGTACCCTTTCTGCTGGCACGCGTAACTTCCATATGTACTTTTGTCACTAACGGGCAGGTTGCATCAAAGACTTTTAAATCGCGGCGCTTAGCTTCTTGACGCACCGCTTGCGACACGCCATGAGCACTAAAAATAACAATATTATTGTCAGGGATCTGATGCAATTCTTCAACAAAAATTGCACCGCGATCTTTTAAACGGCTAACCACATATTTATTATGTACCACTTCATGGCGGACATAAATGGGCGGTTGAAAAATATCAAGCGCGCGTTCAACTATGCTGATAGCTCTATCAACACCGGCACAAAAGCCTCGTGGATTAGCCAATAAAATTTTCATTTAATTATGCACTTCTAAGATTTCTACTTCAAATTCAACAGGCTGCCCAGCTAAAGGATGATTAAAATCAACTGTGACCGAATCGCCAGCAACTTCGCGAATAAGCCCTGGCAGGTCAGTGCCATCAGGCTGAGTAAAGGCAATGATTGCACCTACTTCTGCCGGCGTATCTGTACCAAATTTACTTTTATCAACGTAGTAAATATTATCAGGGTTAGGCAAACCGAACGCATCTTCAGGCGCCAATTTAAAGCTTTTTTCATCACCTGCGACTAACCCAAGCAAACACTTCTCAAAATTTTCTGTCAAACTGCCATCACCCATCACCAGTTTAGCGGGCTTATTATGCACCTTTGTAGAGTCAGCTGCTGAACCATCTGTTAACTTGATTGAGAAATGAAAAAGTACTTCTGAGTTTTCACTAATCTTTAGCGTCATTTCCTGCTTTCGCCTCTTTTTGTTCATAAAATGCATCGAGCAGCAACAGCGCCGCACCCATGCTAATTGCCACATCGGCAATATTAAAAACGGGGAAATCCCATTGCTGATAATACACATGTAAAAAGTCAATTACATAGCCATAAATCAAGCGGTCAACCAAGTTACCAATAGCACCAGCTAAGACCAATGCATAAGCAAGGCATAACAATTTATTCGTTGCTGGCAGCTTTTTTAGCCAATAAATAAGCAACCCACTAATTGAGATTGCGATGGTGCTAAAAAAGTAACTTTGCCAGCCACCTGCATCACTTAAAAAACTAAATGCTGCACCGTAGTTATGTACATAGGTAAAGTTAAACACAGGTAAAATATCAATTGATTGACCCAATTTCATTTGAGCAACGACAACCGACTTACTGATTTGGTCAAGTGCTAATAAAACCACACTTAGCACTAACCAAATTAAACCATTTCGTCCTTTTAACACAGCTAATCCTTATTAACCTTTATGCAAACTCACGAGTTTCACCCTCGCCATCCACATTTGTTACACAGCGACCACATAGAGTCGGATGAGCTGCAATTGTGCCAACATCTTCACTATAGTGCCAACAGCGTTCACACTTAGTCGCGGTACTTGCTGCAACAGTGATATATAGGCCTTCAATTTCGGTTGCTTCAGCGTCAGCTGATTTATTACTAATAGGCTCAACATAAGCCTTTGAAGTTAATAAAACGAATTGCAATTCATGACCAAGTGCTTGTAAATTGGCCGCTAATTTATCATCAGCATAAAGTGTGATTTCTGCTTGCAGTGTTGCACCAATCTTTTCTTCTTTACGGGCAACTTCAAGTACTTTGTTAACTTCA
>JBELHO010000099.1:0-6073 GCA_042091375.1 Thalassotalea sp. | reverse complement strand
AATCGACTCAACGCGTCCAACGATCACTCCCCCCACTTTAACGGGAGAACGTACTTTTAATGAGCCAATGTTGTCAAACTTTGCATACAAGTTATAACTCTCACCATTACCGCTTATGCCCGCATTCGCTACTTTTAGAGCCAACATTACAATTGCAGCCAACCCTAGTGTGACAAAAAAGCCCACTAATATTTCTATTTT
Source organism: Thalassotalea sp. (assembly GCA_042091375.1). Classification (GTDB taxonomy): domain Bacteria; phylum Pseudomonadota; class Gammaproteobacteria; order Enterobacterales; family Alteromonadaceae; genus JBELHO01. Next base: position 5,872 of record JBELHO010000099.1, on the reverse strand, counting down.
TTTTGAATTCATTTCATCTATCCTTATGCGCCAAACATAATTGCTGTAAGCACAAAATCTAACCCCAATACAGCCAGTGACGATTGCACAACAGTTTGTGTTGTTGCTTTACTAATACCTTCGGAAGTAGGTACGCAATCATAACCCTTATAAAGTGCAATCCAAGTCACCACAAATGCAAAAACCACTGACTTAATTGCACCATTTAAAATATCTTTTTCAAATGAAACTTGAGCTTGCATAATTGACCAAAAGCTTCCTGAATCAATGCCTAACCAATCGACGCCAACAATATGAGCCCCTAAAATTGCTACGGCCGAAAAGATCATTGCTAGTAATGGCATACTGATCATCCCCGCCCAAAAGCGAGGTGCGACGATTCGTTTAAGCGGATCAACCGCCATCATTTCCAAACTACTTAGCTGTTCTGTCGCCTTCATTAAGCCAATTTCTGCAGTCAGAGCACTGCCTGCTCGACCAGCAAATAATAGCGCTGTTACAACAGGGCCTAATTCACGTAACAAACTCAGTGCCACCAGCGGACCTAAACTATCTTCAGCGCCGTAATCAACCAGCACAGTGTAGCCTTGCAAGGCCAAAACCATGCCAATAAACAGGCCAGATACCAAAATGATGACCAGCGATAAAAACCCAACCATATAAAGTTGTTTTATTAAAAGAGGCGCGCCTTTTTTAATATTAGGCATATTCACAATAGCGCCAATTAGCATTAATAAAGCACGACCAACGCCCGCTAGCGTTTGCAGCGTATTACGACCAATGGATTGCATTGAATTAACCACGTATGTGTCCTGTTAATAAATCGTCATTATATGGCGATGCTTCAAAATGAAATGGCACAGGTCCATCAGATAATCCTTGCAAAAATTGCTGTACAAGTGCTGAATCAGATTGCGCAACTTGCTCTGGCGTCCCCTCACCAATCACCCCTTTGTCAGCCAAAATCACTACATGATCAGCAATACTCATTACTTCTGTAACATCATGGGTCACCACGAGTGATGTGATATTAAGAGTTTGATTTAACGATTTAATTAACTTAACCAACACCCCCATAGAAATGGGGTCTTGTCCGGTAAAAGGTTCGTCGTACATAATTAACTCTGGATCAAGCGCAATTGCACGAGCAAGTGCAGCACGCCTTGCCATACCACCAGAAAGCTCTGAAGGCATAAGATCTTTTGCACCTCTCAAACCAACTGCTTCTAATTTCATGAGTACAACGATACGGATAAGTTCTTCAGAAAGTTTAGTATGTTCACGTAATGGGAATGCAACATTGTCAAATACGCTCATATCTGTAAAAAGTGCGCCACTTTGAAACAGCATACTCATTCTTTCACGTGCATCATACAAGGCTTTGCGCGACATACTTGGAATACTCCTGCCCGCAAACAGAATATCGCCATTATCAGGTTTCAGTTGACCACCAATTAAACGTAACATGGTTGTTTTACCAATACCGCTTGGTCCCATTATTGCGGTAATTTTTCCACTCGGAACCGTAAAGCTCATATTTTGATAAATAACCCGATCCCCCCTGGAAAAAGTTACATCCTTTATTTCAACTAAATTTTGCGACAAGCCGCTCTCCTAATATTTTTTTCACCTCTATATTCTAAGCTTTTTGAATGGGTTATTAAACCTGCGTCAGATAAAATATTTGTAACAAATGTTGCAAAAGCTGTGTTTTTAGATGAAGTTTGGTATTATTTATTGTTGATTAAGTTTAGGTGGTTTCATAAAAAAATGTTGTTATCAGTTGTTATACTAATCGCTGGCTTCATAGGGCTTGTTTGGAGTGCTGACCGTTTTGTTTTTGGCGCAGCCGCACTGGCTAAGAATTTTGGTATTCCAACCTTAATTATCGGCTTAACTATTGTTGCTATGGGCTCATCTGCACCTGAGATGATGGTGTCAGCACAAGCAGCCCTTGCCAATCAAACTGACACCGCTGTTGGTAATGCAGTTGGTTCAAATATTACCAATATCCTTTTAGTGCTCGGTGTGACCGCATTGCTACGTCCTTTAAATGTTTCCTCTGCGACTCTCAAACGCGAAATGCCCGTTTTGATGTTAGTCTCAATCGGCGCATGGTACATTTTGTCTGATAATTATTTAGCTTTTGGTGAAGGGATTGCGTTAATGATCAGTTTCTTCATTTTTATTGCTGGCGTCACCTTCATCTCAGTCAAACAAACCAAGCAGGCCAATCAACAAAGTGACCCATTCGTTGACGGAGCATGTGAAGAAGTACCAGACAATATTAGTACGTCAAATGCTACATTTTGGTTAATTGTAGGGTTGATTATTTTACCTATCAGTTCTCATTTTATTGTTGAATCAGCCACGGATATTGCCAAACTATTTGGTATTAGTGACTTAGTAATTGGCTTAACAATTATCGCCATTGGTACCAGTCTTCCTGAGTTAGCAGCGTGTATTGCTGGTGTGTTGAAAAATGAAGATGATCTAGCGTTGGGCAATATAATCGGTTCAAATATTTTCAATTTACTCGCGGTACTGTCTATTGCTGGTATTATCAATCCATCGGATGTTGATCCTGCGGTTGCTAATCGCGATGTGTTAATAATGCTTGGAGCGACGGTTGCATTGATTGCGATGAGTTTAAGTTTAAAGGGCTCACGACGCATTAATCGATTTGAAGGTGGCATATTATGCTCAGCATTTCTGGCATATCAATATCTTATATTTTCTACGCTTAGTGTTTAGGACGGTGTAATGAATTTTATTGCTCGAGCAAAGCGCGTACTTGAAATTGAACAGCAAGCCATTGCGCATCTTGCTCAATATATTAATCAAGATTTCAGTGCAGCCTGTCAATTAATGTATCACTGCTCTGGTCGCGTGATTGTCATCGGTATGGGCAAATCAGGTCATATTGGCAACAAAATAGCAGCAACCCTCGCAAGTACGGGTACACCCTCATTTTTTGTTCATCCTGGTGAAGCCAGTCATGGCGATCTTGGCATGATCACCAAAGAAGATGTGCTATTAATGATTTCTAATTCTGGCGAAACCGCTGAAGTCATTAATTTGATCCCCGTTATTAAACGGCTGGGGGCAAAATTTATCGCAATGAGTGGCAATGAGAAGTCCACTCTTGCCCAGCAATCTGATGTGCATATTTGTGTTGCCGTATCAGAAGAAGCCTGCCCTTTAGGGCTTGCTCCTACTGCGAGTACAACTGCAACTCTTGCTATGGGCGATGCTATCGCGGTTGCCTTGTTGGAAGAAAAGGGGTTTACAGCTGATGATTTTGCTTTGTCACATCCCGGTGGTAGTTTAGGAAAACGCTTATTGCTGATGCTAAAAGACATCATGCATTGCGATGACGCTTTACCAGTTGTCACTGAACACACAACGATTAAAAATACGCTGCTTGTTATGACCGAAAAAGGGCTAGGAATGACGGCCGTAGTCGATCAGAGCAATATCTTGCAAGGTATTTTTACCGACGGCGATTTACGTCGCATTTTAGAACAACGTATCGATATTCATACCACACCCATCAATCAAGTCATGACGCAACACTGTACTACGGCACCTAAAACCATGCTTGCAGCAAAAGCCCTTAATGTCATGGAGCAAAAAAAGATAAATGGCATATTAGTGGTTGATGATAATAACCAGCCAATTGGTGCTCTAAATATGCAAGATTTACTTAAGGCAGGTGTATTATGACGCTTAACGCCTCACAACTTTTTTTCAATGAACTGTACTCAGAGACCCACCCTCAAGTATTTGCCAAAGCAAGTCAAATCAAGTTATTAATATGTGATATTGACGGAGTTTTTTCTGATGGACGCATTTATTTGGGCAATCAAGGTGAAGAACTTAAAGCATTCCATACTAAAGACGGATTTGGTATTAAATCGTTAATCAACCATAATATCCAAGTTGCAGTGATTACTGGTCGGCATTCAAAAATTGTTGAGAGTCGAATGAAAAGTTTGACTGTCCAGCATATTTATCAAGGACAAGAAGATAAGCTTTTAGCATTTAATGAGCTCAAGGATAAGCTGACACTGGAAAACCATGAGATTGCTTACATCGGTGACGATAGCCCTGATATACCCGTCATGCAGTGCGTTGGTTTAGCTGTTGCCACTTGTGATGCCCACCCACTTGTAGCGCGCATAGCTGACTATCGTACAAGTATGTTAGGTGGCTTTGGTGCCGTTCGTGAACTGACCGATCTGATTATGCTCAGTCAAAATATTCCTCTTAGCCATCAAGGTAGCAGCAGCTAATGTCGGCAAGAATAGTCCTTATTATACTGTTTGTAATCATTATGGCCGGGCTATGGTTACCCTACTTTTATATGCCTAAAAAGGTTGCCCCTAAAGTCGATGAAATCGCTAACGTGCCAGATTATATTGCCATCGATTTAAAACAAACTAACTTTGACCAAAGCGGGCGCATCAGTCACCAAGTAAGAGCTAGTAAAATGTCGATGTACCAAGAACTTGGTTTTACTCACTTCGAGCAGCCACAGTTTACTATTTATTCAGATGAAGGTATCTGGCAACTCAGTGCAGCCGAAGCGACCTTGTACGAAGGTGATAAACTCATCCTGGAGCAAGATGTCACTGCACAGAACTTAACGCCGAATGCTATGCTCAATTTAATTCAAGCTGCCAGTATTGAATACCTTATTTCAACCAAGTTAATGACCTCAAAAACAGCCGTCACAATGACTGGTCCCGGCCTAACTATCACTGGACAAGGTCTAGATGCAAATTTAGATAGTGAAGTCATTAAATTAATCAACCACACGAAGACCTCTTATTATGACAAATAACATAAAAAATATAGCGTCACTTACAGCGCTTGTAATTGCCTTTTTATTCGCCAGTATTCAAGTAGTGGCAGAGCCTATCAAACTTAAACACACGCTTGAAATTGAAGCTGATGAGCAATCTGCTCGGTTGAAAGAAAATGTCGGTATTTTTAAAAACAATGTGCAAATTAAACACGGTGATATGACTATCACAGCAAGTTATTTAGAAGCTTACAAACGCGCAGAGTTAGGTGAGAACCAACAACTGCTTATTGCAACGGGTGACCCAGTAAAATTCACAGCTACGCAGGAAGATGGCTCAACAATTAGTGCCAGTGCAAATGAAATTAAATATGATGTCGCCAATGAGCTGTTTACTATGATAGGAAATGCTAAGTTTCAACAAAATAGCGATCTGATGTCAGCTGATACCATAATATATGACCGTATTAATGAAACTGTTACTTCGAAAAAATCAAAAAATTCAAACAATCAAGTAAAAACCATTATCAACACACAAAGTGGACAAAACTAATGAGTATGTTAGTTGCTGAAAAGCTTGCAAAAAGCTACAAGTCGAGGCAAGTTGTAAAAAATGTAAGTCTAGAAGTTAAAGCAGGCAGTATCGTTGGATTACTTGGTCCAAATGGTGCAGGTAAAACGACTACTTTTTATATGATTGTTGGCCTTGTTCCCAGTGATCACGGCTCCATTCGCATTGATGACAACGACATTACTTTGCAACCGATGCATAACCGCGCGCGCATGGGGATTGGTTATTTACCTCAAGAATCTTCTATTTTTAGAAAACTCACTGTTTACCAAAATATTATGGCGATACTTGAGACTCGAAAAGATCTTGACCGCGTGCTAAGAGAAGAATTACTCGATGATTTATTAGAGGAGTTCAATATCGGTCATATTCGCGACTCTCAAGGTATGGCTTTATCTGGCGGCGAGCGAAGACGCGTAGAAATAGCTCGCGCATTAGCGGCGAATCCAAAGTTTATCCTGTTGGATGAACCTTTTGCTGGCGTTGATCCTATT
>JBELHO010000098.1:0-6400 GCA_042091375.1 Thalassotalea sp. | reverse complement strand
CTAAAAATGGGAGGTGGTGTTCAACTAGCTTTAAATTTTTTAGATTTTATTAATTCATCTAATGAAATGGATAATTTGGTGTTGCTAGTCAGTGATAAGTTTCCTTTTTTAGAGCGCCTTCCCAATAATTGTCCAGTCGAAGTATTTGCTGCTTCTCCGCTAAAGCGGATCATACAGGAACATTTTGAACTAAAAAAAATAATTAAAAAACATGGCATTAGCCATACATTTACATTTTTTGGTTTGGGATTACCCAGACAAGCCAAAGTGAGACAGGTGATAAGTATTGCCTATCCAACCATTTGCTATGATGATTCGCCTTTTTGGAAAAAATTGACGTTTAAACAATTTTTTATTAAAAAAATTTTCCAATACTTCAGATTAAATAGAATTAAAAAAGCCGACGCTATTTTAGTTGAAACCGGTGTAATGCGCGATCGAATGCAAAAACAACTGAACTTAACGGCAGAGCATTTTTCAATTATTCCCCCTGTGCCAACATCGTATTTGCAAAATACGCAAACGGTTAAAACCCAAATCAAAAGTAGATGTCAATTTTTAGTGCTGTCTGGACTCAATGAACATAAAAACGTCTGGCGACTTATTGACGTCGCAAAGGCGCTGATTAAAAACAATAATGATATTAGGTTTATCATATCTGTCGATGAGAAATACTTCAGGGCAAAATACAATTATTTACTGATAAAAGAATCCTGCCACGCTTTTTTAGAAGTTTTTGATTTTCGTGGAAGTATTCCTCAAGATCAAATTCAAAAGGTATATGATGAGTGTGATGCTCTATTAAACCTAAGCGATTTGGAAAGCTTTAGTAATAATTACATGGAGGCCTGGTTATCAAATACACCGATTATTGCCAGTGATCGAGATTTTGCACGTGCGATCCTCGGTACTTCGGCTGTATTTTGTGAGCCTCATAACGTCAACAACGTATACCAAACCCTAGTTAACTTTAGTCAAAACCAATATGACACAAAAGCAATGATTGAAGAGGGAAATAAACGATTGGCTCAATTGCCATCCATTGAAAAACGTTGGGAAATGGTAAAAAAAATCATATTTCAAGAGACCTTTAACCAATGAAACAAATACTACAAAACATGGGCACAGGTGAGACGAGTTTAATTACCGCACCTAACCCGCGGAAAAAAAATGGTCACTTAAATATTTCTGCATCGGTTAGTTTAATTTCTGTTGGTACTGAGCGTATGCTAGTCGATTTTGGTAAAGCATCACTCATAGATAAAGCGCGTAAACAACCTGAAAAAGTAAAAATGGTTGTCGATAAAATTAAAACCGACGGCTTGCTTACTACAGTTGATGCGGTACGCTCCAAGCTAGCGCAACCCTTAAGTCTAGGTTATTGCCACGTCGGGGTAGTGTCAGCCGTTGGCAAAGGCATCAAAGAGTTCGCGATTGGGGACCGAGTAGTTTCTAATGGACCACATGCAGATTTGGTTAGAGTGCCTAGTAACTTAGCGGCAAAAATCCCCGACAATGTCGATGACGAGAGTGCAGTCTTTACAGTACTTGCCTCGATAGGCCTACAAGGACTTCGCTTAGCCAAGCCAACCTTGGGTGAGTCCGTTGTGGTGATCGGCGCTGGACTGATTGGTTTACTGACCATCCAATTGCTAATTGCCAACGGCTGTAGGGTATTAGCAATTGATTTTGACGATAAAAAATTAGCCTTAGCACAGTCATTTGGTGCGCAAACCTGTAATCCAACGCAGGGAGAAAATCCGGTATCTGAGGGGATCAATTTTAGTCGCGGTAAAGGCGCTGACGCAGTGATTATTACCGCATCAACAGCTTCAAGCGATCCAGTCTCGCAAGCGGCTAATATGTCTCGTCAGCGAGGTAGGATAATTTTAGTGGGTGTCACTGGATTAACCCTGAATCGCAGTGAATTTTATGAAAAAGAATTAAGTTTTCAAGTATCTTGCTCTTATGGTCCTGGTAGATATGACGAAAGCTATGAGCAGCAAGGGCACGACTATCCCTTTGGGCATGTGCGCTGGACTGAGCAACGCAACTTTGTGGCTATTCTCGACATGATGTCCGCAGGTAAAATTGACGTAAAACCCTTGATAAGTCATCGCTATTTATTTTCCGATGCCCTTAATGCGTACCAAGAGTTAACCGATAACGCCCAGGCACTAGGCATTCTATTGCAATATCAACAAAATGCAGATGATAAAAACACCACTCATGTACAATTAAATCCACAACCAGACTACCCTAAAAACTCACCTGTGGTTGGTTTTGTCGGCGCGGGTAATTATGCATCACGTATTCTGATCCCTGCATTTAAAGCGGCCAACGCAGAGTTGCACACACTGGCAACATCTGGCGGTGTTAACAGTGTTATCCATGGCAAAAACAGTGGTTTTCATCAGGCAACGACTGACACTGAGGCCATGCTCAATAACCAACAAATAAATACTATTGCGGTGGTGACTCAACACAATAGTCATGCCGACTTTGTTACTAAAGCTCTGACTCTGGGAAAACATGTTTTTGTTGAAAAACCCCTTGCCATCAACCAGAAACAATTACAACAAGTGCAGTCCGCTTATTCAAGTCAAGGCAATAAGTTACACCTAATGGTAGGTTATAATCGCCGTTTCGCACCACAAATTATCAAAATGAAACAGTTACTCGAGCCCATTCGGCAGCCCAAGTCATTTATTATGACCATTAATGCTGGCTTTATCCCCGTTGACCATTGGACTCAGGACATATCTAAAGGCGGTGGACGTATTGTTGGAGAAGCATGTCATTTTATTGATTTAATGCGTTTTCTCGCCGGTAATAAAATCACTTCAGTGCAAGCAAGAAGAATGGGGACAAGCAACACCGTCGACATAGTAGAAGACAAAGCCGCTATTATTCTGGGTTTTGCCGATGGCTCCTTTGGCACCATTCACTATTTAGCAAACGGTGCCAATACTTTTCCTAAAGAGCGCATTGAAGTATTTGCTGACGGTAAAGTCTTGCAACTCGACAACTTCAGAAAATTGACAGGCTTTGGCTTTAAACATTTCAAAAAACTAAACTTATGGCAACAAGACAAAGGCCAAAAAGCCTGTGCAGCAGCGTTTTTATCGGCTATCACTGAAGGTAAAGATACCCCTATTGCCGCTGATCAAATATTTGAAGTAGCGCAAATCACTTTAGATGTGGTTGAGCAGCTCAGACAACAAGACCACTAATTACTGTGTCAGTCATTGCCAAGATAATCACTTTTAAGCGCTTAGGTATTGTTAATCTTTGCCAAGTGTTTATCTATCGACTATTTATCAAGTCGGGCTATTTTGTTAAAAAATTACCCATTAAAATGCTAAACTCAAAAAATGAACAGCTTGCATTTTTTGAGTCCACTAGCCAACATCAAACCAGAAACAACGACAGTTTTTTACCTGTCAAAGCCTTTGGTTGGCTTGTTGTAGACACCAACAACTTACCTGACTGGCATGCCTCCGTTATGACCGGTAAAAGGGTAGCTAACAACCAGCAACACTGGTCGACATTAAATGATTTTGATTTAGCCGTAGGCGATATAAAAACCGTTTGGGAGTTATCACGCCTGCAATGGACAGTGATTTTTGCTGTTAACTATAAAAAAAGCGCTGATGCACGAGAACTACAAAAACTCAATACATGGTTAAGTGATTGGTGTTTTCACAACCCAATAAACCAAGGTGTTAACTGGAAATGTGGCCAAGAAACAGCGATCAGAGTGATGCACCTTGCAGCATGTCATTACCTTGTTGATCCGCAGGCGCAATTATCTAAACCTTTAGCTGAATTGATTTATCAGCACTTGCTGCGTATCTCACCGACATTACACTACGCTATGGCGCAAGATAACAATCACGGCACAAGTGAAGCTGCAGCACTGTATATAGGTGGCTTGTTACTGCGCTCACGCAGTGAGTTTTGCCATTGTAAACAAGTCAAAAATTGGCAAAAAACCGGCCAATATTGGTTAGAAAATAGAGCCGCAAAATTGATTGATGACGACGGCTGCTTCAGTCAAAATTCGGTTAACTATCATCGTTTAATGTTGGATACTTTATCCTTAACAGAATTTTTTCGGCAACAATGGCAACAGCCTGAATTCAGCAAACACTATTACCTAAAAGTCAGGTTATGCTGCTATTGGCTGCATAATGTTACTGAGCCAACAAGCGGTAAAGCGGCTCTTTTAGGGCTCAATGATGGTGCGCAATTACTGCCTATCACCACATCTGACTATCAAGACTATCGGCCTTCGCTACAGTGGGCTTTTCAGTTGTTTTTAGGCAAAACTGCTTATCATCAGCAAGTAGACTGCGGCCAATTGCAGGCATTATTTCCCTGCACTGCCTTGGCATCCAACCAAGATAGTGCACAAATTAACAATAAGGCACTGAACACTAGCTATCATCAAGTGTCCAATTCAGTCGCGTCTTGTTTTATCAGAACGCCTGATCTTAAGTTTCGTCCATCGGCTTGTGATGCCCTACATGTCGATTTTTGGCTCGGCGAAGACAATCTATTAGTTGGCACCGGCAGTTACAGTTATAACTGTGAACCTTACTATCAACATTATTTTCCAAGCGTTAAATCCCATAGTACGGTGCAATTCGACAATACAGAACAAATGCCAAACATTTCCCGATTTTTGTACAATAATTGGATAAATACTGAGGTTGTGCAATTAAACAATGGTCAACTGAGCGCAAAATACAACAATGGTCAACACCAACACCAAAGGCAATTAACTTTAACTGAAAACTGTCTAGAGATCACTGACACCTTATCTGGTTTTAACTCATCAGCGGTGTTGCGTTGGCAACTCGCCAATAAACAATGGCAGCTCAATGGTAATACCCTTAGTGCTGAAAAAATAACAATAACCGTATGCGCCAGCGAAGCAATTAACAATATTGCCCTTGCCCAAGGGCTAATGTCTCGATATTATTTACAAAAACAGCAAATACCTATGTTGCAAGTGACCCTAACCAAACCTTGTATTGTTACCACTACAATCAATTGGCATTAAATGAAAATACTTTACTTTCATCAACATTTTTCGACACCTATGGGCTCAACTGGCACTCGCTCATACGAAATGGCCAAAAAACTTATTGTATCTGGGCACCAAGTGACTATGGTATGCGGTAGCTATGACGGAGCCAATACCGGCTTGCAATCAGCATTTATTAACGGTCAACGACGCGGCGTCGTCGATGGCATCAACATTATCGAATTTGCCGTAGATTATTCTAATAATCAAAGCTTTTGGCAACGCACCTCTGCTTTTATGAAATATGCTTATCGCAGTATCAAAGTCGCCTTAACACAACAATATGATGTTATTTTTGCCACATCAACGCCTTTAACAGCAGCACTACCAGGGATATTTGCCCGCTGGTTACGCAACAAGCATTTTATTTTTGAAGTGCGCGATTTATGGCCTGAGTTACCAAAAGCAATGGGAGTGATCACAAACCCATTAATACTCGGTTCGCTTGCAGTACTCGAGTGGCTTGCCTATAAAAGTGCTCATGGTCATATTGGCTTATCACCGGGTATTGTAAAAGGTATTCAGCGTCACTTAGATCAAGACCAAGCCGTCGCTATGATCGCCAATGGTTGTGATCTAAATATATTCGCCCAACAACAGCCAATAACACCTGCTATTTGGCCGGATAATTCACTAACTGAAACAGACTTTGTCGCTATATTTACTGGCACTCATGGTCAAGCAAATGGCTTAGAAAATATTATCAAAGTAGCTGCCCTACTCGAAGCTGAGCAGCAGAGTGATATAAAAATAGTGTTAGTGGGACAAGGCCGATTAAAAAGCTCACTACAGCAACAAGTACTTGACCAGCAATTGAGTAATGTTATTTTTCTTGAGCCTGTCAATAAAAACAAACTTGCCGAGTATATGCACGCTGCTGATGTTGGCCTACAATTACTTGCCAACGTACCCGCATTTTATTACGGCACATCACCCAACAAATTTTTTGACTATATTGCCGCGGGTTTACCTGTAGTCAACAACTATCCCGGCTGGCTGGCCGATTTAATTACCACTCATCAGTGCGGTATGGCAGTTGCCCCAGATGATCCACAAGCACTGGCTAATGCTTTACTGTATTTGCGCGATAACAAGGAGTCTTTACCCAGTATGTCGAAAAATGCGCAAACCCTTGCATCAGAGCAATTTAACCGACAAAAGTTAAGTGACCATTTTGTTGCATACATAGAGCAAAGTTATAAAAGTCATGATTAAACGATTATTTGACATCATTATTTCTGGATTAATGTTATTTTTTTTAGCACCGGTTATTGCTGTGGCTGCTTTGCTAGTAGCGAAAAACTTAGG
>JBELHO010000097.1:5551-6721 GCA_042091375.1 Thalassotalea sp. | reverse complement strand
TTTTTCAATGTCCCATTGTTGCATTTCTTGCTGATTTTGCAGTAGGTAATTAATTACCGAAATGATCAGTGAGGTTACAATTAAAGAACCCATTAATACATAGAGGATCTTAATCAGAAGTGATTGTTGTTTCATAATACAATGCCTCTATTTTAGTGCCGGTTTAAACCAAAGTCGTTGGTCGTCAACGGGGGTTCCAACCGGAAGATTTGGGTTTTTCAAATTAAATACGATACGTTGACTCACACTGGCACGTTGCAATGCTTCTTGGACCTCTTGATCTTGATAAAACAGTGCTTCAAATTCACCATTTTCTACCATGTCATCAAGGGTTTTTTGAATAATATTGCCAAGGGGATTTCCTTTTTTAACAAAGAAATAAACTGGAGAAATATAGCGAAGCATCAGGTATGGGTCGACGGTTAAATTTAATGAGGGATTGTTTTTGATTTCACCCCAGGGTTCGTTTAATCCTCTTGGAAAGTAATCGAATCGTCCACCATCGAGCATTCGAAACATATTGTTATATTTAAGTGCCGTGGTGGTTGGTAAATTATTGAATGTTAAAATTGATGTGTCGGGCCAATCACTGCCACTTCCGGCATCGAATCTTTGCAGTTGCTCAATGGTGGTGATATCAGCAAACCTGTGTTCAAACTCCCTTGAAATTAGAGCGATCCTAAAGCCGTATAAACCGCGAAAAACTGGGATTTTGATGGCTCTGAATTCGCTTTCTAAATTGCTATTGGTCATATTCCAAAATACATCTAGTGCACCTGTTTGAATATCTTCAGTGCGACGTTCTAGGGTGATTGTTCCCTTGGCAAGATGTTCGTATGGATATATGGTTTCATAGCCATTGCGCTTGGCGACTAAATGCAACAATGTTTGTGGGAATTGTGATTCATGCGGCCCTATTATTGCCATGGTATTGGCAATAATAGGGTGTGTCATTATTGCCAATATGGTTATACAAAATATCCTTAACATTATCTTTGTTGACTCCTTGGTTCTTACTCAACTTGCACTAACTCAACCACAGGGGAATGTTTAGTATCGAATTTTAGCTGAGCATAATTAATAGTTTTTATGTGAAAGCGCTTACAAATTTTTCAATTTTTATAATTTTGACTTAGTTCCTTTGAGTAATACGCTATTTAACTGTGGTTG
>JBELHO010000097.1:0-5451 GCA_042091375.1 Thalassotalea sp. | reverse complement strand
AATGTAAATTATATATTTACTTTTTAAGTTAGGCTGCTATGCTTCATTTTTTAAAGAGTACTGAAAACGCTCTCAAATATAATGATATGCAATGTAAATCAATGATTTATTGCTAACCTACTAGGGAAACATTTGCCTATGCAGCGCAACCTATTTTTTGTCACCAGCTATTGTTTAGCTTTTAACTACATTGCTCTATTAGTATTCGCCTCACAAGCAATTGCACATAGCCGATTAACACCAGAAGTGCCAATTTATCCGGGCTACACATTGCGTATTAATGAACAATTTAACGGCAGTAAAATAAATCCAGAATTGTGGACATGGGGAGATGGTACTTTTCAAGAGAACCTCTGTACTTTTGACAAAGACGGGATAAAAATTGCCGATGGAATGATGACCTTAAGTATCGAAAAAGTCGCAGTACCTGCGCATTATTCATACTCTGAATCTGATGACAAAGGCCCTCAGTGGGTTGAAAGCAAAGACTATCGCTGTGGTGAATTACAGAGTAAAGACGTTTATCGCTATGGTATCTTAGAGGTACGGATGAAGACGCCAAGAGCTGAAGATAACAGTAAAAATAGTGGGTTTGTTGGCTCTATGTTCACTTTCAGACAACCTAAGTGGACCCTCTGGGAAGAAATAGACTACGAAGTTCAAGGTCAATACGATGAGCGTTTCACCTCAAACTTGATTTACGGAAAAGGCTGTGGTGATTGGTGGTGTACTCGTCAATGGGGCAGTTGGGAGGGGCATTCTGACAGGCAAGGCACGCATACTCCCGAAGCCAATTCCAGTCTAAAGACAGCAGAAGACTACAGCCACTCAGCTGGTTTTCACACCATCAGAATTGTTTGGCATCCAGAATACATACAGTGGTATTTGGATGGGGTAAAATATCGTGAACTTAAACAAACTAGTATTACTCAAATACCCGCAACCGATGGCTATATAGGTATTAATAATAATAAGACTAAAATACCTGAAGGTTATGCAAAATTGATGTTTAACTTTTGGATCACCAATACCGGCAAAGCTTTTGGCGGTATTAATCAAGGTAACGAATATCCGATGCATGCTCAATACGACTGGTTTCGGTATTATTCTTTAGATGGATACGATCAACCTTATAAAAAGCGACCAAAAGCGCCTTTTGATTACGGCTATACCAGATCTGATAAACAATGAGTAGACAATGAGAAAGGAGAGCTAATGCTCTCCTTTTTAGTAACCGCACACCGATAAACACAACTGAAGTCACTGACAGAATTCTTGCAATGAAGAGAAATAAAGGTTTTTGTTGCGCTTATTGCAATTAAATAAGGTGAAATAATTTGTCATAATATGAGGGTAAGTATATAAAATATAGTAAATAAGCCACCAAAATAAATTCAATGTATAGTACAAATCATCCATTAAAATAACGCAAATTGACTATTTTTGGTTTAAATTAAATTTAAGGTGGTTAAATTTTAGACAGAATATAATTCGCTATACAACATAGTTAAGCAAGATAGTTAATCAAGATAGTTAAGCAACATAGTTGCAAATAGCTAAACATAGTTTGCTTTAAAAATTCATCACCTTTGCTACGCAAGATTTTGCTGTACTTGCTATCAAAGCGACTTATAAATTCGCTGTAAATAAACTAATCACTAGTAGGGTGATCGTCATTAAGATGTAGGGAATTCATCATGGAAAAAAGCAAAGTAGCACTCGTTACAGGTGCATTGGGCGGAATTGGTACGGCAATTACCAAAAGCTTGATCAGTGAAAACTATTTCGTTATTGCCGCCGCAAGTAAAAAACGTACACCTGTGGATTTTGATAATTGGTTAAATGATTCACAAATTAGCCCAAGTTGTGTGGAAGCATTATTTGTTGATGTGACCAATTCACAAGATTGCGCCACTGCTATTAAGGAAATGACCGATAGATATCAACACATAGATTTTTTGATCAATAATGCTGGCATTACTCGCGATTGCACATTTAAAAAAATGAGTGTAGAGCAGTGGCAAGAGGTGATCAATACTAATTTAAACTCGCTATTCAACATGACTCAGCCTCTTTTTGCACGTATGTGTCAACGCAAACGTGGTCGCATTATAAATATCTCCAGTGTTAACGGGCAAAAGGGGCAATTTGGTCAAGCAAACTATGCTGCGGCTAAAGCCGGAATGATTGGTTTTTCTAAATCGCTGGCCTACGAAGGTGCGCGCTATGGTGTCACTGTCAATGTGGTCGCGCCAGGCTATACCGAAACCCCTATGGTCGCAGCAATGAATGAAAATATACTTGCCAGCATAAAAGCCCAAGTGCCCATGCAGCGACTGGCGCAACCGGCTGAAATAGCCAAAGCAATTTGTTATCTGGCATCGGACGATGCCGCATATATTACCGGTGAAACACTGGCTCTAAATGGTGGCTTGTATATGAACTAATTAACACATGCTGAGTAGCACCTAAGTGACTCAGAACCCCCACTCAAAAACTGAAAGGAAGAATATTATGTACACTGATTTTTTAAATACACTAACAGAGCAAAACAAAAAATTTTTTGCGCCAACCATTAAGTTCAACCAACTGGTTGCACAAAACATTGAACAGTTCACCAATGTGCAACTCGATGCGGTAAAAAATTTATCGGCAACCTCTATTGGCCAACTCAAGGCGGCATCTGAAATTAAAGATGCAAAATCTGCAATTGATTTCAATGTTAGTCAGTTCTCTGCACTGACAGAAATTAGTCAACAAATGATCAAAGATGGTCAAAAACTGATGCAAGTTGGCCAAGAATTCAAAGACAACTTAGAGACATTATCGAAAGAGCAACAAAGCGCTTAACGGCATAGATTTGGTGCTGTGATACTGAATTGCAGCACCTGTTCTCGCCAATTTCACCCTTACAGCCGCCATTTAGGATCAACCATGAACACGGAAACCGACTTTTATAGTTCCATGCAGCAATATTGGCAATTTAGCCAAGATTTTATCAATAATTTTAGCCAACAGATGACACAACCAACTCCCGTTCAAAAAGCCTTATTTGAACAGCAAGGACAAGATTTCTCGACATGGCTTGAAACCCTTAGCCAGCAACCCGAAACCATGATGAAAAATCAATCGCGATGGTGGCAAAGTCAAATTAAAATTATTCAGCAGGCATTACACAGTGAAAACGACAATGTAGAGCCTATAATTAAAGAAGAGCGCGGTGACAAGCGTTTTAAAGACCAACAATGGCAAAAAAATCCATTGTTTAACTACATTAAGCAAAGCTATTTGTTATTCAACCAGTCCTTCTTAAAAACCATTCGCGACACCGAGGGTCTTGATGAAAAACAAAAAGAGCGATTAGAATTTTTTGCTAGACAAATGATTAATTCGTTATCGCCATCAAATTTTATTAGTACCAACCCCGAGTTATTAAAGCTTACCCTAGAATCTAAAGGCGAAAACCTAGCAAAAGGCTTTGAGCTATTCAAACAAGACTTGCAAAATTCGCAAGACATGTTGCGCATTAGTATGACTGAAGAAAATGCCTTTAAATTGGGTAAAGACATAGCCACAACGCCTGGTAGAGTGGTCTTTCAAAACCATTTATTTGAGCTAATACAATATAATGCCACTACTGACGAAGTATTAGAGCGGCCTTTACTCATAGTTCCGCCGTTTGTAAATAAATACTATATTCTCGACTTGCAAGCGAAAAATTCTTTAGTGAAATGGACGGTTGATCAAGGGCATACCATCTTTATGATCTCTTGGAAAAACCCAACGCCAAGCATGAAAGAAGTAGATTTTGAAGATTATGTCCTTGATGGGGTCGTTGCCGCACTTGAAGCTATTGAGAAAAAAACTGGTCAAGGTTATGTCAATGCCTTGGGGTATTGTATAGGCGGTACCTTGCTTACCACTGCCATGGCGTATTTCGCGGCTAAACGCAGCAAACAACGAGTAAAATCAGCAACCTTATTAACCACTTTACTCGATTTTTCTCAACCGGGTGAATTAGGTGTGTTTATTAACGAACCGACTATTGCCGCGCTTGAAGCCTATAACAATCAAAATGGAGTAATGAATGGTCATAGTCTCGGTGCATCGTTTAGTATGCTGCGTGAGAACACCTTATATTGGAATTACTACGTTAACAACTACCTGAAAGGGCAAAACCCCCTCAATATGGATTTACTTTACTGGAACGGCGATAGTTCAAACTTAACTGCACGTTGCCACAATTTTATACTGAGATCACTTTATTTAAACAACCAATTGATTGAAGCAAAATCACTGTCAATTAGAGGCACTAAAATTGACTTAAGCAAAGTTAAGCAACCGATTTATTTACTTTCAACACGTGATGACCACATCGCACTTTGGCAAGGTACCTTTAAAGGTGTGGGGGCAACAAGTAGTGATGTTACCTACGTACTCGGTGAATCGGGTCATATAGCCGGGGTGATAAATCCGCCGGATGCAAATAAATACGGCTATTACTGCGGTGACACTTTTAATAATGATCAACAAGCATGGCTGGCACAAGCCACTCATCACCAAGGTTCATGGTGGCCTCACTGGCATGAATGGATAACTAACCACCATGGTAAAAAAGTACCGGCTCGATTGAGTCATTGTCAACAATTCCCCGGTATTTATGATGCACCCGGTGAGTACGTTAAAGAAAAGGTGTGATATTTTCCTCGCCTAGACAGTTGTCTGGGCAGAATATCTATTTCGCTATTCATCAATTTTTATTTTCAAAAAAACTGTTAACTAAGGTGCTTGTTTACTGTCGGGCACACTCAGTGCCTGCGGCGCTTATTTAATTATCCCCTCCCTTTTTAGGTTTTATTTTTTAAATGTATATTTTTGTAACATTAGCTTTGCTTTTTCACTTGCGTAGCTGTTGTTGTATTTAATGATTTGTTTTGAATAGGTGAAGATTTTATCTGTCAACGAACAAGTGTAAACGCTGGTCAATTCTCTACTTCAATGATTATTATAATATAAATAAATGATTTAGTTGTTATTTGTGGTCTTTAAATCCTTGATTGTCAAAAAGCAAATACTTGCCTACCTGCTTAAATAAACTCAAGACAAGTCTAATTTTGTATGCAATAAAAACCCTTTTAATATGTAAATTTTATGTATATTTATGTAACCCTCCATTTACTTATTTGATTTTGTCGCTACTCTGTTCAATTAAGTGGTTTATTTAGCGAAGCTAAAAGGTCATTTATTCATATCAATTTTTCATCAGTATACAAAATCGAGGAGTAATTTGATTATGCAACAGCGTTTAATTACTGTGTTATTAATAGTTATAGCCGTAATTCTCTTAGGTTGCGGGGGAGGTAGTGATGATACTCCTCCTGTCGACAACCCACCACAAACACCCGACCCTGGCAGTAATCCACCAGGCAGTAATCCACCAGGCAGTAATCC
>JBELHO010000096.1:0-6947 GCA_042091375.1 Thalassotalea sp. | reverse complement strand
GGTCGATAATGCCATCATCCCATAAGCGTGCACTTGCGAAGTAAGGGTGACCTTGCTCTTCATATTGATCGATAATGGGTTGTTTAAACTCAGCGATTTCTTGCTCGCTCATTGACAAACCTTTGCGTTTTAAACCGTCTTGTTTTACTTGGCTTAACACCCCAGCAGCTTGCTCGCCGCCCATTACAGAAATACGTGCGTTAGGCCACATCCACATCATAGTTGGTTCAAACGCACGGCCACACATGCCGTAGTTACCAGCACCATATGAACCACCAATAAGCACGGTGAACTTTGGCACATTCGCACAACTTACCGCAGTCACCATTTTAGCGCCGTGTTTTGCAATGCCTTCAGCTTCATATTTCTTACCAACCATAAAGCCGGTAATATTTTGTAAAAATACCAATGGGATATTTCGTTGTGCACACAGCTGAATAAAATGCGCACCTTTTTGAGCTGATTCCGAGAATAAAATACCGTTGTTAGCAACAATCCCTACCGGCATACCAAAAATAGAAGCAAAGCCTGTAACAAGAGTTTCACCAAAATACTGCTTAAATTCGTCAAAAGAAGAATCATCAACGACTCGCGCTATGACTTCTCTTACATCAAATGGCTTTTTCAGATCGGTGCCCACAATGCCGTAAATTTCTTTACTGTCAAAGCGTGGTGGTTCATAGCTATTTAATACTGGTGAAGTAGGGCGTACATGATTTAGCCTGGCAATACACTGGCGTGCAATTGACAGGGCATGTTCATCATTTTCTGCGTAGTGATCGGCAACCCCTGATATTTTACAATGCACATCGGCACCACCGAGTTCTTCTGCCGATACTTCTTCGCCGGTTGCGGCTTTTACAAGCGGTGGACCGGCTAAAAATATAGTACCTTGTTCTTTAACGATAATACTTTCATCAGCCATAGCGGGTACATAAGCCCCGCCCGCGGTACATAAGCCCATTACCACGGCGATTTGTGGAATACCTTTAGCAGACATACGGCTTTGGTTATAAAAAATCCGGCCGAAGTGAAGTTTATCGGGAAATACTTCATCTTGTTCTGGTAAGTTTGCGCCGCCAGAGTCAACCAAATAAATACAAGGCAGATGACAACGTTCTGCGATATCTTGAGCGCGTAAATGTTTTTTTACTGTGATAGGGAAGTATGTGCCACCTTTTACCGTTGCGTCATTAGCGATGATCATGCATTCCACGCCTTTAACACGACCAATACCAGCAACCACACCCGCACAGGCGATTTGTTCAGGATACACACCGTATGCCGCAAACTGCGACACTTCCATAAATGGCGAACCCTCATCGAGTAAGCCATTAATACGGTCTCTTACAAACATCTTGCCACGTGAACGGTGACGCTCAACTAAACGTTCACCACCACCTTGGCTGATGGTTTTTGCTTTGTCATTTAAATCATCAACTAACAGTTGCATCGCAGCTTGTTTAGCCAGAAATTCACTGTCTTGACGATTGACTTTAGATTGAAGAATAGTCATGGTCAGCGCCTTATTTACTCTCGTTAAATACTTCGCGTCCAATTAACATACGACGGATCTCTGACGTACCTGCACCAATTTCATATAATTTTGCATCACGCAGTAAACGGCCAGTGGCATATTCATTGATATAGCCATTACCACCGAGGATCTGAATCGCATCAAGCGCCATTTTAGTTGCCAGTTCTGCGGCATATAAAATAACACCCGCGGCATCTTTACGGGTTGTTTCGCCACGATCACACGCTTTTGCAACGGTGTAAACATACGAACGAGCCGCATTCATTTGGGTATACATATCAGCAATTTTTCCTTGGATAAGCTGGAAATTACCGATTTCAGTATTAAATTGTTTGCGCTCATGGATATAAGGCACCACTACATCCATACAGGCTTGCATAATGCCTAATGGGCCGGCAGCTAATACTACGCGTTCGTAGTCTAAGCCACTCATTAATACTTTTACGCCTTCATTTAAGTTACCCAAAATATTTTCTTCTGGGACAACACAATCTTCAAAAACCAATTCACAGGTATTTGAACCGCGCATACCTAACTTGTCGAGTTTTTGTGCTTGGCTAAATCCTGGAAATGATTTTTCAACAATAAACGCAGTAATCCCTTTTGGCCCGGCATTAATATCTGTTTTTGCATAAATTACAAAGGTATGTGCATCTGGACCATTAGTGATCCACATTTTATTACCATTTAAAATATAATTATCGCCTTGTTTTTCTGCTTTTAAACGCATAGAAACAACATCAGAACCTGAATTTGGCTCACTCATAGCAAGCGCACCTACATGTTCACCAGAAATCAATTTAGGCAGGTATTTTTGTTTTTGGAATTCATTACCATTACTAAATATTTGATTTACACATAAATTTGAATGAGCACCATAGCTTAGGCCAATTGAAGCACTTGCACGGCTGATTTCTTCCATCGCAATAACATGCTCAAGATAACCTAAGCCTGCACCACCGTATTGTTCATCAACCGTCATACCTAATAAACCCATTTCACCAAATTGAGTCCATAGTTGGTTAGGGAAAATATTATTTACATCGGTGCTTTCTGCAAGGGGGGCAATTTCATTCGTTGCAAAACTATTTACATGATCACGGATCATATCGGCTGTTTCGCCAAGGCCAAAATTAAGTTCTTTATAAAGTGACACTGTGCTCATTTTAAATATCCTGTTATAAACGGTGTAGGTGAGTGAGAGATTAGGATTCGTCTAATTTTTTTAAGGTGTCTTTGCAACGGCGCTCAGCCGTAACAAGTTCCATTAACACCACTTTGATATCGTCCATTTGTTGCTCTAAATGTGCTTTTTTATTATCAATTAATTCGAGCATTATTTTTAACTGAGTAGCGCTTGACTTGTCAGCATCATATAACTCAAATAAACGACCAGTCTCAGCTAAGGTAAAACCTAGACGTTTACCTCTTAAAATCAGTTTAAGACGCACTTTGTCGCGTTTACTATAAATGCGTGTTTGACCTTGGCGACGAGGCGTGACTAAACCTTGGTCTTCATAAAAGCGAATACTGCGCGTGGTAATATCAAACTCTTTCGCCAAATCACTAATACTAAAAGTTTGTTCTGTATCTTTTATACTCATTCACACTGCACCTAAAAAAATTGATGATTAACTATAAGTGAAGTTTACGTAAAGGTAAAGTT
Organism: Thalassotalea sp.; assembly: GCA_042091375.1. Classification (GTDB taxonomy): domain Bacteria; phylum Pseudomonadota; class Gammaproteobacteria; order Enterobacterales; family Alteromonadaceae; genus JBELHO01. The sequence goes on along the minus strand of JBELHO010000096.1, from coordinate 3,744 downwards.
GATTGATGGTGTCTTTTGGTGAGAAATGTCGAACTGTCAGCTTTTATATATAGTTAGTGTAGTTGAATTAATATCGAACAAATAAGCGTCTTTACTGAGGTTCTGTCATTATTTCTTAACACTTTTTAATGCAACAACATTTTGATTTACGTTTGCGTAAACGTAATTTTTATGTATGCTGGCACTATACATTTTTGGAGGAATACTATGTCGGTTGAAAATACTTTATCAGATCCAGTTGTAATTGTAAGTGCCAAACGCACAGCAATGGGTGGTTTTATGGGCAGTCTTTCAGGCGTAAATGCGACTGATTTAGGCGCCACAGCTATTAAAAGTGCAGTGGCAGAAATACAACTCGCTGCTGATGAGATTGATGAAGTCATCATGGGCTGTGTTTTACCCGCAGGCCTTGGCCAAGCGCCAGCAAGACAAGCTATGGTGAAAGCCGGTTTATCGTTGACAACAGGTGCAACAACAATCAACAAAGTGTGTGGCTCAGGTTTAAAAACAGCGATGCTTGCTCATGATCTTATTAGTGCTGGCAGCATTGACGTTGCGGTAGCAGGCGGTATGGAAAGCATGAGTAATGCACCCTATTTTATACCGAATGCACGAGGCGGTATGAGAATGGGTCACGGTCAAGTTAAAGATCACATGATGGCCGATGGCCTTGAAGATGCTTATGACAACAAAGCAATGGGCTGTTTTGCCCAGGTAACGGCTGATAAATATAACCTTACGCGTGATGATATGGACTCGTTTGCTTTGTCTTCACTTGCCAAGGCGCAAGCTGCAATAGAGACGGGTGCTTTCACCAATGAAATAGCACCGCATACAATTAAAACGCGTAAAGGCGACATCACTTTTTCTATTGATGAGCAACCGGGTAATGCACGACCTGAAAAAATTCCAACATTACGTGCTGCGTTTGCTAAAGATGGCACAATTACGGCGGCTAATTCATCTTCCATCTCTGATGGTGCGGCTTCACTTGTATTAATGAAAGCCTCTAAGGCTGCAGCATTAGGGTTAACACCTTTATGTGAAATAAAAGCACATGCAACTAATTCACATCAACCGGCTGAGTTTACAACAGCGCCAATTGGTTCAATTGAAAAAGTACTTGATAAAGCAGGCTGGCATAAAGATGACGTAGACCTGTGGGAAATCAATGAAGCATTTGCCATGGTAACTATGTTAGCTGTCAATGAAATGCAACTTAATAGCGATAAAGTGAATGTGAACGGTGGTGCTTGCGCATTAGGTCATCCAATTGGCGCCAGTGGTGCACGTATTTTAGTGACCCTTATTCATGCATTGAGAAATCGCGGTTTATCGAAAGGGGTGGCATCACTGTGTATTGGTGGTGGTGAAGCTGTAGCCATGGCTATAGAAGTAAAATAATACTATTTTAGGCGCAACTTTGCGCCTTTTTTTATGGGAGAGAATAATGGTTAAGGTTCCTTTGTATATTAAAGGCGAAATGCAAGAGTCACTAACAACTGAATGGCTAGATGTAGTTAACCCTGCCAACCAAGACGTGCTTGCTCAGGTGCCTTGTGCAACCGATGCTGAAATTGATGCAGCCATTGCATCTGCTCAAGAAACATTTAAAACCTGGCGCGATGTTCCCGTCACCGAACGCGCGCGTATTATGATGCGTTATGCTGCGCTTTTGAAAGAACATCATGATGAACTAGCGACCATTATTTGTCATGAGCTGGGTAAAACATTTGAAGATGCAAAAGGGGATGTTTGGCGCGGTATTGAAGTAGTTGAACAAGCTGCTAACGCACCCGCGTTAATGATGGGTGAAACAGTCGAAAATGTGGCGCGTAATATAGATACCTATTCATATATGCAGCCGCTTGGTGTTTGTGCAGGTGTGACACCCTTTAATTTTCCGGCAATGATCCCACTGTGGATGTTTCCAATGGCGATTGTGTGTGGCAATACCTTTATTTTAAAACCATCAGAACAAGATCCGCTTACGCCTATGCGCTTAGTGGAACTATTCGAAGAAGCCGGTGCACCAAAAGGCGTATTACAGGTTATTCATGGCACGAAGCACCAAGTAGATCGCTTACTTGATGAGCCATCAATCCGTGCTATTTCGTTTGTTGGTTCGTGTGGTGTAGGTGAGTATATCTATTCACGAGGTACTGCTAATTTAAAACGTGTTCAGGCCTGTGTAGGTGCTAAAAACCACATGGTAATTATGCCTGATGCGAAAAAAGAACGCGCTATTTCGAACTTAGTCGGTGCCTCAGTGGGCGCTGCGGGTCAGCGTTGTATGGGTATTTCGGTAGCGGTATTTGTTGGTCAATCTAAAGAATGGATTGATGACTTAAAAGGCGAATTTTCCAAAGTACGCCCAGGCGCTTGGAACGACCCTGAAGCGGCCTATGGACCACAAACAACAGCAGCAGCCAAAGATCGCATTCTATCAATTATCGAAAGTGCAAAAATACAAGGTGCAACGTGTCTTGTCGATGGTTCAAATGCCACTGTCGAAGGGTATGAAAAAGGTAACTGGGTAGGCCCTACCTTATTTACTGATGTTACGAGTGACATGGATTTATATAAAGAAGAAATCTTTGGTCCAGTGCTAGCGTGTATTTGCGTTGATACATTAGAACAAGCCATTCAAATTATAAATGAAAGCCCCTACGGTAATGGTACATCTTTATTTACTGCTAGTGGTGCGACCGCGCGTAAATTCCAGCACGAAATTGAAGTGGGCCAAGTAGGGATCAACGTACCGATACCAGTGCCACTGCCATTTTTCTCATTCACTGGCTGGAAAGGCTCTTTCTATGGTGATCAACACACCTATGGTAAACAAGGGATCCGTTTTTACACGGAAACTAAAACCATTACAGCGCGCTGGTTTGAAGATGATATTGCAACCGGTCCTAATATGAGTATTAACCTAAGATAAGGCGTTTGCCTTATCGATTATCAAAGGTTTTTAAGGGGTATTTATGAATTTTAATTTAACAGAAGACCAAATGGCATTCGCTGAAACAGCCAAACAGTTTGCCATGACCGAACTTTTACCTAATGCTGCGAAATGGGATCAAGAGCACATTTTCCCGAAAGATGTGATCCAAAAAGCGGGCGAATTAGGTTTCTGTGGCCTTTATACACCAGAAGATGCCGGTGGTTTAGGTCTATCACGCTTAGATTCAAGCATTATTTTCGAACAGCTAGCAATGGGTTGTACGGCTACAACCGCGATGTTAACTATTCATAATATGGCAACTTGGATGATTGCCAGCTTTGGTACTGAAGCGGTCAAAGCTGAGTATTGTGAAGGTTTAGTGATGGGTCAATTACTTGCCTCATATTGCTTAACTGAACCGGGTTCAGGTTCGGATGCCGCATCATTAAAAACCAAAGCTGTTTTAGACGGTGATGATTATGTTATTACCGGCTCTAAGATGTTTATTTCAGGCGCAGGTGATACCGAACTATTAGTTGTTATGGCTCGCACCGGTGAAGATGGACCGGCTGGTATCTCAGCATTTGTAGTCGATGCCAATGCCGAAGGTGTGGTGTATGGCAAGGCTGAAGAAAAAATGGGCTGGAATGCTCAACCTACACGCCTCGTCTCCTTTGATGGTGTGCGTGTTTCAAAGCAAAACTTGTTAGGTAAAGAAGGGCAAGGGTTTAAATTTGCCATGATGGGTCTTGATGGTGGTCGCGTGAACATTGCAACGTGTTCAATTGGCACTGCGCAAC
>JBELHO010000095.1:0-7103 GCA_042091375.1 Thalassotalea sp. | reverse complement strand
TGTGCGCAGGATCAATATTCCTGCATTAAGCCAAAAAGATGTCAATGGCTTAGTCTACGATATTATGAACGACAAGCAGCAAAAAGAATACGAAGAAAATTTAGAGTGCGATTTTTCTTTTGAGGTGCCCAACCTCGCACGCTTTCGTGTTAATGCCTTTAACTCAAATCGTGGCCCTGCAGCGGTGTTTCGGACCATCCCAAGTACGGTATTGACCTTTGATGATTTGGGTTGTCCCGAAATATTTAAAGACATTTCAAATAACCCGCGTGGTTTAGTGCTTGTAACAGGCCCGACCGGCTCAGGTAAATCGACTACCTTAGCGGCGATGGTCGACTATATTAATACGCATAAGCATCACCATATACTGACGATTGAAGATCCCATTGAATTTGTCCACGAAAACAAATCAAGTTTAATCAATCAGCGAGAAGTTCACCGCGATACCCACAGCTTTAAAAATGCGCTGCGATCAGCGCTTCGTGAAGACCCGGATGTTATTTTGGTCGGTGAATTACGCGACTTAGAAACCATTCGTTTAGCGATGACAGCAGCGGAAACAGGCCATTTAGTATTCGGTACGTTGCACACGACTTCAGCACCGAAAACGATTGACCGTATTATTGATGTGTTCCCAGGTGAAGAAAAAGCCATGGTTCGTTCCATGTTATCGGAGTCAATTAGAGCTGTTATTTCGCAGACTCTGGTGAAGAAAGTGGGCGGTGGGCGTATTGCCGCCCATGAAATTATGATTGGCACGCCAGCCATTCGTAACTTAATTCGTGAAGATAAAATTGCCCAAATGTACTCATCACTTCAGACTGGTGCATCAACGGGTATGCAAACGATGGATCAGTGTTTGGCTAATTTGCTTAATCGCGGTCTTATTTCACAGCAAGATGCCTACACAAAGGCTCATGATAAAAACAACTTTAATGCTTTTGGCGTATAATCGTTGTAAGGAGTGGTTATGTATCGTTTAGATTATTATCTTCAGCAAATGGTAGATCGTGAAGCATCTGACTTATTTGTCTCATCACATTTACCGGTTAGTGCAAAAATCAATGGCGAGTTGCGTGCGCTTGATCAATCAGACTTAACTGAAGAGGATGCGCTTACTCTGGTTGAGTCAGCCATGAATGATAAGCAAAAACAAGAGTTTCACGACACCAAAGAGTGCAATTTTGCGATTGCGAGCGGTGTCGGTCGTTTCCGTGTTTCGGCATTTTGGCAACGCGATAAAGCGGGCATGGTTATCCGTCGTATTCTCACGACTATCCCGGATGTTAACGAATTGGCACTGCCTACTGTACTGACCGATGTAATCATGTCTAAACGCGGTTTGGTGTTATTTGTCGGGGGTACAGGCACCGGTAAATCAACCTCACTTGCTGCACTGTTAGGCTATCGCAATCACAATCAACGCGGCCATATTCTAACCATTGAAGACCCTATCGAGTTTGTGCATGAGCACCAAAAAAGCATTATTACCCAACGCGAAGTGGGTATTGATACAGACAGCTTTGAGTCGGCGTTAAAAAGTTCACTGCGCCAAGCGCCCGATGTTATTCTAATTGGTGAAATACGTTCGCAAGAAACCATGGAATACGCGCTTTCATTTGCCGAAACAGGCCACTTATGTGTTGCGACATTGCATGCTAATAATGCAAACCAAGCCATTGACCGTATTATGCATTTGGTGCCAAAGGAAAAACACGATAAGTTAAAATACGATTTAGCGCTAAACCTTCGCGCTATTGTTGCTCAGCAGCTGGTGCCAACCAGTGATGGCGATGGTCGTGCTGCCGCGATTGAAGTATTGATTAATTCCCCTATGGTGGCTGAATTAATTAAACGTGGTGATATCGGTGCAATTAAAGAGACCATGTCTAAGTCACGAGATATGGGCATGCAAACATTTGACCAAGCCTTGTTTGACTTATATCAAGCACATCGTATTAACTACGCTGATGCACTGCATCATGCTGATTCACCTAACGATTTGCGCTTAATGATTAAGTTGCGTAATAACGAACAGCAAGGGGCTGGTTTTTTACAGGGTGTGACAGTGGATGGTTTGGACGGTGACAGCAATAAATAAGTTGTTTATCCAGTTTTATTAATACCAACCTAGCAGTGGAAACAGTCAGGTTCCCACTGCTATGTTTAAGCTGTTCCTAACTTATTGGTATAGCGACTCGAAGTAGCTTTCTAAAATAATTTGAGCAGATAAACTATCTACTTTGCCTTTTTCTAGATTGCGATAACCACCGTGTTCAAACAGTCGCGCTTTTGCATCTGTGGTAGTTAAACGCTCATCTTGCACTTCAACCTGATAACCAAACATACCATGAAGGCGTTTGGCAAACTTCTTAGCTTGAAAAGTGACGGTTTGGTTGGTGCCATCCATATTGAGTGGTAAACCAACAATTAAAAGATCGGGTTGCCACTCATCCAGTATGACTTTAACAGCCTGCCAATTTGGAATACCATCTTTAGCATTAATAGCCGTTAATGCGTTTGCTGTGCCTGATATTTCCTGTCCAACAGCAATACCAATACTTTTTGTACCAAAGTCAAAACCCATTAGGGTCCTTTGGCCAACTGGTTTTGTCGCCATTTAAGCATGTCCTGAATATTGTGTGAGTTTATCAATATCTATACCGAGGCTTTCAATCGCCTTTTGCCAACGTAAATGCGCGGGGGTATTAAATATTAAATCTGGATCGGCAGGCACATTTAGCCAGGTATTATCAATCAACTCTTGTTCAAGTTGGCCTTGATCCCAACCGGCATAGCCAAGGGTAATAATAAACTTTTCTGGCGCTTCATAGCTGGTTATTTCATGCAGGATATCTTTCGATGACGTGACCATAATATCAGAACTTATTTGTGCGCTTGAACTGTAACCGGGCTTGGTCGTGTGAAGCACAAATCCGCGATCTGTATGCACTGGGCCACCTGATAGCACAGGTACACTGCTACTGAGAGCCATTTTGTTATTTTCAATATCAATTTGGTCTAGTAACTCGCCAACAGTCAAATTAGTCGGTTGGTTGATAACTAGTCCCATTGCACCCGAACTATTATGTTCACAAATATAGGTAACACAATGTTTAAACCTTGGATCAGCCATACTCGGCATGGCCACTAAAAAGGTGTTTTGTAATGACTGTAATGGTGTGTCATTCATGGTTAATCCCTCACGCAATTTATAAAGTATGAGCTAACTTTGATTCAATTGCGTCAAATAATTTACCTGTAATAGAAATTTCATAAGCAGCTTCAATTTCTTTTACGCAAGTGGGTGCGGTAACGTTAATTTCGGTGAGTTTATCGCCGATGATATCAAGGCCGACAAAAATGAGCCCTTTTTCTTTTAGTACCGGTGCGACCGCTTCAGCAATTCTTCGCTCATCAGCTGAAATTGGGCGTGCTTCACCACGACCGCCAGCAGCTAGATTACCGCGTGTTTCACCCCCTTGAGGGATACGGGCTAAACCATAGGGGATCACTTCACCATCAACGACTAATACGCGCTTATCACCATCTTTAATGGCAGGAATATAGTTTTGCGCCATTGCGTATTCGGTACCGTGCTTTGTCAGTGTTTCGCAAATGACACCAATATTAGGGTCGTCTTGTTTAACGCGGAAAATTGAGGTGCCGCCCATACCGTCTAGTGGCTTTAAAATAATATCTTGGTGCTCAGCTAAGAACTCACGTATTTGCGCTTGGTTACGCGTCACTAAGGTGTCAGGAGTGTATTCACTAAACCATGCTGTAAACAGCTTTTCATTGGCATCTCGAAGGCTTTGTGGTTTGTTGATAACCAAAGTACCTGCCATTTCAGCGCGTTCTAACATATAGGTTGCGTAAATGTATTCGGTATCGAAAGGCGGATCTTTGCGCATTAAAATAACATCAAGATCAGCTAAAGCAATGGTTTGTTTGTCAGCTAAATCATACCATTTATCGGAGTTGTCATAGACGGTTGCGATGTTGCTATTGGCAAAGCTTTCACCGCCGCGTAGAAATAGGTCGTGCATTTCCATGTAGTGAATTTCATAGCCGCGGCTTTGAGCTTCTAACATCATGGCAAAGCCCGTGTCTTTTTTGATATTAAATCCCGATATAGGATCAGAAATGATACCTAGCTTAATTGTCATGATGGTTTCCTATATTTGTAATAACACTTTTATGGGGTTGATTGACTATTAATTCAAGCCAAATCGCCATAGCTTAATTGCAGTGCTGATAAAACAGTAAGTGCAGCGGTTTCAGTACGAAGCACGCGCGGTCCTAGTTTAATATCAATAAATCCTGCATTTTTTGTAGCGGTAATTTCAGCGTCAGTAAAGCCGCCTTCAGGGCCAACGACAAAACGTATTTGAGTCGCATTAAAATCGCTTAGCTGCTCAATTGTTATAATACTGTGCTGAGCCCGTGGGTGAAGAGTCAATTTAGTATCGTTATTTTGTTGACTCAGCCATTGCTCAAGTTTTATTGGTGGATGCACAACCGGCACACAGTTTCGTCCGGATTGTTCCGCTGCTGCAATCGCTATTTTTTGCCACTGTGCATGTTTTTTGGCTAAGCGCTCGCCTTGCAGTTTGACACCACAGCGTTCGCTAAAAAGTGGGGTAATGTCAGTAACCCCTAATTCAACCGACTTTTGAATGGTGAACTCCATTTTTTCGCCGCGCGAGATCCCCTGTGCTAAATGAATTTTTAACGGCGATTCACTTGTACGATCATTGAATTGATCGACCGATACAGAGACTGATTTTTTCGATGCTTGTACTATGGTACATAGATATTCACCGCCTTCACCGTTAAAGAGCGTAAGTTGTTGACCTGCTTGCATGCGTAATACGCGACCAATATGTGCTGCAGCGTCATCGTCTAGTTCTAACTGACTATTTAAGTGGATTTCACCTGATTGATAAATATGGGGAATACGCATAATGACTCTCATGTATTTATATGCTTATATAGTATGAAACCCCAGTGTTTCATGGCAAGTAAAATAGAGTGCTATATGACAACAATTCTTGAAGTAAATAAACTTTTTAAACGCTTTGCCGGTTTTACTGCGGTAAATGAGGTGAGTTTTAAAGTTGAAACCGGTACGTGTTTTGGTTTGCTAGGGCCAAATGGTGCCGGTAAAACAACCACCATTGAAATGTTAGAGGGGATCTTAACCCCTACATCCGGCAATATCTTATACCAAGGTCGACCGATTAAAAAGCATGATTTTCAGCGTTTAGGTATTCAATTTCAGCATACGGCGTTGCCGGATCATTTAACGGTAAAAGAGACGTTAACCCTCTTTTCTTCTTTTTATAAAACAGGGATCCCCCTAGAGCAACTGATCGAGCAATGTCAGCTTGAAGATTTTATCAGTGTTGATCATCGTAAATTATCCGGTGGTCAAAAACAGCGCCTGTTATTAGCGCTTGCTTTAATTAATGACCCTGAGCTCATTTTTCTCGATGAGCCCACAACAGGGTTAGATCCCCATAGCCGCCGATTGTTTTGGGATCTGGTTAATAACATCAAACAAGCAGGTAAAACAATTTTGCTAACCACCCATTATATGGATGAGGCAGAATATCTGTGTGACCATATTGCGATTATGGACAAGGGCGAAATCATTGCAATGGAAAGCCCTGAAAACCTACTGAGAGAGCATTTTAAAGGGGCACTGATTTCACTGCCTCAATCAAATATTCGCAGCCCGCTACCAATGAATGTTCAGCATAGTCAGGACAGTGTGCTGCTTCATACCGATAATATTGAGGCGACATTAGCCCAATTAGTCCAGTACAAGGTGTCATTGCAAGGTATGCAAATAAAATCAGCCAATTTAGATGACCTATTTTTAAAGTTAACCGGTCATGCATTGCACAACACTAAGGAACAGAGCTATGTTTAAGCGCTTTTTAGCGGTACTTACAGCGCGTAATTTAGAGTTTTTTCGAGATCGCTCGGCGCTGGGGTGGAATTTACTGTTTCCGGTGTTATTAGTGATCGGCTTTGCCGTGATTTTTAATAATGACAACCCCTCATTGTATAAATTTGGCTATGTTGGCAACTTGCAAGACCAACCAATCAGCCAGTATAAGCATATTGAGTTTATCCGGTATGAGGATAAACAGCTCGCCATTCAAAAGCTAAATCAGCACAAAATCGATTTATTAATGGATTTTAATAATCGGCAGTATTGGTTGAATACCAGTTCGGCTAACGGTTACATCAGTGAAAAACTGCTATTAAGTGCGCCTTTAAGCCAGAACACATTTCAACGCAAAGCGATTGAAGGGCAAGAAATTCGTTATTTAGACTGGGTCGTGCCTGGTATTTTAGCGATGAATATGATGTTTTCATGCCTCTATGGTGTGGGTTATGTGATTGTGCGCTATCGTAAAAATGCGGTGCTTAAACGCTTAAGTGCCACGCCTTTGCAACCGGTTGAGTTTTTGGCTGCGCAAATTGTATCGCGTTTACTCATTGTTGTAACACTTACCAGTAGTATATTTCTTGCCTGTAATATGATGTTTAATTTCTATTTAGCAGGCAGTATTTGGTTACTTTTATTACTCTGTGTTTTAGGGGCATTTTCACTGATTTCACTGTCACTGCTGATCGCCTGTCGTTCAGAATCCGAAGAGTTTACTGGCGGCGTGTTAAACCTGGTTTCATGGCCGATGATGATGTTATCAGGGGTGTGGTTTTCGCTTGAAGGCAGCCCTGAAATAATCCAAACGATTTCGCAGCTATTTCCTTTAACTCAGATGTTGATTGGCGCTCGCGCGGTGATGCTTGAAGGGGCAGGCCTGAGTGATATTTTTCCGCAAATCGCCATGTTAACGGTGCAAAGCCTGGGGTTTTTGTTGATCAGTGCCTTGTTATTTCGCTGGAAAGGTCAAATTCGCTAATTAATCTAAGAAAATAAAACAGCGATAGTCAGTTTAGTTTAACTATCGCCGTAAGCTTTTTAATTGTTAGCAATAATGACCTTAACTGGTTGTCTTTATCAGCGACTAAATAAAAATATAAGTAATATACCGATGGCTAAGTGAACCGCCAGTTCAATACTA
>JBELHO010000094.1:0-7104 GCA_042091375.1 Thalassotalea sp. | reverse complement strand
AAAGTTTTTCACTTTTGATTGAGCGCAATCCTGAGCTCGAAACAGATCTCGAGTTTGATTTAGAGGGTAATATTTTCAAGGCAAATGTGCCTGAACATGTACCTGTAAAATCACTCAAACCAACTTTTACCTTTACGGGAAAAGAGGTTAAGGTAAATGACATATCACAGGTATCGGGTGAAACTAGTCAGGATTTCACAAAGGTTTTGATTTATACAGTGTCAAATCAATCTGAGGATATTGCGACATATTCTGTGGTTTTGAATCGCGTAGTCGCACCGACATTACAAAGTTTTTCTTTCTTGATTGAACACAACCCTCAGCTCGAAGCCGACCTCGAATTTGTTCTCGAGGATGGTACTTTCTCAGCACTTGTACCTAGTGATATATCTGTCAAATCGTTAACCCCAACTTTTAACTTTACGGGCAACCAAGTGAGCACAGGTGATGTGGCACAGATATCAGGTGAAACCAGTCAGGATTTTACTCAGGTGTTGACGTATACGGTGTCTAATGGCGCTGGCACTGCAGCTTCATATGCTGTCGATCTGACTCGTTTTACTGGATTGCCAATTATCTATTTGACAACAGAGCAAGCAATTACCTCTAAAGAAGAGTACGTCAACGGCACTTTTAGTCTCGATGGCTGGCGCCACTATGATCCTATTGATGAATTAGAAATGGAAATAAGAGGACGGGGGAACTCAACTTGGAGTAAATACCCTAAAAAACCCTTTCAATTAAAACTCGAATCAAAACGCTCTTTGTTTGGCATGCAAGAAGATAAAAAATGGCTTTTTCTGGCTGAGTATTCAGATAAAACACTATTGAGAAATCATCTCGCTTATGAACTTGGTCACAGGACTTCATTGCGTTGGACTCCCAGCGGTCACTTTGCTGAAGTATTTGTTAATGGTGAACATGAGGGGGTTTATCACATTACCGAAAAAGTTGAAGATGGCGATAACCGCGTTGCTATTGGTGACACAGGCTTTTTGTTAGAAATTGACCAGCCCCATCGTCTCGACGCTGATGATGTGTTTTTTAGAACGGGTTCTTATTTGGTAAATATCAAAAAGCCAAGTCTCAGTTACAATGATCCTAAATATTCTCAAGTCAAACTTCATGTAAACAAGTTTGAGACAGTGTTATTTAGCGACAACTTCATGGATCCGGTAACTGGTTACACTGCCTATGCCGATGTAGACAGCTTTGTTGATTGGTTCTTGGTCAATGAAATAGCAAAAAATGTTGATGCAAAATATTTTTCCAGTATATTTTTTCACTGGATACCCGGTGAAAAAATTCGTATGGGTCCTATTTGGGACTTTGATCTCGGCTTCGGTAATGTGAATTATTCTGATGCCGCCTACTCAGAGGGTTGGAGAGTTCGATGGAATGTTTGGATTGACCGAATGCTTGATGATCCAGCTTTTGTCAGTAAAGTTAAACAGCGGTTTGCGGACATTAATGCCCAGCGTGCAGATATTAAAGGCAGCATTACTCAATGGGCTGAACAGCTCAATTTAGCTCAGGCAGAGAACGATTCCATATGGCAAACACTGGGCAAATACGTTTGGCCTAACCCAGTGTTTTATGACACCTACGAGGAAGAGGTAGCGCATTTGATCGATTGGCTTGATAGCCGCATGGATTGGATGGCTGATGCCATCGAAAACCTTTGATCAGAGCTTGAACAGTATCTATATATAAAGTGTAGCAAGTCATCACTCAATTCTTTACTCTGCCAATACTTATCGCTGGGTGGTGGTCTTGGTTGCTCTATTTTTTTAAATACCTAATTATAAGCCATCAATAACAGCATTGATGGCTTAGAGTTAATATAGCTCGATTAATTGTCAGTTTTGTACTTCTCAAACCAAGCTAAAATATTACCCACTTTTTTAATTAAGTTACTGGGCCTTGATGCGATGCCATGATTGGCTCCGGGAATACGCACCATGGCAGATTCAACTTTTCGAAGTTGTAAAGCTTGGTAGTATTGCTCGGTTTCACTCATCGGCGTGCGGTAATCAGCCTCTCCAGTAAGTAGCATAGTCGGGGTGGTTACGTTGCCAACAAGGGATAAAGGTGAATGTTTCCACAAATGATCAACGTGATCCCAAGGCATGCCCGGCATCCAATATTTACTGAAATAAGCATAGGCATCCGCGGTTAAACTAAAACTCAACCAGTTTATGACCGGTTTAACTACCACCGCGGCTTTAAAACGGTCGGTTTTACCAATAATCCATGCCGTTAATACCCCTCCACCTGAGCCTCCGGTGACATATAATTGTTTTTCATCAACGTAACCTTTAGCGATGACACCGTCTACTGCGTCCATCAAATCGTCGTAATCTTGCGAAGGGTAATTATGATGAATTAAATTAGCAAAATCAGCGCCGTACGAAGTACTTCCTCTGGGATTAGCCCATACCACCACATAGCCTTGGGCAGCCATTAGTTGTATTTCAGCGCTGAAATTAGGTCCATAAGCGGTATGGGGGCCGCCGTGAATTTCTAAAATCAACGGGTATTTTTTAGTGCTATCAAAATTAGCAGGAAGTGCTATCCACGCTTCAATGTCGCGTTGATCTATGCTTGATTTAACCGTCATTAACTGCACAGACGACAAGGTTTTGTGAGCAAAGATATCTTCATTTAACGACGTTAATTGCGTGACTTTACTTTTCTTATTTATCACAGCTAAGTCGGCAGGGCGCTCAGCATTTGCCTTAGTATACACTAAAGTGTCTTTGCCTATCACAGCGTAATCACCTGAAGTGTATGGACGCCCAAGCGACTGACCACCAATTTTAACTATTTTTGCTTTGCGCTTACCTGCTAAGTTGACATAACCAACATAACTTTGGCCTTGGTCGTCATAACTAAAATAAATGCCTTTGCTGTCTTTTGCCCATTGAATATTACTGACACTGCGGTCTAAAGAAACAGTCAGATCCTTCACGTTTTTGCCATCGCTATCCATAACGTATAGATGGTTATTCTGACTTGACATTTTTTTGTCTTCAAAGCTCAAATAAGCAATTTTTTTACCGTTAGGGCTGAGCTTCGGGCTGTGATCAGGACCGGCGCGTTTAATTAACTCAGTGACTTTACCGGTGTTAATATCAATTTGATAAATATCAGATTCAAGAGGTCTATCTTGCCAATCAGGATGGCGATCACCGGAAATAATTAGTTTACTACTGTCCTTTGACCAGTTGATCACACCGCTGTGATTAAAATCGCCAGAGGTAATTTGCCGAGCTGTGCCGCCCAAAGCTGGAACTAGATAAATATGACTAAAGCCTATTTGGTTATAACCGCCAGAATCACTGCGATAATACATTTGGTCAATGTACTTAGCCTTTCCTGCCCATTTTGCCCCTTTAGGTTGTTTAGGCATGTCTTGGAAAAGTGTGGTAGCTTTACCTGGTTTAAACATCGAAAAAGCTAACCATTGACCATCAGGAGACCAAGAAATATTACCCGGTGCTTTTTGTAAATTGGTGACTCGTGAGGTTTTACCTGTATCTAGCCAAAGAATATAAAGCTGATAGTCTCCCTCCGAGGTAGAAAGATAAGCTAAGCGTTTGCCATCAGGAGAAAATCGCGGCATGCGGTAGTTAGCTTTACCTGAAAATACCGGTTGATGGTCACTACCATCAATATTTACTTGCCATAGATTGGTTCGCGTACTGTCGGTCATAATGTCCATAGAGCGGCGCTCATAAATGACATATTTACCGTTGGGACTGACTTGTGGTGAAGCTGCATATTCCAAGTTAAAAATATCTTGGTAATTAATCAATTTCTCATTAGCGGGCTCAGCGGTATCTGCGTTGACAACTGCAGGGTATGTCAATAATGCCACAGAAATAAGTAATAGTTTATTGAGATGTTTAAACATGGTACTCCTTGTCTTGAATCGGAAAAATACTCGGCAGCCACTCTATCATATGCGGCACAACCAGCAAATATTTCTTGCAGTTCAACTATTAGTTGCATTTTTTTTGGGTAAAATGTGGGCAAACACATGAGCTAATATTGGCTTTCTTCAAGGTCACGGGTATTTGTCTAGCTAGTCATTAATATGTCTGTTATAACATAGCTTTAAAAACATGCTGGGGTGAAACAATTGATTGAGCAGTGGGTAGGAGCCATTAATGGCTATTTATGGGGCAGCATTCTGATTTATCTGCTTACTGGGTGTGGCATTTGGTTTACCATTCGCCTGAAAGCGTTGCAATTTAAGCACTTTTTTCACATGTTTAGCCTGCTTAAATTAAGCCGCAAGTCATCACCTCAGGGGATTTCGTCATTTCAAGCGCTGTGCACAAGCTTGGCGGCGCGTGTGGGCACAGGTAACTTAATGGGGGTTGCTGTTGCAATATCATTAGGTGGTGCAGGCGCTGTTTTTTGGATGTGGGTTATTGCCTTAGTGGGGATGGCCACCGGTTTTGCCGAGAGCGCGCTAGGGCAGTTATACAAAGAACGCGATCAACAAGGCAATTTTCGCGGAGGTCCAGCTTATTATATGAGTAAAGGCCTGAACAGCAAAACCTTGGCAATTACTTTTTCGCTGTGTTTGTTTTTTGGTTATGGCTTTGTGTTTAGCTCAGTGCAAGCCAACTCGATAACCGACGCCTTTAATGGGTCTTTTGGTATTGATCCATTGCTTACTGGTGTGGTGATCACGGTTTTAGCAGCCTCAGTTATTTTAGGCGGCTTAAAAAAAATAGCCCGTTTTGCTGAATTCACTGTGCCTTTTATGGGGGTTGCTTACATTGTTGTTTGTCTATTTATTGTGGCGATGAATATAGCACAGATCCCTGCCATTATTGCTGACATTGTCCGTTCTGCATTTGGCCTGCAAGAGGCGGGCGGTGGTTTAGTCGGTGCCGCCATAGTGCAAGGTGTAAAACGAGGACTTTATTCAAATGAAGCAGGGATGGGCAGTTCACCTAATGTAGCTGCCGCTGCAGTGCCTTATCCTTCGCATCCTGCCTCACAAGGTTATCTGCAAATGCTGGCAGTATTTTTTGATACTATTGTTATTTGCTCTTGTACAGCTTTTGTCATTTTACTGTTTAAAAACACTGGCAGTGACATACAAGGTATTCAACTGACCCAACAGGCCATGGCTTATCAAGTTGGCTCCTGGGGTAGTGATTTTGTAACCTTAGCCATTTTATTGTTTGCATTTACCTCAATCGTCGCTAACTTTGCCTATGCTGATAATAATTTAAAATATTTGAAAATGGATCACATCTGGGGGCGATGGTTTTTACGATTGGGTTTCTTAGCTATGCTAGTATTTGGCTCTACCGCTAGTTTGCCGCAAGTGATTGCCTTAGCCGATCTTTCTACCGGCTTAATGACAATTGTTAACGTCATCGCTTTGCTGTTATTGACCAAAGTGGTGGTGGCTATTACCCAAGATTACCATCAGCAAAAAAATGCCGGTAAGTTACCTACTTTTCAGCCTTCAGAGGATGAGCATAAACAACTAGGGCTTACGTCGGGCGTATGGCAAAAGACCTCAAGTTAACAGAGTAAAATAGCCCGAATACTCAGGGCTATTGTGTAGTTTTATGTTTTTTATTTCTGTGCAAGATACTGAGCGCCACAGTTATTTTTAAATAATAGACAAGCAATAAGCACATTGCTGTTATAATGGCGATATCGCAATTTAAGAATTTTTGGAAGTATAAATGAGTGTCGATGCTATTGGCTTGCCTGATGAGCTGTTAAGAGCGGTGAAAGGCTGTGGCTATAAAAATTTAACGCCAATACAACAACGCGCCATTCCGGTGATTAGAGCCGGTAATGATATTTTAGCGAGTGCTCAAACCGGTACAGGTAAAACTGCCGCCTTTAGTTTGCCTATTTTAGAGGCTGTATTAGGTTACTCTACTCAGTTAACGACGGCATTAATTTTAACGCCAACACGAGAACTTGCCGCGCAAGTGGCTAGTAACATAGCGACTTACAGTGAGTTTTTGCCAATTCGCAGCACCGTTATTTACGGTGGTGTTGGTATGGCAGGACAAACCAAAGCACTTAAAGCTGGTGTCAATATTGTTGTTGCTACTCCCGGTAGATTACTAGAGCATATCGGCTTGCGAAATATTGATTTGACTCATATTAAGCACCTAGTGCTCGACGAAGCCGATCGCATGTTAGATATGGGCTTTCTAACCGATATTGAAAAAATATTAGGGTTAATTAAACAGCAACATCAAACCCTTATGTTTTCTGCGACCTTTTCAAACAAAGTAAAAACCCTAGCAAAAACAGTATTAAACACTCCAAAGACGATTCAGATAGCAAAACAAAACACCACCTCAGGCAAAGTTAAACAAGCAGTGTATTGGGTCAGTGAGCAACGCAAACGCGAGTTGTTATCTGAATTAATAGGGGTTAATAATTGGCGTCAGGTAATGGTGTTTGCGGGTACCAAAGACAGTGCTAATGTATTAGCTAAAGCCCTGAAACTCGATGGGATTTCGACCGCATTGTGTCACGGTGATATTTCACAAGGGGGCAGGAATAAAGCCTTAGAGCACTTTACTCAAGGAAAAGTGAGGGTATTGGTTGCCACCGATGTTGCTGCTCGCGGTTTAGACATTGATGATTTGTCATATGTGGTCAATTATCACTTGCCATTTTTACCTGAGGATTATGTGCATCGCATTGGACGCACCGGTAGAGCAGGTAAATCGGGAACAGCTATCTCCTTGGTTAGCCCCAAAGATGAAAAATTCTTGGACAACATTGAACAGTTAATTGACCGCAAGTTTGAACGAATTATTGTGCCAGGATATGAATTTGATCGCAGTTTACCGCCTCAATACGAGGGAGAAAAAACTGAGGTGATCAAGAAAAGTCGCTATCAAGCGACTAAACAAAAAAATCAGTTATTGGCTCGTAAAAAAGAGCAACAAAGTCCTGCAGCAAAGCGGCGGGCAAAACAAACGGGCAAACCGAAACAGTCAAAAAAACGACGTTAAATGATATTTTTTGCTTGGCCTGTTTGGCTTGTTTTTTGTGTTGCAACAGCTGTTCAACCAAGAAAAAATGTAACTCTCTAGTCTT
>JBELHO010000093.1:0-7257 GCA_042091375.1 Thalassotalea sp. | reverse complement strand
TCGCGCTATGGCGTTAACAGCGATAGACAGTTTTATCGATAAACACATCAAACTGGAGATCAAGCTGTCAACCAGAAGGTAAATGGCTCAAGCTAGCTGTTAATTTGCAGATAGTTGTCGATCATTTAAGGGCGTTGATCTTTTGATCGAGTTCATACGCTGGTTCAGTGACTATTTTTTCTAGTACTTGAATGCGTTCTTTTAACACTTTTATTTGTTCTGTCTGATTTTGTGTGTTTACTGGCGTTGTTTGTTTTGCATTTTTACGGGCAAAAGGGCTTGCACTTTTACCATTGCACCAGTCGATAATGCGCAGGTTATAGCGATGATCTAAGTATAAAGCTACAGCATAGGTAACAAAAATTGCGGCAAATAGTACAGTCATTTCTAGGTTGCTCATATGTGGCTCCAATCAAGGGTATTTTGAATCCGTTAGTGTTAACAAAATTCAATGAATGATTAATCAAGTTCTTAAGGTTAGTCTGTTTAAAATTATTTTTATTACATTGATTTAATAAAAACTTGCGATGTCAACAAAGGGTATTTAAATAAGGTTAATTTGTTAGTTTTCTGGAGTGATCAGCTAAAGACTTTATTCACTGAACTAATACTTTTAAATGTACCTAATACAAATACACCACAATTTAAATTGCGCTTGTTTATGCACAACATGGCAATAAAGTTTGGCTTGTCGCTTCACCTTAATTCAGCAAATTGTTTTTAGTTGGTATGGTTAAAAATAAATCTTGATATGATCAACATGCCACTCAGTTTCAGCAAAAGCCAAGGGTAAAAGTGCTTTGCAGAAATCAGAACCAGTCGGCTGTTGAATCATAAGAAAAAACACCTGCTGATTAGGGAAACAGGCACTATTAACATCGAAGAAAGTGGCATTGCTGAGTTTATGCAAAACAACACACTCACAGTTGGCTTTGTATAACACCAGCAGCGCGCCAGTCGCTGCTGTCATTTTTAGTTATCTTAAATAGTTTGAAAACTCTAGGGCAAAATATTACTCTAGAGATACAGGTTATAGGGTTATCAGGCTTATTGTTTATTAAAGGGTTATTTCACCTCTACATAAGGACAAACCTTATCCATAGGTTGCTCTTTAAGACTGTCTGGAATAAAGGGGTTTTGAGTTGAAATTTTTTCTCGTTCAGCATCGTCTTCGGCGTAAATAATTTGATTTATCCAATCTTTATATGACGAAACCCTAGTATAACGCTCAGTAATACCATAATCACCTACGTCATAGAATCCGGGATCGTAACGAGAACTGATCCCGAGTAATACATAGTTATTTCCATCTTTTACATACGCAGGGCCGCCACTGTCACCATTGCCAGAAACGCCCTCTAATGGCTCGCCTTTATCTCCTTTTTCAAATTTAAACACAATATCTGTCTCTGTCACACGAGTAATTTTATTTTGCGCTTTCCTCAATTTACCTGGATTATTACGACTGTTTTCAACGGTTTGTCCTGTTTCTCCTGTGCCTGTGCCGCCTTCACCAATAAACCATACCACTTTACCTTTCTCTGATCTGCCATCGTAAATTTTCGCAGGCGCTATATCTGTAATAGGCCTATCAAGCTTAATTAAGGTAATGTCGTGCTCTTCTTCAGGCACAAATTCAGGGTGACTGTATCGTTTGGCCACAGAGACGATTTGATCACCTATTTTAATTTTTTGACCTGGGTTAGCGCAAAAAATGGTATGGGCTGCCGTCACTACCCATTCTGGGTGAATGAGGGTGCCGTGAGCACCAATGTTATACAGTGTTGCCAATGGGGGAAAATCAGATAGTTCAGCGTGATACTTTTCGTCGGGCACATCATGCCTGATCACTATGGCATTTGCCGTCATGCTGACTAAAGTCATAGGTAAAATCAATGATTTAAAAATTTTCATAAAAACTCCTTTCTCAGTGGTATTAAAGCTGTCACATTGACAAGCATAAAAAATGTTTTTGTAGTTGAGATCCACATAGGTGATCACCTCAGTTATTCGTTCAGGCAAATAATTCTCTATTAGCCATAACAGTGTATGGCTAACACAAGTTATTTATGGCCATTGACTAGTTATTTTTGTCTTAGATGTTTAGGTTTATGTTTGGGTTGAGTTATCTAATGGCTTGACACTGACAATGACTCGATCGATTAATTCCAGTGCGGTGGTTAAGTTAGATACGTCTTTATACACTTTGCCATCTCGTCCAGAGTGGTGTCCTCGACCAATTAACTGCATTTTTAGTAATTGATCTGGTTCATCAAAATCGATCATGGCTTGATAAATGATAGATGGCTGAGCACTAAAACCATCGCCTGAATATATTTCATCATCTGGAAAGCGATCCGATGCATAGTATTCATTAAAATCAAAAGAGTGATTGATTTCGAATCGAACAATGTACTGACCTGATAAGCTGCTAGGCAGTTTCGCATTGTAAATAAAGTTATTCGTCATAGTTGCACCGCTATAGCCATCCACTGACAATGAGTCATCTGTTGGCACAAAGTAGCCATTTTTTGCTTTCATGCCCAACTTGTGTAAAAACACAGGCAGTGATTCAGGTCGCATGCGGCTGTCTTTGCTTTGGGGATCTTCACCACCAACTAGGGTGTTTGCGGGATCGGCTGAGGCGCCTATCATCATATGGGAAGTAAAGACTTGTGATGGATCTTTTTTAGTGACTTTGTTTGTAAAATTATTTGTCCCAATAGCACTGGTCACATAGAGAGGTTGAACAAATTCGCCGTCTAGCGTTTCTAACCAGATAGCGTATTGTGGCCACAAAAAATAAGCGCCTTTGGTCAGTTCAACAGTAATGGTTTGGCCATTGGCATTTTCAGGCGTAAAAGATCTTTCAATAAAGATCCTTTCATTGTCTTTGACACCTTCATCAGGGGCTTTTAGCGACTGACCTAACTGATAAATTTCCATTGCTGGTGATAACCTTAAAAAAGGTGTAGCAATCAAATAGCCGACTAAAAGTAATGCTAAAGGAAAGGTAAAGCTCAGTTTACCGGCTTGTTTTCTAACAGGGTTTAAGTATTGCAATAGAGGCTTATTGTTTTTAACTAAATGCCAAATAACAATGAGCACCATTAACAAGCCAATAAGAGTATGGATTATTGCAATGAGCACACTGTGTTGTTGACTGAATAATAAAAATGAAGTGATCAGCATCACGATAAAAGCGATAAACAGTGATGCGCCAATAAATGCTCTTGCATTAAAACGCGTTTTGAAAAATAACATAACACTCTCCTTTAAATAACCACCACTTTTTACCTAAAGTGTGTATATAAAGTCGAATGAAGCTTTCTGAAATTTTCTTAAATTATTGATTTATATTTTATTTTTAAGATCTTTTATTTCTATTATTTGCTTGGTAAGGTTGCGCTGAGTGGCAAGGTGATAGGCTTTGTCTAGGGCAATTTTTTGTTTTTGAGGGTCGTTTTGCACTTCAGCTAACTTACTGAGAAGGATCCAAGACTGGGTTTCTCCTAATGGACATTTGAGTATTCGATGATAACCAAGTGCTTCCTTATAGAGTTGCTCGGCCTGATCATATTGCTTTGCTTGCATAGCAAGAGTTGCTTTTAATTCCGTTAAGTAGGCTTTAAACAACCACTCATTGTGGGCATTGGCAATATTAAGCCCTTCTGTAATAGCCGTTTTTGATGCTTCTGGCTTTTTAGTTACGTATAAATATATGCCTTTAAAATACAATAACCTGATCAATTCATTTGCAGCACTTAATTGTCGAGCAAGGCCGATAGCACGTTCGAGTTGTTCCGCCATTTGAGGAAGATCTTTGTTTTGTAAATAGCTTTCTATCAGTAAACGTTGTGCGGTCAAGTTGTTTGGGTTGTTGTTGACAATACTGGTGAGTAGAGGAATAGCCTGTTTAAAATTTCCCTCTAAACGCAAATCTATAGCAACTCCAAGCATTTCATCGTGAAAATCAGTTAAATATTGATCAGAATTTAATGGCAATGTGTTGCCAATTTGCAGAGCAACAATCGTGCTGAGTTCATCAATAAGCGCTTGGCTGTCCTTGTTAAACAGTACACCTCGCTGCTGAGATTTTCGACGGTACAAAGTATAGCTCAATTGATAATCTGATGGTGATCCAGAGAGTTTAGTGGCCACAATCAACTCTGCGCCTGATACGGTAAATATATCGGGAATATGGTTAACATCTACTTGGCTTAATGGCACTTTTGCGCGCTCTAGCACTTGTAAAACATCATCTGTTTGCAGTACTCCGGCTTTGTCATTACTGGGTAAACGCTGAATTAACTGATCCATCATGCCCAGTCGTATCCAACCGTGATCATTACCTGAGATCAGATTTTCAGTGGGTAATATTATTACCGAGCCATTGACTGACGACTTAACACGGTTAACTGGCTTGGTTTGATCTTGACTCATTATAAATACAATTGACGCTATGGTTATTACCGCTATAGCTATTAATGCAAGACATACAGTAAAGTAAGAAAACTGATTGGTTTTTTTTGTATTATTGATGGGTGACTCATCGTCAGAGGTTATGACTGTTGCATTGGGTAGCCAAATATAGCCTTGTTTAGGAAGTGTTTTGATCACTTTGTCATCATTGAAGATTTTTCGCAATTCTTTTATGGACTGAAACACAACTTGCTCATCCACTACACTATCACTCCACACTTTGTCTAATAGTTGTGCTTTACTGACTACATTGCCTTGGCTCTTTAACAACACAATCAGCAATTGGCAAGTTTTAGGACGAATATTAATGGCATGGCCTTGTGTTGAAGTCAAAGTTAAGGCGTTAGCATCAATGGTGTAGTTAAGGGTAGTGT
This sequence comes from Thalassotalea sp., assembly GCA_042091375.1. GTDB lineage: Bacteria > Pseudomonadota > Gammaproteobacteria > Enterobacterales > Alteromonadaceae > JBELHO01. Next base: position 2,401 of record JBELHO010000093.1, on the reverse strand, counting down.
ATTGGCGCAAAGTGAATTGTATGTTGAGCTGAAATTTACGGCTTAGGTTAAATGAAATTTTTCTTTAGTCAATACCAGTAGAGCTGTGATTGCTATTAACTGGGTAAAAAAGGAAACAAATTCAATAATCTCAATATGAAAGAAACCCTAAATAGAGATTGTGCTTTATATAGGGTTTACAGACTTGGATTTTGCCTAAAAGTTAGTATTGTCACTATAAATTAAATCTTTGCCATCAGTGTATAAGTTATCAATCCATTGGAGAATAACTCCGTTTGTTTATGTGATATTGCACTAACTGACACTTTACATCTTTTTTGTTTCAGTCTAATAAAACAGCCTAAACTCAATATGAGTATTGCAAGCAGTATTATACCTGTTGGCTCGTTCACATTGATCACACCACCAACGCCATCGGCACCATAGGTAAAAAGATCGTTGTTGTTTAAAAATGTGCCTGAGCCATCAACTGTACTCAACGAAATTGTATATCCCGATTCAGTGAAACCATATAAAATATTATTGGCGTAATTTAAACCATAGACATTGTTGTAACCGGTTGAACCTAAAAGTGTACCTAAACCTGTATTGGGATCTAACAACCACAAGCTGTCTGAGCTAGTGCCCATGGAAGAAAGGTACAGTGAACCGCTGTCGTCAAAGGCTATATCTCCTGATGATTGATAACCATCGCTTCCCATCAAGGTGGCAACTGCTGAACTGACATTGATTGTATATAAATTGTTGTCTCCGCTAGCAAATAAAACCCCGTTTTGATCAAAGGTTAGACCATTAATAAATTTATCGGTGTCACCTATTTGTGTTGTATTGCCATTAGTTTGATCGATCAAGTACAAATAACCATTACCCTTGATACCATATAAAAAATTGGTTACGGGATCTAAAGCAATATCAAACATGACACCCGTAAAGCCAATAAAGTTTGGGGTATTTGAACTCACATCGTGATCCCAGAGCTCTCCGGAACTCGTTCCTATTAAAGTAGCATTTGCAGACGTGACCAATGAAAAAAGTCCGGCTGCTAAAACGTTAACAAATTTATTCATGGTTAGATCCTTTTTAAATAATAAGTGCGCTTTATAAAGCTTGTTAATCCAACCTAATAGGGCAATTTTAGCGCCAAGATTGATACTGTAGATACACGAAAGACTATTGACCATATAAATGCACCTAAGAGCAATGTTTATAAGGAATTATTGCGAGAAATACTCAGGAATATTTTGCGCAGTAGATTAACAATGACATGAATAAATGTGATTAATTTAATGCTTTTTACAAAACTATTTGCAAAATGCGAATAAAATTTACAATTAGCTAGTGTATCTTGATCAGTTTTCAGCTCTTTTTGGCTTTATTTTATGCTTATAATGTAATATTTTGTTAACAATATGTAAATAAAGCGTTTTTTTTATTGGGTTTTCTATTACAGTTTAGATAAATAATTTTTACGTTAATCGATTATAAACTTTATGGGGAAGCCTCTACATGAAACATTTACGCTTGATAAGTCTATTTATTTTTAGTGTTGCATTATTTGGTTGTCAATCTTCAGGCAAATACAGTGTCAGGCCACCTATTCAATTACAGTTAGATGAAGCTAATGGCATCAAAAGTTATCAACGGGCTGAGTTTAAACAAGCGTTTGAACTGTTAAAACAACCAGCAGAATTAGGATTAAAAGGTGCGCAATATACTATTGCCATGATGTTTTTAAAAGGGCAACACCTGCAACAGTCCACTGTATTGGGCATGGCTTGGCTCGGTGTGGCAAATGAGGTTAAGACTGAGGATTGGTCTGAGCAATATCAGATGTTTTATTCACTAGCTACTCCAGAGCAAAAACGTCAAATTGATAAAAAGTTGCAAGATTATATTGAAAGATATGGTATGAAAGCCCAGTACATATCCTGTACTAAATCACGTAGGCTTTTCATTAATAATATTAAGCATGCATGTGTGAAGTATAATCGTTTAAGTCAAGTGTATGAAATGGAATTAGTTGATTCATAACTAGCTATGATTTTTAGTTAATTTAGTAGGCATTCAGTTTTATGAAAATTTACATAATTAAGAATTCTTTTTTATTGATTGTTTTTCTTACCCTTATTGCTTGCGATGGTTCTGGCTCTCCGACCAAGCTAGCTGCTGTCAAACCAACTCCACCAATCGCTCCAGTATTAAAAAGTTTTTCACTTTTGATTGAGCGCAATCCTGAGCTCGAAACAGATCTCGAGTTTGATTTAGAGGGTAATATTTTCAAGGCAAATGTGCCTGAACATGTACCTGTAAAATCACTCAAACCAACTTTTACCTTTACGGGAAAAGAGGTTAAGGTAAATGACATATCACAGGTATCGGGTGAAACTAGTCAGGATTTCAC
>JBELHO010000092.1:4430-7430 GCA_042091375.1 Thalassotalea sp. | reverse complement strand
TTGATGGCGTTAAAATTTTTCATAGTGGAGCTATTTACCTAATATACAATCTAATGTATGTCCTGATATTTGACCTGACATATCACACGACAAAAATGACTAATGGCTTATGGCTCAAAACCAATTATTAATGACTAATTACTAGTGGCTAATTACTAGTGACTAATGACTGATCACTATAAGAACTCGTCGCCGCCACCAGCACCACCTAACATAATTTCACCGGCATCAGACAAGCGTCTCGCTATCGATAATATTTCTTTTTGTGCCGCTTCAACTTCACTGATCCGCACCGGTCCCATCGCCTCAAGATCATCTGCCATCATTTCAGCCGCGCGTTTTGACATATTAGACATAATTTTATCTTTGAGTACCTCATCAGCACCTTTAATCGCCTTCATTAATGCGTCTTGTTGGACTTCTCGTAAAATAGCCTGAATACCGCGGTCATCTACATCGGCAAGGTTTTCAAAAACAAACATTAAATCTTGAATTTGCTGACTCATTTCTTCATCGTGCTCGCGAATTGAATCCATTAATATACCTTCAACATTGGTATCTAAATAGTTCATAATATCAGCAGCCGCTTTTAAGCCACCCATTTTCGCTGCTTGCGCGCCAGCTTGACCGGCAAATTGTTTTTCCATTATTTCATTGAGCTCTTGCAGTGCCGCCGGTTGTACTTCTTCGAGATTGGCAATACGCATCATTAAGTCGAGTCGAGTTTTCTCGGCAAATTGGCTCATAATTTCTGCCGATTGCTCAGGCTCTAAATAAGACATAACAATGGTTTGAATTTGTGGATGCTCATTGCGAATGATATTGGCCACTTGCTTAGAATCCATCCATTTTAACGAGTCTAAGCCTTTTGCGCCGCTACCCATGACAATTTGATCAATTAAATTGCCCGCTTTATCTTCACCTAATGCCGCAGTTAACGCCTTGCGCACAAATTCTTCACTTTGAAAGCCAATGGTACTAAAATTTTGAATTTCTTTAATAAACAGCTTGTGCACAGCGGTAATTTTTTCTTGGGTAAAATCTTCCATGGCAGCCATCACCATGCCCACTTGCTGGACTTGTTTAGGCTCTAAATGCTTGAGAATTTGTGCGGCGTCTTCTTCCGATAAACTCAATAATAAAATGGCTGCTTTTTCACTGCCTTCTAATTTATCGGTATCAAATCCTATGGGTGCTGGTGCTAATTCTTGGGTTTCGTCGCTCATAATATACTATCACTCATCTTCACTTAACCAACTTTTCACTGCTTGCGATGACAATTCAGGCTCGTTAGCCACTAAAGCCCGTACTGCTTTTAATACGTCTTCATCGCGATGCAAGTCGGGTAGTTGTAAACTGCCGTCAGAGGCAAAGCCGACCGCACCAGCATCAAAATCTGATGTTAACATATCCATGGTTTCATCACCTAAATCTATATGACTATCCAGTGATTTTTCACCGTAGTCAGCAGGTGTTTGATCTGGGTATATTAAACGCTTCAACATAGGTCTAACCACAGACAATATCAGTACTGCAATAATCAACACAGCGCCAGCTAATTTAGCCCATTTAAACACCGATGGTTGTTCATACCAAGGCACTACAACAGGTGCCTCTTCTGCCATGCGAGAAAAAGGCAAAGTAACAACCTCTAACGCATCACCGCGTTGTAAATCAAAGCCAATACTGCCTTGTAACAACCTGCGAATGTTAGCTAATTCTTGCACTGATCGTGGGCTTTGTTGCGGTTGGCCATCGGCCGACATAGATGTTAGATAATCCAAAGCAACTGAAACACTGATCCGGCGGATCACTCCAGTTTGCTGTTTAGTATAACTTATCGCTTCATCTAGCTCATAATTTTTAGTTGACTCTAAGTGCTTGCGACTGGGCATAGCGGTGTTTTGTTGACTGCCAGCAGTGGCATTTTCAGGTATGTTTGAGTCAAGTGGCGGTTGGTTAGTTAAGGCTCCGGGAATACCGCCTAATGCGCCACCTATGGTACTGTCTTCAACATTCATTTCACTGCGCAGTGCAGGTAAGTCTGAATTGTACCGACGCTGTGTTTCTTCGGTGTTGGTAAAGTCCATGGTAACATCAACTTGCGCAGTGTAGTTACCTAAACCGACAACAGGAATGAGAATACTGTCGATTTTATTCATGTATTCGCCTTCGCGCTTTTGTTCTATTTCAAACTCCTTGCGCGAGCGAGAAGAAATGGAATCTTGCGATCCAGAATTTAATAATCGACCGTTTTGGTCAGTCACTGTGACCCGGCTAGGCTCTAATTGTTGTACTGCAGAAGCGACAATATCGACCACAGAATCAACTTCTTCTTCTGATAATAAACGACCTTTGCGCAAGGTTAACACCACAGTTGCCGATGGATTCTTTTCGCGTTTAGCGAACACATTATCGCGCGGAATGGCCAGTAATACTCGAGCCCGAGATACGGTTTGTAATTCTTCAATAGTGCGAGCTAACTGTTGTTCGCGCGAGTGTTTTAAACGTTCACTCTCTAGGCGTTGGCTGACGCCAAAGCCCATATCCTGCATAATAATTTCACTGCCCGTTTCGGGTTCGTCAGATAGCCCCTCACGCGCCAACATCATTTTTATTTCTTGGTAGCGCTCAGTGGGTACTGAAATGGTATTATTGGCTTGTTTGTAATCAGTGACACCATTGGCATCGAGGAAATCCATGGTTTTAATCAGCTGTTCAGTAGGTAACTTAGTTAAATAACGGTAGTCAGACTGATTTGCCCACATCATCACAAACACGGCAATAGCTAAACAAATCCCTAGGGCTAACACTAAAGTTAATTGCCTTAATACATCCACATTACCAAGGGCAGAGGCAAAACCAGATTTTTGTTCATCAACCACTGAATCGATATTGTCATTGGCAACTAGATCAGAACCGCTTTCTGAACTTACTAATGCTGTATTGTTATCTGCCACTTAAAGTCTCCACTGACTTATTGTCATTTTTGCTATTTTT
>JBELHO010000092.1:0-4330 GCA_042091375.1 Thalassotalea sp. | reverse complement strand
GTAAACACAGAATAAATTCAGTAGTTAGTTGTTGGCAATGCTAACTCACATTGCCAACACACTAGTTCAGGCTGGTATTTCAATACCGTTATCACGCATACGGGCAATTTTATATCGCAAGGTTCTCGGGCTTATGCCCAAACGTTCAGCCACTGCCTTTCTGCTGCCTTGACAAGCGTGCAAGGTATCTAAAATAATTTGATGCTCTTGCAGTTTTAGTTCATTGCCTAACTTGTCTTCACTAACCAAATATTCAGCTGCTTCACCGTTAGCAGCGCAGTCTTCTACGCGCGGCGGTTCAAAGTTTTCTATCAATAAATCGGTTGCTTCTATGGTATTATTGCTGTGCAATATCAATGCTCTTTGTACCACGTTGTCGAGCTCACGAACATTGCCTGGCCAGTGATAAGCCACCAGTTTACTGCGCGCAGCAGCACTAATTTCCGGTATATGTTCACCATCTTTCTGGCAAATACGTTCAAGTAAGTGTTGGGTTAAGGGCATAATATCATCGCGACGCTCAGCAAGAGGCAGCCAAGTAAGCGGGAAAACGTTTAAGCGGTAGTATAAGTCTTCACGAAATACGCCATCGCGCACCGCTTCTCTTAAGTCGCGGTTGCTGGTCGCAATGACCCGAACATCTAGCTTAATGGTTTTGCGTCCAGCTAAACGCTCCACTTCGCGCTCTTGCAACACTCGCAAAATTTTTGCTTGCAAGCCCAAATCCATTTCAGTTATTTCGTCTAACAAAATAGTGCCGCCTTGCGCTTGTTCAAATTTACCAGGACAGGCTTGAATAGCCCCAGTAAAAGCTCCTTTTTCATAACCAAATAAAGTCGCTTCTAACATATTTTCTGGTATTGCTGCACAGTTTATGGCAATAAAAGGACTTTCTGAACGCGCTGAATAGTGATGTACGTATTGCGCCAATACTTCTTTGCCTGAGCCACTAGGACCTAAAATCATCACCGAAGCATCAGTGCTCGCCACTTTTTTAGCTAAGACCAGTAAGGCCTTACTGCTACTGTCCTCAGCAATAGGATCAAATTTTTGTTTTGTTTTTAAGGGGATGTATTGATTAACCATATTGACCAAAACTTCAGGGGCAAAAGGTTTAGCAATATAATTACAAGCGCCCTCTTTCATTGCTTGCACAGCATCATCAATAGTGCCGTAGGCAGTCATCAACAAAAAAGGCAATTTAGGTTTATCGTTTTTAACGCTAGTTAATAACGATAAACCCGACATACCACCCATTTGCACATCACTAACAATGAGATCAATCTGATGCTTTTGCAACAACAACAAAGCCGATTCTCCAGAATCAGCTTCAACACAATCATAACCTGCTAACAAAATGGTATCGACCAATGCCTCTCGTAAACCGGCATCGTCTTCTACCACTAAAATTTTATTTTTACTCATCTTCACACTCCTTTTTAAGCGCTACACTTTCTGCTAACAAAGGTAATTTGATACAAAAATGTGCGCCTTGACCGGGTTTACTCAACAAGTACACTTCTCCTTGGTGGGCATTAGCAACCGATTTAACCACCGCTAATCCCAAACCTGTGCCTTGTGCTCTTGAGGTATAAAAGGGTTCAAATATTTTTTCTGACAGCTCAGCACTAATACCTTCACCATTGTCTTTAACGCTGATGTAAGCAAATACGCCTTGGCAGTAACAGGAAACATCTATCACAGCTTTACTATCAGTGACTTGCAAACTGTTATCGATCAAATTTTGTACCGCGCCATTAAGTGCCGAGCGGTTGCCCAACACCTGACAATTTTCCTGACAAATAGAAATATTTATCTGAGCCTCAGCCTTGTCTATTATCGGTGCCAGGGCTTCGACTGAATCGTTAATAATGTCATTGATGGCTAACGGTTCAACAACTTGTTGTGTGCCACTTTTTGCGAATAACAACATGTCATTGACTTGTTGCTCTAAGTCAATTAATCGAGACATTAGTTTTTGTTGAAAATTATCGCGCTCTGTAACCTGCAACTTTTTGTTTTTTAAGTTTGCGCCATACAACATCGCCGCAGACAATGGCGTTCGAATTTGGTGAGCCAGTTTCGACACCATTTGCCCCAATGATGACAACCGTTGTAATTGCCCCAACTTATCTTGCAGTAATCGAGTTTCAGTTAAGTCAGTGATCATAATTAACTGCCCCGGCTGTGCACCTAAAGCGGTAATTTCTAACTTAACTCGACGCCCATCGTTGAGTGACACTTCGTGCCAATCATCTGCTCTGGGTTTAAACGAACGGCGAATAACATCAAACCAAGGTTGACCGAGTATGGGTTCGTCGAGAAATTGACTGGCGATACTATTAATTTTAATAACGATACCATCGCCGTCTAAAATGATCATACCCGTTGGCATGGCATCAATAATTTGCTCTAGTTGCTGAGATTGCTGACGCAACAATGACAGCTCGCCGACATAACCTTCCCGTTGCGGTTGAGTATTGTCATAGGATTGTTCATCAAACGAAAAAGCCACTTGATGATACAAGCTATCTTTAATTGAATGGACTGAAACATTAGATTGAACATGCGTCATAACTTTTATACTCTGCTGATAATATCAACTTTGATAAAGCATGAATTATGCCAATCAATTTAATTAATATTTTCAGTGAGTTAAGTTGTTTTTAAATAAACTTTAAGTGAGTCAATATATTGACTCACTATTGGCTGGAGCACATACAAGCAGTATAAGGCAGATCTAAACTAGCTTTTTTGTAAATTGTATTTTCGCATTTTTTCAACCAGTGTGGTTCGTCTCATACCTAGTGAATCAGCAGAGCGGGCTACCACCCAATCGTTTCTTTGCAGCGATTGGTTGATCAGCGATACTTCAAGATCGGCTAGAAACTGTTTTAAATTCAATCCGTCTGCCGGTAAAACATCTAAGCTATTGGCAGCTGATGAAAACTCAGCAGCATGTTGTTGTTCGGCAATTAATTGCTGCTCTTGTTCGTGATTAAAACCAGAAAAAAGTTCATTGATAGCTTCGCGCTCTTGCAACTCTTCAGGGTATTCTGGTTGGTATTCTTCAACATCAATATGGCGATATTTTAATGGTAATTCACTGACATTAACCACTTGTTCACCGTACATAATGATCATTCGTTCAATTAAGTTTGATAGCTCGCGCACGTTACCCGACCAAGGATGCTCCTGCAAAGACAGAATAGCTTGTTCGGTAAAGCGCACTGTGTGTCCTTGTTCATGCTCAATGCGAGTGATCAACTCTTGCAACAATAATGGAATATCCTCTTTTCGTTCACGCAATGAAGGGGTTTCAATAGGAAATACATTTAAGCGATAATACAGATCTTCTCGAAAACTATTATCTTTGATCATGGCTTCCAAATTCTGATGGGTCGCCGCGACAATGCGCACATTGGCTTTAATACTTTTTGCCCCACCAATGCGTTCAAAGGTACGCTCTTGCAAAACCCGCAACAGTTTTACCTGCATAGGTTGTGGCATGTCGCCAATTTCATCGAGAAATAAGGTACCGCCTTCGGCGAGTTCAAATCGACCTTTGCGGGTAGATATCGCCCCTGTAAACGCACCTTTTTCATGACCAAACAATTCACTTTCTAAAAGATCGGGGGGAATAGCACCACAGTTCACTGGTACAAAGGGCCCTTTACTGCGATCTGACAAGTTGTGAATATTGCGAGCAACCACTTCTTTACCGGTACCTGACTCACCTAAAATCAATACATTGGCTTGGGTAGTAGCCACTTGCTCGATCAAAAATCGCACTTGCTGCATTGCATCGCTGATCCCCACCAAAGAGCGAAAGAGGGTTTCTGGGTGATTAATGTGTTGTTTAGCCGGCAAATTGTTGTGATAGTGATGGCTATGGTGAATCAATTCAGTTAATTGGGCGTAATTCAACGGTGTGGTGAGTTCGCCAACAATATTAGCTAAGCCTTGAACGGCAAGCTGATCAACAACATCGTGATAAACGAAAGGATACTTTGGGTGACTGCGAATAACATCTTGTAAATGGGGCGACATATCACCACACAATATCACCATTAATACAGCGGCATTATTCGATAAATACTCAGCTGATTGAGCCTCACTGATCCCGACATATTGCTCGCCAACAAAAGCCAATACCGTTTCTATTTGATGACGCCGTTGCGCATCATTGTCTACCACAAGAATATGTTTTTGCCCATGCATAAGCAACTTACCGTTATTATTATTATGATGATTAATATTAGCTAGCTGTGCTGATTTATCAACAAAAATTTGACGCTTTACTTGCTTTTTGTCATTTTATTGTCATTTT
>JBELHO010000091.1:0-7437 GCA_042091375.1 Thalassotalea sp. | reverse complement strand
AGTTGTTCTATAATAGAGCTATTAAAATCTATAGATAAGAAAAGAGTTAACTTATGTGTTAACTCACATATTCTTATCGCAAAGCTTCGACAGCAATGTTGGGGCTTTTTTCTATTTAGCATACGAGCCTTATCGAACAATCATCTGACCTATTTCTAGTAAATCACTTAGCGCCAATTAGCTGTCTGCTTTAGAATACTTTTTTTAGAGCTTGTGGTGTGAATCCGGTCCAGCGTTTAAACGAACGGCGAAAATTAGTGATATCTGAAAAGTTAAGGTCGCGGGCAATTTCTTCGTTATTAAAATGCTGTTCAGTTAATAAGAATACCGCTTGTTGTTGTCTGACCATGTCAAATAATTGTTGATATGTGACATTATGCTGGCTGAGCTTTCTTTTAAGAGTGGCCTGACTAATAGTTAATTGCTCTGCTAGCCACTGAGCATTAATTTCCTGTTTTTTTTGTAGGCGTTTGACCATTTGTTGCATGACATATTGTATGAAACCTATATTGACCGTTGTTGAGGGTGCTTTTTTTTGGTAGTGTGCAATCAAAGTAGGGTTGCCATGTGCTAGCGGATACGATAATAAACCTTTATCAAACTTTATTTGTAGAGGCAAATGATAGGCTTGCTGAATAGCTAAGCTGGCAAAATTGTTACTACTTGGCGAAAATTCAAACTTACAGGGTAAATAACTATGATATTGCTCGATGTGTCGAGGTGCTGGGTAAGGAAACCTTATACTTAAACGGCTAAGAGGAAGTTGTTTTTGTTTGGCAATCGAGATTAATAAACTGGTGAATAGCTCGCAAATAAATTGATAATGGTTAATATTTTCTCTACTGATGGCTTGATTAAATAGGCAATATTGATGTTGTTCGGTACTTTCACTGCGCATAAATAAAAAAGGAAAAATTTGATAATGAAAATGCCTTATCGTGACAATGATATCACTTAAATTTTGAGCGTGAAAAATTGCCTGACCAACGTATTCTAAATGACTTGGATAAAGCCGACTACCCAGTAAAAAAGCACTATTTCCATGAGGTAAATATTTATTGATGTTGTGAATTATTTGAGAAAATTGTTGATGAGAAACCGCTAATTTGGGATTTGATAAATCATTTAAAAATAACTTACTGCCTTTGAGTATTTTATCTGGTGCAATATTATTTTTTTTGGCCATATCAACCAATAATATCAGCCAAAGGGATATTGTTAGCTTTTTTTCGTGTTGTTCAAAAAAAGACATTAGGCACTACTTCGGTGCTGAACTATTTGCTTGGTTAGGCTTAAATGGCCGTTGATATCGTCAAGTACCTCTTCATAACGATGCCAACCTCGATATTGATGGTTACAACTAATAACTTTAGGATAAATAGCATCACTTGTTTGACCATATTTGAAGGCAAGATGCTCAATCGCATGTTTTGTTTGCTGTTCAATTTCCTCGGCAGTATTCTTGTTAGTATTAGGCATTAATACAATAAAACGATCGCTAGCATAACGACAGGCAATATCACCATCGCGTATATTCATCTGAATCAACTGGGCAACTTCTCTGAGTAACAGGTCACCATGCTGATAGCCATAATCTTGATTAAATTGGGCGAAGTGACGCAGATCGAACATCATTAATGAGAAAAATGTCTGTTGATTTTTTACATAATTAATTTCAATTTTTAGTTGTTTCTTCATATATTCAGCACTGTATAGCCCCGTAGTGAAATCAACCAAACTGTGTTCACGATAAAAGCGCTCTGTGCGACTAAGTTGATGATTAATAGTGGTTTGTTCTTTGTGCCATTGATACAAAGCGATACTCATTAATATCATACCTAAGGGGGCGGGTAATGCTTCAATCGCGGTTATCCAGTGCTGCTCGGGATAGATGAAAAATTCATCGAGAAAGTCGAGTAATACCGATACGTGCGTAAATAGTAAGCCGATAAAGAGTAGATTAGTGACCCGACCTGATGGTCGACTCATCAGTGTAAAAAATATCCATATTAGTGTCATTAAGGTAATGCCTCCTTCACCTGCCATATCAAATAAGTCTAATTCAGAAGAAGGTTTTAATTGACCAAAGGACATTGCGCCAAAGCAAACACTAGTAATAGTTATTAATAAAGTCACAAACAAGGGTTTGTGAAAGGGTAAAAAAGCAAAGTTCATAAAAGTTACTATCAAATCAATCAATGCAAATAAGCATAAAAATTTATGCTTATCAGTGAAAGGGTCATTTTAGCTCACCAGAGTTACAATTTTTTTACTTCACATCGATAAAATTGCACCAGATGAACAATAAACAACAAACAACCTTAATTAAAGCAAGGTTCAATTAGCTCATCAGCGCAAATAAATAGTCATATTCTAGTCAGATTTATTTCAAAATTGCGTTTAGTTGAAGTGAGTGAAATATTTTTGTCATTTTACTTGGTTAACGTCTCCTTGTTCATTAAACCCACGACCTAAAAGTGGTCGTAACTTCAAGACTATGAGATAAGATAATGACTAAATTAACTACGTGGAAGCAGTTTAAATACTCTGCACTAGCGATTGCTTGCGGTACTGCCTTATTAAATAATGTTGCGTTAGCAGCTGATGCAAATTTTTCTGGCCGAGTGACCGATGCCTCAAATTCAGTATATTTTGAAGGCGCTCAAGTGCGTATTATCGAATTAGCTTTAACAACCGTTACTACACGAGATGGTTCGTTTCGCTTTAGTAATGTGCCACAAGGTACATATACACTGGAAATAAATTATTTAGGTGCCGATAAAGTGTCTAAACGCATTACTATTGGCGCAGACGGTACAGTACAGCAAAACTTTATTATTGGCGCTGACTATAGTGCGATTGAAAATATTATCGTTTACGGTCAACGTGCCAGTCAGGCTGGCGCCATTAATCGCCAGCGCAATGCTGATAATTTGATGTCAGTTGTCAGTGCCGATACTATTGGTCAGTCACCGGATCAAAACGCAGCAGAAGCCTTGCAACGTCTGCCAGGTATGTCAATTCAGCGTGATCAAGGTGAAGGACGTTTTGTTGCTATTCGTGGCATAGACCCAAATTTAAATAATGTCACCATCAATGGTGTCAATGTCCCATCACCAGAAGGTGGCGTGCGAAGTGTGGCTATGGACGTTATCCCTTCTGAGCTTATTCAAAGCTTAGAGGTGAGTAAAACGGTCACGCCAGATATGGATGCTAATACAATTGGTGGCTCAGTAGAGGTTAAAAGTTTGAGTGCTTTTGATCGACAAGGGCAAAGCTATAGTGCAACAATTCAAGGGTCTTATAATGAATTGATGGAAGAATTCAGCCCAAAAGTCTCAGGCAGCTTCACCGATGTTTTTTATCTTTCGGGTGGTTCAAAACTTGGTGTTGCTACCGCAATTTCTTGGTTTGAACGCAAATTTGGCTCGCATAATATGGAAACTGATGGCGGCTGGGCTGAGTTTGAATACGAAGATGCCGTGACAGGCGAGGATACAGAAGCGTTTGGTGCCGAAGAAATTGAGCAACGTCATTATGCTATCACACGAGAACGTTTGGGTATCGCCTTAAACTTTGATTTACATACTTCACTGACAGATAAATACTACTTACGCACCCTATATAGTAAATTTTCTGATGATGAATTTCGTACTCGTAATCAATACAAACTTGCTGACGGTGCCTTAGATACCAGCTCTTACACTAACACGGGTGCACAATTTATTGATGCTGAAATGGAACGAGACACGAAAGATCGTTACGAAGAGCAAGATATTTTATCTATGGTATTAGGCGGTGAAAACCAGTTTAACCACTGGTTAGTTGAGTATGATATTGGCTATTCAAAAGCTAAGGAAGCAGAGCCAAATCGAATTGACGTTACTTTTGCGGGTGAAGACTTTTTACTTGGCTATCAATCAACAGGCTCGGTGCCAAGCTTAATGCAAAGTGCTGCGGCTCATCAACTGTCTAATTTTGACATGGATGAGATTACTTATGAAAATAACCTTGCCGAGGATGAGGAGTTGAGTGTCAAGCTCGATTTTAGTCGTGATTTTGTTTGGTATAACAATAACGCGACTTTTAAGTTTGGTTTCAAGCATCAGTCACGTGAAAAAGCTAATACCGTCGATGCAACTATTTATGATGGTGGTTTTAATGACGAAACGGCAGCACAATTTGAAATAGCTTCCCCTAGTTATCAGCTTGGTAACTTTGGCCCTGGCCTTAATCAAAGTACTTTAGCTAATTATGTTCAAAGTAACCTTAATCAGTTTGAAATAAATGAACTTGATACCTTGATCGATTCTAAAGGGAGCTCTTACTTCAGCGAAGAAGATGTTACATCCGCGTACGCAATGATCACACTTGATATTGATAAATGGCGAATAATTGCTGGTTTTCGCTATGAAGATACTCGATTTGAAACCACAGGTAACCGGGTTGAACTTATTGAAGATGAGGTGAATGATGAGGAAAGCGTCAACATTATTCCTTGGCAAGTGAGCAAGGATTATGATCACTTATTACCAAGTTTAAATGTTAAATATCAAGCGTCAGAGAAACTTCTTGCACGCTTTGCCTATACTCAAACTATTGCGCGACCAACTTTCGGAGATTCAGCGGCTTATCAGTTAATTGAAAGTGAAGTAACTGAGGATGATGGTGTTATTGAGACCGAACGCAAAGCTGAAGTAGGTAACCCCCATTTAGACACTTTTGAATCAGACAACATAGATTTTTCAATTGAATATTACCCGGGTAATATTGGAGTTATGTCGGCGGGCTTATTTTTTAAAGATATCTCTAATTATGTCGTCGTTGCTGAAGTACAAGACAATGGTCAGTGGGATGGCTTTGAAGAAGTAATGCAACCCATTAATGGTGGGGATGCGTCATTAAAGGGGCTTGAATTAGCCTGGACAAAAAACTTTGCTTCTGGACTATTTATTAGTGCTAATGGCACGTTTGTTGATACCGATGATGATTTACCGAATCAAGCTGACACTCTAGCTAATCTAATGTTTGGTTTTGAAAATAATAAATTCAGTGCCCGTTTAAGTACTTCATACAAAAGTGAAAGCTTTCAGTTTGTTGACAATGATACATCTGTTTATGAAGACACACATACCCAAGTTGACTTCTCAGCAAAATATTATTTCAGCGACACCATGCAAGTGTACTTTAATGCTATCAATATAACTGACGAGCCGTTATATATTTATCATGGTAATAGCACGTACAACTATCAATATGAAGAATATGGTGCCTCATTTGAACTAGGTTTTACCATTAATTCTTTGTAATAAATAATCGAGGTAAGGCAACGACTTGGGTGCCTTACCGTTATAATCAATAATTGAAAATAACGTAATGAATATGAAATTTAATTATTTTTGGCTAGTGAGTTCGTTCAGTGTTTTATTGCCATTTTTTGGCTACGCTAATATGAAACACGTCGTGACGCCAATAGATGTACAGTTTTTAAAATTGGTGCCAGCGGCGATTGATGGTAATGATCATCAAGTCGCGATAAGTGAGTCGCAAGGTATTATGCTACTCAATAGTGAGTTTGCCGTTATTGCTCAGCTTGAAAGTTCAGCAGAGCACTTAGATTATAGGCGCTTACCTTACACGCGGCATAAAGGTGTCATCGCTACTCTAGATGCTAATAGCGGTGAATTATTATTAATTGAAGTTGATCATAAAGCAAAGTCGTTAGACATCAAACATCGGTTTAAGCCAAAAGACAGCGCAATTGATGCCTTATGTCTAAGTGCTGGAACACATGGTATTGAATTGTTTACGGTTACTGATTCAGGTCAGGTTGTCCATCAAAACGTTTTTCAAGCTCAACAACAAGCGTGGCAATTAGCCGATATTACCCAGTTTCCTGTTGGCCCAAATATTAAGGCTTGTGCGGTAGCTGATCTTGATGAGTCACTTTATATCACCGAAGAAAATATTGGTGTATGGCGATATTCCAAAAATCCTGAGCATGAACGCACTCGCCAACTGATTCAATTGGAAAAAGGTTTGGAGGTTGAATATGTTGATACTACAGAGCAGGGTGATGTGGTTATTGTTTCGCCCAGTAAAAATGCACTGTGGCTTTGGCAGCAAGCAACTGAACAATTAACGCCAGTCAAACTTGCAAATAATGTAGCGCCGAAAACCATTCAAATAACATGGATCAATAATCGCTTGCAGACATATTTCTACGACGAAGAAAGCCAAGCATTATATAGCCTGTCTATTGAAAAAATAGAGAAGAAAATCAGCTCTGAAGTAGCGTCAGTGGCAGGTTTTTTACCTTATGCTCAAACTGAATCAGTATTTAGTTTTGGTGATGCCGCAGATGATCCTGAAATCTGGGTCAATCAACACAAACCTGAAGCGAGTTTAGTTTATACAACGGACAAAAAATATGGCCTAAACGTATATGATCTATCTGGCAAGTTAGTGAAAAGTTTAGCGGTTGGCCGCATTAACAACGTCGATATTCGCTATAATGTCATGGTCAATGGTAGACTTGTTGACATTGCCGCAGCAAGCAATCGCACCGGCAAAAGTATCAGTATATTTACCATTAATAAGACCACTGGCTTACCAACACATATTAGCGATATAAAAACCAATTTAGCAGACCCTTACGGCTTTTGTTTAAGTAAGTATAAAGAACAAATTACAGCTTGGGTCAATGATACTGATGGTCGTTTTCAACGCTACGATTTACAGCTAAATGGCGCTAGCATTAAGGCAGAAAAAACACTTGAATGGATGGTTGCCAGTCAACCTGAAGGTTGTGTTAGTGATGATCAAAGGCAGCGACTTTTTTATGGTGAAGAAGCTAAAGGCGTATGGTTAAAAGAGATAGGCAGTCATAGTAAAGATAAATTTATTGCTGGCCTCAATGATGACATTGCTGCTGATATTGAAGGTATGAGTCTCTATCACTATCTAGGAAAGCCATATTTGGTGGTGTCGAGCCAAGGTAACAATCGATATGCTGTCTATGCCACCGATGAACAATACCAGTATTTAGGGGTATTTGAAGTTGCAGCTAACTGGCCTGAAATGATTGATGGCGCCTCTGAAACCGATGGCTTGGCGGTAACCAGTCAATATTTAGGGGTCGACCTACCTGAAGGGTTATTGGTAGTGCAAGATGGGCATAATGTTATGCCCAAAGCAGCACAAAACTTTAAACTGGTAAGTGGTCGTCTGTTGAATGAGTGGATTGCTCAAAGAGTTACCTCGCAGTAATTAACATTGCAAATAACATTGCTTGATATTAACAGATAGAGAAAATGAAAACGGGTAATCAACTTATCCGTTTTTGCTTTACCTGCTTTTTAAAAGCGTATCGTACCCGTACCAAAGTAGAGAATTAAACATGGTCACAAGACGAGAATTTACCTTAGGTTTAACAGC
>JBELHO010000090.1:0-7450 GCA_042091375.1 Thalassotalea sp. | reverse complement strand
CTGAGCATCCATTCTTTAAAGGCCACGATTTTGCCAAGTTCAACTTGAGATTCACGCAACACCAGATAAAAAGCATTTTTACTCTCAAGGTGATGGTTAAAAGGCACAACCAATCGACCCGAGTCGATTTCAGGCTGGGCAAGCACGCTATTAACGAGCGCAATGCCTTGTCCGTGTATTGCAGCTTGTAACACCATAGATGAGTGGCTAAATATTGGCCCTTGATTAACACGACTATTAACTACACCAGCCGTTTTGAACCAGCTTTTCCATGGCTTACGCGTCATATCATGCAATAGGGTGTGATATTGCATATCTTTGATATCTAATAAAGGGTTAGTGCTATTTAATAACATTGGGCTGCACAGTGGCACTAAGTACTCGGTGTGAAGCTTATGGCTTTGCACGCCACTGTAGTTTCCTCTACCATAATAAATGGCCACATCAACATCGTCGGTTAACGAGTTTTCATCGAGATCTTGCGCTTTAATTCGAATATCAATTTCTGGGTGCAATTCATTAAATGCTTGCAGTCTGGGAACCAGCCATTGGATCGCAAAACTAGGCGTAAGACTCACCGCTACTGATCCTTTCGCACCCCGCGCGAGCAAGCGTTCTGTCGCTTCAACAAGTTGGGTAAATATTTCTTTTATATCGGCAAAGTAAGCTTGCCCTTCTTCGGTAAGCAATAGCGAACGATTACGCCTAAGAAATAGCTTTAGGCCTAAATGTTCTTCAAGAATTTTTATTTGGTGACTGACTGCAGCTTGTGTCACAAATAGCTCATCAGCCGCTCTGGTAAAGCTTAAATTACGCGCTGCAGCTTCAAAAACTTTCAATGAATTAAGGGGAGGTAATCTTCTCGACATAACAATCTGATGAAAAATACATTAGTTATTTTTATCTGAAGTCATTATAAGGCAGTATCATGCTATGAGCAATTATCCAATTACTATCAGTCGCATCAATCCTTTTATTTAAATAAAATCAATCGCATGCTTGCAAGAGTAGGATAGATTATTAAATTTGATATTTGAAGCTGCGGTAACGATTTAGCAATTATTCACAACTGACATAAAATAAGCTGAAAAGCCTTTAATAAAAAAGGCTGCTATCACTAATCCTCTTCTATATTGTCTACACCTTTGGTGCCCTTATATGCTTTTAGTCTGTGGTGTATTGCTGTCTTAATTAACATATAACCGCTAATGGGGGCAGTAATAAGTAAAAAGATAGAAATTAATAACTCTTTTGCACTCGGCAGTTCGATAATCGCGCTAAAGTAAATAATCGAGGCTATTAAAATACCCGCCATACCCATTGTTGTCGCTTTAGTGGGCCCATGCAGCCTCATAAAAAAATCAGGCATTCGGTTTAAACCTATCGAACCTATCAAGATAAAGGTGCCACCAATTAATAATAGAATAGAAACAAAAATTTCAGCCATAATAAATTACTCTATAATATCGCCGCGCAACAAGAACTTGCACACAGCTACCGTACTAACAAAGCCCAACATTGCAATCAGTAGAGCAGCTTCAAAATAAAGGCCAGAAGACACTTTAATACCATATAAAACAATCAAGGCAATGGAGTTAATGTACATGGTATCCAATGCTAAAATGCGATCAGGCAAGGTCGGCCCCATTAATAAACGCCATAGATTGAGCAGTAAAGAAACACCAATCATGGCTGAGACAATTAATATAACAGTACTTAACATTGAAAAATCTCCTTAAGCGGTGCCTCGTATCGCGATTTTATTGTATCAATTAGCGCTTGCTCATTCTCTAAGTCAAGCACGTGAATTAATAAATAGCGCTGTTGTACAACTTCACCTTCAGCAAGTGTCTCAGGGAAAGGATACACCTCAGCACTCACCGTACCCGGTGTCAGCGACACCGTACTTGCTAATATTGTAATAGGCAAATCATGTGTTAAATCAAGCGGCACTTTGACAAATGCTGGGCGCAACGATTTAATCGGACCGAGTATCAAAAAAGCGACATGAATATTGGCTGAAATAATATCAAACAATACAATAAACACTTGTTTAATAGCCAACCCCTTTTTGAGAATAAGCGGTTGCGGCTCTCTAAAGGGTAATATAATCAATGGTATAACTGTCGCTAAAAACGCACCAAGCACGATGTGACCCAAAGAAATACTATTATTTAATAGCAACCAAACACTAAACAGTAACACGCTGCGAAAAGGCGTTGGAAATAACTTTAAATGTGATTCAACACGCATTTTACTTTCCTCCCAATACAGCACCTTGCAGTGCTTGAGTATTAAATGCTTGTTCAGCAGCTAAGGTTGTGACTTCGCTGATTGGCCCGGCGAAAAAGCTCAAAAGAGGTGAGCTTAACAGTAAGACCATCACCGCTAACACTTGGTATTTATTGGCCTTTACATCAGATTGGTTTTGCCCATTATGACGCCAAAATAACTGAGAACCTGAACGCGTTAATGCCATTAAAACAAATAACGAACAGATCAGATATACCGGCCAAAACCATTGTGCATTAGCACTATTCAATGACTCTTTTAAAATCCATACTTTACTTATAAAGCCTGAAAAAGGCGGCATCCCAACCACAGCCAGAACTAAAACAATAAAGCTCGTACCCAATAATATTGGCTGTGTAATTGGCCTTGCAGGAACCAAGCGTACGCCAACCTTGCCCCTTTGCTTGCCGATAATATCAGCCAGTAAAAATAATCCAGCCGTTACCAAGGTGGAATGCACAAGGTAATACAATGCAAGAGCTGTTGCACCAGGTGTATTAAACGATACGGCAGCGACTAACGTACCAATTGATACAATCACTAAATTTGCGGTAACCATACGTAAGTCTTTACTGGCAATCACACCAATGGTTCCTATGACCAAGGTAATGAGTGCAGCAGGCCACAACCAGGATTGAGCAATGTGAGTCATGCCATTTCCCGGTTCAGCAAAAATGGTGGGATAAACACGGATCATTGAGTAAATACCCACTTTTGTCATAATTGCAAACATGGCAGCAACTACAGGAAGCGCAGAAGAATACGTTGCTGGCAACCAAAACTGAAGCGGTATAACAGCGGCTTTTAAGCCAAATACAACAAGTAAAAGCATGCCACCAATATTGAGTAACGCTCTGTCATCACCTGAAAGTGCAGCTGCTTTAAGAGACATATCTGCAATATTTAAAGTACCCAGCACGCCATACAAAATTCCTAATGCGATAAGGAAAATACTCGAACCCACAAGATTTAAAACAACATAATGCAACGCTGATTGAGTTTTATGTTTATCAGAGCTATGCATTAATAACGCATAAGAGGCTATCAGCAGTACTTCGAAAAACACAAATAAGTTGAACAAATCACCGGTTAAGAATGCACCATTCACACCTAATAATAAAAAGTGGATGAGTGGGTGAAAAAAGCTACCGTCTTCATCGTCGCCATTTAACGAATAAATGACACACACCACCACCAGTAATGACGTTAAGGTAACTAACATTGATGACATAATATCGGCGACTAACACAATACCAAAGGGTGCTTGCCAGTTGCCTATAGCATAAACATTTATCTGACCTGATAAGCTCACATTAAGCAAATACACACTTACCGCAAGGGTGGCAAAAGACATGATCACTGACACAACCCGACGTGCCAGTAAATTTTTCCCACAAGGTGGTAACAGCAGGAGAATACCCGTTAGCATGGGTACCAAAATAGGCAAAGAAATAAAATGCTGCACTTAATTACTCCTTAGCTTTGATTTTGGAAAAGCGGGCATGAACGTGGTCATGGCCTAAATCAGCACGTGCACGGATCGCAAGAATGACACAAAATGCGGTCATAGCGAAACCAATTACAATTGCGGTGAGAACAAAAGCCTGTGGTAAAGGATCGGCATAATTTGATGATGTCCCTAGTACCACTGCTTTATTAATATGAATACGACCTGATGCAAACAAAAATAAGTTCACGCCATAAGACAACATTGTCAGGCCCAAAACAACTGGAAAAGTACGTCCGCGTAAAATTAAAAAAACGCCGCAGGAGATAAGTACTCCAACGCATACAGCATATAACACTTCCACTATTTCGCCCCCTTAGCATGACCTGCGGCAGTTAATTTACCCAAGCTTGCTAAAATCATTAATGTTGCCCCAACCACTGTTATATAAACCCCAAGATCAAACGCCATGGCACTGGCTAGTTCAATTTTACCAATACCTGGGATATCAAAATATGCAAACCACGATGTTAAAAATGGACGTTCAAAAAGCCAGCTTCCAACACCCGTTACGAATGCAATCGCGATGCCCGAGGCAATTATTTTTCGATAATTGATATCTAAACGCTGATATATCCAATCCGAACCATGCGCCATATACTGTAAAATAAAGGCTATTGAGGTAACGAGACCAGCAATAAACCCCCCACCCGGTAAGTTGTGACCACGCAGGAAGATATACACACTCACCATAATGGCAAGCGGCAGTAATGCTTGAGAGATAGTGGCGAGCAACATCGGATGACGTTCAATCGCCCAAGGTCTGCCCTCACCATCGGTGGCTGGCATAAATAGTGGCAAATTAATCAGTAACTTAAAGATACCTAACGCTGCAATACCCAATACAATAATTTCACCTAAGGTATCAAAGCCACGGAAGTCGACCAAAATAACATTCACGACATTGGTTCCCCCACCCCCTGTTTTAGAATTCGCAATAAAAAACTCAGAAATGGAATTAAGCGGACGGGTTAAAATGGCATAGCATATTGAGCCTATAATCACACCGATAGCAGATGCAATACCCACATCACGTACTAAGCGCAATGAAGACGACTCTCTAGGCGTGCGGTGTGGTAAAAAGAACAGTGCCAACATCAAAAGTACTACCGTCACAACTTCAACAGTCAATTGTGTCAATGCTAAATCAGGCGCAGAAAAGCGTGTAAATGCAACCGATACCATTAAACCAACGATGGAAATCATTAATAGCGATACAAATCTTACTCTGTGCCAAATAACCGTTGCTAATGCGCCAATAATAAGCAAACCTGCCCCAATTATATTATGGGGATCAATTGGTTGCAGGGGTTGATCACCGGCAAGTTTTAACATATCAAAAAGCGGTACCGCAGCGAACAGTAAAACAGTAACCAATAACCACCCGACATAACGCTGCAAAGAGCCTGTTTCTAAACGAGCCATCAACAATTCAGACGCACTCACAAGGCGTTTAATAGATTTTAAAAATACCCTTCGGGAATCAATTACCGGCAAAGATGCATTAAATTGAAATAAGTGTTTGCGTTGCCAATAGAGTAAAAGACCAATACTGACAGCCAAAAAGCTCATTAACAAAGGCAAATTAAGACCATGCCAAATTGCTAAACTATATTGTGGTAATTCTGTACTACCCAACACGGCTCGCGATGCACTTGCTAACACCGTATCAACAGCAAAATGAGGGAACATACCTACAAAAACACACAGCGCCACAAGGACCTCTATAGGCACTCGCATATAACGCGGAGGTTCGTGTATTTCTTTGGTTATACCAATGGGTTCGCCATTAAAGAACACATCGTGAATAAACCTGATTGAATAGGCAACCGACAATGCTCCTGCCAATGTAGCAAGCACAGGGATCAACCAAGACATTGAACCTAACACATGCTGATGAAGCGTTTCGGCAAAAAACATTTCTTTTGATAAGAAGCCATTGAGTAATGGCACACCCGCCATTGAAGCGGCTGCTATCATCGCCAAAGTCGCGGTGTATGGCATAAATTTCCATAACCCATTGAGTTTACGCATATCACGAGAACCCGTTTCATGGTCAATAATACCGGTTGCCATAAATAATGACGCCTTAAATATAGCGTGGTTGATAATATGGAATATCGCTGCAACAGTAGCAAGCTGAGTATCTAGGCCCAAAAGTAACGTAATTAAGCCCAAATGCGAAATAGTCGAATAGGCAAGCAGCCCCTTTAAATCATGTTTGAATAACGCGACATAAGCCCCCACTAAAAGTGTCGCTAAGCCAACGATGGTGACAATGCTAAACCATAACTCTGTTCCGGCAAGGGCTGGATGGAACCGCGCTAATAGAAAAATTCCCGCTTTAACCATGGTAGCTGAATGGAGATAGGCACTAACGGGTGTCGGCGCAGCCATTGCATGCGGTAACCAAAAGTGAAAAGGAAATTGAGCTGATTTAGTGAATGCCCCTAATAAAACAAGACCGAGTATCACAGGGTACAGATTATGCTGCGTAAGTAACTGCCCACTTTTTAAAATATCATCTAGGTTATAACTACCGACTATTTGACCTATTAGAACAAGACCAGCAAGTAGAGCCAGACCGCCCCCACCTGTGATAATCAATGCCATACGCGCGCCTTGCCTCGCGGCCTTACTATGCCACCAAAAGCTAATCAATAAAAATGAACTGACGCTAGTAAGCTCCCAAAAAATCCACATCTGTATCACGTTATTTGATAACACAATACCTAACATCGCCATCATAAAGAGCATCAGGAAAGCGTAGAAGCGTGCCATATTGTCTTTTTGACTTAAGTAATAGCGGGCATATAAAATAATCAGCAGCCCGATACCCAATATCATAAAGCAAAATAAAATAGCTAAACCATCAAGGCGAAAACTAATATCAATGCCCAATAGTGGGATCCACTGATACGATTCGCGGATCACTTGTCCATCAAATACACTGCCAGAATAAGAAAACACAATCGCGAGCGCGAACAGTGGAAATGCGGCAATGGCAATTGCAGCATAAGTACGAGGAAGTTTGTTAGACGTTGCTGCAAACAGACTGCCTAACAGGGATAACAGAGGTATCCACATCAATGACATAATTTATTCCTTTAGCTTTTATCCCTACGAAGTATCAAAGGTAAAAGCAATATTAATTGCTAGCACTCGGTTTATAAAAAAAATGGAGTAATGCACCAAGCGTATAGTCTTGTATTTATACTTTAGAATCGACTGTAATGTCTAGATTAAGCGTATGTAAATGCACATAAAACATGTACTTTATTGTATATAGTACAAATTGGAATCAATTAGCTGGTAATATTTGACTTAACTGATGTTTTTAATACGCTCATCGTACCGATCGGATTAATACAAAGTTTGTTTAAGTATAGAAAGATAAAGTTGAGGTACCGCTAAATCTAATAACTCAAGGTTGGTAGTTTCTAGTGTTGGTTTGTAAGCTACACCATCGGCATAATCACAGGTATGCGTTTTAAACCATAATTGACCCTGATAGCTGATTTGGTTTTGCCTGTTTTGACTTCCTGGTGCAACCAAAATGTTTTTGCCTATTTGAGTGATTGCTTCAACATTGCACAACTTCTCGGCAAGTGTTTTTCGCAATGGATATTCATCAATAAACCCATACAAGTG
>JBELHO010000089.1:0-7586 GCA_042091375.1 Thalassotalea sp. | reverse complement strand
TAAGTATTCGATAACCGAACATATGCGATTGGTGGCAGTGCTAAAGGTGTTATCTGGAACACTTTGCTTGGAATAAACACGGGCACACAGCGCGAGTAAACAATAAGCAAAACTAACCATAAAACCAAACAAATAAAAAAATAATAAAGGTAATACAAAACTTCTTACGTAATTAAGGCATTGGTTTTCGATCAGTGCTTTTATGATTCCCGTTTCTGATAAATGCTGGGTATCTCTGCGAATGTAAGGACTCAATAACTCTTTTGCAGCAGGGCGTTGTTGTTGCTTTAACAATAAGACAACCCGTTTACGACTGCGATTGGTGTAGGGATTATCAATAAATAAAAAGAGAATAAAAATTTCAAACGCTTTTGGAAAGTAGGCTAGGTTAAGCAATAAGCCAACACTAATTAAAATACATGTTGTCAGCAAAAATGAAAGCAACAGCGATGCGCCTGCCGTATATGTCACGGTTGTTTTGTCACTATTTACTCTGTCGGCCATTTTACCGATTAATAACTGAAAAAGAGGAATAGGGTGATAACTAGCAGGCAGGGTAATACACGAGGCAAGTAGCGCTAGTAGCAAAGTACTCCAAGCGCTAACAGATAGAAAAGCAAGCTCAAATCCCACCTAGAATGAGGCCTGTTTCAAATTGTGTAACAGCGCGGTAACCATTTGAGACGAGTTTTCCGATGCTTTTACAAGGTAGGATTCAAAAGACTCAGGCGATTCTTTGCCAGCAATATCAGAAAGCGAGCGTATCACCACAAATGGCGTGTTGAGTTGGAAACACACTTGTGCAATGGCAGCACCTTCCATTTCTACAGCCAACATATTTGGAAACTGTTCACGGGTTTTCTCTATACGCACAGGGTCACACATAAATGAGTCACCCGTACAAATTTGTCCAACCATGGTTTTAATCGTGTCTGACATACCAGCAATCGCTTTTTCAGCACTCTCAACCAATGTTTTATGAGCAACAAACGCAGCGGGCATTTGTGGGACTTGACCAAATTCGTAACCAAATGCAGTGACATCGACATCGTGATGACGAACTTCACTAGATATAACAACATCGCCTACATTTAAGCTTTGTTCAAAACCACCTGCAGAGCCCGTATTAATAATACAATCTGGTGAAAAAAGTTCTATCATCAGTGTTGTTGCCAGGGCTGAGGCGACTTTACCAATACCTGATTGCACTAACACAACTGTTTGGCCAGCTAACTGCCCTTTGTAAAAAGTGAAACTGCCGCGCTGGGTGATTTGAGTGTGTTCAATTGCCTGTTTTAAAATTGCAACTTCGGGCTCCATTGCGCCGATAATACCAATTGTCATGCTGAATCTGCCTATTTTTAAAGCTAACTAATTAACAAGCACGAATTATAGCTAGGTTGATGGCGAGAAGACAAACAAAATGAGTTCCGCCGTGAGAGGGAACTCATTAACACTCTTTTATCACACTTGGGCAAGTACGGTAGATTGTGATTTAATTTGTGAAGCTGAAAGAACTGGTGTTGTGCTTTTCGTTCCCTTACTCATTGATTTTGAATTAGTCAAAGGTTTACCTAGTTTAAATAGGATAGCTTGTCTCACTTCTGCTGCCTTATAACCGGATTTAACTTTCATACGAATTAAAGGGATGCCTGCCGATTCCAAAGAACCATTTACAAACCAATCTTTACTCGCTTTATGTCCGTTTTTACTGGCGTTATTGACTAGGTCAATGGCAGCCACAATTTTTAAACTTGATTTGTCGAGTAGCACAAAATCAAGTTGCTTATGTTGAGCCTTGATCAGCGCGCTGCGACGTGATTTTTCATCAATGCCGGGTTGAAAATCGAGTATGTCAACCAACCTTACTCGGCTAACTATTTTATATTCACTTCCAACTGCGGTTTCTAATAAGTTTAAAAAAGCAGTCTCTACTTGGGTAAACAACGCCTTTTTTTGAGTAAAAGGATAAGGGTTACCTGAATGCGTGTACTTAGAAGCAATCACCGCGGCAACAACAACTAAAACTAAAATTAACAAAGAAACAAGTTCCATAAAAACTCCAAATCAAAACTTTGACGCAAATAATAATCTCAGTAGCACAAGCAATTTAAGTGCCACCTTTATGGTTATTGTTTTTTTAACAGAAGTGGCTTCAGGCATCTTGGAATAAATTTTGTCACTACTTGTTACTGGGAGCGATACTGGGTAAAATTCAAATCATTATGCACTTTTGTGCTTACGTTTTACCGAAATAATATTAATTCGGTGGCTATGTTATTCGAATTAAAATAATAAACGGTGTTAGCTATGTGCGTTAATTCAATCTGTCATTTCAAAATGTCATGTCAAAGCCTTTTTCATACTGGCATCAAATCACTTTTTAGCGTCTTTGTTTTGTTATCAGTGCTTGTTACCGTCACCTTACATCAAGCTGTTGCCAGTACTTTGATGGTGTTGTCTGATGATTTAATTGTGTGTGCAAGCGATAATCAAAAGTACTGCACACAAAAGGGCAAAAATGCTTTCTCAACTGATGCTAGGCAGTCCATTATTTTTGATATTACTGACGAAGCACTTGTTAGGGCTATGGAATATGCTTGGACCGAACAACTAGAATTGCAGCAGCAAATGCTCGAATTATTAAAAAAAGTTAAACCAAAATTTGAGAATAAACCGCTTAATGAAAGACAATTTGTACGTGCACTTCGCACAGTGAATATTACTGTTCAGGGAGCCCAATTAAATGGCCGTGATATTTGGCAAAGTCTGTATGAATTTGAAAAACGCAACCTCTTTGATTTACTTGAGCAAAAGCAAATAAAAGGCCGTAACACTCGCCTTAAAACGGTTGTTAACTTGGCAGATAATTCCAATGCAGAAGCCATGCTTGCCTATAAAAAGTTGTACGATTTAAGTCGTGAAATATCAGGTTCAAAACGCAAACCTCGAATAGCGGTTGTGACAGGTACAAATCGCGACCCTTATGCCAGAGTTGATTACTATTTGGATCTGTTTGGAAAGTTGGGCTTCGATGCGACATGGTTACCTGTAGATGCGGCAATGCAAACCGCTATTACGGCAAAGCAATACAAAGACTCTGCTTGTGACAGTCTAGAAGATTTTCAAATTAAACGTCTGGCAAGTTTTCGTCGTCGCGTTATTTACCCCGATTTATTTCAACAACAAACGAAAGAGTGTAATAAATCAGACCCCTTGGTTGATACGATCAAAAAAATGGATGCTGTTTATATTGCAGGGGATAGTAAACTTTTGAGCTATCATGCCTTTTACACGCCTACGGGCACTAAAAGTGCGTTGTTAAATAAAATGTCAGAGATGTTTGCTAGAAATGAGTTATTAGTTGCTGTGCAAGGCGGCAGCGTCAATGCCTTAACATCTACTCAACAGCCATTAAGTATATTAACCGGTAAGGTGAGTGAACTTAATCCTGTTGAACCGATAACATTTGTTGCTGGTAATGAAGCCTGTAACTTGGGAGCAGACTGTATTGCGCTTGAAAGTGAGCGTGAACTAACGGTTGTTAATTCAGATATTTTACCTTTTTTACCTAATGTCATCATTGATACTAAAATGTCGAAACGCGGGCATCAACTCAGATCGATCCAAGCCGCGTTATACAATGATAATAATCATTTGTTAGGACTAGATGAAAAAACCGCAGTGGTGATCCTACAAGGTGCTAAAGCAACTGATTTAGACGTAATTGGTTCGGGCGGTCTATGGGTCATCGATATTAAAAAAGAACAAAACCGACAAGGTATTCGCAATTTCACTAGTCACTATTTTACTCACGGTGATCGAATAAAAATAAATAGTGAAAATATTTCGGTTGAGTTTCCTAGTTGGAAATATGCGACACAGCTACAAACCAAACAACCTCGCGTTATCTCCGCACACGTTTTTGCTCGCAATAATTTTTACAAGTTAAACGAAATGATGTGTAAAACCGGTGCAATACGTGCCACTGGTAACGATACGCTTGGTGGACAGCAAGTAAATGTTGTGATGACACAAGATCCCTCGATGCTTGCGCGTTCAGGTGTTGTTAAAATTCCGGGCGCTGAATTTCAAGTTTGTACCTTATCTAAGGTTGCAAATACCCTAAAAGTAACAAATAAGTTATAGTTAATTGATAACTTAAGCGAACTAGGACTATAGCTAAAATAATGAAACATACACCATCTAGTTTCTGGGTTGTTGCTCTAAATCGACTAGTGGCTAGATTTGGTTCACTAAAGGCTGGTGTCATTCTATTCCTATTCGTTCAGCTTATATCCTTAGGGTGCTTTTTCACTTATTACTACGTTGCTTTAGGTCATATACCTTGGCTCGACCTTATTGGCATGATGCTATTTGTAGTCGTGCTCGCCCCCGTCTTTATTTCATCTTTGCTGGATATTAATCAACAACTTAACGCATCAAATAATTATATTGAAAGTGCGACCCAACAAGAAAATCTACTCAACCAAAGTCTCAAAGAAAATATTCGTCGCCTAAATAATGAAATAGATGATAGAAAATTAGCCTTTCAAGCTAAGCGAAGAGCAATAGAGGAATTGCGACGAGAAATTGCTGAGCGAAAACGGACTCAGCAAGAGCTCGATGCACAAGAAGTATTATTACGCTCAATTGTTGATTCATCGCCTGATCTATTTTACTACCGCGATAATTCAGGTTTATTCGCGGGTTGTAACCGTATGTTTGAGCAGGTAACCGGCTTCCATTCAAATGAACTAATCGGTAAAAATGCAGAAGACATATTTGGTGAGAATTCATTGCCCTCAGTGCTGAAGACAGATAGCGATGTTCAAAAAAACCATGTTTCAATTACGCTTGACGTAAGTTGCTTAGTGGCTGATGAGTTACGTTGGTTTGAAATGCGCAAAGTGCCCTTTTTTAATGCAAACCGTGAGTACATAGGTCTGCTCGGTTTTGGTCGAGATATCACCTCGCGAAAACAAGCAGAGCAAGACTTAGAAACGGCCTATAAAGATAAAGGGAAATTTATTGCTACGTTGAGCCATGAGTTACGCACACCTTTAAATGGGATCGTGGGGCTTACTCGTATGTTATTAGATACAGAGCTATCTCAAGAGCAGCGTAGTTGGAGTAATACGGTTTTTTCAAGTGCGGAGACTTTAGGTAATATATTCAATGATATTATTGATTTAGACAAAGTCGATCGAGAGCAGTTAGACATTGCATGTGAAAGTATAAATCTCGCTGATTTTCTGAATGATATTTTTAATTTTGGTGGGCTAATTGCTCAGCAAAAAGAGTTAGAATTTAAAGTATCCCAATCAGGTGTATTTGATATACATGTTGAAATTGATCCTACGCGTTTAAGACAAGTGTTATGGAACTTGATTAATAATGCGGTTAAATTTACATCTCATGGGAAAGTGACTCTGAGTTGTAAACGTGAATATCGCGGGAATTCATCATACTTATCGATCAATATCACCGACACAGGTATCGGTATACCTGAAAACGAATTGAGCCGTATTTTTGATCTTTACTACAAAGTACCTGATATATCAGGTGGCAATGCACTGGGTTCGGGTATTGGGCTGGCGGTATCGCGTGCATTAATTTTAGCGATGGATGGTGATATAAATGTGGCCAGTGAAGTAGGCAAAGGAAGTACCTTCAATATTGACATCCCATTGGTATTAACCGAGCAACCATTGCAGCAAGTTTACGATGGGCGTCCTCTCAATATTTTACTAGTAGAAGATGTGCCGCTTAATGCTGAGATAGCCACGAACCTGCTAGAGCAAAGAGGTCATGATGTTATTTGGGCAGAAACGGGTGAAGATGCGTTATCTTTTATCGAGACAGAAGATGACCTTGATATTGTCTTGCTTGATATGCAGTTGCCGGATATTAACGGTGATCAAATAGCACGTATTGTTAGAGCTAGAAAAGAATTTGATGGGTTACCACTGGTGGCACTCACCGCTAATGTTAGAAGGGCGGAAGAAGATCTTGCGGGTGTTAAAATGCAAGGCTCACTAGCTAAACCAATTAATACGCGCAAGCTCGATAATGTGCTTGCTCGGTTATTTCCTCATTCAACTAAAGCAGCCACCGAACAAGCTTCTAGCTCTTTAGCGACCAATTATGCTATGAGTGATGTGGATCAAGCTATCCTGGATAGTGAGACGATTACAGACTTTTTCGAATCGATGGGGGTCGCACCTTTCGCACGAGGCGTGCAGCTGTTTGAGAAGTTATGGCCTACATATATTGCAGAACTTAACAGTGCACTCGATGGCAAAATATTTAGCGAATACAAATCAGTTGCACATAAACTAAAAGGTGCCGCAGGTTCAGTTGCGCTTCGCGCTGTTCAACAACGAGCAAAATACATGGAAGATAACGCTGAGTCGGCAGATTTAGAGCAATTATCAAGATGGTTGGATGAATTACCCTCAGAAATAGAAAAAGGGCTTAAAGCCCTTAATCTGGTAATAGAAAACAATCACTAATTTAATTTTCAATAAAATTATTAGTCAATCTTTCCTATAAAGCGATACCCTTCACCGTGAATTGTACTGATCAGTTCTGGCGTATTGTCTTCACTTTCAAAATGTTTGCGAATACGGCGTATCGTTACATCAACAGTTCGGTCATTAGCACGCAATTCACGGCCTGTCATATGCTTTATAAGTTGTTCTCGAGTGAATATTTTTCCTGGAGAGTCGAGCATTAAACGCAGCGCTCGGTATTCACCTTTAGGTAGACGTTTGACATCCCCTTCAGGCGACGTTAAACAACGGCTGTTTTCATCAAGCTCCCAACCATTGAAAGACAATAAGCCTGAACTATCAGATTCATCCTCATCGCCATTAGTGTTTGTACGAGTCAGTAAATTACGAGCACGTATTGTTAGTTCTCTAGGGTTAAATGGTTTAGTAACATAGTCATCGGCGCCAATTTCTAAACCTAGGATGCGATCTACGTCATTGTCTCGACCTGTTAAAAAGATCAAACCAATGTCGCGCCCTTGTCTGATCTCTCTTGCGAGGATCAAGCCATTTTTACCCGGTAGGTTAATGTCCATAATAACTAGGTTAATATCGTCATTGTTTGAAATACGCTCGTGCATTTCTTCACCGCCAACTGCTTCGAGCACTTTATAGCCCTCTGCTTCAAATAAGCTGACAAGATTTAACCGAGTTACGTCTTCATCTTCGACGATTAAAATCACAGGCGTTTGCATTCGTATTTAAGCCTTTTAGGTCAATTAAAATTAGTTTTTTGTTATATTCGATCATGAATTATAGGGGCTATCACATGAGTAAACAAGTTTTCATAATGACTATGTATTTAAATTTGTTACATTGATTTAACACCTTAGTTCAATCTTGCTAACTAAGCCTAATGATTTCCTCTGTTGTATGCTAGTTTTTATAACAAATGATAAGTTTGGGTTTTATTTCTCATGGGGAATTCGACAATAAAATAAATGCCTATGTTATCGCTATTTTCTAGTTTGATACTGCCATTAAGAATTTGAGTAACGAGGTTATAAACGAGATGTAATCCTAAACCAGCTG
>JBELHO010000088.1:0-7751 GCA_042091375.1 Thalassotalea sp. | reverse complement strand
TGCTTTCGAACTGCCTTTCATCACACTAAACATATACCTAAAATGCCGCCATTGGATACACCTAAGCTTGACTGAAAACCAACAGCCAGCAAACAACAACAAATAGATCAGTATTTGCCCTTGACCCCACAAAAAGTTGTTGATGGTGTTAATTATGCTTTCAATCATGAGTAAACCTTTTTGATTTTTTAATGAGTAATGCCAAAAAATGGGATATCACCACTATCATAACTCTGTAATATTTGTTTTATATTATCGCTTCAAATCAAGCTGTACTATCGTACAATTTTAAACACAAACTAAGGAATTGACTGTGCGCGTTTCTAGTTTTTCCCGAATATCTGTTGTTGCTATCACATTGTTCGCGGTGATCTTTTTAATTGCTATGTACCAAGTGGGTTCGTCAATTATTCAAAGCCGTGAGCAGTACAACAATTACCAGACTTTAAAATCACTCACTACAGTTAAATTTTATCGCACCATAGCTTCGTATTTAACCACAGGCGATGCAAGTTTATTGAACATCGCACAACAACAGCTGACTGAAATGGCCGACAATACTAAACAAATTGAATCGACCAGTTTAAGCCAACAAATAGCCACGGCGTCCAATACGTTATTAGAGGAAATAGATACTAAATATCGCGCTATGGGAAAGCTAAGTGGTGATCCTATGGCACTACTGACCAACGCTGAGCAGAGTATGAATGCAGTCACTCAATCTCTAGCACAATATGCACAGCAAAGCTCAGCCTTATCTCTATCTCAACGCAGCAATTATCTGCTACAAACCAACCTGATCGCCTCCTCGTTAAATGACATTGTGCACGCTCGCGAAAAATTTTTTTCTGGTCGATCTTCAGCTAATAAAACCATCGACACTGCAATTGTTGCTATTAAAGCTAACACAGATGTTTTACTCAACATGCCTTTGCTAGAAATTTTCGAGCAATCGGAAATTGATGAAGATGATTTTTTTGGTGAAGAAGAAGATCCTGAAGATCTCAGTGAAGAAGCCCTCAGTGAACTCAATTCATTGAGCAATCGTTATCAAGCTGAATTGACTCGAACCATCAATTTGTTTAGTCAAAATGAGCAAGGCTTAACTATGTTGTCTGAGCAAGTTGGCGATTTAGAGCAGATCATTTTATCTGGTGAGCAAGCCATTAAACAGCAACAGGAAGAGCTCAGCCAGAAAATTATCTGGGTAGTGGTAGGACTATTGTTATTTTTGATTGTGTTCTTGTCAACTAATTATTGGCTAATGCGCTCGGTGATCTTAAAACCATTGCGCAAGCTCAGAGACAGCTTTGTACAGCTGGTACAAGAAGGTAAAGTCGAAAATATCCGCGGCATTGCTGAGCACACTGAATTGGGTGAAATTTCATCGAGTTTTAACCAACTGGTGAATAACATTGCACAACAAAATGAAGACAAGGCTACACAACTTAACTTAGTGTCAAACGCTATGCAAACTATGGAGCAACAAGTTAAAAACATACTGAATTCATCGAGCTCCACCCATCAGCACCTCAAAGTGGCCGATGACATAATGAAGGCTCTCACCAATGTCACTGACAATGTGAACACCTTGTCACAACAAGTTGTTGATAACGCCAAATCGACCCAACAAGCCATGAACCTAAGCCAAGAAAAGGTCAATGAAGTTTTGACTGCTAGTGAGTTAACTAATGAAGCGGCTAATGAAGGTAAACAAGCCATAATATCCCTTACCCAATCGGTTAAAAGTGTGGGCTCTATTGTCGATGTGATGAGCGCAATAGCAGATCAAACTAATTTATTGGCACTTAATGCTGCCATAGAAGCGGCAAGAGCTGGAAGTCATGGTCGCGGTTTTAGTGTGGTCGCTGATGAAGTAAGACAATTGGCAGGAAAAACCCAAGATTCACTCGGCCAAGTGAGTAAACGCTTAGAGCAGCTTAATCAGGCCAGTGAAGCCCTCACCAACAATATCTTTGGCATTGAAAATGCTTCAGCGCAGCAAAAATCGATTGCCGAAGTGTTAAAAGACAATGCTAAAAATGTTGTTGATAAAGCCATTACATCGGCCAATGTTGCCGAAGATACCCTTGGTCAAATCAATCAACAACGCAATCACTTTGCCGAATTTGCTGACGCCATGCAAAGTGTTAACAGTGAAGTCAGTCAATCTCGTGAGTTAGCGGAAAATATTTCACAAGACGTCAATAATCAAATGCAAGACATAAATCAAACACTTAATATGGTTGTTTAAGAACCTTGCAACGATTGCAAAATTGACCCTACACAAAGATATGGTAATGGTCATTATGGCCATGGCTTTAAGCCACTTGTGTTTTCACACAACATTTTCTTTTACTGCTATTCTTATCAATAAAGACCCGATTTAAGCAGTGATATCATGACTAACAGCCACCCTGTTTTTACTGACGCTATAAAGCGACTAACTTCTATAAGCCAGAGTCTTGCCATCGATGGGCAAACTCTTGATATGTTGTGTAAACCTATGTCTACTGTACAAGTCAATATCCCAGTGCGCATGGACAACGGCTCAACCCGTTATTTTACTGGCTATCGCTGCCAATACAATAATGTATTAGGACCCACTAAAGGCGGGGTGCGCTTTCACCCACAAGTTAACAGTGATGAAGTGATGGCATTAGCCCTGTGGATGACCATTAAGTGTGCAGCGGTAAATTTGCCTTTTGGCGGCGGTAAAGGCGGCATATGTCTTGATCCTAAAACCTTATCCAATATGGAGTTAGAACGCTTATCGCGAGGCTATATGCGCAGTTTGGCCGACTTTGTTGGACCTGAACAAGATATATTGGCACCTGATGTTTACACCAATGCCCGAATAATGGGCTGGATGGAGCACGAATATCACATCATCAAAGGTAAAAAATCAACGGGCGCCGTCACCGGTAAACCCCTTCCCTTTGGTGGTATTGTCGGTCGAGAAAGTGCCACAGGTTTCGGCGCAGCCCTTTGCGTGATCAAACTGGCGGAGAAGCAAAACCTCAACCCGCAACACACGACTATCGCTATACAAGGATTTGGCAATGGCGGTTACCATTGCGCCAAGCACCTGCAAGATGCAGGCTTCAATATTGTCGCGGTTAGTGATTCAAAAGGCGGTATATATCGCCAGCAAGGTTTCGACATTGACAGTGTTTATCAATACAAACAAAAAACTGCGTTACTCGCTGGGGTGTATTGCGATGGCTCAGTTTGTGACTCTGTTGATAGTCAAGGAATATCAAATGCACAATTACTGGAATTAGATGTTGATATTCTCATTCCCGCGGCGTTAGAAGGGGTGATCACTGCAGATAATGCTCAGTCTATTCGCGCCCCTTATGTTGTTGAACTGGCCAATGGGCCAATCACTCACCAAGCGGAGACGATAATGAGCCAACGCAATATCACCATAGTGCCAGATGTGCTGGCCAATGCCGGCGGAGTAACGGTTAGCTACTTCGAATGGGTGCAGAATAGGCAAGCCTATAATTGGACTGAACAACAAGTCAAAGAGCGTTTACAGCTGCGTATTAACCATGCATTTGATCAGATGTGGGACTTAGCTCAAAAACACCACTATTCCCTTCGACATGGCATATACGCCCTCGCTCTTGAGCGCATTGATCAGGCGATTTTATGCCAAGGGAACCAAGCCTATTTCATTCAAAACGAAGAGCCTTGATCAGTCTGTCGACCTATTGCAGTCAGACACCACAAAATATATAGTGGCTTCCTTTTAAATAAACGGAAGCCTAACATGAAGCAACTCATTGCTGCCTTTGCAGTGCTTACAATTGCTGGCTGTCAAAAAATGGACAGCTCAAGCGTTACCACTTCAAAACAAGACACTGCTGCAATATCTCAAATTACCTACCCTACTACTGCCAAGAAACTTGTTGTTGATAGCTATTTTGGCAGTG
This sequence comes from Thalassotalea sp., assembly GCA_042091375.1. GTDB lineage: Bacteria > Pseudomonadota > Gammaproteobacteria > Enterobacterales > Alteromonadaceae > JBELHO01. Next base: position 3,810 of record JBELHO010000088.1, on the reverse strand, counting down.
AAGTAGTGGACAATTACCGTTGGTTAGAAGATGACATGAGCGCGGAAACTGCCGATTGGGTAAAACGCCAAAATGTGACCACGCAAAGTTATCTCGCGCAAATACCATACCGGCAAAAGCTGGCTGACAGATTGACTACCTTAATGGATTTTGAGCGGGTAGGCGCTCCATTTGATGAAGGTGAGCATACTTATTTTTATCGCAACGACGGTTTACAAAACCAATCGGTTTTATATCGCAAAGACCAGCAAGGTAACAGCGAAGTATTTCTTGATCCCAATACCTTTAGCGAAGATGGTACGACGTCACTTGCTGGCTTGAGCTTTAGCAAAGACGGCAGCCTAGCGGCTTATCAGATCTCTGAAGGCGGCAGTGATTGGCGCAAAGTGTTTGTAATGGACACCAAGAGCAAAAAAATCCTCGAAGCTCCTCTGGTAGATGTAAAATTCAGTGGCATTAGCTGGTTGAGCAATAGTGGCTTCTACTATTCGAGTTATGACAAACCAAAAGGCAGTGAACTTTCTGCAAAAACCGATCAACACAAAGTCTACTTTCATACATTAGGTACCAAGCAAGACAGCGATACTTTGATCTTTGGTGGAACTGAAGCTGAAAAACACCGTTATATTTCAGGTGGTGCTACAGAGGATGGCCGTTATCAAATGATTTCAGCGAGTATCTCAACCTCAGGTAACAAGTTGTTCTTAAAAGATCTACAAGATCCCAAAGGTCAACTGATCACTGTATTAGATCACACCAAATCTGATACTTACCTATTAGATAACAAAGGCTCAACCTTGTACTTTGTGACTAATCTCAATGCACCAAACAAGCGCTTGGTAAAAGTGGACGCCGCTGATCCTCAGCCAGCGAACTGGGTAGATGTGATCGCAGAAACTGACAATGTATTGTCTGTATCAACAGCAGGCGGATACATATTCGCAAATTACATGATCGACGCCATCACTAAAATAGAACAATACAACTACGACGGTAGCAAAATAAGAGACATTACTTTACCTGGCGTTGGCTCTGCAGGTGGTTTTGGTGCTAAATCAGATGCCAAAATTAGCTATTACAGCTTCACCAACTACCACACCCCAAGTACCATCTTCGAACTAAATCTCGACAGTGGTGAAAGTAAAGTTTATCAGCGCTCTAAGTCAGTATTTGACGGCAGTCAATACACTTCCAAGCAGGTTTTTTACACCTCAAAAGACGGTACCAAAGTACCGATGATCATTACTCACAAAAAGGGTCTTGAACTCAATGGTGATACCCCGACTATCCTCTATGGATACGGTGGCTTTAACGTGAGCTTGCGTCCTAGTTTCAGTTCAACCCGAGCGGCGTGGTTAGAGCAAGGCGGCATTTATGCAGTGGCCAATCTTCGCGGTGGTGGTGAATACGGTAAAGCATGGCACAATGCGGGTACGCAAATGCAAAAACAAAACGTGTTTGATGACTTTATTGCAGCAGCTGAATATCTGATCGATCAGAATTACACCAGTGCCAAAAAGCTCGCTGTCCAAGGTGGATCTAATGGTGGCTTGCTAGTCGGTGCGGTTATGACTCAACGACCTGAATTGTTTGCCGTCGCCTTGCCTGCTGTTGGGGTATTAGACATGCTGCGCTATCACACTTTTACTGCGGGTGCAGGTTGGGCCTATGACTATGGTACTGCTAACGACAGCAAAGCAATGTTTGAGTATCTTCGCGCCTACTCACCGGTGCACAACGTCAAAGCCAACACTCAATTCCCTGCAACTATGATCACCACAGGTGATCACGATGATCGAGTAGTACCGGCTCATTCCTTTAAGTTTGCTGCTGAGCTACAAGACAAACAAGCGGGTCTCGCCCCAACTTTGATCCGCATTGAAACCGATGCAGGCCATGGTGCCGGCACACCGATCTCAAAAACCATAGAACAATACGCCGATATCTATAGTTTTGTGTTGTTTAATATGGGTATAGAGGATTTGTAAAACCGTCAAAATACCTAGGCTCCAGTACTTATCTGGAGCCTTCTCCTCAATTGTTCTCGCAGTGCCTTATTAACAAGATCACGATTAAGGCAAGTAAATATCAGAGTACCTTGTAAACCTGCCATAAAATCCTTGCTGCCACTGTGCCATTAATCCTCTATAATAAATATTGATGTAGAGGAATATTCATGGCCAAATCACTGTGCAAATTAAAAAAGAAAGACATCGAAAAGAAACTGCATGAACTGGCAGACATAGTCAACAACCCGCGCTACATTTGCAAAGATTGCGCGCGATCAGCAAATCACAAACAGTTTTTATGTAAAGCGATCAAATTGCCTGAGCAGCAAACAGTATAAAAGCCTCTGCCGTATCAATGCATTGAACTGTATATTTGTATATTCCTAGATATTTAAAGTCATTGTCCCCCCCTGCCATCATTTGCTTGTTTGGCGCTGTAATCTATGGCAATGAATCCCTAAAAAGTAATATCTTATTGAATACATTATATTTTAACGCATGGGCAACGGCGATAAATAAAAACCAATGCAAATTCAGAATAATATAACGAACCGAAATGATAACAATTAACATTATTATGTTATTGTTTTTATTGGTTTTTATTGGCTTTGTACTTGAAAAAAGTCGTGCTTAGCGGCATACTTCTCACAATTGAATTAATGAGGATTTTACTATGCTAAAACCTGAAATGGTGGCGCAACTCAACACCCAAATAAACTTAGAATTTTTTTCATCAAATATGTATTTACAAATGAGTGCCTGGTGCGAAGCACAAGGCTTTGAAGGCGCGGCACAATTTATGCGCAAGCACGCATTAGAAGAAATGGACCACATGACGCGCATTTTCACCTATGTCAGTGAAACGGGTGCATTACCTATATTAGGTACAATTGATGCACCACCCCATGAATTTTCTTCACTGGCCGATGTATTTGAAAAAACTTATGAGCACGAATGTTTGATCACTGAGCGCATTAACACCTTAGCTCACCAAGCCTTTACTAACCAAGATTATTCTACCTTTAATTTTCTGCAGTGGTACGTTGCTGAGCAGCACGAAGAAGAAACCCTATTCAAAAGCGTATTAGATAAAATCAATCTGGTTGGCCATGATGGCCATGCACTGTTTTTTGTTGATAAAGACTTAGCCCAAATGGCCAAGACGGGCACTGATAGTGTAATGACAGAAACCTCAGCCTAAATTACACAAAGACAATACCTGGGTGATAGTTTGTGCAATAGACCGTGACACTTTTTTGTTGTAGCAGATGATACGCTAACAGCAATGATAGCTTCAACTGTGGGATTTACAACAGAGTGTCGATAGCAGTTGATCTCAATCTACATTACCCTCAACAAACACTCGTCGCATTTGTGCACTTTTTTGACGCAGTACACAACAGTACTGCGCCAATTGGCTCATGTTAAATACAAACGGCTAGCTTCACTCGTTGGCGTTTAAAGTGCCATCCAAGTCCTGATCAATACCCATGCGTTGACCAAATCCTGGGGAAACACAGGTAAAAGTCAATTCTTGTCCGCCATTGCTGGCAATATTAGACAGGTCTGTTAAGCTCAAACTCGAACCATTATCGCGAATGAAACCGCCATCCATTTGCATCAACACTCCCATTTGTTGTCCTTCTACCACGCCTTTGGCAATTAAGTCACATTCGCCAACTTGCGCCCTTGCTACTAAAAGATCACGCCGAGCGATTACATCACCACTGTCTTCCCCTGTTAAGGTGACTTGTTGACCAACGATAGGTGCATAATTAGCGTCAAAGGCAAAAACAAAATC
>JBELHO010000087.1:0-7908 GCA_042091375.1 Thalassotalea sp. | reverse complement strand
CAATTATATTTTATGCCATCAGCCTTCATATTTGAAACGTTAGCATTACACAATATCTGCTTAGCATGGTTCAACTTTTTCTCATTCAAAGAAAAATATTCTTTGCTGCGCTGTAACTGTAAACTTAATATTTCGTTGCTAGATTGTCCTGAAAATTCTCTGCGACTCGCAATTTCAGGTATAAATTCATTGAGTAAAATTAAATTCCATTTTAACTGAGTTAAAGCAAGGATCACCATAAAAGTAGTTTGTTCATCAACCAATATACGAAAGAAAGGCTGCTGCACAAAAAGTATCAAATATGAAATATCAACGGGATATCTTGGCTGACAAAAATAGTCGGCCACTAATTTATACTTACTATCATGTCCAGCATATTCAAAATCAAAAAAGGCTAATTCATCTGTTAACGATCCAGAACTGGCTTCTTGAGTGATTAACATAGCATTATGAAAACCAAAATCTGAAGGTGATATACAGTCGGATTTTAAGGGGGAAAATCGATCTTTTTCATTAATTAACAAATTAATTTCATCAAGTTTTTTAGCTAAAAAATTCGTTATAAAATTTAAACATTCATGAGCAATCTCGTCAGTTTCATCAATCGTATTTTTGGCGCGTAAAAGGCGTTTATCTACAATTTGATAAGCGTCGTCGATATTAGCAATGGCATCCGACGCTTGTTGAAGACTCGCTTGTTTTTTATTATGCATTGACGGAGGCACATTACTGTTTATAGCAATAATAAAGTGAATACATTGCTGAACATAACGACCTTCAGTGTCAGAATTAATGTCTTCTGCTGTAATCTTTCGGCCAAACAAAAATTCAGTCAGTAAATAGCCATTGTTAAAGTCAACTGCAATTGGCTTCGCAACCTGATGGTTACCTTGTCGCTGCAATGCGTTTAAAAAGTTGTACTCAGCCTTTAGCTTAGGGAACTCTCCTGAGGGAGCCGCGAAAAAACATTTTAAAAAATAAGATTTTTCAGCGTGCTTGACTTGATAGCACTGATTGTTTTTGCCGCCTCGACAAAGCACAAGTTCAAAAGAACCATTACCTAGTTGCTCAGCTAAAAAACGATCTAATAAACTAGATTGCTGCAATTAATATTGCTCCGCTAATGTTGACCAATGAAAAACCTTACTTTTTGATAACGCAGCGAAATGCCCATCAAGTTTTTGCTCATTTTTAGGATCAAACAAGACTTTTTTCGGTTGCACTGGAAAATTTTCATGCATTAAAATATTAGGCAAATCATCAATAAAAACGTCACATGATAATGAAGCGATTTTTGCTATTTTTTTTTCTTTAGTTTCATTAAAAAAAACATTTTCTCTGGCAATAGTGCTTAACGAACCAAATGGTGAAACAAGCTGGTGACGTTCTAACCAAGTCATTGCCGCGATATGAAAATTAACCTTATCGCCAATAATAGGATATTTAGTTTTATGTGAAATAATAAATAACTCATGGCCTTTGTTGAGCCATGTGGTAATTGTTTGATGAAGACCATCAAACGGAATTGCTTGATTAATTTCTCTTCCGTAAACAATACCTTGTAACTCTGTCCATTTCCGTTCGTTGTTAGCATCTAAAAAAGACTGTTTTACAGCCAATTTAGTGGCTAAGGTTTCTCTAGAGATCCAATCTAAATCCAGAGCGACTTGATAAAAAACGCCCGTGTAATCAATCATTGTATTATCAAAATCAATACCAATACGCATTTATGGTAACACCTTGGTTAATCGTTCTAAAATTGATTCAACGGTTAAACCTGCGACTTCTCTTGCGTCAGCTTGACTACCTACTTGGTCAATAAAATGATCTGGAATACCAAAACGATGAATAGGCATGGTGAGCTGATGTTCATTGTAAAACTCTAAAACGGCGCTACCAAAACCACCCGAAACATTGTGTTCTTCAATGGTGATAATACGTTCAAATTTTTGTTGTGCTTTACGTAGGTATTTTTCATCCAGTGGTTTAATAGTATGGAAACTCACCAGTTCTGCATTTATCTCTTGTAAATTCAACTGCTCAACCAAAGCTTGAGCGACAGGAAAAATGGTCCCTGTTGATAATACAGAAATCTTCTTCCCTGGTTGAATAACAAACGCTTCACCAATGACTAGTCCTGGCGTTTCTTGATGTACCACCGGCTCATTTTTCTTGCCTATTCGTAAATAACAAGGTCGTTTATCTTTAGCAACTAAGGGCATCAAGGCCTCTAATTCTTTTGAATCTGCTGGGGCTAGCACCACCATATTTGGTAAAGAACGCATTAAGGCGATATCTTCGAAAGAGTGATGAGTGGGACCTAAATTTGCGTAAGATAACCCCGACCCCGTACCGACAACTTTAACCGGTAAGTTTTGATATGCAATATCAATTTTAATTTGTTCAAAATTACGTGCTGTAGTAAAAGGTGTAATCGTATAAATAAATGGGATTAAGCCCATTTTTGCCGCCCCTGCCGCCATTGAAGCCATATTAGCTTCGGCAATACCAGCATTAATAGTGCGCTCGGGAGCGATTTGTTTTAAGGCATTAAACAAACGATTGCCAATATCAGCATAAAACAAAGTAATATTATCGTCTTGTTCGGCTAATGCTAATACGCATTTTGCAAAGGCATTTCTCATGTTAGCGCTAGCTCCTGTGAAATTTTTAAAACTTCATCTTCGGTTGGAATACGGTAGTGCCAGTTGTTATCATCTTCCATGAAAGAAACACCAGCCCCCTTTATCGTATCGGCAATAATTACAATTGGTTTATCCGTTATTTTCTTCGCTTCTTCTAAAGCCTCTGTTATTTGTGAAAGGTCATGACCATCTACACGAATACTATACCAACCAAATGCAGCCCACTTATCTTCTAGTGGCTCCATATGCATTATATCTTTACTGCGACCGGTGCCCTGCCATTTATTAAAATCAACTATAGCCACTAAATTATTGAGCTTCTTCCCTGCCGCAAACATTGCAGCTTCCCAGATAGTGCCTTCGTTTAACTCTCCATCCCCCATCAACACGTAAAATCGATTTGATAAACCTTTAATTTTTGCACTTAGTGCCATCCCTGTAAATTGCCCTAAGGCGTGAGCTAATGAGCCTGCCACCAATTCAACGCCTGCAGGCGCATTAACCCCTGGGTGTTCTTCAAATCGCGAACCAGTTTTACCATGTGCATACAAGTCTTTAACCGGAAAGTATCCTCGGTAAGCCAATACGGTATAAAGCAAAGAAGCGGCATGTCCTTTACTTAAAGCAAAATAGTCTCGTTCAGTTTTGTCGGGATTAAGTGGGTCTATGTTAAGCTCTTGCCAATATAGTATGGCTAATATTTCTACACTAGATAAACAACTACCTAAATGTGGTGTTTTCGTTTGCTGAGAAACCTCACATAACGTCAATCGGATTCTTTTACACAGTTCGAACAATGATACTGATGACTGAGAATTCATTATTTGTATACCTTTTGATATTCTTTTGATGTTTTTCACACTATAACCATTTACATAAAAGATAAAACATAAAGACTGATTTATTGTAAATGTTTGATAAATTATCGTAAATTAACATTCTCGAGCAATTTTTTTGTCCACTGTTGGCAATTCATACTTTCTTTCCATACTTGTTGACCTTTCTCGACAATTTCTTCAATTGTTGCCGGTGTACTGAGCAACCATGCGAGTTTTTCTTTTAATTCAGTTTTTGAAGAAAAATATAAAACGCCTTCACCCTCTTTTAATAAGAATCTGGTTTGCTGATTTTTTTGCTCTAAAAGTAAAACACCACATGCAAGTGCCTCTCTCACCTTTCCTTTACATTGCTCTCTAAAAGGGTAAGTTTGCGTATTAATACATATCTTAGTTTCACGTAAAGCTTGGGCATAATCTTTAATGGGTAAAGTTGCTTCACCATGTAAAACACCACCTATATGGTGAAATTGATCACCGTATTCTTGAGTCAATAAGTCAATCCACTTTTTTCTTTGCCCAGCCGCACTCCCAAATAAGGCTATGGGGTATTTCTTTACGACGGAATCATCATTGTAAAATACTTCAGGATCAAAAACCGTTGGGTGAAAAATCACTTTATGGGTATTGGTATGTAAATGATAAGCCCCTAATTTATTCTGCATAGCGAGTAAACGAGTAACATTGCTATTTTCTAAGCACAAATCATTCCATGTTAAACAATCACGTTCAAAATTCAAATACGGACTAAATGGCTCTTCATCGTAGTCCCACCATACAGTAATGTATTTGACATGGGGTGCGTTGCCTTTTATTGATTTCCAATATTGAACAGGTAAACAATCGCTGGGGTGTGTAGGACAATAAAAAAGAATATCTGGTTGGAAACTCAAAATACTTTCTTTAATGTCTTGAGACATTTGCTCATAAAAACTTTGATCACGACTGCTCAAGTCATACATTTTATAGATTGCTAGTTCATTAAATTGCTCACGTAAAGCGACGTATATTGAATCTTCATACGCTTTACTTGATATGATCACATGCTGTGTAAAGTCAGGTATCTGATCAGGAGGTATAATGACGAAACCTTCAAGAGTTTTCCCCCAAAGGGAAGGTTCTCTGTCCGAGATCGCCACGACATTGAATTTGTTAAATAAAGAGATATGCTGTGATGTATGAATACCAGCCCCATATATCACTACTGGCAATTGGCCTATTTGATCAAAAGCAATGTTAATATTTTCATTAACAATTTTGGCGTAATATCCCTCATATGTTCTATCAAAACACAGCAGCCTGTGGTCTTTGACGAAACCTGACTTTTTTATTGGCTCAACAATTTCCATTTTGGCGGCACTGTCGCTATAAGTTTTCACCTCAAAATTTTGTACTACAAAAAGCCATTTATACGACATATGTTCTCTATTATTAACTTAACTGCGAACAAGTAAAGTGAACCATCAATCCTTGCAAAACCATATAAGAATCATGAAATTACACATACTAAACTACAAAACTACAAAACTACAAAACTACAAAACTGTAAACCATATAGTCATTTATTACCAACGGTGTCAATGTAATGTTACTGAATTAAATTCAGGGTATTGACGTATGAGAAATCAGAAACTATTTTGATGATCGCTTAAGTAAAGTTGAATGGTTTGTTTTAAGCCTTGTTCTAATGTTGTTTTTATTTTCCAATTAAATTGACTTATTAGTGAATTATCTAAAGATTTTTTCATCATGCCATCAGGTTTACTGCTGTCAAAAATCACATCTCCTTGATAACCCACTAATCCCTTAATCATCATTGCCAGCTCTCTTATAGAAACAGTTTCACCACCACTTAAATTTATATGCTCTGCTGAAGAATAATTTTCTGTGAGCATTAAAATACCCCCTGCAGCATCATCTACATAAATAAATTCACGTAAAGGCTTCCCTGTGCCCCATAACTCGACTGTATGACTGTTTTCTTTTTTAGCTTTGATAAACTTAGTAATTAAAGCTGAAATAACATGCCCATGCATTGCATCAAAATTATCCCCTTCACCATATAAATTCGTAGGGACTACCGTAATAAAATCTTTATTATATTGAGTGCGGTAATAAGCACATAATTTTGTCAAGGTGATTTTTGCCAAAGCATAAGCTTCATTGGTAGGCTCTAATGAGCCTGTCAATAAACTCGACTCATTGATGGGTTGAGGAGATACTTTAGGGTAAAAGCACGATGAACCTAAATTCACCAGTTTTTCCACACCGTATTTAGCTGCACTGTGAATCACATTTAGCCCAATGGCTAGATTGTTACTTAAGAACTCTACTGGTTGGGTTTTATTTGCTTCAATGCCCCCCACTTTGGCAGCACAATGGATAATAATTTCAGGTTTATTTTGTTCAAACCATCGTTCAGTGGCAATCAAGTCTATTAAATCAAGTGTTTTATGACTAACTGTCAACAATTGGACATTGTAGTGACGGTTAAGCTGACGGCAAAGTGCCGATCCCACCATACCAGTATGACCTGTAACCCAAACCCGTTTATTGTTTAGACTCAATTTCTTCACTGCGACTTCCAATCACTAAACTTTACACATTGCTATACTTTGTATTAGAGATCATACGGTATCCTTTGATTAACTCTTCAATACCTTGGTCCAGAGAAATTTGAGGCTTATAGCCTGTCGCCTCAATTTTGGCATTGGACACTATATAATCGCGTTTATCAGGGTCTTCGCCAATAGGCGCATCAATAAAAACAAACTTGGGAAGGTGCTGTTGTATTTTTTCACACAGCTGTTTTTTCGATAAATTTGCATCAGACAACCCCACATTATATGCTTCGCCTTGCATAGCATCGAAATTGGTTAGACCATGAACAAAAGCGTTAGCAACATCCTGTATATGTATAAAATTGCGTTTAAAATGAGATTCAAATAACACAATTGCACTGTCTTTAACCGCTCGATAAACAAAGTCGTTAACGAGTAAATCAAGGCGCATACGTGGCGACATACCAAATACAGTGGCAAGCCTAAAACTAATTGCATTGCCTCTTTCTAATACTGCTTGCTCGGCTTCGACTTTACTGGTGCCATATAAACTAATTGGATTTAATGGTGATGTTTCATCGCAGTACTTTCCTTCTTGACCAATGCCATAACCGCTATTGGTTATTGGCATAAGTAATTGTTGATCTTGGCTCATTAATTTCGTTAATAAAACAATGGCGTCTCGATTTGTTGATGTGGTGCCTAAGGCATCACGACCACACAGAGGCGCACCAACAAGTGCCGCTAACGGAATGACAACATCCGCTTTAGCTAACAAAGGAGAAACTTGAGCTTTATCACGACAATCACCGCGATATACGTCAAAATTAGCATTTAAACACAAGGGATTTAATGAGTCTTGATTAAACATGAAGTTGTCAAGCACTGTAACTTTGTGACCTAAATTTAGTAGCTTAGGTACAATAACCGAGCCTAGATAACCCGCGCCGCCCGTTATTAAAATATTTTTACTGTCAATTGCGTTATTTATCATTTTTTCAATCAAAGCCTAATTATAAGGTACTTAAAATTTGTTGTAATTTGGTGATTTGCTCAGTTAAATCAAAAGGGTGATTACCAATGAAAAAACCGTGATCGTGAGCATAATCGGCATTGATCATTTCCCCTACCGCGGACCACTGGTAATGTTTAATAACATCATGGCGAAGGAAATTTCCTCCCGTGATCATACGAAAGCCAATGTCCGCTTTTTTCAAGGCAACAAAAACCTGTTCGCGGGTAAGCCCAGAATTTTTCTTTACAATCATAGGAAAACAAAAAGCTGAGCTTTTCCCTGTTTCTTCTTGAATAATAAATCGTTCGTCGTTGGCAAACAATTGATGAAACAAGGCTAAATTTTTCCGTCTGGTTTCAGTGAATTGAGGTAATTTTTTTAATTGCTCAAGACCTACCACACCACACAATTCAGTAGGACGAACATTATAACCGGGGAGAATAAAGCGATAAGCTTCATTAAAGGCGTCTTGCTTGTCATCGTAAATACATGAATCGTCAGGTTGACCACGAGTCCAGCCATGGTTGCGCAATGACAACGCTAATTGATAAAGTTCATCGTCATCAGTGACTAACATACCGCCTTCCATAGTCGAAATATGGTGAGAGAAAAAGAAACTAAAGGTCCCTATGTCACCAAAAGTACCAGCTTTCTCATTATTCAACTCTGCATCTAAAGATTCACAATTATCCTCTAAAAAATATAAGTTATGTTTATCTGCAAAGGCTCTGATCACGTCAAGTGCTGCCGGGTTACCTAAAATACTGACCCCAACAATCATTTTCGTGTCTTTGGTAAACGCATTTTCTAGTTGGCTAGTGTCCATATTCAGGTTGTTTAACTGGACATCA
>JBELHO010000086.1:0-8538 GCA_042091375.1 Thalassotalea sp. | reverse complement strand
TAAACCTATGGACTCAAAGTGTCTGATCAGATGTAAGCTACTACACTTTAAAACTATCAGATCACTGACGCACGACTAAATGCTAACCGCACTTAGCGCGTTCATAAGATCTTGTTGGCTTTGCTTTATGGATCTGCCTGCAGTATCGACTACTACTCTATCCGATTTCCATTGATGATATTCTCCCTCAAGCACACTCTTCCAAGTGGGCAATTGCAAGTGAAGAATATCTGTTTTTCTGGTTTCTATGCGTTGTTTATGTTCGTTTAGATCAGAGCGAATCATTTCAATTTCAATGAATGGCGCAGCGACGCTAGTTGCAGCGCGTCGCCATAACGCACGTGACGCGTCGACTGGATTGGTAGGATCAGTAACATCTGAATGGCCTAGCTTTAAATTATCCGCAGCCATTGCGCAAGCGACTTTTTATGCTTCATCATAAATTTTGCTAATACCTGAGTTTTTCAGGGTTTGCTCTATAGTGTCCACACGCAAATACACTGCACCAATAGCCTCTGATAAATATTGCGACAGTGTTGAATTACCTGTACTAGGTAAGCCACCAAATACGTACAGCAATTTAATTTCTCCAAGGAAATTCATCAAAGCCTGATGCCTAAAAATGTATCAACAGCATTCAATGAGGTAAGAATAATGGCTGCACTAATCTGTGATAGTGCAAGCCATTTATATGGTTTTCGTTAAAAAAGAGCTAGCTCATTAAACTAACTATTGGTTTTGCATGACAACAGGTAAAAGCTTTTAAATCATCATGTTAAAAATGCATTTACGAATTTCGATTTCTTCTGACATCAATAAAGCTTTTGACGAAGAACACCATGGCAACACTTGCACCAACCATCATAATGCCAACTCGTACAATAGCTAAGGTGTCATCCCTTGAGATAGCACCTTTAAGGGGCATAAATAAAGCGACGATCAAAAGTGCTGTAAGTAAAACAGCCACATGACTGATCAGTTTATTTGCCGATTTCACACCAGGGGTGCAAATTAACAAAAGCACACCAAAACCTGCGGGTATAAAGGCAGTTAATGAGGGTGAATCTGATGAAAGATAGCCCCATAAAGAGACGAGAATAAGTAGTATGCCATTAGCTGTATTGGCTTTGTGTGGTTCCATAGTTATCTCCGAAAATCAAATAATCATAATGCTCTATTGATGTAACTGCAATAGCGCTCGTATCAGGGTTTACATTTGAACTAACAATAGTAGGCTAATATGTTAAGTAAACTAAAAACAGTCAACTGCTCATAATACTCATTGTATAGCTAAAGTACTTTAGACTTGTCGGTATGTTTTTTTTAGGGATCCGTCAAGTGCCTTTTTCTGTTTAGCTTGTTCACTTTTACACCTATTTCTCTCATATTCATAAGGATGATCACAGTTTTTGTTAGCTCCTAACGCCATTGCTAAACTTTTTTCTCTTTCCTTACATTTCATCTCTTGAGCTGGGTCCATATTGACACATGAAGATTTTTTTGGCCATTATCGGTGTTTCCAAAATCTTCTGTACTACAAGAACTACACCCATTTGCCACTATTAATCGACTAATTGAGGCTATCCTTAACTCCCCTTTAATAGTAGAAAATGTATTGCTACATTCTTTTATCAAAGCGCTCCATCACATAGTTTTGCAAATCTACACCACGTACATTCACTGTTTGAATTTTGATCACTTTAAAAGCAAAGTGTTGGAAAAACGGTTTCGCAGTAATACTCAGCATAGAGCCGGCTTACCTTGTTTACCTTTGCCTGAGAAAGAATATGCCGCATTGTACAACCGCCAACACCTTTGCCAATATAGTGCTTGCTGCAATAAAAATGATCTATGTATCCATCCGCTTGAATGTCTGCATATCCAGCAATATTGTTATCAATTTCAACTATAAAAGGGTTGATTGAAATCATTCGCGGTAACCATGCTTGCGGCTGATAAACATCTGGCGCCCATGCGGCAACTTGCAATTGGGAATAGTCTTTAAGACAAACTTCTCTAATGGTTTGAAATTAAAGCTGCCACAGTGAATACGCATCTGATGAATGGAATTTCCTGACTAACATTTGGTCACCTTGCCGTCCTAACACCCATTTTTTTAACCTTAAATGGCTAGGTTCGCCCTGGTTCATGTTGCTCGTAATGAGGTAACTGATCATCTAAGTCTTCCCAGTTGGCTTTAGAGGTAACAAAGTTATGGGAAATTGGCCGCTCTTCTATTTTACTGTCAAGTACCCCAAGGCGAAGACGAACTCTTTGTGGAGATTGATCATTTGAGCTATACACTGGAGCCCCACAGTTTTTACAAAAATACTTGCGTTTGCCTTTACTACTCTCATAAAACGTCAACGCATTATTGGGATCGGTTAACTTAAGATCTGCAGCGTTAATGAAACCATTGGTGGCATATGCGCTCCCACTTGCCTTTCGACACAAGGAGCAATGACAATAAATGATGTCAGTGATACTTCCTTCTAAAGTGAACTGTATCGACCCACATAAACAACTGCCTTTGTACACTTTTATATTCCTTAACTGATGTTATTCATTGGTTTATGTTACCAATGAAGTGGATACTGTTGTTAGATTTATTAAGCAATTTTTTGAGCTACTAAATAAGTGTGCAACTCGGGATGCTGATCAAACGCTAGGTGTTTAATAGTACAGCCATTATCAAGTAATATCTGGATAAAACCATTTGTACCCAACGATGAGTAGTACATCATTGGCCCCATGGTATCATCACAGTGACAGCCGGGTTCATTAACCCCGCCAAAAGAAAAAATCAAAACACCGTTGGGATTTAACCCATTGACGAGTTTCGAAATAACGTTTATTTGCTGATCTAAAGGTATATGCCAAATACTGTCCCAAGCAGAAATGAAGTCGTATTTTTCCAATAGCTCATAGGCGCAAATATCTGCTTGGTAATATGGCCATTGTGGATGACGTGAACGAGCTAAGGAGATCATTTTTTCTGATATATCTAAACCTTCTGGAGTAAATCCCTCCTCAGCCAAGAAATCCATTATTCTCCCTGTGCAGCCACATCCCACATCTAATGCCTTTGTTCTCGATGATACAAACGACAAGGCAATTTTGTGCTGCTCCATGCCATTATTCATATTAAAACAATCATCAGCCCAACGTTCTGTTATTGTGTCGTAGTTTTTTCCTATTTGTTCAGGAGTGATAACTAAGGTCTTATTTAGGGTCATATTTGAGGTCTTATTGGAGGACATATTTGAGGTCTTATTGGAGGTCTTATTTAGGGTCTTATTTAGGGTCTTATTTAGGGTCATATTGGAGGTCATGTCTTATTTAGGGTCATATTGGAGGTCTTATTTAGGGTCTTATTTAGGGTCATATTTGAGGTCTTATTTAGGGTCATATTGGAGGTCTTATTGGAGGTCATATTGGAGGTCTTATTAAGGGTTGTATTGGGAGTTAAAGTAGTTTAGCTCACTGTTAACAGCTTAATTCCTTTTTCTGATCATTGCACTTGGATCTGACGCTTTTATGACAAGCGCCATCATTAATGAATTAACACAAGGCAAGGATCAGAAAAAACTCTGTACAACTGCCAGCTATGAGTCTGTAAAATCTCAACTTGGATTTTAAACATACATTGTATTAAAAGCGTATCAGACTCTCAGTTGTTTTTAGCCCTATTAAGTCATAGTCACAAATTCTTCAGCCGAGGTAGGGTGGATCGCTACCGTGTTATCAAAATCAGCTTTGGTGGCACCCATTTTCATTGCCACCGCAAATCCTTGTAATAACTCATCACTACCAAAACCTATACTGTGAATGCCGACAACTTTTTGTTCTTTACCCACACACACTAGTTTCATTCGAGTCGGATCGCGATAGTCCTCGGTCATCGCCTGATAAAGCGCAGTAAACTGAGAGTTATATACAGTAACTTGCTCTTCACCATACTCAGCTATCGCTTCATTCTCTGACAAACCCACCGTGGCAATCACCGGATGACTAAATACCACAGTTGCGACATTATTGTAGTCTAAATGCTCATAGGGTTTATTATTAAATAAACGCTCACATAAGCGCCTACCTGCAGCAACAGCAACAGGAGTTAATTGCACCCGTCCGGTGTTATCACCCACTGCATAGATACCATTAACATTGGTATTTTGATATTTATCAGTGCTGATAAAACCGCGTTCATCTGTATCAACACCTGTGGCTTCAAGGTTGATGTTATCAGTGGCTGGCTCTCGACCAATGGCCCAAATCAAAGTATCTACAGGGCCTACAGATTGACCATTTTCTAAATGCACTATGTATTCTTGTTCAGCAGTCTTTTCTATCCGACTTGGTGTACTGTGGCAATGAAGTGTTGGTCCGTGTTTGGCCATTTGCTCAACTAAGGTATCGCTCAATATAGGATCAAAACTGCGCAATGGCTTTTCTTTGCGGACTAATAGATGTGATTCACTGCCTAAGGCATGTAACACCCCAGCCAATTCCACCGCAATATAACCGGCACCGACCACAGCAACACTTTTTGGCTGTTTGGTCAGCGCAAAAAAACCATCGGAATCAATACCGTGCTCTGCTCCTTCAATAGCCGGTCGAGAGGGACGCCCGCCAGTGGCAATAACGATGTGGTCAGCGGTGATCTGCTCACCATTAACTTCCACAGTGTTTTTATTAATAAATTTAGCGAAGCCATTAATGACGGTGACGCCATTACTAGTAAAACCGCGTTGATAAGCTGCGTGGATCCGCGCAATGTAGGCCTCCCGATTTTCAACCAGTTTAGCCCAGTCAAACTGTTTTAATGGGGCATTAAAGCCGTAATCTGCCGAATAATGAAGTGCATCGGCTATTTGTCCAGCATACCACATGGCTTTTTTGGGCACACAGCCGACATTAACACAAGTTCCACCAATGTGACGCGCCTCAATAACCGCCGCTGTTTTGCCTAATTTCGCGGCTCGGTTAGCCGACGCAATACCGCCACTGCCTGCACCAATAGCGAGAAAATCAAAATGTTGAGTCATAAACAATCCCGAATAATCAATAATCAATAAGTAAATAATAATAGCTGCTAATATGCGGTTTTATCATTATTGTTGCAAGCGATCAGCAAATAATGCACAGCAAAGCTTGAATATACTGATATTTGTCATTACATCACTACTATTATTAGCCAATAAGAATGACATCATGAGCAATCAGCTTCTCAGCCAAACCGAATTACCTGCCTTTTCACAAATCAAGCCAGAGCACGTCAAACCCGCCGTTGAGCAAGCTATTGACCATTGCAAACGAGTTATTGCCGAAGTATTGGCAAACAATACTGACTATACTTGGGACAGTTTAGTGATGCCTCTTGAAGAAGCAGATGATCGCTTGTCTAAATTGTGGTCACCTGTTTCACACATGAATTCAGTGGTCAACAGTGATGAATTGCGTGAAGCTTATGAATCATGCTTACCCCTGCTGTCAGAATACAGCACTTTTGTTGGTCAGCACCAAGGACTATATGACGCCTATCAGCAATTAGCACAAAGCAGTGAATACCAACAATTAGACACGGCTCAAAAGAAAGTCATAGACAATACCTTACGCGATTTCACTTTATCTGGTATTGCATTAACTGGCGAAGATAAAAAACGCTATGGTGAAATTGTGAGCCGATTATCAGAGCTCAGCTCAACTTTTAGTAACCATGTATTAGATGCAACCCATGCTTATCAAGTGCACATTACTAATGAAGATGAATTATCAGGTTTACCCGATAGCGCCAAAGAAGCCGCAGCGGCATTAGCGCAGGAGCAAGAACAGCAAGGCTGGTTATTTACCTTAGACATCCCCAGTTATTTACCTGTGATGATGTATTGTGACAACGCACAATTGCGCGAAAAGCTCTATCGCGGTTATGTCACTCGTGCCTCAGATCAAGGACCGAATGCAGGTGAATACGACAACAGCGCGATCATGAACGAGTTGTTGGCACTTCGCCATGAGCTAGCACAACTGTTGGGTTTTAGTAATTATGCGGAAAAATCTATTGTCACTAAAATGACTGAAACCACCGACGAGGTGATCAACTTTCTTAAAGATCTGGCTGCTAAATCACATCAACAAGGGCTGCAAGAGTTGGCTGAGTTAGAAAGCTTTGCTGTACAAGAGTATCAAAAAAGTGATTTACAACCTTGGGATCTGCCTTATTACGGCGAAAAGTTAAAACAAAGCCGCTATGCCATTTCAGATGAAGAACTTCGTCCATATTTTCCAGAAGAAAAGGTAGTCACTGGCTTATTTGAAGTAGTCAAAAGATTATTTGGTCTTAACATCACTCAACTATCAGACATAGATACTTGGCACCCAGACGTAAAGTTTTATCAGGTGTTTGACCGCGACAATCAATTGCGTGGCCATTTTTACTTGGATTTATATGCGCGTGCTAAAAAACGCGGTGGCGCTTGGATGGACGATTGCGTTGGTCGCCGTCAATTAGCCAATGGTGATATTCAATACCCAGTGGCTTATCTCACCTGTAATTTCAATAAACCTGTTGGCGATAAGCCCGCCTTGTTCACTCATGATGAGGTGGTCACCTTATTTCATGAATTTGGTCATGGCATTCATCATATGCTCACCCAAATTAATGCCAGTGGTGTATCAGGCATTGACGGTGTGCCTTGGGATGCAGTGGAGTTACCCAGCCAATTTTTAGAAAACTGGTGTTGGCAACCCCAAGCCTTAGCGTTTATCTCTGGTCATTATCAAACCGGTGAGTCGTTGCCACAAGTGATGCTTGATAAAATGCTCGCCGCTAAAAACTTTCAATCGGCGATGCAAATGCTAAGACAACTAGAGTTCAGTTTATTTGACTTTAAAATGCATGCTAATTACAAGCCAGGTAATGACAATGACAACTATATCCAGCAAACTTTAGATAGTGTTCGCCATCAATATTCAGTAGTACAAGCCGCTGATTTTAATCGTTTTCAGCACGGCTTTGGGCATATCTTTGCTGGAGGCTATGCAGCGGGATACTACAGCTATAAATGGGCAGAGGTATTATCAGCAGATGCGTTTAGTCGTTTTGAGCAAGAAGGTATTTTCAACCCAGAAGTTGGTCAAGATTTTTTAACACACATTTTAGAAAAAGGTGGCTCGCAACAACCCAGTGAATTATTTAAAGGGTTTCGTGGTCGTGCACCACAAATTGATGCACTGTTACGACACAGTGGTATTGGCGCAACTGCAGTTGCAGAAGCGGATCAACACATATAAAACATCTATTGTATTTGGATTGTTCACGGATAATTTACTGATATCTTATCCGTGAGTCATTTCTCCAAGTCCGGGTTAATAAAGTTCAGGTTAATAAACTTCTCGCCAAGCGATAATCCGATCTTGACCTCGATAAGTGCCAAAAAATGCGCTTGCTTTTGGATCAGATAAGTCTGTTCCATCCCAAAACCACTGTAGCCATGGTTCAACCGCAAGGGGGGCAGTGACCTCACCGCGATAACGGCTAGGAGAAGCTGGAAGGCTCTGCCATTTTAGGTCAATTTTACCTTGCAAAAGTTCGCTAAGGGACCTTGCACGAGTGACCTCTTGCGAGTCTACTAACATTGGCTCATAAACAACATCATCACCATAACTTGGCAAATCATTAGAGTTAATGCCAGTACAATTATCTGCAATATTTCTCGTCCACTGATCACCATTCCAATATTCAGCAGTCACTGGCATTAGCAGTTCAGTTGTTTCTGCACCAAATGTATTGCCTAAAGTTATCCGACCATAACGGTAATTCTGTTGACCTAATGCCTTGGCATTACAATTATTTGCTGAGGCACAGTCATCGTCAGCTTCTTCTGCATTCATATTAGCATGGGCAACCATAACATTGTCCTGTTCGTCTATCTCTAAACCTATTTGCATTTGAGAATAAGGACCATCAAGATTGTTTGCTCCTTGGTGACGAACAAAAGCAAATTGATGATTAACAGACACCTCCCCTTGCTGGCTTTTCTGCCAATTTAAATGGAAGTTTGGGATAAACCTCGTTTCATACTGACTGTTTTTGCCATCATTATTATTTTCACCCACAATTATGGCTACACCAGAAGCAAAATCGCCAAAATAGTTTTTTGTGGTTTGTCCTTCCGTATTTCTCGCTTTAATGGTCATAGACATGGCAACTGCTTGATCCATATAAGTATAAGCATTGTCACCGACACCACATGAATCAGCAATTAACGGCATAGACACTTCAAAATCATTGGGATAAAAACGTCCTATTGGTTGACTGGTTCCTGACAAAATTGGGCTGTTGATCCCCAAATACTGAGCAGGCGGATCAGCCGTTATAGTAAAGACCCCTACTTCAGATATAGCGCGGGATAATCTGTTTATACCGCCAGGCATCTGGGCGTTGTGGTTGTGATCTGCAATGTCTTGTGCATTAACTCCATCAGAAGGGGCAATTAAGTTAACACTCAGGGCTATATTGTCATGAGCATAATTTGGGGT
>JBELHO010000085.1:0-9153 GCA_042091375.1 Thalassotalea sp. | reverse complement strand
CCATTTACGCCAATGCGTTTCGGGTGGCAGATCACATTACCCAGCAGTGGCAAAAGTCACTTGGTTAAGCGGGAAGTGATTGCCATTAGTGCATTTGCCCCTAGCGGATGCTTTTATGAGGTAAAAGGTGTTTATAGCAATACTCATAAAAAACAAGTATATTCAGACAGATAGGCCACCATCAATGACAAACGTCTGCCCTGTGATGTAGCGAGCATTACCAGATAATAAAAACTCTGCGAGTGCTGTTACTTCTCGTGGCTCACCTAATCGGCGCAGTGGGATCGCCTTTTTTACTTTGGTTAACACATTACTGGGCACTTGATCTAGCATTTCGGTAGCCATCATACCCGGTGCTAAACAATTTACCGTTACTCCAAATCTACCTAACTCTAGTGCTAATGGTCTTGCAACTCCTATCATAGCAGCCTTAGTGGCAGAGTAACTGATTTGTCCTGTATTGCCCTTTACTCCTGCGACAGATGACATAAAAAGAATTGTTCCTTCTCTTTGTTCTACCATGGATGGAGTTAAAAACTTACTAAAGAAAATAGCTGAATCCAAATTGGTGGCAACTGTGTTGCGATAATTGTCAATTTGCAATGACAACACCGATTCATCGATAGCAATACCCATATTATTGATCAGACCGTAAGGAGCGCCTTTTTCTGCTAACAATTTGCTACACAAATTTTCTACTTGCAAGGCATCTCTTCCATCACATTGATAAGCCGTTACTTTTCGTCCTTGTTCTGTCATCGAATAGGTAAGGGTTAAAGCGGCATCAGCAGAAGACAAATAGGTGAATACTATTTCATACTTTTCACTTAGCATTTCCACTAAGTTTCTACCAATACCCTTACTTCCACCGGTAATAAGGATCCATTTTCTATCTGTATTAGTTTGGTTGACACCTGATTGGTTAATCATTGAATACTCCTAATGAGTCTTGGTTACAACTTGCTCGGTATAAGCTGATGCCAATAAAATGTTGCGCTTGGCATCCAATATGCGATTACGACCGTGTAAAAATCTGGTATTGTCAATCAACACCACATCGCCTTTTTGCCAACTAACTTCAAGCTTGTGAGTTTGCATGGCTGTTTTGATTTCATCGATCACAAATTGTGGAATATTTGAATTATCTGCAAATTGGATTTTAGATGAATAACTATCTTGTCCTCCTTTATCACTATAAATAGAGGAAATCACATTTCCGCCAATTACTGGCACACCAGAAAAATGCGCTTTACTAATCGCTGAGGTGAAGAATTCAGTTTTTACAAAATCTTCGTTGACGACATTAATATGATAATTATCCATCGCTTTTAGATAACCGAGAAAGTCTCCATCGAAATAACTTTGCATACTTTCTTTGTTAGCGTAATAGTCAATAATCCAGCTAGGTAAGGTATCACTGTATTTTAACTGGTTAGTTTCTAACAACTGTAAACTTTTTTCTGAAAGTGACTGCAACACTTTGTTACTGTCTACCAGTGTTGTTTCTCCTTCTTTTACAGGAGGCTCTATGCAACAAAAGGTTAATAATTCAGGCCTAAATGGTAAATTTCCCCACTCGTAATGAAAGTCAATAGGGTGTTTGCCGATACTGACACTTTGAATATTTTGTTCTCCCGTTACTCGAGTTCTATCGCCAAATGGAGAGTCTAAGTAACAGCTTGCAAGGCTATCAATTAGGCTAGAAAACCGTTTGGGCTGATCACAGTATTTTGGAATAACTATCAAACCATGAGTTTTCAATTGGTTAACTATGATCTCAGGTGTGATCTCGTTATCTCTCAAAAGATAGGGTGTAATATCAGTTTCAATCAGATTCATGAATTTTTCTCCTTTCTAGTGCATTTCAAGTGACATTTTGCCAACGATGTAATCACATAATTGTTGAATATTATTTAATTCGCCTGACTCAAATAATGCGCCATCAATAGCCAGATTAAAGGTCCTTTTAACCATAAAACCCAATTCGATCATATCGATGCTATCCATGTCCACTTCTTCGAATGAAGAGGCTGGTGATAACTCTTGTTCTTCAATATCACTCACTTCAAGAATAAGGTCAGTAATGGCACTATAAACTTTTTGAAAAGACATAATTGCTTTCCCCCTTGATCAAGCATTAACAGACTGCGGCATATTACCAATAATGTGATCACATAACTCTTGGATATTATTTACCTGACCAGATTCGAATAACGCCGTATCAATTGATAACTTGAAGTTCTTTTTCACCATAAAACCCAATTCAATAAAATCAATACTGTCAATTTCTACTTCTTCAAATGTTGATTTCGGTGAAAGTTCTTCTTCTTCGATGTCACTCACTTCGAGAATTACGTCGGCTATGGCTTGATATACTTGTTTAAATGTAGACATGTTGGATATTTCCTTTGTTGTTGTTATGTTAAATTAATATAAATCCGTAACGAGTTAGCATACTCATCTCACCATTAATGGAAATGGCGATATCTAATGAGCACACATCATTTTTATCCGATGGAAAATAGACAAGGTTGCCTATCTGATATTGCAGTTCAAAGCTTGACTGACAATTAGCCGTTAAATCATTTCCAACTAAATTAGCAGCAAAGAAGGTTTCTTGATTGGTTTGCATCACGAAACTGTTACTTTCACGATCCGCCGCACCAGATTTAATATCCACGGTTTTTTTCAGTGCATAAGTTGATAGTAATTGATCCAAATGGTTTTCCACCAATTGGCTAAATAACAGACTCTCAACCACTATCCAATCGACACAGTAGTTGGGAAATAATGCAGTGAACAGTTCAGTATTTTTCTTTACCTCACTTGCGTTGAGCACACCGTTTAATATGGGTGATTCAAGTTTGGGTAGTTCATCTTCACTAACACCTCCCTTTATACAGCTGTTATTATTTTCTAATTCCATTAAGTTAAAACGCGTGCGTTGGTGTTTTTGTTCTATGCTCAATTTAACCGTGCTTTCACATTTAACAGGTGAACGGAACATGGCTTTAAAGTTGTAAAAACCATTATTGTCAGCAGAGAGTAAATCACTTACCCCAGCCTTGACTGGAAGCAACGCCAATTTACCGTGTGCTACTATGCTATCTAAATTCACTTGTTTGGCAGCGTCCAAATTAAAGTGAATAGGATTATT
This sequence comes from Thalassotalea sp., assembly GCA_042091375.1. Classification (GTDB taxonomy): domain Bacteria; phylum Pseudomonadota; class Gammaproteobacteria; order Enterobacterales; family Alteromonadaceae; genus JBELHO01. Next base: position 5,996 of record JBELHO010000085.1, on the reverse strand, counting down.
GTCGTTGGAGAATGCTGCCCAGTTGATTAAATCCCCTTGACTTAATTTGATTTGGCTATGCAACATATTTTTTCACCATCAAGCCAGCGTTAGTACCACCAAAACCAAAGCTTATATTCATTGCTAAATCGTATTGGTGATCAGTTATGTGTTGATTTGGGACATAATTAAGATCACACTCTGGATCTGGATTATGAAGGTTCCGAGTTGCCGGTATGATGTTTTCTTGCATACCTTTGATACAGAAAATAGTCTCTATGGAGCCGGCTGCAGCAATTAAATGCCCAGTATAAGATTTGGTGCTGGACATAGGGATTTCATATGCCGTATTGCCCATCGCTTTTTTAAATGCAGCGGTTTCATTTCTGTCATTGAGAGGAGTCGAAGTACCGTGTAAGTTTACATAATCAGGTAATCGACCAACCTGATGACACAGGTCTTTAATAACATTAACTCGTGCTAATAAATCCTCGGCAGGTGCAGTCATGTCATGACAATCAGAATAATTAGCATAGCCGACTACCTCGGCTAAAATATTAGCTCCGCGTGCCTTAGCATTGTCATAGTCTTCCAAACAAAGTACTGCGGCACCCTCAGATAATACAAATCCAGAACGGTTAGAGTCAAAAGGGCATGACGCCAGATCCTGTTCTTGTTGTGACTTGTTGAGTGCTTGAATAGTGTCTATTGACCAAAGTGAGTAGTCGCTTTTAATGGATTCAGCTCCGCCAGCCACAATAAATTTTGCACGACCAGATTTTATTGCCTCGTACGCTTCTCCAACAGCTATACTACCTGTAGCGCATGCAGCAACAGGAGTGCCTTGCATTCCACGCAAATTCCAATTCATCGATACAACTGCACTAGCAATGCTCTTCATTGACATCACGTTACTATAAGAAGAAGCATAGCTGTCTTGATACCACTGCTTTGAATTGCCGACAATTGAATCTATTGGCCCGTATCCAGTGCCTATGATTGTTCCTCGCTCAAAGTCACTTGCGACTTGATCTAGAGCTTGGCCATTAAGAGCCATATTGATCGCCTCTTGTGCTGCGATGAGACTGTATTTTGCAAACAATGGCGATTGCTTCAGCAACTTTTTTGAAATACCTTTTAGCAAGGATTTATCTAAATCAAAGAACCCAAAAAATTTAGCATGGGTGTCGCGCTCGGAGAAATCGAAGTAGCGATAACCCACCTGGTAATTAAGTAGGTTTTTCCAAATTTCATCTGTATTGTTACCCATCGAAGAAATTGCACCGTACCCGGTTATTACCACTCTTTTATCGTTTTTCATTATTATATTCCTGTATCTAAGTTGTTTATTCTTGACGTAATGCATCACTTGGCGGTGATTGCAGTACTTTAAGTGTGGGAATTGCGATGGCAGTCATTACCACTGCGAGGAAGACAAGTGATAACAAAACCGCTATCCCAGGGTTGTAAATTACAATTTGTAAGCGAGCCAAGTTGATCAGTAAAAAGCTTGCTAGTCCAATACCTACCAGCAGACCAATGGTGCTTTGCATTAGAATACCTGACGAGATGAAGCTGAAAATCCTCCGATAACTCGCGCCAAGCGCAATGCGTATACTGATTTCTTTGGATTTACTGATGATAATATTTGATACCACACTGTACACGCCACTTAAGGTTAGGACTAAGGCGACTAGCGACAGGAAGATGAACATTTTGGTAATGTAAAGGATACTTGCTCTGTTCTGATCAATGGCATCTGCGAGGCTCTTTATTCGATATGGTGCAACTTTATTATTGACTTGCGCAGCCACTGAACGCAGTGTGTGGGCCAACGAGTAAGGGTCACCGGAAGAGCTTATTAGAACATTAAAGACATTTTCTGGGGATTGTCTCAAAGAGGTGAAAACCACCTGATTTTTTGTCTTATTGTCAAAGGTTTCGCCAAACGGGATGTTTTCGACAACACCTATAATTTCATACCAATTGGTGTCTTCTTTGTGCAACTTAATTCGTTTTCCAACCGCGTTTAAATCGCCGAAATACACCTTTGCAAAAGCTTGAGATACCACAGCTACAGCTGGTGTTTGTGGCTTCTCTGTATGGTTAAAGCTTCGTCCTTGCAAAACAGATAGTTGCAAACTATTAAAAAACTCATTAGACACTTTAACTGTTTTTACTGATGGAAATTCAGCACCAGCACCGGCGCCATCAATAAACAAAGGTGTTTTATTGGTATTGTGAGCAGGTAATGCAGAGCTAAAAGCTAGTCTACTGTTAGGTGCAACTTCGTTAATCCTATGCTCAAATTCTTGATAATAATTCGAGACCTTGTTCTTGTTATCGAAGTCATTATTTTGTAGCGAAATCCTTGCACTTAAAATCGTCTCAGCATTGAAGCGAAAGTCCTGTTGATTTTGTTTATTTACCGTAAAAACAAATGCCGCTGACACCAATAATAAGGCGGAAGCAAGAAACACCTCGACGATTAATATTAGCTTACTGGATTTGGTGATGCTCGTTTTGTTGTCATTTACATCGGTGTTGACAAATTTCGCTTTAGACATCTTCCAAGCGGGAAAAACACCGGCGACTAAAGCAATACAGAAGGCAGAAATAACAGCTATCAATAACAATGATGGGGTTAGTTGAAAGTTCCACCAAAAAGGAATTGAAAAAGCCACTGCATCTGCAATATGTTCATTTAGGTATTGCAGTAAAAAATGACTGGCAATAATCGAAATGCCAACGCTTAATAGGCAAATAAGCACACTTTCCAAAATCATTTGCAGGAAGAGTCTTGAAGGACTGGCTCCGATTGCTAATCGTATCGATGACTCACGCTTTCTTTTAAGGGCACGCAAATACAGTAAATTACTGGCGTTTACTGAGGCTAAAAGCAAAATAAGTAAGGCCGCTGCTTCAATTGAAATTGCCATAACTTCTCCAGCGCTGCCTAAAAATGCATCTTGGAAGCGACGCGCTTGAAGTTCTGTATCTTCATATGTGTCAGCATGTACTGAGCGCAAGTTATCCATGAAGATAGACAATTCATTGTTGAGCTGGCGATCTGAAATTCCAGCTGTCAGAGCACCAAATACCGATACATTGCCCTCGTCACCGCGATTAAACTGTGTGGTAATATCTGCAAGTGGCAACCATAAATCTGTCGCCCTAGGAAACTTAAAAGAACCTGGCATGACCCCAATAACTCGATAAGCTTGATCCCTGATATTAAGGTTTTTGCCAACGGCTAAAGCAGCATCACCAAACATCTCTAATGCAGTTGATTCACTTAGTAAAACTACATGCTCACGGTTTGAAATATGTGCTTTGTTTAGGGTTTCGCCGTGTAAAGTAGGTACACCTAACAAAGAGAACATCATTGGCTCACTGTATGCGGCAATATATTTTCTCACTTGATCTGGCATAGCGACAGTCACCAGTGAAGACTTAAAGGCACTAATTTGCTGTAATGAAGAAACTTGGTTTTTAAAGTCGTTGTAAATGTAATGGGGAACACTATTGCCCGAGTAAGCAACGCCTTTTTCTATACTGTCGATGACCCTTATTTGTTGACCATCTTTAAAAGGCAATTCCGAATACATAGTGGAGTGAACAAATCCAAATAAAAATAACGCCATGGTAAAACCCATCGACATTACCACTGTCGTGGACAATGTGAACTTCATGTTACGCACTAAAAATTTGGATTGTTGTGAGAGTTCAAGTAAAGCATTCATGTGTTCACCAATTCCAGTTCAGGCATAGAAGTAGTTTGTTTTGTATCATTAATTACATTGCCGTCTTTAAGTTCGACGACACGGCCAATCTCATAAGGAAGTTGTGGATCATGGGTTACCATAATTACCGTAGTACCTTCAGCATTTAGCTTGAGTAATAAATCCATGACAATCTGCGCATTTTTGGAATCTAAGTTTCCGGTTGGTTCATCGGCCAGGATCAACATGGGCTCACCAACAATAGCTCTAGCTACTGCAATTCTTTGTTGCTGTCCGCCCGACAACTGACTTGGAAAATGTTTGGCACGGTGACTCATTTCCACCTTTGATAAGGCTTGTTCAACTTTGATTTTTCTTTGTTGTTTGTTTAATTTCCCCTGATAAATTAACGGCAATTCTATATTTTCAAATATGGTTAGATCAGAAATTAAATTAAATGATTGAAACACAAACCCAAGCTGATCGTTTCTAAAGCGAGCTCTTTGCTTTTGTGATAACTGAGTAATATCTATGCCATCGAAAAAGCAGCCTCCAGAAGTTGCATTATCGAGTAAGCCAATAAGTGACATCAGGGTAGATTTTCCACAACCAGAAGGACCTACGATTGAGATAAATTCACCTTCATTAAAGGTGAGATCTATGTCGATAAGGGCATGTGTATCGACTTCTTCGGTAGAGAAAACCTTAGATATCTTGTTTAGTTTTATTAAATTCATCATCTTTATCCTGTTAATTAATTTCTATTTGTTCGTGGCTAGCGTATTCGGTGATATCAGAGATCAATATCTTGTCATTCACCTTAACTTGAGAAAGGATCTCAATATATTCATCGGACAGTTGGCCAAAACTCATTGGAAAACGGCTGAACATTTTTCCTGTATCGCTGTTGACGAAGGTCATTGTGGTAATGTTTTCTCTGGCATATATGGGTTTTCTGACAAAATAAGTGGAAGAAATACTCTGAGTGATAATTTTACCCTCGACGGTCTGCTCTAAACGGGGAGTGGCGTTTGTACTTTCATGAATACTTACATTGACTTTGACACTTCCTTCACTAACTGATGGAGAAATACGAGTTACTTCCCCTGCAAATACAACGCCTTGAATTTCAATAGCAGCACGTTGACCCTCTTTTACGGCCGTTACGTTGTATTCCGGTACATTGAGTTCGGCATAAAAACCCCCTTTACCTATGATACGTGCCACCTTTTCACCCTTGGATAACTGTTGTCCAACCTCAAGATCAAACTGATCCAAGTACCCGTTGAACTCAGCTTTTACGGTCAAACCCTCTACTTGCTTTTCAGACCGAGCAAGGATTTTTTGATTCTTATTGATTTTTGCTAAATGCGCTTGAAGGGTAGATCCAATTTGCTGTTTGAGATGTTGGTATTTTGTTTGTGCCAATTGGTATTGACGTTGCAACATGGCGTTGTTTAACTTGGTCTTTTCATAATCAATTTTCGATACTATACTGGCGAGCTTTATAAGCTTTTCTTGTGCCTCTAAATTGAGTTTGCTTATATCTAATTGCTTCTTAATTTCAAAAAGTGCCAGCTCTTCCCTAATTAATAAGGCTTTATTCTTTAACTCTAGCTCCTTGTGCTGTGAATCGAGTTCTTCCAATCCCCAAGATAATTCATCAACAATATTAGTTAGCTCTAGGTTTTTGAGTTTTAATATAATTTGCCCTTTTTTAACAAAGTCACCCGCCTCGACAAACACGTCTGTGACAATGCCATCGACGTCGTTTGAGATAACGTTTATACGGTTGGACTTGATGCTGCCAAATGCTGACACTTTGACTTCCAGTGCACCGAATTCAACGTTGGCAATTTGTACTTTTTTAGGGTTGATTCGCAAAGTTAAATTACTAAAAACGTATGCTAGGGCAAAACAAATAACAACAGTCAAACACATGCCAACCATGTAAATTAATTTATGTTTTTTAATTCCTGTTTGCTTTTTTAATACATCCATTTTAATCATCACTTTTATTGTTAAATATATTGAGCTTAGATAAAGGTGAGCTGCCCTAATAGGCAGCTTTCCTCTGTAAAACACTACGAGTTGTGAAAATCCAGCAGTCGATTTGTGACATTGCAAAAAGATTTCCCAGGCCTTTGTTGCCTAATTCGATATTGCACAAAGCAATGTTCAAATTGGTAAATGCGAGTTTTTCTTTCTGCTCGAAATCAATCACTGGAATTTTCTCTCAACAACGTAGTGTGAATGCAAAGACGATTAATTTAATTCAACATCAATGCAACAGCG
>JBELHO010000084.1:0-9303 GCA_042091375.1 Thalassotalea sp. | reverse complement strand
AAAACTATTGATCTGTTTCGTCTACGTCAATGCCGTATTTTTTGGCTTTGCTCTTCCACAATTTTTTAGCTAATTTTTGCATATCAATGTCTTTATCACCCTCATCAATAATTTCGTGACCGATCAGGGTTTCTAAGATATCTTCCAACGCCAACAAGCCTCTAACTGTTCCGTATTCATTGACAATTAATGAAATATGACTGTTGCTGCGCAAAATTTCTTTCATGGCGTGTAACAGTGACATGTCTTCTAAAAAGGTGGGCATAGTACGCAGGTAATTACTTAGCAATACGTCTTTGTTGTCGCGTGCATGAGCTAACAATAATTCATTGCGCAATACAAAACCGACAATATTGTCGGGATCTTGATCGTAAACCGGAATGCGACTAAAGCGACTTTTACTGTGTTTGTGATAAAATTCAGCGACACTGAGTTGTTGTGAGGCGCTATACATTACTGTTCTTGGGGTCATGATCATTTTAATTTTATGCTCTTGTAACAGCAATAAGTTCTGCAAAATAGTCGCTTCTTCTTGACCTAAAACCCCCTCTTTAGCACTGAGTTGCGCCATCATCGCCAGTTCGTTGCGGTTGAAACTCGACGACGATTCTTTGACCATTTTGCGGGTGATCAATTCTGACATTTTTATAAATGGCTTAAACAAGATCACCATGCCAGTTAAACAATAAGCGGTAACAGGTGCCAACTGTTTCCAATAGGAAGCACCCAAGGTTTTAGGAATTATCTCAGAAAAAATTAAGATCAGTAGGGTTAATACCCCTGAAACCACGCCTAAGTATGCATCGCCAAACACAACACTGGCTTGCGCACCAACACCGGCGGCACCAACCGTATGGGCCACGGTATTTAGGGTTAAAATCGCCGATAACGGCTGGTTAATATCTTGCTTTAATTGACGCAATCGATGCCCAGTTTTTTCGCCTTCACTTTCTATCACTGAAATATGAACCCAAGAAACACTCAATAATACCGCTTCAGCTATTGAACATATAAATGAAAAAAATAAAGCAATAAACAAGTACAATCCTAAAACGATCATTGGCTCTCTAATGTAGTGTGAAGATGCGAAGTGACATCAAGATAACGCTTATTCAACAAGCTGTCCATTGCTGGCTGGTTCAATAAGCGTTAATTGTGGTTTGTAAGTTTAAAAACAATTAAAAATATTTTTTATAACCTAAATAAATACTGGTGCTTTTAGGGGCGTCAAAAGTGATCTGATTATTGCTTAAACTGGCTTCGCCATGGGTAAATTTAAAATTAAACCAGCTTGAATTATCTACCGTTAATGGTGTACCGAATGAAAAGTTCCAATTTAAACTTTTGGCGGTCTTACCGCTACCCGATACATGGGTATATTCAGGCCAAATTTGTATAAACGTACCGTTTTCAGTCAGTTTTCGCGAAATAAACAAATTAGCAGACATACCATCGACATCTACGTCCAAAATTTCACCTTGATTATAGGCAATATTGGGAAAGACCATAAAGCCATTTGTCCACTTGGGATTAACCAACCCCAATAGGCCAACAGCTATCATATTCATGCCGCATCATTATCGATATAATCTAGCGATATACCGGCTTTGGGCATAGTAGCAGTGCCGGTAGACAACACCTGAAAATATTGTGCCCTAGCGCTGATATAATCAGCACTAAAATCACCTTCTTTATCGGCATTGCCCATTTCATATTCAAATAGTGCCATATATTGATTGGTTTCACTGTAAGCACCAGACAGCGAGCCAGCGACTTTAATATTTGAATTATCATTAACAAATATCGATGCCGTAGTATACAGTCGAGTAATATCTGACGGGTCGACTTTATCGGCATAAACATTGATACTCAGCAATAAATTAACTAACAATAACAACCGCCACGAAACAATACTTTTCATTGTATTTCCTTTTGTTTATTTTTGTTTATTTAACAAAAGCCTGCCTATCAGCAAACAATCGAACTCAAAAAACTGTTCACCATTATTTAGGTACCCGTGTTTGTTTACCTCTATATACAGTGGCATGAACTTTAATATCCTTTATTTTCATCGGATCTATGGTAAAAGGATTGTTTGCTAATATAGTGAAGTTAGCAGTTTTACCCGGTGCAATCGAGCCAATTTCGCCATCTAAATCCAAGGCTTTTGCCGCATCTATGGTAATGGCTTTCATCGCATCATATCTTTGTATACGTTGGTCTTGGGAAAATTTGCTGCCCTGTGAAGTGATGCGAATAATCGCTGTCCAAGCAAGGGTGAGAGGCTCCATTGGTGCCATTGAGAAATCAGAATGGAAAGACAATGGAATGTTTTTATCAACCAAAGACTTCAAGCGCACTAAATTCTCGGCGCGCTCTTTACCTAAGCCAAATTCTGCATACTTGTCAGCCAATGCCCACAAATAATAAGGGTTTACTGACGCTTCTATACCCATACCTGCAATTTGACGCGCTTGCTGATCACTAAAATAGCCCATGTGATGCAAAGTAAACCCGTGATCATTTCTCGGATTGGCTTGTTGATCTAAGACATTAAAATCTAAAATTTGTTGTATGCCTAAATCGCCATTGGCGTGCACGTGAATTTTATAACCTTCATTCCAGTACAAGCTCAATTGTTGCTGCAACAAGTCTAATGGGGTCATCCATTGACCTTGGTGACCATCGGTATAATCACCTTGCATTTGCATCAATTGTGAATATATCGCGCCATCGGCAAACAATTTAATTTGGTTTGGTAAAAATTTAATATTATCTGTGTTGTATTTAGACGCTAAAGTTTTTGTAAAAGCCAATGCTTGTTGATTGCCACCTTTCATCGCATACAATTGCGTACCACTGGGGATCAGATAAACCTCATAAGGCGGGTTTTTATCCATTTCAGTTTTAAGTAATTGGTACTCACCATCAAAATCTGAACTGGGAAATCCGGGTTCGGCAACCGTAGTAATGCCATTTTTTAATATCAATTGACTCATGATACCTAGGCCTTGGAGATAACGCTTGGGCTCTAGTAATATCGGCGCCATTTTCGGCACTAAGGCTAACCAGCCGCCTTCAAAAAAGTGGCCTTTTTGCCATTCAACTTGCGGGTTGCCAGCAAAGTCATTTTCGCTAATACCCAGCTTGGCTATAGCTGCGTCGTTTAAGAAAATTTCGTGGAAAGAGCGGTGAATAACTCCAACGGGTTTATTTCCCGCTATGTCATTGAGCATTTGGCGAGATAATTCACCATGCCACAATTGATGATACCCCCAAATAAAATACATCTCATTGTCTTGCGCATTTTGCTGAATAGATTCAGTAATTCGCTTTATGTATTGAGGGTGATCTTGCACGCCTTTTTTGACTGTATCAGGTAAAACCCAGTCATAGGGTGCAATAATTTCGTTGGTGAGCATTATTGCCGCTAATGATGGATGAACATGGGGTTCAACAAAACCGGGCATCATGGTTTTATTAGCTAAATCAACCAGCTCAGTGGTTTCACCGCCATAAGTCATGGCTTGATATGTATCACCGACAAATATAATTTTATCGCCACTTATGGCGACGGCTTGCGCATAGTTTAATTCATCGCCAGCCATAGTGATGATCTCACCACCTGTGTATATAGTATCGGCGATTATTTGCGGTTCAGTCGCCGGTATTGGCAACTGATTATTTTTCTGAGTTGAAGGTTCACACGCCATCAAAATAATCGCAGCAAGCAAGGTGAACAGTGTTGTTTTATGCATCTCAATGCTTCCTTATAAAAGCCATAAATAACAATAAATCGCCTATGACATGCACCTCTCAGTCAGTAGAATGGCATAACAGGCGCACAGCAAAGGTTAACTAAAACAATACTATAGTACTAAAATGCAATTTTAACACCTCGCCAAACCATAAATTTAAGCGCAGTCAATATGTTGGTTTAACGGGCTTTAGCTTTGTTTTGCTCTCTAGTTGCGACTTAAACTGCTGTTAACCGCGAAGGTGCTGATCAGATCACATCTTATAAAGTCGCTAAAGCCGTCAAAATGTCCTCAGCAGACATCCGCGTTGTGTAATCAACTTCAGCTTGCATGGCTCGAATAATGCCTTGTTGATCTATAATAAATGCCCCCGGTGTTGGCAAACCGCTGCGGCCTGAACCATTGAACTTTTCAATATCTAAACCGTGCTCTTTATAGACCCTCAAGAGGTCTTTGGGTAACTCAAAGTACAGCTGATAGTCTTGCATAACTTTTGATGAAGTATCACTGAGGATCTCAAAGGCAAAGCCTTGCTCTTTGACTTGCGCTGCTGATTTATCGGGTAGTTGAGGAGAGATAGCAATCACTTGCGCACCGTATTTTGCAAACGCATCGCCATGCTGCTGCAAGGCTTGTAAATGTAGATTGCAATAGGGGCACCAAGCACCGCGATAGAAAATCAATACCACAGGGCCCTTGGCTAAAGCTTGCTTGAGCTCTACAGTCTGACCAAAGGCGTTTTTCAACTTAAAATTAGGGGCTATATTACCCTCTTTTAAACCCGGATCGGGCATATCAATAGCTAATTTCTCATTGGCTGCTTTGACTATGGCCCGATCTTGTTCAGTCCATGTGGTTCTTATTTTTGCTTGTGGCTTAACTTCGGTGTCAGAATCTACATTTTGTCCATTGTTATTTGAGTTATCATTATTCGTTTGAGCAACAATTTCGCTACTAAAGGTGAATAGAGTTGATAATATTAATGCGCTGATGGCTGAACATGCCCCTGTTAAAATTTTCATTCATTTTCCCATTGGTTTAGTGAGTAACTATAGGTTTTTTAATAAAGTCTGTGTTTGTTTAGCTGTGTTTTTACAACAGAGCATTGGATTTTATGGCTATGATGATTTAGACCATACGATCACCCATTAATTGACCTGACTAATATCAACAAAATTTCACAGGTGATGACATTGCTCAATATGACAGGCTACAATGCAAAGCACTTGTCACAGAACAAGTAAATAACTGATCTGCCATAGAAAAGGTTAACTAATGAGCCAAACTGAAAAGCACCCTGTCCATGTCCATGCTAATCCCAATGTTGATCATTGCACAGCAAAAAATGGTACAACAAAGACCGCCTTGATCATTGGTGCTAGCGGCTTAGTGGGTAAGCAATTACTTACCTTACTTTTGTCTTCGCCTGTCTACACTAAAGTGGTGGTATTGGCGCGGTCGCCATTAGCTATTCGTCATGAAAAGTTAATAGAGTGGATCATCGACTTTGACAACATTGAACAACAATTATTGCAATGGCCAGCAATTCAACAAAAACACAGCCTTGATAGTAACCATAAAATTGATGATATTTATTGTACTTTAGGTACCACCATCAAAAAAGCTGGCAGCAAACAGGCCTTTTATCGGGTTGACCACCATTACCCCTTGGTCTTGGCAAAACACTTTCACCGTCTTGGCGCAACTGTATTTGCCATTGTAACTGCGGTTGCTGCCAATAAAAATTCGCTCATTTTTTACAACAAGGTCAAAGGTCTGATCGAGGCAGATTTGCAGACTATTGGTTATCAACAGCTGATCATTGTGCGGCCATCAATGTTGTCAGGCGATCGCCAAGAGTTTCGTTTAGGAGAGCAGATCAGCAGCAGATTAATGTCAATATTTGCTGTAATCATTCCCAAAAGGTATCAAATAATTGCCGCCGCAAAGGTTGCTGAGGCGATGCTGTCATATGCCCAGTCAGGAAAAGTTGGGATCAGTGTGGTTGAGTCGGAAAAAATCCACCGTTTTTGATACTATACAGCAACAAAAAATTCGCTATATCAAATCATAAGGCATTGTTATTTGCCTAATTTTGAGCCAAGGTTTACTATTTAAAGGTGCAAAACATTTTTTATCACCTGTGAGTTTTCTGTATGATGAGTATTCGAAATAGTTCCATTGCCGTTTTTATTATTAGCTTTATTCTGTGTCTTGCCTCGGTGAGTAGCTTTAATCATTTTTATGCGATACAAGCATTAGAAAAAGACACCAAACAGCTATTATTTGAATTTCATCACGCTTTGCTATCAAGTCGCAAAATTTTATCGGAATTACCCGATCCTGAAGATTTTAAATGCAATGAACAGACATCGGCATACCTTATTGAGCAAGCCTTCGAGCAACCAGCCATAAGATTACTGGGGGTGATCCACAATGAACAAGAATATTGCGCTAATACCACAGCAACCATAGCATTATCAGACTTCAACTATCATCAATTGGGTGATGATTATCAATTGGCGTCAGCCACCCATGGCAAAGATCGTCATGATTTATTGCTGGTGCGATCCCATGGTGATAGCCGATATTTTGCCGATTTAAACCCTTTTCAACTAAATCATATTTCCGCGCAAACCTGCACAGACTGTTTAACTTATGAAATCAAAATTGCCGGCCAACCCGATGTAGTATTTACCGGTAAGCCTTTTGCCGAGCCTAGCTATATTAGCTTGACCTCAAGTCAAAACGAAGGCGCTATGCAGGTTGAATTAACCTTAAGTGCCAGCGAAGAGTTCTTCAAAGGCTATCACGATCAAAGCTGGTTAACTGCCAGTATTTTAGCGCTGTTGATCGCGCTGATATTAAGTTTGTTATGCTATAAATTATTGAGTAAACGCCAATCATTCACTAGAGTTATTGAAGACGCCCTAAAATTCTCTGAGTTTGTCCCCTTTTATCAACCCATTATCGACAGCCAAAGCCAACAAGTGTTAGGCGCAGAAGTGCTGGTTCGCTGGCGCAAACGCGATGGTACAATAGTGCCTCCCAACCAATTTATTCCCTTTGCCGAAGATAGTGGCTTAATCATTGACATTACTCAGCAATTAGTCGAAAAAGTGGTTAAAGATGTTGTGCTTTTTGGTTGGCATAAAACCGATCGCTTTGTCAGCATTAACATTGTGCCTAAACACATTGAAGATGACAGGTTTTTTAAGCTGTTAACCCAAGCTATGGAAGACAATCAATTATCAGCCAAGCATATTTCGCTTGAAATTACCGAGCGATTACAAATAGACGATTTGCATACCGCTCGTCAGCAGTTAGACAAATTTTTTGACTATGGTATCGATCTTAAGTTAGATGATGCAGGCACTGGCTACGGCGGATTTTCTTATGTTCAAGAGCTAGGCGTGAACACCTTAAAAATTGATAAAATGTTTGTTGATACTATTGATGCCAATGATGTTAAGGGATCAGTACTAGAGGCAATTATTTCTTTTGCAGAATCGTCGAAACTGCACACTATCGCCGAAGGGGTTGAGCATCAATCACAAGTTGACTACTTAGCTGAGCGCAATGTATTTGCTATTCAGGGCTATGTTTATGCCAAACCCATGGCGAAAAAGCAGTTTTTAACATGGTTACAACAACGAGAAAGCTGATAACTGGTTATAGACACAATCAATATTAACTTAAATCAAGCCTTGCTATTACATCAATCACAAGCTTTAGGTGTAATAGCAAAGCATTAAATTACTGTAAGCTCAGGGGATTTCGCCAGTGTTTTACTCGGCAAATGATTTGTGCTAATTGATCATGATTTGGTGATCAACCAAACGGCATGTAAAATCCCGGGAATAAAAAAGAAAAAGCACAAAATAATGTTGATCAGTAAATCTTTATCTGCTCCAGATTTTAAAAACACCGCAACAGGTGGCAATAATATAGCGATAATAATATGGACTAATTGATTCATGTTGGCTTCCTAATTTTGGTTGTAGTTATTGTTACAAAAAAAACATGATGGTACTGAACAATGAGTTTGTACCAGTTTAATTATTAGCACAAAAATACAAATTTACCCCATTAACTGGTTAATCAATTAAAATAGCTCTGCCAATAGAAGTGTTTACCTTAAGATATTTTTAGGCTTGGTTTGTGTCTGACTCATTAAGTAATGCGTTAAACTTTTCAAGGCGTTGATCAAGGTTCTCAATTTGTCGTTCAAGTTGCTCTACACGGTTTTGCAAACTCGCTTGCTGTTCAGCTGCCTGATCCGTGTTGTTGTGTTGCACAGCACCGGCATCGCTCTGCGTTGCAGTCTCTTGTATAAATAAATGCCTATACCTGCATTCTCGTTTACCAGCCTCACGAGGTAACTTTTCCACTAAGCACTCACCTTTAAAATCGGCAAGCTGTTGCAGCACCATTTCTACCTCTCCCACCTGAGGGAATTCAGCTAAACGCTGGCTGCGTGTTTTCAATTCACCCGCAGTTTGTGCGCCCCTTAAAAATAATAAGCACAATAGCGCCTGTTGCTGCTCACTGAGTTGCAAGTCACCAAAAGGTGAATTACAAAATCGGTGCTGATACTTATGCACTCTGCCCTGTTTATCTTCTTGTCGTTGGATGCATTTTAAGGCAATGAGTTGATCGACGAGTTGTTGCACTTCAACTGCCGACCAAGCATACACAGGATGACGATTACTTTTTTGGTTGCAACCAGTGACTAGGGCATTTAACGATAAAGGATATTGGTCGGGAGTAGTCACTTGTTTTTCTAAAAGCACCCCAATGACACGGCACTGATGTGGTGACAGAATTAGCATGGTTTAGTTGTCCTTCTAATATGGTAGTTGATAGCTTAACGGAATCACTGATGCTTTGTCTTTTTATCATTGCAAATACAACAGTACAAAAAAATGTTTAAGGCATTAGCAACCCGAGGTGAAGTAGTCAATAGTGGCAGATTCCCCTGCAGTAGCCGCCCTGTTGTATATCAAATAACAATTGGTTGCGACAATTGGCACCTGATTAACATACTCTCCTGATGTCCAAAAAAACGAAGCTAAGCTGACGTAAAACTTAGTTCTATTATAGTCAGTTGACCACAAGGTTTCGCTGACAAAGCTACTATCCATTGCTTTTGACACACCATTATCACGGGATCCACTTGGATATCCATATCGGGTTTCAATATCTGTAATGCCATCCCCTTTTAAGTCGACTTGCCCAACCTCTTCATCTCTGACATCTTGTATACCAGCTTTGGTATATACCATATTAGCAGCCGACATGATTGCACCACCCATAGCCCTCAGAACCGCCTCATTGGCATTACTGCTTATGTTAATAAATTTTGGTAGGGCGGTTACCGCCAAAATACCTAAAATGACAATCACAATAACCAGCTCAACTAGAGTAAATCCCTGTTTTTTTGTTGAGGACATCAAAGCAAACACCTCCTTTTGTCGGCGAAAATTAACAGCTGACAGCGATACCACAAATAACTAAACATTTGTGCAATTTATGTAAAATTTTC
>JBELHO010000083.1:0-9477 GCA_042091375.1 Thalassotalea sp. | reverse complement strand
TTGGCTAAGAGAAGCATTATTATCTTTCATACACATAATGTCTGCTATACATAAATTTTAGTGTATCAAGCCATACTTATAGTCCCCTCAAGAAAGGAGCACTATTATGTATAACAGCAAATCGACTTCACGAAAAACCTGCTGGAATAAAGGCAAACTAGTTGGTCAAAAACTTCCCCTTAAACTCGAAGAGATATGGTCAATTAGAATACGGTTAGAGCTGGCAAATAATTTGCGAGAATTAACGATGTGTAATTTGGCTTTAGACTGTAAATTACGCGCCTGTGATTTCATTAAACTAAAAGTTTTGGATATTGCTCATGCAGCTACTGTTCAGTCCAGAGCAATGCTTATTCAACAGAAAACAGGTAGCTCAGTTCAATTTGAATTAACCCCTAAAACTAGAAAATCACTGCAAGAATGGATAGCGCAAAAATCGCTTAGGTCTAGTGATTATTTGTTTGGTAGTAGAGTAAAAAAAGATTTTCATTTAACTACTCGTCAATATGCAAGGATCGTTAAAAAATGGATTTCAAGTATAGGTTTAGATATCACATTATATGGTACTCATACCATGAGGCGAACTAAAGCATCTTTAATCTATAAGAAAACAAAAAATTTGAGAGCAGTTCAAATATTACTTGGGCATACGAAACTAGAGAGCACGGTTCGTTACCTTGGCGTTGAAGTCGATGATGCGCTTGAGCTTTCCGAAGCAACAGATATTTAACTTTCACTAGAGCATGGATGCTTTCTTCAATGATAAGGTAGCGGACGTTAGCCTTGGCTTAGTTAACATCCACTTCAACAACTCAAATAACTTCAACGACTTTAATTACTTAGGTTTGATTGCCAATACAGATCGGCTGTGGCAAACAAAGCTGACACCGGCTTTGACATTACCGCTGTTTTTTTCAGCTGATTGAGGTACTCTACTTTATAAAGCCTAAAAAGTGAGAAAAGTCATGGCAAAACAATGCACATACTGGCAAGAAAATTTACGGTTGATCACTATCTGTTTATTGATTTGGTTTACGGTGTCATTTGGCTGCGGTATTTTGTGGGTAGAGCCCCTGAATGCGTTTCGTCTAGGCGGCTACAAACTGGGATTTTGGTTTGCGCAACAGGGTTCAATTTATACTTTTGTGGTGTTAATTTTTTGGTACAACAAAAAAATGAATAGTCTAGACAAAAAGTATCGCAATGAGGCCAAGCCATGAATGAATTAACCTTGTATACAAGTATCGCCGTATTTGGTTCATTTGCCTTGTATTTTGCCATTGCTTGGTGGTCTAGAGCCAGTTCAACCAGTGACTTTTACATAGCTGGCGGTGGTATCAGCCCCCTGCAAAATGGCATGGCAATTGGTGCCGATTGGATGAGCGCAGCGTCATTTATTTCCATGGCTGGGTTAATTGCTTTTGCTGGTTATGGCGGCTCGGTATTTCTCATGGGTTGGACTGGTGGTTATGTATTATTGGCCATGCTACTTGCTCCCTATATGCGCAAACACGGCAAGTTTACTGTGCCGGAATTCATTTTTGATCGTTACTATTCAAAAACCGCGCGCATTGTTGCCGTTGTTTGTCTGATTATTGCTTCCCTTACCTATATTATCGGCCAAATGAAAGGTGTTGGTGTTGCCTTCTCTCGCTTTTTAGAAATTGAATATGACTATGGTTTATATGCCGGTATGTTTATTGTTTGGGTGTATGCAGTGCTTGGTGGCATGAAGGGCATCACTTATACACAAATTGCCCAATATTGCGTACTTATTTTTGCCTATACTATTCCGGCTATATTCATTTCATTACAATTAACTGGTAATCCAGTACCACAATTAGGCTTGGGATCGACATTAGCGGATGGCAGCGGCACTTATTTACTAGATAAGCTCGATGCAGTAGTGACTGATCTCGGTTTTAAACAATACACCACAGATAATATGGGCGGTTCAATAAATATGTTTGCCTATACTTTGTCGTTAATGATAGGTACCGCTGGGTTGCCACACGTGATCATGCGTTTTTTCACTGTGCCAAGTGTGCAAGCCGCACGCGCCTCTGCCGGCTATGCACTGGTGTTTATTGCTTTACTCTATACCGTTGCTCCTGCTGTTGGTGCTATGGCGCGCTTAAATTTGCACCACACCATTGAGCCTGCGCAGGGACAACACTTAGAGTATGCGCAACGACCACAATGGTTTAAAGATTGGGAAAATACTGGCTTATTGCAATTTGAAGATAAAAACGCTGATGGTAAAGTACAATACAGTGCCGATCCGGGGCGCAATGAAATGGTCAAAGTAGACAGAGATATTATGGTACTGGCTAATCCAGCGATTGCCAATTTACCTTCTTGGGTGATCGCGCTAGTCGCTGCTGGCGGTTTAGCCGCGGCACTGTCAACCGCTGCGGGCTTATTGTTGGCAATATCTTCATCGATTTCCCATGATTTAATGAAAGGCGTACTTACCCCAAATTTATCAGAAAAAAATGAGCTGCTTGCTGGGCGTATAGTGATGACATTATCGATTTTAGTGGCAGGTTATCTCGGTCTTGATCCGCCGGGCTTCGCAGCTGGCACTGTTGCGCTGGCTTTTGGTTTGGCGGCATCGAGTATTTTTCCGGCCCTGATGATGGCAATATTTTCCAAGCGGATGAGTGGCAAAGCAGCTATATCTGGGATGTGCTGCGGTATTGGTATTACCATGTTGTACGTGTTTCAACACAAAGGCATATTCTTTATTCCGGGAACTGCATTTTTAGGTGATATGGAGGCTAATTGGTTTTTTGGGATATCGCCTAATGCTTTTGGTGCGGTGGGTGCCTTAGTGAACTTTAGTGTGGCCTTTGTGGTACTTAAATTTTCAGCGCCTGCGCCTGAGCACATCCAGCAGATGGTCGAAAATTTTCGCGCACCCCATCAAGACACTTTAACCACACAACAACATTAGTTGTGCTTTTGCTAAAGTGTCTTAAAACAATGCATTACTTAGTCGGAATATTGTTTAATACGGCAGTGAGTAGCTGCCAGTATTGCCCTACCGTAGCAATATTTACCTTTTCATCGGGTGAGTGGGGAAAGACAATGGTTGGCCCAAACGATACCATATCCCAATTGGGGTAGGCGGTTTTAAATAAACCACATTCTAGGCCAGCATGGATCACCATCACTTCTGGCCGCTTAGCAAATAACGCTTGGTAAGTATCGCTGACAGTATGCATGAGTGCAGAATTGTTATTGGGTTGCCAACCGGGGTAAGCGCCAGAAAATTGAATATCGGCTTGCGCTAAAGCAAACACTGAATGCACCATGTGTTCTGCGTTTAGGCGACCATCATGGTGTAAACTGCGGATCAAGGTCATGGCTACAAATTTATTGCCCTTACTGCGCATTACCCCTAAATTTAATGAGGTTTCTACTACGCCTTGAACGTCATCACTCATCCGCATAACGCCATTAGGGCAGGCGTTTAACGCGTGTAAAATCGGTAATTGACATTGTTTGGTCCAGCAGCGATCAAAGTCTTCTGGGGAAATGAGTAACATGTCAATATCGGGCTCAACAGCTTTTAAGTTGGCTTTTATTGTTGTTAAATACTTGCCAAGCTCGGCTTGCAATGCTGCGATGTGCTGAGTAGCAATAACAAAGCTAGCATCGGCTTCGCGAGGTATGGCATTGCGCAAACTGCCGCCGTTAAGCTCAGTTAAGCGAATATCAAATTGTTGACTGGCAACTAGTAAAAAGCGCACCAATAATTTACAGGCATTACCTCGACCCGTATCAATATCAACCCCGGAATGACCGCCTTTTAAACCAGAAATTGATAAGTTAAAGGCTTGGCTATTAGCGGCGACAGGCTCATAGCTTAGGTTAAAGGTGGCGGTGCCATCTATACCACCAGCACAGCCCATATAAATTTCGCCTTCTTGCTCTGAATCGGTATTGATCAATAACTCGCCGTCAAGCCAATTGGGTTGTAAGCCAAAAGCACCAGTCATGCCCGCTTCTTCATCAATAGTGATCAACACTTCTAATGGACCATGGGCAATATCGTCGCTAGCCAGTACCGCCAAAGCCGAGGCTAGGCCGATGCCATTGTCGGCACCTAAGGTAGTATCTTGCGCTGTCACCCACTCGCCGTCGACATAAGGCTTGATGGAATCAACTAAAAAATCGTGGTCAGTATTGGCATTTTTCTGCGGGACCATATCCATGTGAGCCTGTAAAATAACGCCTTTGCGGTTCTCCATGCCCTTGGTTGCTGGCTTGCGGATCAGCAGGTTACCGACGTCATCTTCTTTGGTATCTAATTGAAGATCGCTAGCCCAGCTTTGGATCCATGCCGATATTTTTTGTTCGTGTTTTGAAGGCCGAGGAATACTGCATATTTTGTCAAAGAGTTGCCACAAACGACGGGGTTCAAGTTGTGCTAAAGTACTCACCAATTTTCCTTGCGATAATAGGGCTGATCAAACCAAACGACTGAAAGTTTAGTCGCTGAGTCGTTAACTATTGGCCATTAAAAATTGCCATTGTTCATTAAAGTGAACACTGGGTTTTTTTGCAAAACCCGATCTCACATATTGGTTAATTTTACCCTCGGCGAAAGCAGTTAATAGGTTAGCTAATGCTTGCTCATTTACAGCGAAGCTTTTGCCTTCACGCAACTTTCGCTCTCGTAAAACTTGTTTAAATTGCGATTCTAACTTTTCAAAAAATTGGTTTACCCGGGTGCGTAAACGTTCGTTTTCGCCCATCAACGCATCACCAGATAAAAGTCGACACATTCCAGGATTTTTCTCAGCAAAACCCAATAACACGTGCAAAATATGATGACAGCGAATTAACGACTCTTTGTGATCCGCCAAAATCAGGTTAATGCGCGAAAAAATTGACTCTTCAATAAACTCAATCAAACCCTCATACATTCTTGCTTTAGAGGGAAAGTGACGATACAAAGCGGCTTCTGATACACCGACTTGAGCCGCTAATTTTGCGGTTGTGATACGTTCACCACCACTGTTTTGCAGCATAAGGGCTAAACATTCTAAAATGTGTTGTTTGCGATTGGGTTTGGCGTTGACGGGCATGCACTCATTCTCGGTTGTTATTATTATCAGTTAATTGTAACTTTTTGTTAATTTGTAAAGCAATAGCCTAGCATTGGTAGACAACAAATTAAAAGTAATTACTTACTATTGGGCTGATTTAAGCTTGACTTGCTCACTAATTAAAGTCACCAGTTGCCTAGCTAATTGACTTTTACTGGCTAACTCAAGCTCGACCACTTGCTCGCTGCTATATACACTTAAGGCATTATCATCACTATTAAAACCTTGATTTTCAATAGCAATATTGTTGGCAGCGATTAAGTCTAAGTTTTTGCTTGTTAATTTGCCTCGGGCATATTTTTCTAGATCTTGGCTCTCGGCGGCAAACCCTACCGTGAATGGCTTATTGGTTAATGCGGCAACATCGGCAACGATATCAGGATTTTTCACTAGATTAATTTGCATGTGATTAGCGGTTTTTTTGATTTTGTGCTCGGCAATGTGATCGACACGGTAGTCGGCTACTGCGGCACAGGCAATAAACACATCGGCATTGTCTGCTTGACTAATGCTGTGTTGATGCATTTGCTCAGCGCTATTGACTGAGATAGTGTGTACTTGAGCGGGGGCACTCAATTGCACTGGCCCTGAAATTAACGTCACCTTTGCGCCAGCAACTTGCGCGGCCTTAGCAATGGCATAACCCATTTTTCCTGAGCTGTGATTTGAAATATAGCGCACTGGATCAATGGCTTCTCGCGTTGGGCCAGCAGTGATCACCCAATGTTGACCGGCAAGTGTTTGTTGTTGATAAAACTGGCACACCTGAGTAACTAATTGTTCAACTTCTAACATGCGGCCAAGACCAACGTCACCACATGCTTGCACACCAGCACCTGGCCCCCACATATGGTAGCCTCTTGCTTGCAAGCGGTCAGTGTTTTCACGGGTAATAGCAGCATGCCACATTTGCTGATTCATTGCCGGAGCAAATGCGATTGGGGCAGAAGTTGCTAAGCATATCGTGGTTAATAAGTCATGGGCCATTCCTACCGATAACGCAGCAATGGCATTGGCACTGGCTGGAGCGATGACAATCAAGTCTGCCCACTTGGCCAGCTCAATATGACCCATTGCCAGTTCGGCTTGCGGATCTAACAGGCTATCCGCGACTTCATTGCCCGATACCGCTTGCAGTGTTAACGGGGTAATGAATTGTTTTGCACCCGATGTCATTACCACTCGAATATCAGCACCTTGATCTTTAAGTCGGCGCACTAATTCAGGTGTTTTATAGGCGGCAATTCCGCCAGTAATACCGAGTACGATGTTTTTTCCCTGAAGGATCTGCATAACCTGCTAGTCTTAATAGTAATTACTGAACTTGGCAATAAGATAGCATTAATTGCCATTGAAGAACATGCCATTGCAAGGAAGCATTTATGTTAAAAGATTGGCCTGATGATGAAAAACCTCGTGAAAAACTGCTCAATCAGGGAGCAAGTCATTTAAGTGACGCAGAATTGTTGGCTATTTTTTTACGAACTGGCGTCAAAGGTTGCCATGTGGTTGACTTAGCTAGGCAGTTGCTCGCTGACTTTGGCAGTATTTCAGCTATTTATAGTGCTTCTTTAACAGAGTTTTGCCAAGGTCACGGCCTTGGTGTTGCAAAATATGTGCAATTACAAGCCTGTTTAGAAATGGCTAAACGCTATTTACAGGAAGAATTACAACACAGACCCAGTTTAACCTCATCGATGGATAGTAAAAACTTTTTATTGGCGGAATTGCGCGGTGAAAAACGCGAGGTATTTGCTGTGTTGTTTTTAGACACGCAACACAAGGTGTTGGCGTTTCAACGCTTGTTTCACGGTACCATTAATGCTGCGACTGTATACCCGCGAGTTGTCATTGAGGCGGTGATAAAAAATCAGGCTACGGCAATTATTCTGACCCACAATCACCCATCAGGGGTTGCTAAAGCAAGTATTGCTGATAAGCAGATCACCCAGTTATTGATCAAGGCATTGGCATTAATTGATGTTAAAGTATTGGATCATATGATCATTGCCGAGCATCGTTGCTTTTCTTTTGCTGAGCATGGCCTGATGTCTTAATAGCGACGAGTGTTAACGGAAATAAAAAGTTGCATCCAGAGCATATGCTGGGTAGTTTACTGTTGTGTGCAATAAAAAGTCTTAAGGATTGACAGATGACTGACAATCAGCAATACAACCAACAAAACCAACAAGACGATAATGAACGCAGGAAGTTTTTTCGTTTAGACATGGAAGAGGAGTTGATTGATGTTTCATGGCAAAATGAGTCGGGGCAGCGTATAACTCAGCGCATTGCTTGTTTAGATTTTTCTAAAGGCGGCTTGAAGTTAGCCTGTGATCAGCCTATACCTTTAAATACTCAGGTTGAAGTGTGCTTTCAAGCAGCCAATAAAAATAGCCAAATCCTGTTAGGACAAGTGATCCGGCAAATATCAAAAGCAAATGGTTGCTTTGAAATTGCCTTGCGGTTAAATACACAGTAAATGCGGTGCTTTAGTTTTTAGTTGTGCAATAGTACTTAAGTAGTAGTTGAGGAATATCTGGTATGATGATTTTAGTGGGTGGTGAAAAAGGCGGCAGTGGTAAAAGTTGCTTGGCACAAAATTTAGCAGTGTATTTGGCTAGAGACAAACAAGCTATTGTGTTGATGGTTGATTGTGATCCACAGCGCACTACTTCTGATTGGATCCAAGCAAGAAATACTGATCCGAGTTTAACATCAATTAATTGTATTCAACTCTACGGTAAAATTCGCAATGATTTATTGAGTTTAAATCAGCATTATGACTATGTGGTGGTTGATTGTGGTGGTCAAGACAACTTGGCATTGCGCGCTGCTATGTCGGTTGCTGAGCACGTGGTGATCCCGTTGCGACCAAAACGCCGCGATTTAAAAACCGTGCCTCATATGGAAGATATGCTGAGTACCTGCAAGATGGTCAATCCTAAAATGTTAGCTTCTTTTGTGATCACCCAATGTCCTGCTTTGCCCAATCAAGTCAATCGTATTTTGGAAGCCAAAGAAGTGTGTCGCTCTTTTGGCATTAATGTATTAGATGCGGTGACTTATAATCGCAACATATACGATGACAGTGAAGAGCAGGGCTCGTCGGTATTAGAAATAGATCCCGAGGGCAAAGCGGCTATTGAGATGACCGCAATAGCTGAAGAATTATTAGCAATGAAAGCGGACAACTCCCATGAGTTTAACTGATTTAAAAAAATCAACTAAAGCAAGCGTTAAGCAAAAAAACTTCACTGTTGATGAGTTCATCGCTGATGCCGAGAACTATGCCAAAGGCCACCCTCAAATTGTTAAAAGCGGTGAACAGCAAACCTTGGATTTAACCCAAGCTATAGCCGCAACCCAACAATTTGAACAGCAAAAGCACAGTAAAAAGAAATCCCAGTCTAAAGGTAAGCCTTTTCGGCATGCCACCTTCACTTTAAGTGAAGAAGCGATCATGCAGTTACAAGATTTAGCGACTAAGAGTAATTTAGCAAAATCACATATTATTCGCATCCTCATCGATGAGCTTTGTCACAAAGATCAAAGAGAAAAACTGAGTCGGCTCTTTACCTCTGATATCGGTTGATTTGACTAAATGAATGGCAGATTTAATGAGTGATCGATAAAAATCATTGTTTTTTTACTGTTAGCTTAATTTTTAAACTGTTGATTTATATATAATAACTACTTGTTTTTAGGCTATTTTACATAAATGCTAGATTTCGTTTTGCAGTTTCTCTATAATATGCCACCTTTTTCAGGATCCCAAGGCGACGGTCTTGCGGAAACAAAGCTCGAGCTGAAATTAATTTTGGAGTACTCATATGTCTAAAGTTTGCCAAGTAACAGGCAAAAAGCCAATGGTTGGAAACAACCGTTCAAAAGCGAGAAATTCGACACGTCGTCGTTTTTTACCAAATCTTCAAACCCACCGTTTTTGGGTTGAAAGTGAAAATAGTTTCGTTAAATTGCGTTTAACTCCGAAAGGAATGCGTGTTATCGATAAAAAAGGCATTGATGCGGTATTAAGTGATATCCGTGCCCGTGGCGAAAAAGTTTAAGGAACCGTTATGCGTGATAAAATTCGTTTAGTTTCTAGTGCTGGTACTGGTCATTTTTATACTACTGATAAGAATAAAAAGACTATGCCTGAAAAGATGGAGATCAAAAAGTTTGATCCTCGTATTCGTCAGCACGTTATGTACAAAGAAGCTAAAATTAAGTAATAGAAATATGCTTATTAGTTTCAACAATTAAAAACCCAGCACTGCTGGGTTTTTTTATGTCCATGGAAGGACGGTCAGCTTCCGCGTCCTGCTCACGCTAAGTACCTACATCCCTGTAGGCACAG
>JBELHO010000082.1:6996-9555 GCA_042091375.1 Thalassotalea sp. | reverse complement strand
ACTCCTTCAGTCACTGCCGTAAGCATTAATGCAGAGCGGATATTGTCAGGTGTCCATGTGGGATGTGCTGAGCGAAGAACTGCCGCAGCACCAGCAACATGTGGCGCTGACATAGAAGTACCTTGCAAGAAGTCATAATCTGATGGTGCAGACCCTGTCTCATCATGACCAAATTGCTGATCAGAATATGCAGCATATACCGACACACCCGGTGCAGTAACTGATGGCGTCATAATATCATCTACATAACTGTTTGGACCACGCGAAGAAAACCCAGCCATGATGTCAGCATTTTCAGGTGTCACAGTTGCTGTTGGTATAGTGTTAATGGTTAGTGCGATTGTCGGATTGTCTGTTAAATCGGCTAATATTGCCGCACCAGAGTTTTCAGAAACCATCACTGCAGGGATAGTTGTTGCTTCTAATCCTCCCATAGTAAAAATCGCATTGCCATCGACATTGTTGTATACAACAACTGATAGAGCACCGGCCTCTGCTGCGTTATTGACTTTATCAGCAAAAACACATTCTCCTCGGGAGATCACAGCAATGGCGTCTTTGAATGCATCGGCATCAAATCGAGCACAACCTTCTTCATTACTCGCATCGAGATCAACTGCGGCAATAGGGACCGCTGAAATAGTCTCTTCTGCTGAAGGTCCAGTTCCCTTGATAAAACGATAATCTACATCGTTAAAGTTAAGGCTAAAGTCAATACTTCTACCATGTGTTGAGGCACCTACAACCGTATACCAAGGTGCGCTTTTCGCTGATGTATTGGCTTCTGGACCACTATTCCCTGCAGAAATTGATGAAAAAATCCCTGCTTGTTGTGCAGCTAAAAATGCCATTTCAGTAGAGCTATTCCAAGGATAACCACCACCACTAATCGAGTAATTAATCACATCAACATCATCAATTAATGTGTCATCTAATGCGGCAAGGATCGCTGAACCTGGACAGCCTGAATAGGTATCACCTGTATCGCCGGGGAGACAAATTTGATAGGCAATAATGTTGGCATGTGGTGCGACCCCTGAAATTTGTCCAAATTCTAATCCTGTAGAGTTGATACCATCACTTTCTTCGACACCAGGCTCTGTGTCTAGCACAGGAACGTTATACAAAATATTTCCGCCTGCTGTGCCGGCTGTATGAGCGCCATGGCCATTGTAATCTTCACCGTTTTTAGGTGGAGGGTTATCACCAAATACCTCAGTGTCATCGTAATTATCAACAACAGAAGAGTAAGTGCGCACACCGATTAATTTATCGTTACACATCTCAGGATAATCGCCGGCACAATCGCCAACGTAAATACCTGCTCCCCAAGGGTTAGTGTGATCATATCCGTCGTCACCTATGTCGGCAAATGATGGGTGATCTGAATTGATACCACTATCTAGTACACCAATAATAACGCCTTCACCCATATTGACTGCACTTTGGCCTTGACCACTCCACACTTGATCAGCGCCAATGTGAATTGGGCCCGTATCGGTGTGAAGTTGTTCAATGCGTTCACGCTCAACAAAAGCCACATCAGATAATTTTGATAAACGTTTTGCTTCATTTTGAGTTAAACGCAAAGCCATACCGTTAAAAGCGTTTTTGTATTGATGAGTCACTTCAAAATTTCCGCTTAAGACTCTGTTGGCTTTTTGCAAAAAGCTTTGATGTTTTTTATCTAAATAATTTGTATAAGCTATGGTTTCTGGCGCGTTGAAATTAATGCGCAGCTCTTGGCGAATTTGTTGCGAGCTTTTATTACTGCGCGCTAATGTAGCATATAAAGACTTTTTAGCTATTTGAGGATTGGTGGCCTTTAAACCTGCAATTGTACCGTCATAGGTTGCTATTGGCTGGTCTTTTAGGCGCACTATATAAGTGTATTCACCAGCAGCGAGATCATTTTCTCTGATGAATTTTTTTTGTTGTATTAAGTTTTTTTCATTATTCTTGTTAATAGAAATAGGGGCAAGAGCTTGAAACGTTTCTTCTGCATAAGCAGTAGCTGCCATGCTAGCCGAAGCGGTTAAAGTTGCCATAGATAATAGGGCTGTTGACACAGCCATCGTTACTTTGTTGTTCACAAAGAACCTCCCGAAGATGCACTTAGTGTGCAGGTTTATCTTTAATGCTTTTACCATTGAACCTGGTTATAGCTATAATTTTGTACATTAATGCAATAATGCAACTCCGTAACTTATCACAACCTTGTGCTTTGTAAAATATGTCTGGAAAATATAATCTGAAATAGCGTATGAAATATTTTATTTTGTATTTCAGTTGCTGTGCACAATAGAGTTGAACAGGGTATAACACCTTGGTGTTATTAAAGTTAAAGGTTACAGGCCAGTAAAAAATGTGCTCAATTTGTAAAAAATTCCTTTACTGTTGTTTATACTGACTTGTTACGTCTAAATAACTTGCCAATTCTTAGTTGTTGTGGTCGATTATTAATAATAGCAATTAGTTATAACTTATAACTGATAACTAATTGTTGATAACTCAGGTTAATATTTGACAATTAATATTAATAATTTAAAGCTAATATTA
>JBELHO010000082.1:0-6896 GCA_042091375.1 Thalassotalea sp. | reverse complement strand
ACTCAACGTCAGTGAAATGCAAAATCCTAATTAAATCGCAATAAAACTGTCAACTATTTTTACATTTTTCTTAACAGGTCTTATTTGGTGTTTTTAAGTTATTGAAATTAATGTTTATTTTATTGTGGCATGATTTTAGCTTTGTTTCTACTACATAACTTACTAGCAGTTTGTGTGATATTTTGGGCTTGTGTAAAGGCTTGTGTAAAGGCTTGTGTAATGGCTTTTACTTTGGTGTGTTGAAATCAGCTAATCAGCTAATCACCAAAGTACTTAATCACCTGATCACCAAAGCAGCTAATAATAAAGGGAACAATATGATTGATAGCAAATTAATATTAAAATTAACAGTCACTACGACTGTTTTGATCGGCTATTGTATTTCTGCGTCAGCGAGTATTATTAATGTTGACTTTGGTGGCGCTGATGCCAATGATGGCAGTGAGATCACTTCTCAAATAACCATTACAGGTTTTAATAATGGCTCTGGAGTCCATTGGGAAGACTTTGATACCAGTTCAGGTTGTGGTTTAACTGAACTCGCGGGTAATTTAACAGGAAGCTATAGTTTGACAACCGAGCACACTCGTGGTCAAGCTGCACCACCTTCTGGCGATACTACCTGTTACATGGTTACTCCAGCATTGTATCAACCGGCTCCTGGCGATGTGACATTTGATTTATCATCATACATAACTGGTGGCTCAGTAGGGTCAGAAATAGATTATTTAGGCTTTTATTGGGGCTCTATTGACGGCAATCTTAAAAATAGAGATTCAGTGACCTTATATGATCAAGATGACAACATTTTGCAAACAAGATTTGGTGAAAGTATTACTGGTAATGAAATACTGGCTGAATTTCAAGGTCAGTCAGGAAATCAATTTAAAGATTCATCCAATGTGTATATTAATTTTTATATGCCAGAATCATCCTATTTCAGTCACTTTTTAATTGCTAGTAGAGGCAAAGCGATGGAGATAGACAATGTTGTGTTCCGCACTTCAGTAGCTGTTGCAGAGCCTTTTACACTGACACTATTTAGTTTTGCCATACTTGGTTTAGCCGTAGTACGGCAGCGAAGTACAAGTAAGTTAAGCACAATGGCACAATATTGATCGCCAGAGTGTATTGATAACCGCTAGCGCCGCTGCATTTGAGTGGCGCTTTTTATTTGGTGTTGATGGCTAGTTAATGCAGATCGGCTATTTGCCTTGTTATTCTTCGCTGTACCAGCTAATCGCAACTAGCTAATAAAATAAATATCAACTTTTACTGTGACTGGCAATTTTGCCTATCTATTAATCCAGTTATAGCTAATTCTCATCATTAAGGGGTAAAATACTCATAATTAAGGTATGAACGAAGTTGTTATGAATATTGCAGAATTATTAGCACCCATTAAATCTTTTTTACAATGTGAAACACCACAAGCTTGGGTTGATGAAGCGATTAAGCCAAAAAATTTATCGGTGCTGTTAATTGATCACTTAATTTGTGAGCTAAAAGCCGCGCAAACAGCCATGTGGCTTATTCGCAAATATGCGGTAGATAAACAAAGTGGTGATGAGCTGTTAAATTGGCTACAACCTTATGAAAAGTTTATCTATCGAAAAGAGGGGAATATTGATAGCTTAGGGCAACAGCTCAAATTTTCAAAAGCCATTGTTCCGAGAAGTAATTCACCTATTGGCCAAGAATTAATCGATAAAATGGTGTTGCTGATCAAAGAGGAATTGCACCACTTTTATCAAGTATTAGAAATCATTACTGCCCGTGGTATACCCTATGAAAATATTACCGCGGGTCGCTATGCCAAGGGTTTGTTGACGCATGTCAAAACCCATGAACCGGCAATTTTAGTAGAAAAGCTTATTTGCGGTGCATATATCGAAGCCCGATCATGTGAGCGTTTTGCTAAATTAGCACCGTATTTAGATGATGAGTTACATAAGTTTTATGTTTCTTTGCTGCGCTCTGAAGCCAGACATTATCAAGATTATCTAACCCTTGCTGAACAAGTCGCCGGTAGTGATATTTCGCAACGGATCAAAGATTTTGGTGCAATTGAAGCAAATTTGATATTAACCACCGATGTTGATTTTAAATTTCACAGTGGTGTGCCCAGCTGAACCTCGCTGATAATAATAAGCGGTTTTGCTTAAGGACTATCGTTAAAAGCTTTATTGATTAATTGCACGCCACTTTCATCGACTAGCAAATAAGAGCCTTGTTCATACCAATCGCCGAGTACAACGCGCTGTGCAGGTAAATTATTGGCTTGTATTTTGTGAATGTCGGGGCGGTGGGTATGCCCGTGTATAAGCAGTTGACAGTCCTGTTGCTCGAGTACTTTAACCACCTCACTAGGGGTTACATCCATAATGTCGGGGGCTTTCAATGCCGTTGCTGAGGCACTTTGCTTGCGATAATTTTCCGCCATGTTGCGGCGCACAAATAGCGGTAAACTTTTCACTATGGCTTGCCACCACCACGAACGCGATTTTTTGCGAAAGGCTTGATAACCAAGATCCCTAGTGCACAGGGTATCACCGTGCATAATAAGCATTTTTTGACGGTATAAATGGATCACCTCAAGTTCGGGTAAAATAGTCATCCCCGCTTGTTTCGCGTATTTTTCTCCTAATAAAAAATCGCGATTGCCATGGATAAAAAATACTTTTACCCCGCTATTGGCTAATGCGCTGATACCGGCGGCAATGGTGTCGGTAAAAACTGAGCGGTTATCATCGCCGATCCAATATTCGAACAAATCACCCAAAATATACAAGGATCTGGCTTGTTTAGCTTCGGTACCTAAAAATGACAAAAAACAGGCGGTGATATCCGGCCTGTTTTCTGCAAGGTGCAAGTCAGCAATAAAATAGTGACCTGACTTGGCGGGGATCTTGTTCAAAATTATTCGACTGTGGCCGACTCAATAACAATTTCTTCTTTGGGCACATCATCGTGAAAGCCCATGCGTCCGGTATCTACTAAGGTCATTTTATCGACGATATCCATACCCTCAACGACTTCGGCAAACACACAATAACCCCAGCCTTGTACCGATTCATTTTTGAAATCTAAAAAGTCATTATCGACTAAGTTGATAAAAAATTGTGCTGAAGCTGAGTGAGGCTCTTGTGTTCGCGCCATGGCTAGAGTACCACGTTTGTTTGACAGGCCATTATTGGCTTCATTTTGTATGCTAGCGCGGGTTTCTTTTTCGTCCATACCTGAAGCAAAACCACCACCTTGAGCCATAAACCCCTTGATCACCCGATGAAAAATAGTACCTTGATAAAATCCATCTTCAACGTATTGTTGAAAGTTTTTTGCGGTATTAGGGGCTTTGTCAAAATTTAAGGCAATTTTAATTTCGCCTAACGTTGTTTTAAAAATAATCATATTCACTAAATTCCATAGATAATAATTTTAGAATTGTAACCTAACAAGCGAATCTGTAAAGGCAATAGCGGCAACTAATTGCACACAGATCAAAAATCTTCCTGTGGTATGGCCCTAAATGTTGGGGTACAATCAGCAAAAATCATCACATTCATTTTATTATTAGGAGTTAGCAAACCTTATGTTGCATATTTACAATACCCTTAGCCGTCAAAAGGAAATTTTTACCCCGATAAATCTAGGTAAAGTGGGCTTGTATGTATGTGGTTGCACTGTTTACGACTTATGCCACATTGGCCACGGACGCACTTATATAAGTTTTGACAACATTGCCCGATATTTGCGGTTTTCTGGGTTTGAAGTTAACTATGTGCGCAACATTACCGATGTTGAAGATAAAATTATCAAGCGCGCCATGGAAAATAATGAAACTCCAGCGCAATTGACTGAACGGACTATTGCCGACATGCATCAAGACTTTGATGCACTAAATATAGCTCGTCCCGATCTCGAGCCTAGGGTGACTACCCACATGCCTGAGATTATCGCCCTGATCCAGATCTTGATTGAAAAACAGCATGCTTATATTGCTGGCGATGCAGAGCAGGGCGATGTGTTGTTTGATGTCTCTAGTTATGCTGATTACGGCAAATTAAGTGGCCAAAATCTAGAGCAGTTGCAGGCAGGATCTAGGGTTGATGTTGATCAGTCGAAGCGAAATCCGCTGGATTTCGTGTTGTGGAAAACCGCAAAACCCGATGAGCCGAGTTGGCCTTCGCCTTGGGGAGATGGTCGTCCTGGGTGGCATATTGAATGCTCAGCAATGAACAATAAAGAATTGGGTCAGCACTTTGATATTCACGGTGGCGGTTCAGATTTACAATTTCCTCATCATGAAAATGAGATAGCACAAAGCTGTTGTGCACTTGATACACCTTATGTCAATTACTGGATGCATACGGGCATGGTACAAGTTGATCAAGAAAAAATGTCTAAGTCATTGAATAACTTTTTTACTATTCGTGATGTGTTGGCGCAATACGATGCTGAAACAGTGAGATTTTTTCTGACTACGGGGCATTATCGCAGTCAGCTGAATTACTCTACCGATAATTTAAATCAAGCGAGGGCTTCGTTAGAGCGGATCTACACTGCGTTGCGAGATGTTGAGATCATAACCGATTTTGTTGTAGATAAAGGTAATGAGCATGTGGCTGAATTTTGTCAGGCAATGGATGATGATTTCAATACACCACAGGCTTTAGCTGTGCTATTTGACATAGCAAAGCAGGTAAATGTTGCCAAACAACAAAACAGTCAGCAACTGAGCGAGTTAGCCTCGACGTTAAAAGCTTTGGGTGGCTTGCTTGGCTTGCTGCAACTCGAGCCTGCTGAGTATTTACAGGGGGGTAATGAAAGTAGTGAAGTAGCGGTGATCGAAGCGTTAATAATGCAGCGCGATCAAGCCAGAGCAGCTAAAGATTGGGCACTTGCCGATCAGGCCAGAGATAAACTCAATGCCATGAATATTATCTTAGAAGACAGCGCTGGTAAAACCAGTTGGCGTAAAGCCTAGTGGTTTTGGTTGTGTTTTGATAGTCAATTGATTTGAAAAAAAGCGGCTTAGGCCGCTTTTTTGTCGGTAAAAGTTGACTGTTAGATACTGTCTCAAGCACTGCATTATACGCTTTATCAACGGCTGTTGACGGTATCTGAAACTCGGCACTACTTTGAGCTTATTTGTCGTGAAATTGCTCACAAGCGATCAAGGTGTTTTCAATTAAACTTGCTACTGTCATCGGTCCTACGCCGCCGGGAACTGGGGTTATATAGGCGGCATTTTGTTTGGCTGTAGCAAAGCCGACATCACCAACTAACTGTCCACTGTCTAACCGGTTAATACCAACATCAATAACAATAGCGCCTTGTTTTATCCATTCACCCGGTATAAATTCTGGCTTGCCCACCGCCACGACTAATAGGTCGGCTTGACGCACTTTTGCTTCTAAATTTTTAGTAAAGCGATGCGTTGTGGTAACGGTACAGCCAGCCAATAACAACTCTAGGGTCATTGGTCGGCCAACGATATTGGAAGCGCCCACGACTACCGCTTCTAAACCATGTGGTTTAACACCTGTTGAAGCAATCAATTCCATAATACCTTTGGGGGTACAAGGGCGAAGACCAGGCTGGCGCAGTGCTAATTTACCTACATTACTCGGATGAAAACCATCAACATCTTTTAACGGGTGAATGTGCTCAATAATTAAGTTGGCGTCCAAGCCTTTTGGTAAAGGTAATTGCACTAAAATACCATCAATAGCCTGATCATTATTCAATTGATCAATTAGGGTAAGTAACTGTTGTTGAGTGGTATTGGCATCGAGATCGTAAGAGCGTGAGATAAAGCCCACTTCTTCACAAGCTTTTCTTTTACTGCCAACATACACTTGTGAAGCAGGATCATTACCTACCAGAATAACGGCCAACCCCGGGGCTGTTAACCCTTTTGTTAATCGCTCATTTACTTTGTGTTTTACTCGCGTTCTAAGTTGCTGCGCAATAGCTTTACCGTTGATGAGAGTCGCTGTCATAATTCCTAGCTAATTGTGTTGATTCAAACCTAAAACATTTTCTCATAAATACCACTAAAGTCATAGGTCAAATCACTATTTGCGGCTAAAATATAGTCAAGGATATCGACTGCTTGCATATTGCCTAGCACAACTAACTACTCTCACAATATTGACCTATATTGGTTGGGTTGCTGTAAAAGTATGCGAATAAACATTTATTTATAAAAAAACGTTTGACGGGCTAAGGGCAACTCGGTAATATCCGCTCCCGTTGCAGAGGTTGTCTGTCAACAATTGTCGGTGATTAGCGCAGCTTGGTAGCGCACTTGGTTTGGGTCCAAGGGGTCGCAAGTTCGAATCTTGCATCACCGACCACTTTTTATCTTACACTCGCTTGAATAGTCAAATTTTCCATTGACTGTGTGCTTGTTTAAGCTAAATAATAACAGCCAGTATACTAAAATTAGTAGACATAAATTAGTAGACATAAATTACTAGAAATAAATCAAGGTCCGTTAGCTCAGCTGGATAGAGCATCCGCCTTCTAAAAGTAAAATTTGGGCCTTATGGGTGAAAACTTATAAGTGTAAGATGTCAAATTCAGGGAAACCTTCCATGTAATGATGATGGCAATCCTGAGCCAAGCCTCTCGAAAGTGAGGAAGGTGCAGAGACTAGACGGCATCCACCTAAAGCATTAGCTATGGTGAAGGGATAGTCCAGCGCACGAAGCCCGATAATATTTGGGTGGCAGTGAAAACTGTAGTGTGATGAAGCGGAGGGTCACAGGTTCGAATCCTGTACGGACTGCCATTTTTTAAACAACATAAAGTTTTTCAACCAACCTATTTCCACATCATTTTCAGTTTGACTGTTGCTAACCATAAATCGCGATGTAATGTTAAAAGCA
>JBELHO010000081.1:0-9749 GCA_042091375.1 Thalassotalea sp. | reverse complement strand
ACTGGCTGAATTATCGCAATCAATTGTGTTATCATCTTTGGGTATCAATTATTTGCGTTATGTATAGAAACGCAAATCATCACTTATATTCGTGCAACAAGGTAGTTTTTACAGCTATGCAGATACAAGATGAACAGGTAAAACAATCGTTGCAACAATGCCGAAAGTACTTTGCTCTTAAACAATTCGATAAATTAAACGCGTTGTTTGTCCCCTTGCTAGCACAAGAAATACCCGAAGCGTTGTTGACAAAAGTCGATTTTTTAATGCAAACCGATGCCAATAAAGGCATTGGTTATTTGTTACATCTGGCACAAAAAAATACTCCTATGGCAAATTACAAAATGGCCATGTTGTTGTACTTTCACCCGGAGTTAACCCTAGATTTTAATCAATTTCTATTGCAATCGTATAAGTTGCAAGAAGCACCGGCAATAATGACTTGTGTATATTTAGCCTTTGCTCAGCAAAAAGTAGATCTCGCGCAAGCATTATTATCAACGCATGCCGATTTAGCCGGTTTTGAGCAACTGCTTTACGCGCTAAATTTAAGCCGAGCAACGATCTCAAAACCTATCTTAGATGAACATGCTTTTGGTCGGGTTGAAGCCGATCAACACAGTTTACATTACCTAGATAAACAAATTTCATTAGCGATAGCAGATAATTTTCTCAATGCATTTGAATGTGCATGGTTAAAATTAAGAGCCAGTAAATTCCTTGAACCTTCTATGGTAGTCAATGCTGAAGACGGTAAAAAAATACGTAGCAGCGTCAGAACCAATGAATTTAGTCAGTTAATACCCAATGCCAACGATTGGATTTTACTTGATATTGAACAGCGCATTAGCAAGCTGATTAAATTACCTATAACCCATGGTGAAATGAGTAATGTGCTGTATTACCAACAAGGCCATGAGTACAAACCCCACTATGATTTTTTTCATCCCAATGATCCTGGCTCAGCCGTTGCTTTGCAAGATGGCGGGCAAAGAGTGCGTACTGTGTTGTGTTATTTAAGTCCAGCACAAGCAGGCGGGGAAACCTGTTTTCCACGCATTGATCAGAAGCTCGCTGGGCAGCAGGGGCAATTAATTGTGTTTGACAATGTCAGTCAGCAGTTGCAGCCACTGCCACCTTCATTGCACCAAAGTTTGCCTGTGATCTCAGGTGAGAAATGGCTGCTCAGTAAGTGGTATCGACAGCATCAAACCAGCTATAAAAATAGTTTACTGGCATTAAATTTATAGACTGCATTTAAACAAGTGAATTTAAGCTTCTCTAGTCAGTTATTGTCGCATTGCAGTTATCAAAGTTCGTTAGGAAACAATGCAATACCTCTTATGTTGACCATATATAGAAATATCTACACATCAGAGGGTGTGAATTGAAAACAAACTTGTTACTGCTCATCTCAGTTTTATTTTTATTACCAACAAGTCAATTATCACATACTAGGCAAAAGCGGTCTCTACTGATGGCCAACTTTCATGCTGATGGGCTCAATAACTAAATTACTTGGCTTAACACTGTTAAGCTGAGTTGGCTAACCATATCACAGTTGAATAAGCTTGCTTCATCAGTTGTTTAACACAATATAAAGAGACATACGCTTTGTTGTACTCTTACCTGTTGCTTGACTTGCTTATCCAATAAATTTATCGTTAACAACAATTTAGCTTTAAAAAAAAGTGAACTGATATTCCGATATAAAATACTGTTGAAGTTATTGAAGCCAGTATTAGTTATCCGTCTAAACACGTTAAAAGAGAATTAACCCACCTGAATGACGGTTTTAAGACACTGACTAAATTTGCCGCTTTTTAATTTATGTTTAACCTATTTTTGGACATTGAACCTTGTACAATAGAGACAATACGATAGTTTGTTATGCACATACTGGGCAAAACTGGTTTGTTGACAATATTGACTTTTGGTATTCAACTCTCAATCAAAAAGATCAACAACGTTTCAAGATTACTATTAACCTTAAAAGCCGCAAACAATTTTTATTGGGCCGAGTCTTATTGAGATACGCGGCGATGCAAATTGATCAAAAGGCCACAGTAAATCAATATATAAACCCTAATTATCATCAAGTAATTTATGACAATAGCAAATATTACAAGTCTATTTCTCACTCTGCAGACTGCGCAATAGTTATTTTAAGTAAGGTGCCAATAAAAATTGGTATCGATATTGAAACTTTAAAAGAGCGCGATTTTTTGGCCCTTGCGGAAGAGTATTTTTGTGGTAACGAAATTGCTAAGTTGCGTCAAATTAATTTTCATTGCCATCATTTTTATCAATTATGGACGGCAAAAGAAGCATACGTTAAAGCTACATCGAAAAAAATGTCCGATGTCTTAGCATTAGACTTTAGCGATGTATTGATAACTTCGAGTAGGGGTAAAGCTAGTTTCTGTCATAAATTTTTCTGTTACCAACAACAATTAGACAATAAAATGATTAGCATTATTTCTGCTCAGCAGTCTGATTTCTTTTTGGAAGCTCCTCTATTAGTAACTAAGATCCCCAAAGCACTAATGTATAAGACACAAAATTGATATCAGTTATAGTTATATCGCAAAAGTCGATTCACTGAACTCTCGCCTTTGCTGGAGAGACAAACGTCATTGGCAACTATATTTATTCTTCGGCAAAGGTTGTGCAGTGCTGTATCTAACTTATCATTGTTTTCAATGACAGCTACTTTACTTATGCTATCGTTTGGATTTCGAATATACAGGTAATTATCAAAAACATCCCAGTCTTCCCCAATATAAGCAGATGGCTCGTGGTGTATTAATTTGTCCTCAGCTGAGGCATTGTATTGCCAAATGCCACTAACATGGTACTTAGAATAGAATAAATTGCCTTGGTCAATTACTGTTTTGTAGGCACCATTTGTTATTAGAACGATGCTCTGCTTGCTTTCCTTGTGGTATTGATAGACAACACTTTCACCTTTGTTTTTCAGCGTATATAACAAATTTCCTTGCCAAAAAGATGGTAAATCTCCTTTCAAAAATTGTTGCTCTATTATTTTTCCAGTAATATCGAAAACACCTAAAATAATACCTTTGTTGGTCTCAATAGCAATTTCTGTTTCACTGTCATTTACTACAATTTTTTCTATGAAATAGGATAATTTAAAATTGGAGATCTGCTCATACTTTGCAGATTTCAAATTCTTTTTCCATATCTGATTGATGCCAGTTTGGTTTGAAGAATAAAGCATTACATTATCACCATCAATAAGCACTGGCGTACCACTGGAAACTCCATCGATCTGACTTAACACTTTTTGTTCGCCATTTTCAAAATTCGTCCTTACAATTTTATGACTAAATTTATCACCTTCTGTAAACAAAAAACCATTTTTTGCATAGCTAGGGGAATAAACCGGTCTGGTGATCACAAGAGGGATAGAAATCTCGCTCTGCTCACTGCTACTAAGATAACTGATGATCCTAAATCGACCAACTTCATCTTTAAATACCAGACTGTTGTCACCAAAAGCTATTGAAAACAATGGATAGTCTACTGTCTTTTGCCAATAGACTGTTGTTGGATTATCAGCCTTATACACCTGAATGTCAGTATCAAACCAATTTTTACTTGATAGCGTGGCAATAAACTTTTTATTAGGACTAGTAAAAACTCGGTAAGCACCTGAACCTTCTAGGCTTTTATTGTGAACGACCACTTTTCTTCCCGTGTTAATATCTATAGTGATCAATTGTTTTGGCAAACTAATATCGTCACTGTCAGAAACTAATAATGTATTTGCATCCAACACCGATAGGCCTCGGCTTGGATTTGTAACATTGCAACTGCTAATCGGGGTACCAACATTATTTTCTGGGGTCTTATAGATATTAATCTTTCTTATGGAGCAATGTTCACTGTTCGACATTACAAATACCAACTCCTCGTTATCAAGCCATGTCGGGGCAATGAGATCATATCCCTGTTCAGCGTATTCTCTAGAGAATTGACTGTTTGACGATACAATTTTTAATGACCAATTTCCTGTTAGCAATTTAGATGAATAAACAAGGGTTTCGCCGTCAGGATTCATACTGACGTCTTCCTTTAAAACAGAGTTATCAACTATTTCATATACATAAGGTTTTAAATCAGGAATAAGTTGAACATCTTTTGACGATTTAAGGCTGATCACTATAAGTAAAATGATCAGTCCCAATACAGAAAAAACCAACATTTTGTTTATCGATTTACTCGGTAAGGCAATCACTTGGGTGTCTGCTTTTTGATCCGTTTTATCTGGCTCAATCGCATTGTCAATAATGGCGCTACCATTGAACTGGTAGCCTTCTCTGGGGATAGTTTTGATCAGGGAAGCTAGGTCATTTAAATTTTCTAGCTTTTTTCGCAAAGTTGAGATGACTCTCGTTAAGGAGTGCTCCATAACATATTGTGCATTCCATATTTCCATCAATTCATCTTTGGAAACAACTTCTCCGGCGCGTTTGACGAAATACAGTAATATTTTTGACTCTAGATTATCAAGGATGATCTCGTTCGTTTCATTGCCAACTACATGTTTCAAAGAATTCGATTTAGTACAAAAAAAAGTGTCTTTGTGTATTAGATATTCCTTCACTTTTTAGGTACCCCATCACAACATTAGAAGTATATATTTGAAAAAAATGAACTTTTCACATCTTTTTGATGAAAAAATCCCACGCCAAAAAATTCAAAATAATGTAATAAAATCAGCATACTAACATACCTTATAAACTTTTATAAAGTAATTCAAGCGCGAATATTATCTTTTATTCCTCTCCACATAAAGTTTTGTCATCCGAACAACGGCATCGTTTAGTCATCCGCAGCAAACTGCATCAGAAAAACAGAAATTGAGTATTTGTTCATTTGCATGCGGATAAAAAGTTTACCTGAAAAAACAAGGTAATGGTTCGTGCATTAATACAAATAATTATAAAGGAATTTGAGCAATGAATAATAAAAAAGATACTTCACAAAACATCGCCAAAATAAAAAAAAGCGTTTTCGTTCTTTTAATTACCTCACTTTGCATTACCAGCAGTTATTCAATTGCTGCTGACGAGAAAACAGCAAGCAATTATCAGCAATATTCAACAGAGCAGATTACCAACTTAAAAGCACGAAGATGCCGTGACTATCCTCTTTGTAAATTTAGAACATAAAAATCATCAGCAGCTCACCGTTGCATCAATAGAGCATAACAAAAATCACCATTTAACGATCTGTGTGACTAAAGGAATTAAAATGGAACAGTATCAGGTTTACCCGGATATTTACATAGTAAAGAATGAGAACTCTTTACCTGGCAAGGAATTTTTTGTCAGTAAAGGGGCGAGAAACTTTTATGTTGGCACTGTAATAGCTGAATTACTGCGGTTGTTGAAAAATGGCAGTAGTCTCCCAGAAATTATTGATGAATTGACCAGTAACCACAAAATAAAAGAGGAGCAAGTTCAATTCTTACTAGACCAAAAATTACCCGAATTAGGCCTGATATCTCACTCAAATACCACTGAAATAAAGTCCGATACAGTTGATCAATATATCAAGTTTACTGTTCCTGTCTTAACAGAAAAAGCTGTTGTTGCAATTTCATCAACACTGAAATATTTGTACCAACCATGGTTGGCAATCACCGCATTACTATTGAGTATCATGGCTTTTAGCATGTTACTTACTAGCGAACATTTTAACGCCTTAAGTTGGAATGCGGTGGTTGCCTTTCCGATGATTTTTACTGCTGAAGACTATGTTTGGCTCTATGTCACCCTGATCGCCAGCTATTTATTACATGAATTGGGCCACACATCTGCCGGTGCTCGCTTTGGCGCAAGGATAGAGAAGGTCGGAGTGGGCATATATCTCATATTCCCAGTGTTTTATTCCGATATGTCAAAAGCCTGGAGCTTATCAGTTGCCAAGCGCACTGTTGTCAACATTGGAGGTTCTTATTTCCAATTTTTATTCGCTGCTTGCGTCGCTTATTACGCCGCACTAACGGGTAGTTTGATCGCGGTATTTGCCATTTATATTATTATGAATAGCACCATTTTGAATATGTCACCATTTCTAAGATTTGACGGTTATTGGATCTTTAGCGACTTATTTAATATTCCTAATTTACGAAACAGTTCAAGTCAATTGGTAAAATCTTTATTCACCAATGATGGACAAGCATTTACGGTTCGTATCAAGCAAGCTATTCAGAATACACCTGCACTATTTTACTATGCCGTTGGTTCAATATTTTTCTTGACCTTTATTTGTTACGTATTGTCGTCAATTGGTATAGAACTGGTCAATTCAGCACCTGATATAGCAGAAACGTTGATCTCTCAATTAGCTGCCTCTGATACTTTCGCAGAATTGAGTATGACTTCTGCCAGGGCTTGCTATTTCTTGATATTAGGCATTGCATACTGCCTTTTACTTCAGCGAATGGTTAAAGGCCTGTTCAATTTAGCTGCTTTGATCAAGGGGACAAAATAATGGAATTATTAGCCCCGGTAATAGCTGAACTTGATAAATTCAAGTTAAGTGAAGCGGTATCCGTAACCACTCTTGAAGATAAAAAGTGTCGTTTGCGTCACAACATAAGCAACAAAGAACTGATACTTGGTGCAAAAGAAGCAAATGTAATTAAATACTTTTATGCTCCGGATGAATTTAATCAACAAAGCAACCCAGATTTTGTTTTTAATGTGGTTCGCTACCTCAATAATAAGGCCATATTAATTGCTAAAGAGCAAACCTGTGGAGAAACGTTAAATGTTTTTAATCAACCATTTAGTATATTGGAGAGCAGCGCTAATTTTTGCGATTTAAAAGAGCAAGATATATGTTTTGTCGGTGTCCCTTACAGCAAGGGAAATCATTCCGGTGGAGGATGTGACAAAGCAACCAATGCGATTCGCAGCTGGTTAAAAAGTCGAGGTGTCAGTTACAACAGTATTGTTAAAGGTCAAGACATCAGCAAGTTTGTTCGCGTTGAACCGGCAGTTAACTTTGATGCCCTCAAACAAAAACTCACCTCAAAAAGGCTGGTAGATGCTGGTGATTTTTACTTCTACCCCTATGAAGATAACAGCAAGATATTTAACCAACTAACTACTCTCAGTAAGCATTTTATGGAGCGCAGCGTAGCACCAATCTATTTCGGCGGTGATCACTCCATTACTTTTCCAATTCTCAAGGGAATAGCTGCACAAAACGAAGCCTTTTATTTGCTGCATATCGATGCTCATACCGATATGTACCAATCTCCTGTGGACCAATTATATGCTCAACATTGCGTAAATCACCATGGCAACTTTTTAACTAAGTGTGTCAATGAACTCGACCAGCTAGCCCACGTGTTCCAATTTGGTATCAGGGGCATCAACAATCTCGGTTCCAAGGGGCATTCAAAAATTACAACATTTGGGATCACAGATGTACTGCAGCTCATTAAGCGAGGTGATATTCAAAACATTTTAGACATACCAGAAAATGCGAAAGTGTATTTGTCTCTAGACGTAGATGTTCTTGATCCAGCAGTTTTTCCAGCCACCAATAGTCCTGTTGGAGGTGGTTTGCAATACCACGAGCTGTTGAGCTTACTGAGTGTCATCTTACGCAATAAATCGCTCATGGGTGCTGACATTGTAGAGTTTAATCCGACTATCGATAAACAAGAAGTTAGCCATCAAATCTTCTCAGAAATATTGATATTTATAGCTAATTTTGTAGGTGAATATTATGACGATAAGTAATTTTGCAAAATCTCTGTTTATTGAAAGAGATGAATATATTCAAAACAACGCCCCTATGTATTACACCAATACACCGGGTGATATACATCACAGGGAACGAGTCATCAATATGTCATCGGCAATGATGAAGTACTTTGGCATGGTTCAATCTCAAGAAGCCGCTGCTGAATTGTCTTGTGCTGTGATCGAAAATCAAGCAGGAGCTGAATTTGATGTGTGTAATCTCTATGACCCTAATAACAAAGGCCTGAGATCTGAAGTATTGTTGGTAGATAAAGAATGGGATCAACGAGTAACACCAGAGAAAAATCGAATCTACTGCAGCTATCACTTAGGGTCTTATCGACTGATTGTCGGTTATCTTTTGTCCAAAGGCATAGATGTCGCATTACTTGTGACTGATGATGTCATCCAAAAACAAACAGAGCGCATTTATGATTTCCATCGGGATATCAAAAGTAAGGAAGATTTTGGTTCGCTAAAGTTTTTTAATGCTGAGTCTTTCGAGGGGATCACTGAGGCAATCGAGTTTTTTCAAGATGGCGGTTCACTTCTCATTTATATTGATGGTAACTCAGGTATCGGCGGTATGGGACGAAACGACGACAGGTTGCTAACTGTGCCATTCTTCAATCGATACATTAAAGCCAGAAAAGGAGTTGCATTCTTGTCTCGGGTTTTGAAAACAGATATTTATCCCGTATATGTGCGCAACAACAAAAATGGCAGTCGTACACTAATTAACGAACCGCCAATAACCCATAGTGTAAAAACTAAAAAGTCAGTATTTATTGAAGATACCACCAAACATCTTTTCAACATCTTAGCAAAGGAAGTACAACGCGAACCGCAAGCTTGGGAAGGCTGGCTATATATTCAAAAAGTCACTTGTGCACCGCAAGTTGAAGAACAAGTTCATCATAAAAAAGCATTGTCTGTGACCAGAGATACCAATCCTGAAACATTGACTTTTAATGACAATGAATATGCCTTGCTCAAGTATCCAGCAGCCACAGTGCTGATGAATATCAAGCAATTTAAATTCCAAATGCTATCCGCTAGTGCTATTCGCGCCATCCGTTTTGTCAATGAAAAACAAAACGCTTTACATGTAGTGCGCAAAGAGTTGCTCGAAGAGCTCGTTAACAAAAACATCATCGTACAGGAAACAACTTATGAACAGTAAAACACTTATTTATTCCGGTTTCTTAACACTGCTGCTGATAGGTACTGTTTACTCGGTATTCGAGTTTACCTCTTCCAAAGAACTAAAAAGCGGTGTAGTGCAAGCCGACAACCACAAAAACTTTGCAACAGCTGGTGATGTGACGGCGATTTTATACGGAAAAACTACTTGCCCCTACTGCAAGGAAGCAATGAAAGAGCTCGATAGACAGGGCATCAAATATATATACAAAAACCTTAAAAAATCACCTGAAGCACTCAACGAATTTGCCGCGCTAAAAGGTAATGCGATTCCCCTGTTGATCACTCGCAATCTTCGCATCACCGGATATCAACCTCAATGGTACGCAAAAGATGTGCTGAACAATAGCAACTTGACGTTTTCTGTCCAATCGGACAACCCAGATTTGTAGCAAATAACTGCTACGGATACCGCTCAATAGTGAGCAAAATAATAAAAGGAAATAAAAATGTTAAATAAAGACCAAGAAAAACAAGAACTTAATAATTCAGAAGTATTTGTTACAGAACTTGAAATTGAAGAGTTGGAGCAGCGTCTAGAAATGACCTGTACCCGTTGCTGTATCGATGCCGATATTAAATTAAATTAATAACTATTAACACTCAATAGGAATACAAAATGTTAAATAAAAATAACGAAAATCATGACCTTAAAAATTCTGAAGTATTTGTCACAGAGCTTGAAATTGAAGAATTAGAGCAGCGTTTAGAGATGACCTGTACCCGTTGCTGTATCGATGCCGATATTGAATTAAA
>JBELHO010000080.1:209-10476 GCA_042091375.1 Thalassotalea sp. | reverse complement strand
ACCTCTTTAACATAAGGTTTGTTAATAAAGGCATTCAT
Source organism: Thalassotalea sp. (assembly GCA_042091375.1). Taxonomy (GTDB): domain Bacteria; phylum Pseudomonadota; class Gammaproteobacteria; order Enterobacterales; family Alteromonadaceae; genus JBELHO01. Next base: position 10,438 of record JBELHO010000080.1, on the reverse strand, counting down.
ACCAACCGCCAAACAGCGCTGTTTATCTGCATCGCCATTACTGGCTGAAACGGCAATAATGGGTACAGTAGCTGAAGTGGCTGGCTCGGCTTTTCTGATCAATTGCGTCGCTGCAAAACCATCGACCACCGGCATATGACAATCCATTAAAATTAAATCTATACTGTGCTGCAGCCAACATTGCAAAGCTTCCTCACCATTGTTAGCAACAATCACCGCAAAACCAACATCTTTTAACAAAGCACAACACACTTGCTGGTTAATACGCGAGTCTTCCACCAAAAGGATCTTAGTCTGAGAAGATGGTTTTGGTATAACTGTCGACTCAATGGCTGTGTTGGCTTGCTGTTGCGCAGTTGCGATGGTCTGCTTTACTTGCAAGTCACTGTTAGATTGGGTTTTAGGCAGAGATAAGCTGAAATAAAAACAACAGCCAGCACCGCTGTTATTGACCAGTTTCAACTCGCCGCCCATCAGTGCCACCAGGCGATGACAAATGCTTAAACCTAATCCCGTTCCTCCGTAATCTCTGGAGGTGGAACTATCGGCTTGAGTAAATTGGTCAAAAATCAGCAATTGCTTATCTTCTGGTATGCCTATGCCGGTATCCGTAACCGCAAATGTCAAAGTTGCATTGCCTGAGTTTTGGCTGTCGTTGGCTTCAACATCAACTTTCATGGCAATCGCCCCAGCAGCGGTAAATTTAACCGCATTACTCAATAAATTAACCAGTATTTGCTTCAACCGCACAGAGTCGCCAACAAAATCATTTAAACCACTGTGGTTGATCTGCTGAGATAGGGTTAATTGTTTTTCTTCGGCGCTGTTTTGAAATAATTGCACCGCATCATTGACTAAAAGCGACAACTGAAAAGGTTTGAGATCTAACTCAATTTTATTGGCTTCAATTTTTGAAAAATCGAGGATATTGTTGAGCAATGCCAGCAAATGCTCAGTGCTATTTTTAATAACATCAATATATTCTTGTTGCTCGTCATTGAGCTTAGTGGTCATCAGCAACTGAGTCATACCGTATACTCCATTCATCGGCGTTTTCACTTCATGACTCATGTTGGCGAGAAACTCACTTTTCAGCCGAGTTGCCGATTCAGCTTTATGTTTTTGTTCGGTTAATTCTGAAAAAGCCTGTGAAATTTCCTTATTCATATTGTTGTATACCGCAACCAAATAGCCTAATTCATCATCGGTTTGTTCTTGTCGATCAAGGCTGAGATGTCCTGAATGATCGCCACTGATCTCAAAATTAGCCATTGAGGCAGTGATCTGCGACAAATGTCGAGTCACCAAATAATAAACAATAAAAAAGATAATAAATGAAGCAATAAAGGTTTTGCCACCTTGCGTAACTAAGGTCAACAACGCCTTGCGGCCAAGTTGTCTATATACCGGAAGTAAGTCAGTGACTACATACAATTCCCCCAGTAGCTCTTGACCGCCAGCAAAATCATAATAAACCGGCCAACGGCCTTCTTTGGTGTACTTAGATAGATTTTGCCCTTGGCTGAATAAAGTTTTTTGCGGCCCTAAAAGCTGAACTAAGCTAACGTCGGGTAAATTTTTAATGCCGGTAATTTGCACTTCCAGTTGAGTCAGATCATCAGTCCACAGGGCAGTGGCTATGGTAGATAAATAACTGCTTTCAATTTGCTGTAAACGCGAATCAATGGCCGACAGATCGTCGCGGTAGTCCAAGTAAAAATAGAAACAAGTGATCAACAAAGTCAACACTGAACTCGACAATAAGATCCAGAAAAGTAATTGTCTGGCTAGTGGCTTTTTAAATGTCAATCGCCCTCCTCCCCATCAACAAATGCCTTGGCAAGCTTTAGCCAAGGCAACGAAATAACAGTTCATAAACAAAGTGTCAATAAACTACCACAACTCAGCGCCATTACCACAGATTATTTACTGTGGTCATGGCGCTGAACAACAGCGATCAGAGCAGCGCCTTGTATATTAAGGCTTTGGGCTAAGGTTGGATCATATGTATACAAATGTGTATAGCTGGTTTGTTACTTGGCAAACTGACAACAACCACAGCAACACGCTGATCACAAATGACTATTGAGTAAAGCGTCCCTGATCCCTCGGGCGTGATATAAAACCGACATGGCACCGCCGTAAGACCACACAGGCGGCATGGCCAGCACCCGTTTATTGTTCACCAACGGCAGGGCAAGCCAATCTTCACTGCCGAGTACAGTGACATCTTCGATTGGCTGAATATACAACAACAGCCCGGTACTGATCTCAGCCAATTTAGCAATAGTCACTTCTTTTTCACCCCATTGGCTGCGACTTGAGTCGATTGCTGAGTTAATATTGAGTTGTTGTAAGGTGTGTTCGGCGATGCTATTTGCGCCGTATATCAATGCTTTTGTAGCACTGCTAAACCTGATCAGGGTCAGCGCCGGCACTTGGCCATTAAAATGTTGCTCAATTTGCTGTTTAATCACCGCCAGTTCGGCATCCATCGCCGCTAATTTATCGGCCGCTAGCCCCTGTTGTTGAAACAGTTCGGCCAGCTGTAAAAACCTCACCCGTGATTTTTACCGTTGCTGCGGTACTTATCGCTAAAACTTTTATAATACATTACTCGGCTGATCCGCGAAAACGGCCGAGCCAAGGCAGTAAACTTCATACCGGAAAAACCAAAACCACTGTAATTAGCCGAAAAACCGCGGTATTCACCAGGTTCATCGGCCATTAAATACAACCTATTTTCCATCCCTGACATGGCATAAATTTGCGAGCCCAAATTGGGAATAAAAAACGAATTCATCACAGTATCTGAGGTCACCAAAAATTCGACAGGGGAATTAACAGGAATTGCCAGCTCATTCACTGTGGCTATTTGCTGCTCTGGATAAATGAATAACCACTTCCAGTCCATCGCCACCACTTGGATAACAACAGGCTTATTTTTAGAGTCGATGGGCTTGCGCGGATCGACTGAAAAACTGGTTACATAAGTAATAATGCCGAGGGCGATAATCATTAACACCGGAATTGCCCAGACCACTATTTCAATGGTAGCCGACAAGCCGATGGCGATCAGTAATCTTCGCAATAGCTGCAAAAAATATCGCAAATATAAATAATAATTATTTGCATTTAGATTAAGTGAGAGTATACTCAGTAGCCATGACCTTATTTATTTTCGGTAGCTATAATGAAATTAATCATCTCATTGAGTATATTGTTATTGAGTTTGTGTTTTAGTGGAACAAGTCAAGCAGCCGCCGACCAAGATATATGGCCGGAAGATATTCTCTACTACTTGCTGTTTGATTTAATTTGTCTGCTCTTAATGTTAGCCATGATCACAGTGTTTAAAGTTGTGCTCAGCTCGCCAAAAAACTCTCATTAATTGGCTCGTCAAGAACCCTAAACTCTGTTCGGCAAGGATTGCTATCAACTCAAGCAACGGCCCTAGCGGCATTGGTTAAAGCCACTAATTCTTTGCGCACATCGCCAGGAGTTTGACAAACATTGTGGAAGGATACAAAGGCATTTTTCTCGCCATTGGTTAAATAGCAACCGTCGGTGACAATACCAGACATAGTAATGTCGGTTTTACTCACTCCAAAATGTTGACACCAAATCAACATCATCGCGTCTTGATGATCCTCATTCATATGGCTGATCATCCGATCTTCAGCAACCATATCCCAAGGGCTGGCTGCTGCTTGCCACTCGTCTTGCTCCAACCAAAAAATCTTGCCAAAGCCGCCAATATAACGCACTCGCTTAATATCCACTTGCCACATATTAAAATCGTGAGCTTGCGCATAAGACTTAGCTTCAGGAAAACGCAAAACATAGCGATCTAACACCATTTGGTGTTTATCTTCAGCAACAATTTTCGCATCACCAACCAAAGTCACCCGTGCATTTTCATTTTGATCGCCATTGTCCGCTTGCTCAAACACCACTAAACTCATCCGACTATCTTGCTGCAAATTTCTGGCGTGTTGCGCTATATCACTAATATACATATACAGGCTGCCATCACTATCAGAAATAAACGGCGTGACTGAACCAAACGGATAACCGGCTAAATTTTTAGATAGGGTAGAGACCACGCCAACGCTAGATTGGCGAACCAATAACTTTGCCTGTGTCAATGCTTCCTGTCGCATAGAAGAGTTCCTGTGAGTAAATAAGGCTTATATGATAAGCATTTTAAGGGGATGAAACAAAAAGGTAAAGTTATATGAGAATTATTTGCATTTAACAAGATTAATCAGGTGTTAATTGTCTAGGGCAAGAGATTGCAAATCATCAATAATGCCATCAATTTCTCTGTGCAAACGCTTTTGCTGTTTAGCGGTTAAATTATTGAACACAACTTCAATAGTACTGATATAAGCTTGCTGGTTGGCCGCCGACAAAGCCAGATACTGCTCGGTCTTTGCCAACTCTGGTTGCGCAACAAGCTCGGTCAGTAACAGCTCGTACTGCTGCTTATCGCCACTGAGCAAAAATGCCTGAGCTAAATTACTGTGCCACTGTTGTCGATACGCCATCCACTCAGTAAATGTCGGCTGCAGTGTTTTAGTGTGCTCACAAACCGTCAATTGTTGCGACTTAGTCAGTTTACCCAGCCACTTTTTCAATTGCTTTTGCATGTTTTTACACTGTTTACTCTGCCACTTTTGTACACTGAGTTGCTTATAATTTTTGATCCGCCGTTGATTTTTTTCATCAACGGCAGCGAGAATTTGCTGTCTTTGTTGTTCATCTAAGCTGTGTATTAAGGTCAGTAACTGCGGTGTTGCCCGCTGGCGTAACACCTGCCAATGGCCTTCTATTGCCGATAGATGTTGCTGCAGCTGAGTTGCGCTGATCCCCAGGTTGACTTGCTCCTTAAACAACGCCAACTGTTGACCATAAACAGTTAATTGGCTTTGTCTGTGCCAGCGGTGTAAGTCGTTAAAGGCGGTATCAAATGCCTGCTGTTGTTGGCTGTTTAAGGTAACGTAATCATCTAAGTACCAATTGCTCAACCAAGCTAAGTTATTATAAATGAAGCTCATACTGCAAGCGGTTAAAAAAACCGAGCAGGTAATTATGACTAAACTCTTGTTGAGCACACCTTGCATATTCAATACTTCACTTGCTTGCCATTCTCTGTGCCAATCACAGGGTTAACATTATTTTCGCTATCTCTAGAAACACTAGCCATAATAAACACTAGTTCGGTTAAAACGCAATAAATTCAAGCCTACTGTTTTTAACCCTAATAGATGAAAACCGCTAATTAAAGTCGTTAATTAGCGGTTTTTTCAGTGATACACAAACAACTGCAGCGATCAGGGTTTAGCTTTATCTACGCCCTTAGCCACTAACCAACGCAGATCATTTTTATAGCGTCTCAAATAACTTTTAATATCTTCCATAATTAAGTAATTGACCGGCACTAAAAACAAGGTGATCAGGGTAGCAAATAAAATACCAAAGCCCAGACTAACCGCCATAGGGATCAAAAATTGTGCCTGAGTGCTTTTCTCGAAAAGCAAGGGCATCAAGCCGACAAAGGTGGTTAATGAGGTCAATAAAACTGGTCTAAACCGCCTGCCGCCTGCCATGTAAACCGCATCGAATAAAGCAATTCCTTGGCCGCGTTTGCGGTTGACAAAATCCACTAGCACCAGCGAATCGTTTACCACCACCCCCGATAGCGCTAGCACCCCCATTAAACTCAACAATGTTAAATCCATGCCCATGATCCAATGGCCGATCACCGCACCGACAATACCAAAGGGGATCACCATCATCACCACCAAAGGCTGAGTGTAACTCTTAAATGGAATGGCCAGCAGAATATAAATAACCAACAACAGACCAAACATGCCGTATTGCAGTTCCTGCGAAGACTCCCTTTGATCTCTGGCTTCACCGGCCATCTCAAAGTTCAAACCGGGATAACTGCTCACCGACTGTTGTAAAAACCCCTGCAACTCATCTTGTACCGCAGATAGATTGCCTTCTTCTTTATCAAAATCAGCAGTCACAGATAAGGTGCGTTGCCGATCGATGCGCAAAATTGTCGACGGACTCAAACCCGGCACTATATCGGCAATTTGCCACAGTGGCACTTCCTGACGGGCGCCAACTCTGATCATCATTTGCTCCAAAGTCTCAATAGTTTGTCTGGCAGATATCGGATAGCGCACCATCACCCTTACCTCTTCACGGCCGCGCTGAATGCGCTGCACCTCAAAGCCGTAAATCGCTTGCCGGACTTGCCTCGCCACCATATTCAAATCTAAGCCGAGCAACGTCGCCTCTGGTTTTAGGGTAAATTGCAATTCTTCCTTACCGTCAGACAAAGAGTCTTCAATATCTGACACTGCTGAATATTCAGCTAGCTTAGCCTTTAAATTTTCGCCCATCTCATCGAGATCAGCGGCGTTTTTACCGCGCAGCTCAATGTTTATTGCCGGTCTGTCCCAACCGATTTCAGCGCGATAATTCAATTGCTCGGCACCGGCAACTTGACCAACCATTCGACGCCATTCGGCAACCAACTGTTGTGTGCCTATTTCCAGACTTCTGTCTTCTGGAGGAATGGTTTCTACCCGCACTCGGCCTGTGCTTGAATTGCGGCCGCCACTGATAGAGTAAATGTTCTTAATAATCGACACCCCTAACTCGGGATCGATATACTTATCTTGCAGGATCTGTGCTTGCTTAGTCATGTGTTGAACAATGCTATCGGTACTGGCAAAAGCCGTACCTGTTGGCATGATCAAGGTGGCTGTCGCCACTTCACTTTGCACTCTTGGGAAAAATACAAACTTAGTTTGGCCACTAGCCAAGGAGCCGATGACGATCAACAAAGACGACAACATAATAGCCAATGCCGCATAACGCCAGCGCATGGCAAGCAACAATGTCGGTTGATAAACTTTGGCAATGAAGGTCTCTAGCGACTTAGAGATGCGCATCTGGATCCGAGTTAACAGCGAAGGTGCGCCAGTGCGTGGTTTTACGTGCTTAAGGTGAGCTGGCAATACCAACTTAGACTCTATTAACGAAAACAGTAAAACAGGCACAATCACATAGGGAATACTTTGATACCAGCTGCCTCGGCCTTCCAATAACGCCAGCGGAATAAATGCCGCAACTGTGGTTAAGATGCCAAAGGTCACAGGCACAGCTACTTCTTGCGTACCTTTAATAGCCGCGTCAAGGGGATCTGCGCCATTTTGCATGTGCGCATAAACATTTTCACCGGTGACAATAGCGTCGTCGACCACAATCCCCAACACCAATATAAACGCAAACAAACTCATTAAGTTAAGGGAAATGCCAAACACCGGCATCAACAAAAACGCCCCCATAAACGACATGGGAATACCAATACACACCCAAAACGCCACCGCTGGTCGCAAAAACAGCGCCAACAACAAAATCACCAACAAAGCACCCTGCCAGGCACTTTTTGACAAGGTAGCCAGACGCGCCTTAATAGAAGTACTGCGATCTCGCCAATAGGTCATAGTCAAACCATCGGGCAGACTTTGTTGCTTGTTTGCTATGTAATTTTTAACGGCTTCAGTCACCTCGATAATACTTTGATCGCCAACCCGAAAAATTTCCACTTCCACTGCCGGAATGCCGTTAAATCGAGTGCGCAGTGGGGTTTCTTCAAATTCATCGCGCAAAGTAGCTATGTCGCCCAAGCGAATTAAGGTACCGTCTTTATCGGTCAAAATAGGCAGCTCACTGAAATCATTGGCCTGATAGGCTTGGCCTATACTGCGAATAAAAATATCGCCACCCTCAGTTTTCAAATTACCCACAGACACGTCAGTAGAATTGCGACGCAACGCATTGGCAACTTGCTCTAAAGTAAGATCGTACTTGCGCAGCATCATCTCGGAAATTTCAATAGAAATTTCAAAGCGCAGAGAATTGTCAACACTGACCTGCGTTACCTCCGGCAGTGCGGCAATTTCATCGCGCACGTCTTCGGCAAAGCGGCGCAAAGTCAAACTGTCATAATTGCCGTACATCACCACACCAATGGCATCGCGAACCCGCTGTGGCATAGTCACTAATGGACGCTCAGCATCCACTGGAAAATTATTGATGGCATCGACGCGGATCTTCACCTCATCGAGCATATCCTTAACCACAAAACCGTCTTCCACCTCAACCGTAACACTGGCGCTGCCCTCGTTAGAACGAGAAGTAATTTGCCGAATACCCGCCAGATCTTGGATGGCTTCTTCAATTTTAATGGTTAAGCCTTTTTCCACTTCTTGCGGTGAAGCGCCGGGTAATATTGCCCTGACTTGCACCGTATTAATTTCAAACTCGGGAAATAAATCAATTGGGATCTTATTAGATAAACTGTACAGACCTGCGATAACAATCACTATCATCAGTAAATTTGCCGCCACATCGTTGCGCGCAAACCAAGCGATCAAACCGTGCATACCTTTCTCCTAGCGAATTGCCGAAACAGATTGAATAGCAGTTTTATTTACCGCCGACGAATTTGCTTGACTGTTTTTAGGAGTCGGTTTTTTACCTGATTTATCCGACTTATTAACCATGCGCTGCGGTTGCTGCTGGCCGTCATCAGACAGTGATTTCACCCGAGTTCCCGCCGCTAAGTTGGCGGTGGGGGTAAGAATAAGTTGTTCAGCAGAGCTGATCATCGCCGCGTACCCACCTTGCGCATCACCAGCCGCCGAAATAACCACCGACTCTTTATCTGTCCACAAAGGAGTGATCGAACGCTTTTGCAAAACACCATTCTCGGCAACTGCAATCATGTTGTTTTGACTGACTGCCCGTCGCGGAATTGCATAGACATTTTGCAGCTGCGAGCCCTCAATTTTAGCTCGCAAAAATTGCCCTACCCGCAATGCTGGCAACTCGGCTGAGCTAACAAACGGGTTGTCGAGTTTGGCAACCACATACAGCATCCGCGTCGACGCATCAAAAGCGCCTTCGTTGCGCACTAACTTGCCTTGCCAAGTGTAAGTTTTTCCGCCCAACTCGCCTTCAAACAACACCACAGGTAAATGCTCTAAATTGTTCTCTGGGGCAGTGCCTGAAGTTTGATAATTATCGGGGAGATGAATATGCGCCAGATCTTGCGACTTAACCGGTAACCTGACCTCGATGTAATCAGTAGAATAGATTTCAGCGATGGCTTGTGACGGATTAACCACCTGACCTAAATCAACCATCTGCTGCAAAATCTTGCCGTCAAAAGGCGCTTTTACCTGAGTTCTCTCAAGGTTTAACTCAGCTTTAGCCAAACGGGCTTTAGCAGCGTCATAAGCAGCCAGAGCAGCCGCCACTTGTGGTTTTCTTAAGGCTAAGTCACGACCTGCTGCATTGCCCGGTTTGACATTCCAATCGCGCTCAGCAATATCAGCTTGAGCTTCTTCTTGTTTGTATTTAACCCAAGCGTCGGCCACCATAGATTTTGCAACATCGACTTCAATAACAAAATCGCGATCGTCAATAGACAACAATACATCACCAGCTTTAAATGAAGCACCGGCGCGAATGTTGTTCGCCACGGCAATCACCCGACCACTGACATCAGAAACTAAACGAGTTTGCGTCAACGGCTCAGCGGTGCCGTAAGACTCGATCCACACTGGATAATCTTCGGCTTGTAACTTAACGGTTTCCACACCAACAGACGGTGCGGGTCTACCGCCCCATTTACGAGTGGCGGGTTTACTGGCGAACATCGCCGCGATAATAGAAATAGCAATCGCCAAAATAACAAGGGTCACTATTAAATGCATGCCCCAAACCACAGGTTTGTCAGTCACTACATGCGCTGCAGGTTGATTTTCAGGGGATTTTAAATCGGTCATTTGCCACTCACTTATGTTTACAACTTTAAAAACACGGCCAGTGCTGGGCTGTTCAACTAGCTAAGCCTGTTTAAATTATTTACCCTAATACGGTAATGCTGACCTTTTAGTTTACTTTGTTGCCGACAAAGTTGCACATTTATACAAATATTTTTATGACTACTTACCCTATGTTGCACCAGCTAGCTGGGCTACCTTAGTTAAGCTTTAATAACCCTTTACTTGCATGAATTAGCATGAACTAGAATGAACTAGCATGAACTAACCTTGATAATCCCTTAATTGCACGAACTAGCATGAACTAGCATGAACTAACCTTGATAATCCCTTAATTGCACGAACTAGCATGAA
>JBELHO010000080.1:0-109 GCA_042091375.1 Thalassotalea sp. | reverse complement strand
CTAGCATGAACTAACCTTGATAATCCCTTAATAACCTGTACTCGCGTCAACTAGCCTATTAATCATGTTCTTAACCATGTGCTAGCCTGTACTCGCGTCAACTAGCTCC
>JBELHO010000079.1:3062-10644 GCA_042091375.1 Thalassotalea sp. | reverse complement strand
GCCATTATCGTTAACCATTAACTATTTCACATTAACCATTAACTATTTCACATTAACCATTAACTATTTCACATTAGCCATTAACATTAACATCTGTTATTGAGAAAATGAGTCAATCAGAAAAAGGAACACACCATGTCATTACCACTATGCCCAAATTGCGGATCTGAATATGTCTATCAAGATCAAAATCAACTGATCTGCTCTATGTGTGCTTTTGAGTGGAACCCTGATGAAATAGTGAGTGAAGATGTTGTTCAAGTTAAAGATGCAAACGGAGCCCTACTGGCAGACGGTGATAAAGTGACTGTGGTCAAGGATCTGAAAATTAAAAGTAGTTCGCAAGTGATCAAGATCGGCACTAAAGCGTTAATTAGGAGAGTATTAGATAAAAAAGATCACCAGCTAGACTGTAAAGTTGATGGTGTTGGTGAAATGATGGTGACAGCTAAGTTTGTTAAGAAAGCCTAAAATGTAATATTTCGCACAATTATTTTGATCATGCGGTTGCAATCAAAAACGATAAAGTTAATAAGCTTGTTTTTGAAAATATTTGCCAGAGAGCAAAGTGTGATTGTCTTTTCCTCAATGCAGACTGCCTATGTGGCTTTGATCAATATGTTGGTCTAGCAGAACTAAGAACTCCTCTTGCTTATCAATAGACTGACTTTTTAAACCATCACTATTGCCTATAAAGTGCCGATAAAATTGTTGTTATGTACAATATTTACTTCACAAACATTATTTTTTACGGTATAAAATTGGCAATTGTGTTTTGCCCATACTATTTATAAATAATAATTAAATACAGTTACTTATGAAATTAGATTTACATAAAAACTCGAAGATAATAATTTTAGACGATGAGCCTTCAGTCGCAGAATTTACTGCGGTTACGTTAACTGAAATTGGTTTTCTAGATGTTGATGTATTTTCTTCAGCAAAACCTTGCATTGAAAAAATACGTTGCAACCAGGTGGATTTAGTCTTTCTCGATATCAATTTACATGAAATTGATGGTTTAGTGTTGCTGGGCTGGATCAAACTTAAGCAGCCTAATGCAACAGTGATCATGTTTTCTGGTGACACTCGCGAAGATTTTGTCAAAGAGGCAAGTCAGCTTGGAGCGGCAGGGTTTTTATCTAAATTTGAACTTGATAAAAACATCCGGCAGCTGCTTAATAAATGGCATGTTAATTATCCCTTAAATTAATCAACGATAATGTCTAGTTGGCTTGGTTTATTTTAAGGTTGAAAATATTTATTTTTTGATATACTTTTTGTGTACATAGGTACAGTTATAAATAATTGTTAAACAAGGAAAGTTATTAAACTTTTATTGTTTGTTTTATAACAATATTTGCAAGTTGTTTACAAGGATGCGTTTTGAAAACTCTGCTTTTAATTGATGACGATATAGATTTTGCTACATTTTTTGTTGCGGCTATTGAAAGCAAAGGCCTTAATTGTCGATTACTTAACCACTCAAAAAATATTGTCGATTACGACTTAAGTGATATAGATCACATCATTATAGATTTGTTGATGCCAGAATTTGACGGTTTACAAATTCTCCGTTTCTTAAAAGAAATCAAATACGACGGTTATATCTCAGTTACCTCAGGTCAAGATCAATCTTTGCTTGACGCGGCAAAAGAAATTTGCCAATTACATCAACTTAATTTTCATTCCGTGTTAAAAAAGCCCTTTGATTTATCTTGCTTAGATGAGTTGGTTAAAAATCACTTGGCGTCTGAAACCTCATCTGATCAATTCAATCGCGAAGAAATTGATGATCAAGAATTAATTCAGCAACTTGGTTTAGCCATAGAGCAAAAAACCTTAGATGTTTATTTTCAGCCGAAAGTCAATATGGTCAATCAGCGTGTAATAGGTGTTGAAGCCCTAGCTCGCTGGTTGTTAAATGGTAATTTTATTGCGCCAACACGCTTTATTGCACTGGCTGAAACTTCAGGTCTTATCGGTCAGCTAACCGATGTCATTGTCGAAAAAAGTTTGCAATATTTTGCAAAATTTAAGCACTTAATGACAACTCCTAGTTTATCAATAAACTTTTCTGCATTGGAGTTAACGCAAGGCAACTTACCTGATTTATTAAAAAATAAAATAGAGCAATATCATTTGGCCAGTGAAGAGATCACTTTGGAGATCACCGAAACGGTGTTACTGGAAAAGAATACCTTGTCTCTTGAGGTGATGACACGCTTGCGCTTAATGGGTTTTAAGTTGTCAATTGATGATTTTGGTGCCGGCTATTCTTCCGTCAATATGCTGCAAAATGGCCCCTTTACTGAATTAAAAATAGATCGTGCCTTTATTAGTCCGGTAGACCGCAGTGAGCAAGCAAGAATTATTGTGCAATCTATTGTGCAAATGGCAAAAAGACTGAATTTAACTGTAGTTGCCGAAGGTATAGAAGCACAAACAATCGTCAGCGAATTAATTAAAATTGACTGTCTGATCGGTCAGGGATATTTTTTTAGTAAACCCATGCCAGCCAATGAGTTAATGGACTGGTTAAGCAATTGGTCAAAATCCAATTAAATACACTTAAGACAACTCTTTTTGTCAAAACAAGGATAAAACATGACAAATTATCAAGAAATAAGCAAACTCATTGCAAAACACAAAGCCGATGTTATTACTTATTGGGTCGATGAAGTCATCGCAACCGTCGATTCTTCGCGCAGCGTCGAAGAGCAAGATTGTTTGCAAATGTTAACTTTAATTACTGAATGTTTATTGGTTACTGCAGAAGAGTTTGAACAATCAGCACAATTTACTGAGCTCGAACAAGCCTTGCGCTCTTTTAGCTCATTTCGCGCCCTTAACAACTATTCACCTTCGCAAACCGCGAATTATATGTTGTCGTTAAAAAAAGTGATTTATCAATTGTTGTTAAATGAATATCCAGATACTTCGCCAAGATTATTGATTGATTTTAATGATTTTATTGACAGGCTTGCGGTGCTGAGTTTTCAGTTTTTCAGCGAGTCACGAGAAGAGGTGATATCTTCCCAAGCTTATGCGTTAGAGCACGATACCCCAATCGTTAAAATCACTCAAGATATCTTATTGATGCCGCTTATGGGTATTGTTGATACTATACGTGCGCAAAAAATTATTGAGGGTTTGTTGGAATCAGTAGTAGAGCAACAAGCGGCATTAGCTATTCTCGATATGACTGCTGTACCGACTTTTGATACCCATGTAGCCAACAATATTCTCAAAACAATTGTTGCCGCTAAAATGGTCGGAACGCAAGTGATTTTATCGGGTATTAGTCCTAATGCCGCGCTTACTATTGTAAAGCTTGGCGTTGATCTAAGTCATGTTGAGACTTTTAACACCTTAGAAAATGCCATTGCTTATGGTTATAAAAAATCACATACCAAAATAACTCAAGAATAAGAAGAGTTGTATGAATATCATTCCAATTTTGCAGTTGCAGTCAAATTTAATTGCCTCGATTCAAACTGAGCTAACTGATGAGGAGGCTCTGGCATTTCAATCTGAACTACTCGATAAAAACAAAACACTGGATACCAAAGGCATCATTATTGATGTATCAATGCTCGATGTTATTGATTCATATATGGCTAAAGTGTTGTCTGATTTAACCGTTATGGTTAAATTACAAGGATCTAAAGTGGTGATGTGTGGTGTACAACCAGCGGTGGCATCCACTTTAGTCGATATGGGAATGAAGTTAAATGGCATAGAAACGTTTTTATCGTTAGATCATGCCTTTACTCATTTAACAGCAGAACAATCTAGCCAAATGGAATAATACGCTATGACTATTTCTAACATTACAACAGGGTTGGTTGATGTGTTTGAAGAGACAATTCCTATCGTCACTACTAAGGATATTGTTACTGCTAGGCAACGAGGTCGAGAATTAGCTCATCAATATGAGTTTAGTAAAAGTGAACAAACCCGTTTTGCTACCGCTATTTCTGAATTAGCACGTAATGTATTAACCTATGCTGAAAAAGGTAAGTGCCTGTTTTCAATAAAAACTGCGGATAAAAAAGATGTTATTTTAGCGCGTATTATCGATAATGGTCCAGGTATTGCCGATATAGAAAAAGCCCTCACCGATGGTTACTCTGGCGGCTCTGGTTTAGGCTTAGGTTTGCCGGGTGCTAAACGGCTTGTGCACTCGTTATCAATACAATCATCACCGGGTTTAACCACTATCGATATTGCTATTGCACGGCAAAAACGGAGTTGATATGGCAGTTGCCCTCAGTTCTACAGCTTATTATTTGCAGCAATCATTAGCGTCGTTAACGATTGAAAAAGAATGGCAAATAGCTAGAGCACGCCATCAGTTGAAACATCTTGCTACTGAGCTTGGTTTTAGCCGAGTATATTCTGCGCAGTTAGTTACCTCTTTATCAGAGTTAGGCTATAACCTTGTGTTTCACTCCGATCAAGGTGGTATTGTACATGTTGCCAAGGTGACTAAAACTGATGCTGTGGGTATAAAGTTACTGTGCATAGATAAGGGGCCCGGTATTCCCTCCATAGCTGACGCCTTAACCGATGGTTTTTCAACAAATGGTGGTCTTGGTGGTGGTTTACCTGGGGTAGAACGACTGATGGATGAGTTTTACATTGAATCAAACCATCTAGGTACGCGGATCGAGTGTATTAAGTGGTCGGTGTGATCTAATGGAGGTTTTCCTCAAAAATAAGCAAGGGGAAGACTTTTGTGGCGATCGTTACTTAGTGATCAAAAGAACAGATAGTTGTCTGTATGTGGTGATCGATGGTATTGGCCATGGTCAAAAAGCCAGTATAGTCGCTGATATTGCTTATGACAGTATTATGCGATCAGCAAACGCTGATTTAATCGATATTATTCAAGATTGTCAAACTGCTTTGCTGGATACGCGAGGGGTTGTTATTAGCTTTATCTTGTTCGCCTTCAATGAAAAAAAAATAGATTATTATGCGGTTGGTAATGTCGAGAGTGCATTGATCAGTAGCGACAGTATCATTGCCCTTAAAACCCGGCGCGGTATCTTTGGGGCAATAAAACACCCTATTAAAATACAGTCTATGGCCCTGCCATCACCAGTAAAAGTGCTGATGCATACTGATGGTATTGGTAATGTCTCTGGACATCTTCGTCAACAGTTTAGCAAAATGAACTCCAGACATATTGTACAAATATTGGCGCAACAATGGTCTGGTGACGATGATATTTGTATTCTCTGTGAGCAGGTACACGATGAATAATATTGAACACTACCTCGATGAATATCAAGGTTATATTCTCAGTTATGCGAAAATGCCCAATGAAGATGTTTTATATAATTGTTCTGAATTTGGTAAAAAATTGGCATTACATCAGTACTCTGTGGAAGAAGTTGTTACCTTGCATCAATCTTCTATCAGTGCCTTAAGTCCGTTATTAACAGAAAAACAAGTGGTTGATTCTTTTGATTTATTGACTGAAGTTACAGTACAACAAAGCCTGTGGCTAAAGCGTGAAATCGAATTAAAATCTCATGCCCAGCATAAAATATCGCAGCAGTTATTGCTTGAACAGTCAATCATCTCATCATTTCCTGATGCGTTAATTAAACTAACCCCTGATTTAGATATTGTTGATCACAATGAACAATTTACACGTACTTTTCCGCAATTGCGATTGGCAACAAAGGCTGACTTTATCAACTTGTTTGAATATGAAAGTGATATTTTGCACTTGGTAAAGTTTACCGAAACTTCAGAGCAACGCAGCACTCGCCGAATGAATTTACTGTCGAGTCAGCAGCAAGCCATTCCCTGTGAAGTAACCGTTGTTTTTTTAAAGGGAGTTAATCACCACAATGATGGTTTTTTTTGTATCATCAGGGATTTAAGAGAGTTATTAGAAACCTCGGCACAACTCGAGTTCGCTCACCAAATGATCCATGATGTTATTGAAGCCATGCCATTGCGTATTTATTGGAAAGATAACCAACAACAATACCTAGGCTGTAATAATGCGTATTTAAATGATATTGGTATCGAGCAAGAGCAATTAATTGTTCACAAGACTACTGAGCAACTAAAAGACTCGGCTGATAATGTGTTTATAGACAGCGAAATAGAACGGCAAGTTATTCGCCAACACATTCCATATCATCAATCTGAGCAACAAATTACCCTTGCCAATCAAGAAAGTATTCATATCAAAGCGACCATTCATCCTTTAAAAGATCTACAAGGCGATATTTACGGTATTATTTGTTGTTATGAAGACATAACCGAATTAAAAGACAAAGAAAATGAAAACTTGCGCTTGGCCAATAATTTAAACCAAAGTCAGCGGCTCGATTCTATAGGGCGTTTGGCTGGTGGTATCGCCCACGATTTTAATAATATGTTGTCTGTCATTTTAGGTTATACGCAATTAATGGAGCGCAATGGCAACATCTTTACTCAACAAGATAAATGCATGGATTATCTGGGTAGAATTTCTGCAGCAGCAGATAAGGCTAAGTTACTTACTGAAAAACTACTCACCTTTAGTCGCAAACAAGTATTACAACCCAGTGTCATTGAATTAGATGCCCATATAAAACACACCTTAACCACTTATGCTTCGATTATTGGTGAAGACATTTTCATTTCATTGGAGTCTGAACGCCAATATTGGGTGTTAGCTGACGGTAATCAGATTGATCAGGTGATCCTTAATTTACTGGTCAATGCCAGAGATGCGATGATCGAAAAACCCAGTTCTGAGCAAAAGCGCATCGAGCTTTCATTAACCGACAGTGAAGCGGCTAACTTTGTCTGTTTAACTGTCAAAGACACAGGTGTAGGCATTGCCAAAGAAATCAAAGACCAAATTTTTGAACCTTTTTTCACCACTAAAAAAGATATTGGTACCGGCTTAGGCTTAGCCACTGTATTTGGTATTGTGGCGCAAAACAATGGCGAAATACTTGTCAATAGCGAAGAAAACGTGGGCACCGAGTTTATAATATCTTGGCCGCTTGATCAGAATATTAAAGCATCGCAGCCTGTGTCCGCAAAAAAATTGCCAAATAAGCTCAGTAAAGCCAGTAATAGCGATACGCTGATATGCATTGTTGAAGACGAGGAGCCGGTAAGAAGGTTAATGGAGTCGGTGATCAGTAGTGCCGGCTATAAAGTTATTGCCGTTGAAAGTGGTGCCTTACTGTTTAATTATTTGGATCACAGCCAACTTGAACCAGCATTGTTAATATCCGATGTTATTTTATCACATGGTGAAAATGGCAAAGATGTTGGCGATAATTTCTCAACCCGTTATCCCGACAGTAAAGTGATTTTTGTTTCTGGATATAGCAGTGATCTTATTTCTAAACGCGGTATTATTTTGCAAGGGGTTACCTACCTTAAAAAACCTTTTGATATTGATAAATTACTGGATCTTATTCGCGGTGTATTAAGCGAACAACAATGATCACTGATCACAGCAATATTAATCATATCAAATAGTTAATACCCAGCTAAATAACCCAGCTAAATAACCCAGCTAAAAATCACAATGAAAACTGTATATTGCCATTCA
>JBELHO010000079.1:0-2962 GCA_042091375.1 Thalassotalea sp. | reverse complement strand
ACCCAGCTAAATAACCCAGCTAAAAATCACAATGAAAACTGTATATTGCCATTCAGGGTAATATCACTAAACACATTCCATGTCTTTTCTGTCAGTCTGTTAACCGCTGTTTATATTTCAATCTATTAGTGATCATTGTGCCATCTGATCGCAGGTAAATAATCTTGATTGTTACTGGTTGTTACTGTTTGTTAGCGATAACAAATTTATTTAATTTTACGTTCTTATATCTAACCAGTTGTTTTAGTAATAACTCGATAAATTAAAATAATTACCTGTGTTAAATAGAAAGCTGTTAAAAACCAAGTTACCACTTTTAGTATTAAGCCTATGTTTTATATTGATTAAATTTATTTGTTTATGATTTTTACTCAGTTGAGACAGAGCTTTTTTTAAGGTGCATAAAAAAAAATCAAAAGAAGGTTGTTTTTTATCCGGTTTGTGATACTTTTAAAATAACTAGTTTGTTAGCGTTATCATTTAGTGCGCAACAGCCTAGGTTTTGGAGTCGGTACAATAGATTAAATAAATAACCGACACCTTTGCAGGCTAATGATGTTTTTACTAGCTGTTGCAAATTAAAATTTTTTAGGGGGAGAATGAATATGAACAGTAAAATAATACACTGTTTAAGTGTATTTGTTTTTGCATGTCTACTTTTTAGTTCGGCAGCTTTAGCAGAAAAACCAGCCATACCTAGTGATGGTCAGCGCTTGTTTATTTTAGGACAAGATAAAACGTCTATTGAAAACTACATGGCAGACACTGAACTGCCAAGGCCTCATGGTTTTACCACTTACACCACACTAACCCGTGGTGCCACTGAGTCAGTGACAAATTATTGTTTTAAAGGCTTAGATGGTTTAAAGGATCTGAATAATTACAATTCAAACTCAGCTGTGGGTTGCAACGATAGCGAGCGAAGAAATCAATGGGGATCTGGAATACAAAATGCACAATGGGTAATTGAAACATTTCAGCCGTCAATTGTTGCTATAGGGATGTTTTGTCCGGGCAATGCCGAAGCTTCTGGTTTATACCAGAACGGCACCCATGACGATTTATTAACTGAGTTGGCTGACTTCTTTAAATTTTACCAAGGTACTCAATTTTTACTGCGAACTTGTTATGAGTTTAATGGCGATGCCCATGGACTAAGTTTTTCCAGCTTTACCGGTATCTTCAAATACATTAGAACCTATTTGGATGGACAAGGGGTGACTAATGTTGCCCATGTTTGGCAATCAGATGCTTATCACGGCACTGGCAGAGTCACCTCAGCTTTGGGTAATACTGAGCAGGGTTATTGGCCCGGTAAACAATATGTCGACTGGGTTGGGGTATCGCAATTTGCCAGTGACATTAATGAAGAAGCAAGCATTGCTGAAGCTGAGGGACTACCTTTGTTTATTGCCGAAGTTGCACCACATGGTGCGCTTGGTACTCAATATGATTTTTCCCTGCCTTTTAATACCTCAGTTGCTCGTGCTGTGGGGCAATCAAATCCTGTAACGGCGGTAAATAACCTCAATTGGTTCAATGAAAAAAATGCCGAAATAATGCGCACATCGACAAAGGCATGGGCGTATATTAATGCCGATTGGACGGCTCAGCCACAATGGGAAAATGCTGTTGATCAAGCCGGCGCAAATTTTTTCAAATACACTGATTCACGAGTTCAGCAAAGTGCTGAAGTGAAATCCTACTTTATTGGTTTAGTACAGGAAAGCAACGGTTTCATCTTAGACGAAAATACCGTACCGGTTAATTTAGGTCCTGCCATAAGCCAATGCGCGTTTGATAATACGAGTCCTGTAGCACAGGGAGAAGACGTAGTGTTCAGTTGTCAAATATTGGCAAGTGCGCAAAGTATAGCGTCAGTGTCACTGAGTGTTAACGGCAGCAATTACAATGACCAAAACTTAGGCGATGGTCTATATACTTGGCAAATTTTAGCTGATGACTTGGTTGTTGGCAGTAATATGGTACTCATTTCAGCAGTGGATAGCGCTGGCGCAACCAATACCCAAACCGCAGGGTTAGAAGTGATTGATGACAGTGCAGGGCAGACGCCACTTGCCGAACAAGGTATTGTTGTTGATGGCGCCAATGCCACGATATATTTTAAAGATCAGGGCTGGAGTGCTAATTGGAATTATATTTGTTTAAACAATAGTTGTATCAGTGGCACTAGAGTTGCTAATCAATTGCAACGGGTGATATCAGGCAATGCCATTGTTGCTGGTAACAGCTATGATATTCAGCTCAAGGTGCAAGATAGTGCGACGGGTCAATATATTTCCCCTACCTATACAGTAGTTGCTGCAGAGCAAGGCACAGCCCCACCAGTGGATACACCGCCGGAACAACCGCCAGTTAATAATCCACCTTCGCTGGCTATTGCCACTCCATCTGGACTGATTGCCGGTGACAGTACAACAATAACGGTCACAGCAACTGACAGTGACGGTAGTATTATTAACACTCTATTATATGTAACTGCACCTAATAGCGCCGAGCAATTAGTCGGTAGTGACGCCCAAGCACCATTTCAATTTACTATTGATAATTTAGCCGCTGGAAGCTACAACCTGCGCGCGGTTGCTATAGATGATGATAATGATGTATCTGAGACAACAGCGACGTTTACTGTTGAGCAAGCTGCTTCACCTGAGCCGCCACCATCGAGTTCAGCTGATTATGGTATTGAACTCAATGGCAATAGCGCTGTGCTATTTTTCAAAGACCAAGGTTGGTCTGGTAACTGGAATTACCTTTGTGTGAACAGCAATTGTATCCCAGGCTCTAAAAATGGCGATCGCTGGCAGCGAGATATAAGTAATTTATCGGTGAGTGCGGGCGATACTTTTACCATACAACTGAAAATACAAGACAATAGCACCGGGCAATATATATCACCTGAGTATACTGTGGTGGTCGGCGCTAATAATGGTGACGAACC
>JBELHO010000078.1:0-11268 GCA_042091375.1 Thalassotalea sp. | reverse complement strand
TAAGTGTGATTACCAAGGGAAACTGTCGGTTTAATTACCGAGCGACTTTGTCGTACTTTTAGACCTTAACACAACCCTTTATAGCTCTATGTAACCTCCCATAACCTTTCATAACCTGTCATAACCTAAATTTACTCGGGTGTTTTGCTCGTTTGTGCTCCACTGTTTGTGCTTAATCAAAAAAGGAGAGCCAAATGAAATGCTCACACACACTACTATTTTTTGTTTATTTATGGTCAAGTCAGACATTAGCCAATAAGGATACTGCGCAAGTTAATCAAACGGTTAAACGAAATACCTACGAGCAACAAATCGACAGTCTATTACACAGTTTACAAAGTATAACCAAAGTTCCCGGTTATTCAGTCGCTGTTGTTCATCAAGGCAAAACAGTCGCCTCTGTATCTACTGACTTTAGTCATGCTTCATCTAAAACTAAAGCTAATGAAAAGTCTATTTTTAGACTCGCTAGTGTCTCAAAAGTCATTGGTGCAACTATGCTTGCCGAATTAGTCGTTGAAGGAAAACTCGATCCAGACACCTCTATAGGCCATTACCTTCCTAAACTAGACGAAAAATATCACCAGATCACCTTGAGGCAGCTATTATCTCATACCTCTGGCATGCCCCATTATCAAATGAAAGATCGCGATATTTATGATGATCATTATTCCTCGGCAATGGCAGCCTTAGTCACCCTAAAAAGCAGGCAGTTGTTATCTAAACCTGGCGAGCAATATAAATACTCTACTCATGGCTACACATTAGCAGGGGCAATTTATGAGCAGCTGACAAATAAGTCACTTTCAGCTTCTTTACCAGACTTTATTACACGCTGGACAGGTAGAAAAACGCCTTTGATTGAAAATATTCTAGACCTGCCTGCTAATGCTTCTGATCTGTATGCTTACTCTGATGGAAAGATCAAAAAGCAAGTCTATGGTGAAAAATCTTACAGTGTTTTTGGCGCAGGCTTATCTGCAACAGCAATAGATTTGGCTTATTTTGGTGCTCAGGTTTTAAATAAAAGTCAGGTGAATAACGCCTATCAAAAGCTTCTGTTTGAGCCGTCAACCCTAAATGATGGAAACCCAGTCAACACATCTCAATACTCTGTGGGTTTTGGTTGGCGTATTGGCGATGACGGGCAAGGCAGAAAAGTGTATCACCACGCAGGCGCGACTCCCGGTGCTCGCTCAGTACTTGTACTTTATCCAGATCAACAATTGAGTATTGCCATTTTATCTAATACCAGTTGGGTATCGGGTATCGACAAAATGGCTTATTCCATAGCCGGTTTGTATTTAGACCAAGCAAAGTTGCTCCCTTTTAACTCAGACACCCAATACAAAGCTATGTTAAACGATTCAACAGCCAAAGGTGATGTGGTTTGTACCAATGCACTATGCACACTTGAAAACGAAAGCTCATCATATACCACTTGGCAAAACAAATTTAACTTTACTGGGCAATTCTTTGATGATTGGCC
Source organism: Thalassotalea sp. (assembly GCA_042091375.1). Lineage (GTDB taxonomy): Bacteria > Pseudomonadota > Gammaproteobacteria > Enterobacterales > Alteromonadaceae > JBELHO01. The sequence goes on along the minus strand of JBELHO010000078.1, from coordinate 9,779 downwards.
AATATTTCACTATTCGTCAACAACGGGTAAACGCCTTCTCCTGATCAGCAAAACCGGAATAACCACCTTATTAGCTGACGATGGGGTTTACAAAGCCCCTTTGAGTAAAGACAAAACTTATTCCGTTGAATTGTTGAACTAACGCTTAATTCATTTAAATATAAGCAAATAAAATTTATCACAACACAAACAAGAGGATTTTTCTATAGCTCAGCTGGCAATCAATGACTAAAGCACAAAGTTAAGACAAGTGATTCATAAGTTATTATCTACTGAAAGATCTTCTTTTTTAGGTGACTCTGCCCTTAATTAACTCTTCATTTCTGTTTTTTTAATCCGAGACATTTGACATGAAGTGTTCGACATGAAATATGAAATGTACACCATGAAATGTTCGGCATGAAATTTGATTCTAACTTACCTAAATAGCGATATTTAAATAATTTGGCTCTTAATGGCGCCGAATAGGAAGATTTTTTGCAACTTGCAAAGTGTTTTATCACTTTGCAAAAGAATGAGGGTAAGATGACTGAATTGAATAAAATTAGTCAATTTGCTGCGGCTATGGTGGAAGCAGCAACTTTAGATGATTTACTTTGGTCGATTGCTAACAATGTTGGTGCCATTCTTAATTTTGATGATTGTGTCATTTACTTAAATATTGATGAGGTGCTTGTACAAAAAGCTGCTTTTGGCATCAAAAACCCCCATCAGCGCACACTACTCAGTGAAATTACTATTCCTGTTGGACAAGGTATTGTTGGCACGGTAGCGCAAACAAAATGTGCTGAAATTGTCGCTGACACCCAAACTGATCCGCGCTACATTTGGGATCAGTTTTCCGGCAACTCGGAATTAACCGTACCTATAGTTTATGAAAACCAAACCATAGGCATAATAGATAGTGAGTCTACAAAATTAGCGGCATACACCGAAAGCGACAAACAATTGTTGCAAGTTATCGCTAATATTGCTGCCCCGAGAATAGCCTCAGCCAAATACTTTGCCCAACTAATGGATAGTCAGCGGCAACTAGAGCAAACCAATTGCGATTTAGCTTTATCGTTAACGCAATTGCAAGAACAGCAAACCACTCTGATTGAATCAGAGAAAATGGCGTCAATTGGATTAATGTCGGCTGGAGTAGCCCATGAAATAAATAATCCATTGGGTTATTCTATTAGTAATATTGATTCGTTAGCTGAATACCATCAGTGTATTGCCAGCCTCTATAATGACATAATCAATTGCCCTGAACTGCCAAAAACCTTGGCACAAAAACTTCGTGAAGAAAATTACCAACAATCCATAGATGAGATAGCAGACATCATTACTGAAACCAATGATGGCTTGCTACGCATTAAAAATATAGTTGGTGATTTATGTGGTTATGCAAGAAGTGAAGCAAAAGTATTCGGTTTATTTGATGTCAATAAAGGGGTTAAAGTGGCTTCAAATTTACTCAGGGGTGAAGTCAATAATCATTGCAAATTAAATTTACAGTTAGGCCAATTACCCGATTTGTATGGCAATGAAACGAAAATTCATCAGGTGTTTATGAATATTATCCACAATGCCATTCAAGCCAGTCAAACCGGTGGCGTAGTTACAGTGCAAACCTACCAAGACAACCATTTTGTTTACATTGATGTATCAGATAACGGTCAAGGTATTAGCAGTGAAAACATGCAAAATATATTTACGCCATTTTATACCACTAAACCGGTTGGCGAAGGCACGGGGTTAGGCTTGTTTATTTGCTATAGAATAGTAACAGAGGAGCACAAGGGTAAGATCCAAGTTTTTTCAGATCCTAATAAAACAACGTTTCGCATTTCATTGCCTATTGCTAAAGACCCTTGTATGCAACTTAAACCAGCCATTTAACTAGTAAAACCTTATCCGTCAACAGACAAGCTAATTAAGGCTATTTGACAAAGGCTATTTTTCATAAAAAAATAGGTTAACTTGAAATAACAAGCTAACCTATTATCAAACACAATGGTTTAAATCATTGAGATTTTGACAAGTTACTACAGCTCAGTGACTTGATAGACAGTTACTGTACCTGACACTTCATTGCCTATAATTAACAGCGGGTTGTTATTTGGACTATCTTGAGCAGCAACAAATTTAATGCTTTCCGGCCCGAGATCACCAGCCATCGCTATATCAGTACAATCCATGCCTTCATTGACATCACACGGGTTATCTAAATCGTCGTCTAGTTCGTAATCAACAGCAAAGTCTCTGTTGTTATAATGGTTAACAAACGCGGTATTAAATGGGTTGGTGATATCGTAAATAAATAAGTCACCTGAACGCTCTAGACCAATAAATGCGTATGTTCTGCCTTCGATCACCCCTACATCTACAGCTTCTGGCTCACCCCCTTTATCATCAGAGCGGTTATCTCCTTTGTTTTCGGTGTGCGCAGCGTTAAAATTATTGCCTAAAATAGCAGAAGATATTTTGCCAAAATCATCACCTGAATCGAACACAAGGTTAGCATTTTGATCCCATATGGAAAATGAACGACCACCATAAGCATAGAGTTTTTCAAACTCTTGATCTTGATCAGCATCACCTAACACAGTGGTTATTTTTAATCGTCCCAAGTAATCATCACCACCTGATTGATCGTATTGCGACTGCAATTGTGTAGACAAAGACATATTTAATTCATCGGGATCGATGATGTCAGCCACGCGCACTTCCTCAGAATATTGATCATAATCACGCGCATCACCTTCATTAGCTGAAACGATGAAGGTGGCGTTATTCCAAGTATAAGATGCTAGTGAATCAGGCTGATACATACCGTATAAACCGTCAATGCTCTTGAAGCTAGGAACCTCATCTTTATTGGTGAAATCTAATTGATACTGTCCCCAATCTTTGTAACCAAGTGCTTTGACTTCAATGGTTAAATCATCTAAATCAATAATGCCAATCGCATTGTTTTCTTGCAGTGAAACATAAGCCATTTTACTATCGCTTGACGTCACTATGTATTCCGGCTCTAAGTCTTTAGCGACAGTATTGCCTGCTGGACCCGCAAATTTAACGCCATAACCTGTTAGTAATGCCATGCGTTTGGCATCAGTATCATAATCTTCAGCATCGAGGTTATCATCAGAAAACACCATATCTGTGGTCATGTTGATAGATTTAGCAACATCGGCTGGCACATTGTTTGCCATTTCGATAACTGAAATGGAGCCTTCGGGATCAACGCTGTAATCAGAAGCAGGCTCTCCTTCATTGGCAACCAGTACTTTAGCGCCATCAGGTGTAACAGTAACCATATCGGGTAAAGCACCGACTTCAACGGCTTTAATATAAGTACCTTGTCCTTGTTGATCAAGGGTGTAAAACAGTACAACACCATTGTCTTGTTTAACGTTAGCGGCAACTGCAATGACCATAACATCATCGTGAATGGCGATAGAATTTACCCCGCCAAGAGAGATGTTTTTTTCTGCGCCTAGGTCATCTAGTACGGTCACTTCAGCAGGAAAAGTAAAGGCATTGGAAGAGAGACTTTGATCAGACACAGGCGAACTAACAGCAGTATTACCTAGGTTAGCCAAACTGATCACTTCAATCTGATTTGCATCACCATTAATAGCAAAGGCAGAATTAGAGCTTTTGTGAAATTGCACTATTTCAGCAGCACTTTTGCCATATGCACCAGTAGCAAAACGTCCTACTACTTCAATAGACAATTCACGTGGTAAGCTTTTACCATCATTACCTGCTTGACCGTTAGCACCATTAGCACCATTAGCACCATTAGCACCGTTAGCACCCGTTGGACCAGTTGCACCAGTTTCTCCCTGAGGTCCTTGCTCACCTTGTAGACCATTAACCCCAGGTGCTCCATCATCACCATCCAAACTACAACCAGCTAATGTCGCTGCTGTTATTAATGCGATTAAGCTGAGCTTGTATGAGTTTGTTTTTTTCATTGCTATGCCTTCTATTATTGTTATTTAAAAAAAACAATAAAATAGTAAGAGCACATTACAGATTGATGACTTTTAAATTAACCATTCATGACTGAAATAAGACTGATTAATGACAATTAATATAAGTAAACTCAATGTGCAATGAATCTATTTAATTACGGTCAAAAGCATTGAATAGATGGTATATAGCACACAAAAATAATCACAGTGTTCGGCAATGAATACCGCATCTAACACAAATTCATCAATCGCTTCAGAATTGAAATGGGTTGGTATTATTGGACAAGATTACAAATTTTATTTATGAATAATGAATTTCCTGTATACTCAATCTATCTAAGGAGTCAACAATAAGCCAATAGAACCGGCGTAAATATAATAATAAAGCCTAGAAACTCTGGACATATTGTTTTGCATATAACATTAAAAAAATTGGCTCTGCTGTTGAGTTTGATTATTACTTTTGCCCCGTTTGTATTGATGACGGGGCAAGAAACTCAGGTGGGTAATATAACAACTATGTTATTAGTCACTATTTTACAAATAATCAGTGTGATATTTGTCGTCTTTGCCTACCTTAAAACACGTTCAAAAATGTTGCGCCTATTTTGGCAATTCTTAATACTTGCGGTATTAGGGGCGTTTATGTCCAGTGTGTTTATCTCATTTTTTGAAGGGAAATCCGCTACTTTATTACTCAATTTTTCATCGCTATTTAGTTATTTTTTTATTTTGTTGGCCATTGAAACCACGCCGCATTTAAGTGATGCCCGTTACAGTAAATACATCAGTGGACGAGTACCGGCGATTTTCTTCACCCTTATTCTGTTCGGATATTTTATTTTATTACCCATGGAATTCTCTGATGATAATGCCACTATTCAATTATCATCAGCCATCTTTAATATTGCTATTACCGCCTTAATACTGTTCCGCTTAACCTTATACACACTGTCTTGTAAAAATACTTTTTGGTTTAAAACCTATGGCATATTGGCTCTAGCTGCTTTCGCTATTTTGTTAGATAACATATTTATTTATTTCCCTGCGACGAGTTCATTGGTTTTCAATCAAGCCAGTGAATATAATTTACTCAAACTTTTACCTTATTGTATGCTGATACTGGCCACCAATGTTTCTTTAAATGAACAACAACCCGCGGTGCTTGCCAAGCGACAGACTTATCCTGAGCTTTATATCTTATTGTTAACCTTTGTTATTTGCGGTTTTCATATTATTGGGCTTGAGCAAGAATTCGACTATATTACCCATGACTATTGGCATTCTGTAGTTGTCGGTGTTTGGTTAATTATTGTCGTTTTGTATATTACGGTCATCACCCAGAGCAAAAGGCTATACACTTTAAAATTTAAAAGCCAATTATCTCATATGGATCAGGCGCAGCAGGAGCTAGGTCAACTCAACCACAATTTATCCAATTCTCTGATTAACAGTGAAGACAAAGCCATTGTTAAAGTATCAAACAATGCCATTCTAACTACCAGTATTGACGGTGAAGTATTATCGGGTAACCCTGCGGCAGTGCAATTATTTCAGTATTTAGAGCATGAGCTCATCGGTACTAAAGTAAATATGTTTTTTTCACCCGATGATCAAATGCATTACTTCTTTGATTACAAAAGCAATGTTTATTCTCTGCAACGAAAAGAAGTAGGTATTTCTGTTGAGTGTAATGCCAGGCGCAGTGATCACACTGAATTTCCGGTGCAAGCAGAAGTACAGTGGGCAGAAAGAGAAGATAAGCCATTAATTGTTATTACTTTTATTAATTTAACCGCGAGAAAAAGAGCTGAGAAACAAGCCCTAGATCACAAAGATAAATTTATTGCCAATATTTCCCACGAGTTTAGAACGCCATTGACTATTATTAATGGTGTGCTTGATCGCTACCTGTCGAAATCTAACGATATCGAGGAAAGCAAAGAGTTGACAACGGCCAAAACAAATGGCTTGCGCTTAGTTAGAATGGTTGAACAGTTATTGGAATTATCACGATTATCTGATAACCCACAATTAACTTTATCGCCGTTTAAATTAACCACGTTAATGGCTATGCCGATTGATTCCTTTGCGCGTTTGGCCGAGCAGAGTCAGTTGACATTTTCAGCCAATATCCCCGAAAATTTATGGCTGGAATGCGATCCTCAAGCATTTGAAAAGATCCTCTTTAATTTACTCGCTAATGCAATAAAGTACACTCAAGTTGGCGGCAATATCAAGGTCAATGCCTACCTTGAATACGACACCATCATACTAGATATTATTGATAATGGTATTGGTATAGAAAAAGCCTCACAAGCTAAAATTTTTGAACGCTTTCAACGTGCCGACGATCAAAAAAACCAAGGTATCTTTGGTGTAGGTATTGGCTTATCGCTTGTCAACGAATTGGTTAAAGCACACCAATGGCGTATTAATTTAGTCAGTGAGTATAACCAAGGCAGTAAATTTTCTTTGTCTATTCCTTTAGCGACTCCTGCAATTAAAGAGGAGAAACTGCCTATAGGCTTATCTGAGCATGAAGTTTCTTCGCTATTAGCTGAACAGAAGCCAATCAATAAACAGTTAAACAATCAATCAGAGCATGTGGTTTTAGTCATAGAGGACAATATCGATATGCAAAATCACATTAGGCAAGTGATAGAGCAACAATACCACTGTCTATTAAGTGCTAGTGGTGAACTCGGTATTAGCATGGCCAAAGAGTTTATTCCCGATCTTATTGTCTGTGACATTATGCTCAGTGGTATAGATGGTTTTGAGGTGTTAAAACAAATTAAACAAATGGAAATCACCGCCCATATTCCAATTATTTTATTAACGGCTCGTTCAGATCTTGACAGTCGTTTACACGGATTAAATCTTAAAGCCGATGAATACTTGAGTAAGCCTTTTAATCAACAAGAGCTACTTATACGCATAGAAAATCTGATTGACAATCGGTTGCAATTACAACAAAACTATTTACAGCAATTTGTGGTAGATCAAAAGCAAAGCCGCAAACAAAATAGTGTCAGTAAATTATCAGAACTCACCTGTGATGATGAACCTTGCCAATCGAAAGATGAAGTATTTCTCGAAAAACTTGAAACTATCATTGCTAAAATGTACACAGACACTGAACTTGGCAGTCAGCAATTAGCCAATGAAATGGCCATTAGTGAAAGACAATTGCAAAGAAAAATTAAGGTGTTGCTGGGTATTACTCCTAACAACTATATTAAAGAATTCCGCTTGGTTAAAGCGCAAAATTTATTGAAAAGTGGTGCGCAAATAGGTCGTATTGCTATGGATGTTGGCTTTTCCTCACAAACCTATTTTGGTCGTTGTTTTAAAGAGTCTTATCAATGTACGCCTAAACAATACCAACAAACTCACAGTCAAGTAGCTAACTAATACTGCCGCAACTAACATTACAGAAATAAATACTGCCACAACTAGCATTGTAGAAATAAATATTTCAGCAACTAAAAGCAAGCTAATAAAACACCTAAGTAAACGAGCTTATTGTATTTTAAGTCAATTTATCCTTGCTTGATATCTATGCTATTTTTTAATTCCAGTAAATCAGTTTTTTGCATCACATCAACGTAATTAAAAGGTTGTATTTTGGGGGCGCATAACCCCAACCATGCAATGTTTTGATCATTTTTAGCCAGCTTTAAGGCCAATTCAATCATCACGCTGACCTGATCCCAAGACAATTCAACAGGTTGCTCCCTGTTAAAAGGATAAAATGAGTAGGCCATATTCATCGGCATTTCGCGATCAAATACACTGGCAAATCTACCCGCTAAACGAGTTGCTAAATCACTAATATTATTTGCTTTTTCATAACCTATAATAGCAAAAGTATCATCAGACCAACGGATCACTAAGTCATCGGTATTGCGACTGTACAGCAATAAGTCGGTAAAATTAATCAATTGACTACTATTGACCTTACTCAACTCACCTATCTCAACCATTAATATATATAGACGTGGCAAAATACTGCGCTGAACAGGCAGGATATTTTGGTGAATTTGATTCATTAACTGGCTGGCTTGCTCAATATAAATATCCAAATATCGTCGACTTTTTACCCCAGTAATTTTATCGGTAATAGCGGCCTTCTCTAACTGTTTATTGGCTTGCTCTAACTCAATATTTTTATTTTGATAATCTTTAGTTTTAGCGATAACTTGTTGGGTTAGATTGACCTTTTGTTGTTGTTCAATCACTAATTTTTTGTTTAATTGCCGAGAATAAAGCAATAAAAACAATGCGATGAATACCGCGTATAACAAATAAGCCCACCATGTATTCCACGGCGCTGGCTTCATGATCACTGCAAGCTGGTAAGGCTCACTCCACACATCATCGTTGTTACCGGCGATAATTTGCAGAGTGTAATTACCTTGTGGCAAATTAGTGTAAGTTGCCCGTCGCGACTTGCCGGCATCGATCCACTCTTGGTCAAAGCCCAATAAGCGGTATTTATAATTGGTTGAGTTGGGTGCCCGGTAATTTAACCCCACGTAATCAAATGAGATTAATTGATCATCGTAGTCAAAGGTAAGCGATGTTAATTGAGATAAGCCCGTATCAAACACCATAGCTTCATTGAGTTTGTGAATTGCTGTCATTCTCACCAAAGGAGCGTTCTGATCTTCAACCACATTATCAAAATTAACGCCGGTAAAACCCTTCGAGCTGCCAAAGAATATACTATCGCCACGATTAAATACCGCACCGTAATTGTATTCAAGGTTAATCAGGCCATGACGATTATCAAAATGTTTAAACTGACCTGTTTTTAATGAATAATTAGAAATACCTAGTGTTGAACTGTACCAAAGCCTGCCAGAAGTATCTTGAGTAATAGCGAATACCGACTGGCCCCGCATGCCATCTTTTAAATCGAGATGTTTGAAAGAGTAGTCTTCATTTACAATTTTTTCACTGGCTAAAAAATTAATCCCGGCATCTTGTGTGCCAATCCAAAGGTTGTTATCCCCGTCTTTATATATAAACCAAGCTTGATTACTACTCAAACTGTTATTTACATCGTCATTATGTAATATATGAGTAAAAGTGCCTGCCTCTGCATTAAATTTATTAATTCCTCCACCATAGGTAGCTAACCAAATTGCCCCTTGGTGATCTTCTAAAATTTGTAATATGTGGTTAGTACTGGGACCTCTATCTTGTAATGGCTTAGTGGGCTCATAACGGGTAAACCTTCCATTGCTGAATAAATTTAACCCTTTGTGATAAGTAGAAACCCATAAACGATCCTTACTGTCTTTAAAAATATCAGTGACACTATTGGCGGATATCGAATTTATATCATCACTGCTGTGTTGATAATTTGTATTTTCGCCTGTGATTAAGTCGATTTTATACAAACCTGCAGAACGAGTGCCTACCCATAAAATATTGCCATCAATAACATGACAGGTAATACGTCGTCCTTTTAATATAGCATTATAAGGAAAAGGCGTTATCACATCGCCTTTGTCAGATAAGCTGTAAAGTCCCTGCGCATAGGTACTAAATAAAACTTGATCAGTACTCTGTTGAGAAAAATCCATAATAAGGCTACTAGAAATTTCCGGATATCTCTCATCATTGTAATGCTGAAATGATGTCATGTTTGGATCCCAAACACTCACTCCTGAAAATGTCCCCATCCACATTAACTGATTCGAATCTTCATAAAAACTAACCACATAATTATTAGTCAAACTTTGTCTATTAGTGGCCGAGTGCTCAATCCTCTTATACTCATAGGTAACATAGTTA
>JBELHO010000077.1:0-11235 GCA_042091375.1 Thalassotalea sp. | reverse complement strand
AGATTTGATGCAAGAACTCAGGCAACTATTTATTCAAGCGAATAACGGTACTTTATCTAATGACGATTTAATGGCACTGGGTAAACAAGCAGAGAATAGTCAATCGCAATTACTTGACATTGCAAACAGTAAAGATGAAACCGGAGGTTATATTTTTGCTGGCTTTCAAACAGAAACAGAGCCCTTTGTATTAAAGGCAAATAATAGTGTGGACTATTTGGGTGATAGCGGTATTCGTCAAGTGCAAATTGCCCAAAATATTATGGTGGAAACCAACCAATCTGGTGATGAAGCTTTTGAAAAAGTGTCAAATCCAATAGGAGATTTTAGTCCTAACTATGTGGTGAACAACTCAGGTATACAAGTCAAAAGTGCGGTTATTGCCGATCCAAGCCAGTATGATCCAGTTACCAACCCTCCAGGTTACGATTTCATCTTTTCAGGTGTTGCGCCCAACAGTGACTTAACTATCCTCGATGCTAACGGCACAACAGTATACCCAACAACTACTTATACACCTGGGCAAACGATTGCCTTTCCAGTTGCCTCCCCTGGTGTAGAAGTACAAATAAGCGGCAATCCCTTGCCGTCAGATCAATTCACGTTAACACCAGAAAAAAATATCAGTATTTTTGATGCGGTAAAAAAAGCGGTCGATTGGATCAATACGCCTAAGACATCGGCTAATGTCACTCAACGAAGTGTGGACTATGAGGAGACCCTTAACCAACTTGATAAAGCACTAGATCACATGATCAGTCGCCGAACAGAAGCAGGTGTTCGATTACAGCTTTTAGAAACACAAGAGTCAAACCACTTGGATAGAGAGCTCAACTTAGCTAAAGGTCAGTCAAACCTTGAAGATATTGATTTTGCAAAAGCCGTGTCGACCTTTGAGCAGTCTCAAGTAGCACTGCAAGCTGCTCAACAAACTTTTGTGCAAATTAAAGGGTTGTCTCTGTTTAATTATATATGATTTGTAAATATTGGCATTAAAAATGCTTTTGATTATCTATAAACAAAAATATGTTTGTGGTTTAACGTGGGAATTATTAGAAGTTTGTTGCCCACATTGCCCACATTGCCCACACTTAGCCCTTAGGAGTAAATAGTAATGGCATTAGTCGTTAATAGTAATATTTCATCGTTAAATACACAGCGTCAGTTGACAAATTCAACCAATGATTTAAGTACCTCGTATGAGCGTCTATCTTCGGGGAAACGCATTAACAGCGCGAAAGATGATGCGGCCGGTTTACAAATTTCGAGTCGTTTAAGCGCTCAAATTAACGGATTGAATCAAGCTTCTCGAAATGCCAATGATGGTATTTCATTAGCACAGACAGCTGAAGGTGCTCTGGATGAATTAACAAATATATTGCAACGCATGCGCACGCTCTCAGTACAATCAGCTAATGGTGCAAATAATGCAGCTGATAGAACTGCATTAGACAATGAATTCACACAATTAGAAGAAGAAATAAATCGAATTGCCAGTCAGACAAGTTTTGGTGGTGTCGCGTTATTAGATGGCACTTATGCTGAAGAGTTTCAAGTGGGCGCTGACGCTAACCAAGTGATTTCAGTCAGTATAGGCACAAACTTCACCAATTTGGGTAGTGGTAGTATAGCGACTGCCACAGATGCTCAAACATCTATAGCCACTTTAGATACAGCAATAGCTACTGCTACCTCAGAGCGGTCGGAATTAGGTGCGAAACAAAACCGTTTTAGTTCAGCTATTCGCTCTAATGATAATACAGCTCAAAATATTTCAGCTTCTCGTTCACGTATTGAAGATGCTGATTACGCAAAAGAGTCAGCAGCACTAGCCAGAAACTCTGTCTTACAACAAGCGGCAAGCTCTATGTTAGCTCAAGCTAACCAACAACCACAGATAGCACTTTCGTTGTTACAATAAAGCCATATTTAATAAAACAAAAAAACCTCATTTGAGGTTTTTTTGTTTTAACTTGAAAAATAATATTTGTTAAATTACTGAAAGATATTGTTTTTATTGGCTTTTGTTTTTTTGAAAATATTTATTAAATAAAATTAAAGTTATTTTATTTGCATCCGATATATTGAATGTAAGAGTTACTGATCATTGTTCGAGTAACTTAAAAATATTTTTAGCATTTAAAGAGTGTTTCCACTCAGGAGTTAATCATGGCTTTATCAGTAAATAGTAATATTTCATCGTTAAATACACAGCGTCAGTTGACAAACTCAACTAACGATTTGAGCACTTCATATGAACGATTGTCTTCAGGTAAACGCATTAACAGCGCGAAAGATGACGCTGCCGGTTTACAAATTTCGAGTCGTTTAACCTCTCAAATCAATGGTTTAAATCAAGGAACTCGAAACGCAAATGACGGTATATCATTGGCACAAACAGCCGAAGGAGCTTTGGATGAAGTTACAAATATACTCCAGCGCATGCGTACACTTTCGGTACAGTCAGCAAACGGATCAAATAATGCTGCCGACAGGACTGCACTTAATAATGAATTTACACAATTAGAAGAAGAAATTAACCGTATTTCTAGTCAAACAAGTTTTGGTGGTGTTAATTTGTTAGATGGCACTTATGCGCAAGAGTTTCAAGTAGGTGCTGATCAAAATCAGGTGATTTCAGTCAGTGTAGGTACAAACTTTGCTGGCTTGGGTGCCGGTGATATTTCATCTGCTGCAGGTGCTCAAACATCAATAGCAACTTTAGATGCCGCTATAGCCACAACTACCGCAGAGCGAGCGGAATTGGGTGCAAAACAAAACCGTTTCAGTTCAGCTATTCGTTCTAATGACAACACCGCACAAAACATTTCAGCCTCTCGTTCACGTATTGAAGATACAGACTACGCGAAAGAGTCAGCAATGTTAGCAAGAAATTCTGTATTGCAACAAGCGGCAAGTTCGATGTTAGCTCAAGCTAACCAACAGCCACAAATAGCGCTGTCTTTACTGTAGGTTATAATCTTTTAATGACTTGAACAAAGGGGATCTGTTATCAGATCCCTTTCTGGGTTTTATCAGTGGAGAGAAAACTATGAATAATATTCTAAACACAACGTCATTAATCACTGATAGTGCATATAATTTTAAAACTAATGCTAATTCAGACTATAATAAAAATGATGAAACAACAGCACCAGTAAACAAAGAAACGTCAGTGAATAATGCTGATATCGTTAATTCAACGAGCTTGGTTGACAAGGTTAATAAAGCCAATATAAGTGATGATTTAAAAAAAGACGAAACAACAGACAAAGACATAGAAAATGCACTTGATGTTGTCTCTTCGTTTATGAAAAACAGTAACAAAAAAATTTCATTTTCAAATGACAATATAAATGGTAAAACCATCATTACCATTACAGATGAAAAAACACAGCAAGTAATAAACCAATTTCCAAGTGAAAAGATAATTTTGATGGCTGAAAGAATTCAAGAGTTGTATGAAGAAGCTAAAACAATATCAGGTTTGTTAGTTGATAGTCGAGTTTAACCTATAATTATGCATTAATATTAATAGTGACTGCAATTCTGTTGTAAAAATAAAATAAGAGGAATTAATATGGCTACAATTACAAGTTTAGGTATAGGCTCTGGGTTACAGTTAGAAAGTATCGTTGAAGCTTATATCAATGCAGAAGCTATTCCTCAAGAGGTCAGATTACAAGAAAAAGAAGAACGTTTAACGCTTGAACTTTCAGGTGTAGGTAGCTTTAAGTCTGCTCTTTCTAGTTTTGATGATATTTTAAAAAAATTGACTGAAAACGATGCCTTCAACAAGCAAGTTGTGTCTTCTAGTAATGACGCTATTGAAGTGACCACCAACGGTTTTGCCAGCAACGGTAACTTTAATATCGATGTTAACCAATTGGCGACAGGTACACGATTACAAACGGAAACTTTCAGTGCCTCCTCAGATACAGTGGGTACTGGCACACTGACTTTTGGCAATGGAACTGATACATTTGATGTAACTGTTGATAGTACAGATGACCTATCTACTATTCGCGATAAGATCAATGCACAAAGTGAAAATTTTGGCGTCACTGCAAATATCATCAATGGTGGTGGTGCTTCAGGTACATTCCTTGTATTTGATTCTCAAGTAACTGGTGCAGCTAATGCATTGACAGTGACCAGCTCTGATCCTTCATTAGACAAGATATCAACCAATAATACTGTTGCTCAAATTGCTCAAGACGCTCAAATTACTATTGATGCCAACCCAGATGCGATCCCTCCTGTTTTAGGTACCACGGTCTCTAGTGCAACCAATGAATTTAAAAACGTGATTGAAGATGTCACTATTACGGCTAAATCTGTAACCTCTTCAGATGAAACTGCATTACTTTCCATTGCGCAAGATACAGAAAATGGCAAAACCTTAATTGATGAATTTATATCAGGTTATAATGAGTTAATAAACCAATTAACAGGGTTAGCTGCACCAAAGTTTGGAAGGCTAGCTTTTGATCCAAACGTAAGAGAAGTGAAACGTGAAATGGCGAACATCGCTATAAATACTGTATCTGGATTGTCGGGGTCTCTATCATCTTTAGTTGATATTGGTCTTGAATTAAATAGTGACGGAGAATTAGTCAAATCAACAATCAATTTTTCCAACGGCGGCACGGGTCAAGAACGATTAAATGATGCATTAGATAATAATCTTTCTGATCTTGGCGAGCTTTTTGCTTCTCCAAACGGTATCGCCAGTCAATTAGCGAGTATGGTTGAAAATTATACTGATAGTGACGGCGTTTTGACACAAAGAGAGCAAACCCTGAATGAGCGGGTTGCAGAGATAGAAACAGAATACGAAACGTTAGAAACACGCTTGAGGAGCTATGAAGAAACCTTAAGGCAGCAGTTTAGTTTTCTAGATGCGACTGTGGCGAGTTTTAACGCAACAGGGGATTTCTTAACATCAGCTTTGGCTAGTCTATCACCTGAAGATTAAGCTATTGTGATGGCTAAAAACCTGAACGTATTGTTATTTTAAATTTTGATGGGAAGTAAAAAATGCGTAATAATATGAAACAGTATCAAGCAATCAACCGAGAAAGTGGTGTACTTTCTGATGATCCTCATGCATTAATATCCATGTTATTTGATGGTGTTTTTAACAGCATCTCAGTGGCAAGAGGGGCTATTGAACGAAGAGATTTTGAAAAAAAATCTGAACAAATCAATAAAGCCATGAGTATCTTACGCTCACTGCAACATTCTTTAGATAGCGATTCTGAGCCAAAAATATCAGCTAATTTTTATGAGCTTTACGCATACTGTATTAATGTGTTGGCGGAAGTGAGTATTTCACTCGATTGCACTAAATTGGATGAAGTGGTCGAGTTGTTAAAACCATTGGCTGATGCTTGGAAAAACATCCCAGAGCATGAAAAACAAGCCGGATTTGATTTATTGAATGCTAAATAGTTTATTGTTGTTTTAATATTCCTTGTTAAGAGATATTTAATGGAAAATAAACTATTTAATGAAATTAAAGATCAGACACTCAAAGCAATAGAGCACGCAGAGTCGAATCAAATCGAAGAATGCAATGCTCTTTTGCAGTCTCGTCTAGCCTTGTTAGAGAAACTTCAAAATAACCTCCATTCCCACTCAAATGAAACAAACATGCATAAAGAAAAACTCATTGAGCTTTTTCACTGGGTGCAAATGAAAGACGGTCCTGTTATTCAACAACTTAAAGATAAACAAGAACAATTAAAGCAACATTTCTTAGCACAAAATAAAACCAATAAAGCCATAAAGCATTATAAAAATATCAAGTAGGAAATATGATTTTGAATCAATCCGATGAGTTGACAAGTCGAACTTTAGATAGTTTGAATGCTGCTGAAGCACAATTTGAGCTCGTAAAGCACAGCTTCTCCTCTGTTGAAGTTTTGGAAGAGAAATTACAACAGCAAGCCAATAACATGTCATTATTAGTTTCGTCTGACGATGATTTAATGGCGCGTTATTTAGATAACTTAGAATCTTTCAAGGTTTACCAGCCAAATATTTATGATTTTTTTAAGAGATTCGAACCTAAAAAATACATTGTTGATGCGCAAGAAGGATTTGTTAATGCAATCAATGTAGAAACTGGAAAGTATTTTTATGACTACCCTTCTTTTTTAAGCACAAAAGTACAGTTCGATGAATTTACAAGCAACCCTTTAATTAAAAAATTTAATTTTAGGCCGGCAGTAACTGATGCAAAATTTATACATGTTGAAAGCATGAATAAAATGCTTAAATTAAAGCCAAAAAAGAGTGAAAAACCCGTTAAATCTAATAAAAGTGAGCTAAAAAATATCAGTGCGTTAATGGTTTTTGGGGTCGGATGTGGTTACCATTTAGAGTTATTTTCACAGCAATGTGAAATAGCTGCGATAAATATTATTGAACCTGATTTAGATTTGTTTTTTCTGTCTCTATTTAGTATTAATTGGCAACAAATATTCTCTACCTTTGAAAAAAATGGCACACACGTTCATATTTCCCTTGGAGAGCAAAAGGACACGTTCTTTGAGGAGCTTATGAATAAGTCCAATATCAATGGACGCTTCCAAATGTCGCATGTTGCCGGTTATATTCATTACATGTCACCTCAAATTCGCGATATATTATCAATCTTTAACAAGTCTTATATGGAGATGTCTAATGGTTGGGGCTTCTTTGACGATGCGGTGATGTCTGTCTCCCACATGTTGTCTAATCTGGAGCAAAAAGTACCAATACTCAAAAACACAGCCATAACAAATACTGAGGTTGCTGATATCCCAGTGTTTATTGTTGGCAATGGACCTTCTTTGGATAACTTAATAGATAGCATTAAGGCATATCAAGACAAAGCCATTGTTATCAGTTGTGGTACGGCATTAAGTGCTTGTTATAAATATGGTCTGAAACCAGATTTCCATTGCGAACAAGAACGCACTTCCATTGTTGCAGAAACCATAGAAGCGTCATGTCCAGCTTCATTTCTTGAGGGGATAACGCTACTTACCTCTACAATAGTCCATCCATTAGTATTAGCTAAGTTTAAACACTCAATCATGGTGGCCAAAGTTGATGAACCTTCATCTTCTTTACTAATGAGAGATGAAGTTGGAAAAGATTTATTCTCTGCTTATCATTTTATGAACCCAACCGTTGCAAATACTGCACTGACTGCTGCTTACCATTTAGGTTTTAAAAAATTGTATTTATTTGGTATAGATTTGGGGCACAAAGAGGGAGGTAATCACCACAGTACTCATAGCCTTTATTACTCAGAAAATGAAAAAGATAATGCCTTATTTCACATTGATCGTAGAGAGTCTGTTGAAGTTGAAGGCAATTTTGGTGGTACCTTTATTTGTAATCATTTCTTTTATCAATCTAATCAACACTTAAGTAATCAAATTAGAGGTAACTCGGATCTTATTTGTTTCAACTTATCTGATGGTGCCTTAATTAAGGGATCCATTCCGCTTGATGTACAACTTTTGGGTGACAACCTACCAGCAAGCACATCCATTGATAAAAGTAACTGCGTTGAAGCACTATACAGAAATTCTGCATTTCACGATGAAGACGGAGAGTTAATGCGCAGAATTTCTAATGATCTTGATTATGAGTTATTTGATGAATTCTGTGAAAAGTTAATTGCATTGAATACTCTGCCTGTCAATAGCTTTAAAGAAGCCACTATACTGCTAATGAAAAATACAACGTTTATCAGGTCCTTTTCTCAAAATATATATGAATTGATTAACGGCACTATTATGCAAATGCAAGTCGTGTTAACACAGTTTTTATACAATGCTGACACTGAGGATGAAGCGGTAATTTTGTTTAATCAAAGTATAGTGGTTTACCGTGAGTTTTTATCTCTGGCCGCGAAATATTATCGGGAGCAGGCAGAAACGCCTCATTATGTAGAAAATAGTCATTGGGGAAGACGTTTGCGAGGAGAGATATAAAAATATGAGTTTAGTTTAAAATATGGTTATTAGAATAGGTAACACAAACTGTTTGTTAGCAATTGTTACTGAACCGTGTATCACCAATAATGCCTCGATAACTAGATTTTTTTGTTTAGCGAGGTTTTTCAATATTTTTAATTAAACATGGATTAATGTTATCTTCATAGGATAACTTAAAAAAACTGCTCAAATAGCTTAACTAGAGCACAAATGTTTTTATAATATCCTTGACCCAACACTCACACTTAACTCACTAATCGTGGCTAATTAATTTATCAACAATGAACCTTTGTTGAACATTGGTTAATTTGGGATGTAAAGGCAAAGTCATTGATTGTTGATAATATGTTTCTGCAACTGGAAAATCACCTTGGCTGAACCCCATGCGCTGATAAAAAGGTTGTAAATGTATAGGTATATAATGAATGTGGACTTGAATACCATTAGCACGTATTTCGTTAAAAATATTAAGTTTTTCTGCTTTACTCCACTCTCTATTTTGAACAATGTATAGATGGTACGCTGAATAATTATGCTCTCGTTGTTTTAATGGCGTAAACCCAGTATGTTGAAAAGCATCATCATAATTTTTTGCAAGCAAATTACGTGTTTTTACAAATGAGGCTAATCGGTTTAATTGTGAACTACCCAGTGCGGCTTGGATATCCGTCATTCTATAATTATAACCAAGCGCAATTTGTTGGTAATACCAGGGGCCTTCGCTTTCTTTAGTCATTAGCGCTTGTTCACGAGTAATACCATGGCTTCGGTAAAGCGCAAGCTTTTCTGCTAGCGCTTTTGAATGGGTAAGGGCTGCACCGCCTTCACCTGTAGTGATTATTTTCACTGGGTGAAAACTAAAAACAGTGATGTCGGAATATTGACAGCTGCCAATTGGTGTGCCTCTGTAACTTCCGCCAATACCGTGGCTAGCATCTTCGATTACACGAAATCCATACTCTTGGCTTAATTTAAAAATTTCAGCCATATCAGCACTTTGACCGCCTAAATGAACAACAATAACCACCTTAGGTAGTGTCTTGTGCTTTTTTGCCTTTTGAAGTTTTTCGCGAAGGGCTTCGACACTCATATTGCCTGTTTCCAGTTCAATATCTACAAAATCTATCATTGCTTGACAGTACAGAGCGCAATTGGCTGAAGCAACAAAGGAAATAGGGGAAGTCCAAGCAATGTCGTCTTTAGTGACATCCAAAGCTAAGCAAGCAGCGTGTAGTGTGGCGGTGGCGTTACAAAAAGCCAGGGCGTATTTTGCTCTGCACGTTTTGGCCAAGAGACTTTCAAATAAGTGTCCAGCATCCCCTTGCGTTAAATGTGACGAATTAAGTATGTCTGTAACAGCTTTTATATCTGCTGGTGAAATATCTTGTTGACCATATAAGATCATTCGCCAACCGTTTTATTTAATTCTGTGAGTTGTTTAACACTCAAAAAATCGGGGTTGTTTTTTGAGTTATATTCAAAGCACTCGGCAACTTGTTTTCCTGTTTCCCCCAATTCATTAGTAATAAAGTCATTTGAACGACTCGTAAAACTAATGGTTGGTGTGATGACAAAATGATCTTCAAATTCTAGAGTGTGATAATAATCATCGGATGGACACATGATTTCATGCAGCTTTTCACCAGGGCGTATACCAATAATTTTTATCGGTAAATGGGGAGCCATAGCATTAGCTAGATCTGTGATGCGCATTGATGGGATTTTAGGCACGAAGATTTCACCTCCGATCATTCGTTCGAAGTTCTTTAAAACAAAATCGACCCCTTGTTGCAGCGTGATCCAAAACCGAGTCATACTTTGGTGAGTGATAGGTATTTCAGTGGCGTTATTATCAATGAGTTGTTGAAAAAATGGCACTACCGATCCTCTTGAACCGACTACATTACCATAGCGGACGACTGAAAAATGGGTGTTATGACCACCAGTCATATTATTGGCTGCAACAAAAAGTTTATCTGATGCTAATTTGGTTGCACCATAAAGGTTGATTGGGTTTGCTGCTTTATCGGTTGACAGAGCAATGACTTTTTCAACGCCATTAATAATAGCGGCTCCAATAACATTTTCAGCGCCATTTATATTTGTTTTTATACACTCTGTAGGGTTGTATTCTGCTGCAGGCACCTGTTTTAAAGCGGCTGCATGAATCACATACTCTACGCCATTCATTGCTTGGATCAATCGTTCTTTATCGCGAACATCACCAATAAAGTAACGCATTGAAGGATGGTTAAACACTTGTTGCATTTCATATTGCTTTAACTCATCACGTGAATAGATAATAATTCTTCGCGGTTGATAGCGCTCTAACAGGGTTTTAACGTAGAGTTTGCCAAATGATCCTGTACCACCTGTGATGAGAATGTTTTTATTATTGAACATGAATAACACCTTTGGTGATTATAAAGTACGTTTAGCTAATGTTATGTGAATTTAAGTGTTTAAAAATTATATTTTAAATGTGAAAGCAAGCAGTATTTCACAGAATATTTTTCAGTGTAAACTCCTTTATCAATTCTGTTAAGTCTTTTGTGGTGTTCATGAATGTTTTTTTAATTTTGTTTAATTATTAAACCGTAAAACAAGTCGGCAAAGTTTTTGCTTGTCTTATCGTTAATTTACAGTGCAGAATACATAACAACAATGCTAAAGTCATTAGGCTTGGTATTATAAACGTATGAGGATACCGGATGATAAATGTTGCCATCATTCCTGCTAGAGGCGGAAGTAAGCGTATACATAAAAAAAATATTCGCATGTTCTGTGGTAAACCTATCATAGCTTACAGCATCGAAGCTGCCCTCAAATCTGGAATGTTTGATCGTGTTATTGTTTCGACTGACGATCAACATATTGCCGATATTGCCAATGAATATGGAGCAGAAACGCCTTTTTTACGCCCAACAGCTCTAGCCGATGATCACACAGGTACAAATGAAGTTGTTGCTCATGCCATTAATGCACTAGAACAACTGGGTGAGAAGGTGGGTTATGTTTGTTGTATTTATGCTACTGCACCTTTTTTACAAAAAGAATATATTCAACGTGGATTATCAGCATTAAAAGCAGATGAAAACAAACACTATGCATTCAGTGTTGGTAAGTTTAATTACCCTGTGCAGCGCTCGTTTACTATTGAAAACCCCAAGGGATGTATTAACCTGTTAGATCCCCAGTCTATTGGCGCTCGTTCTCAAGATTTACCAGCACACTATCA
>JBELHO010000076.1:0-11403 GCA_042091375.1 Thalassotalea sp. | reverse complement strand
TGGTATGGTACCAGAAGGGGTTCAGGTACCCAACGCATTGCTCACTACCAGTTTTACTAATATTAGCGTGAAAAGTGATTTAGATCCCAATGCAGCAGTCACTGCTAAAGTCACTTTCCTCAATGAGGGAGCGGGCTATAAGAACTCGTTGGGATATTTTATTTATCAAACAGACAGTCCGCCAACATCTATTTCAGAAGTTGAACACATTATTATTATGGCCAACACCTCGAAAACTTACTCTGGTGGTTCGTTAGATACTGGCGACCAAATAGATTTGATGATCCAGTTAACTGCTGGTCAATCCATTGGTTTTTTTATTAATTCCAATGGCTGGGCTGGTTTTCGTGGCCAACAAAAGTCTAACCTCTTGTACGATCAACCTTTTTATACTTTAGAGAGCCTTAACCCAACTGTAGGGCTAGGACAACGTTACCATGTGGTATTTAATGATTCTCGCAGTACCACCGAAGGTGGAAGTGGCTTTTTCGCATACGGTTTTGAAGATATCAAAACCACAGGTGGTGATAAAGATTACAACGACTTAATTTTTAACGTCGAGGTTACCCCTGTTGCAGCTATCGAAGATTATGAAGATGCGGTTGATATTGAGTCGGTGAGTTCGCAAGTTAATACCAAGACAGGTGTTTTGGCATTTGAAGACAATTGGCCGCAAAGCGATGACTACGACTTTAATGATGCAGTACTCGATTACGATATAACCACAACCTTAGACGGTGATAACAACAATGACACAGTTAAAAGCATTATTCTGCAATACCAAATTAACGCAATCGGCGCTACCTTTCACAATGGTATAGCAGTAAGGATCCCAGGCTTAACAGAATCTATGATCGAAGGTGTCACTCTAGACAAAACCATAGGTGGGACAACCAATAGTTTTGATATTAGTACACAAGTCTCCACACAAATGGGCAGCGGTGAAAATGTCACTTACACATACCCCTTGATCAAAGACAGCGAATACGGTGACAGTTCTGTTTCATTTACCTTGTCAGAGGACTTGTTTGAAGAACTAAGTACTTTTGATGGAACCACTAAAGTATTTGAAACTTATAATTGTATGTACAGAACCGCGACAGGGGGCTCGCAGTGTCCAGCAAATACCTCTGCTGCGACCATAAAACTGACTATTAATGTTAATTCGACCCAACTTAATGCAAATGATCTCGGTGCTATGCCATTTGATCACTACATGTTTGGTACCCATAAAAATGACTTATATCGCTATGCTAGAAAGAATAGTGATTCAGATTGGTTTGCTGCTTGGAAGCAACACTACTCAAGTCGTGACGCCGCTAACGGTCCAGGGCCGGGCAAATATTTGGAAATTCATCTGAAAGAGTTCTCTACCGGGACTAACGTATTCGAATCAGATTTTAGCGTCAGTGATTACAGTGGTGCGGTAAGTGTTGATGCGCAAAACCACGCTCAAGGCAACCCATTTATAACCAAACAGATCACGCGCAGGGGCATACTCACTGGTAATTTACCTTGGGTGTTAGACTTACCTGACAACTGGAAACACCCCAGAGAGAATGTAGATATTAGTATAGCGTATCCAAATTTCTTTAGGTGGGCCGAAGACAATGCTACTTTCAGCGACTGGTACAGTAGTTATGTTAACCAAAATAAAATTTATAATGACTAAAGAGGAACTGACTATGAATTATTTTCGCATAATGACAATTTTGTTGCTTCCTTTCATCGTTATTGGACTTACTGCATGTGGCGGCGGTGAAGGTGACGACAGTGCAGCAACACCAACGGTGCCACCAGTAACAAGTCCACCGGTGGAAGAGTTGAATTCTGATGAAATTCTCGCCGATCCCAATGCGAGTTTTAAAACCAGCAAGGCAGTTGAATTTGCCGCTTACAATGAAAGTGACACCAATATCACATTTTTTGTGTTTGATAACTTAGGGACTGTATTGGCTCGTTATTACATCGATGCAGGGAGTTTTGCCGATGTTAATATTCAACTGGCAGCTGCGGAACAAACTATAGCGATCAGCTGGAACTATCGTGAACACTTTAAAAAACAAGATATTGAACTTGCTGATCTAACTCAAGTCAACTTTAGTGGTTTTTAATGTGAACAGTATTTACCAGATGTGTATGAACCATTTATAAACACTGATTTGAATAGCTAACAGACTTACCTTATCGACTGCCTACAGTCCATTTGCTGCCTACAGTCCAATTACTGCCTACAAATTATGCACTGTAGGCAGTAAATTGTTATCAGATGAAGACTGATAATTAATATCACCCATCATTAATTTTATTATTTACCTTGCACAGTAAAAATTTTGTAACTACATTGTTTATTAGTTATTAATTTAATGGTTTTGAAAATCCTTATGTATTTCAATTATCTGAACTTCAAACATGGATGAAATTTGAGGCGATATGATCACTATAATTTATTTTTCAGATGATTCATTGGTACTACAATCTGCATATTTTAACTGCAATGACTACAAGGCGATAATCACCCCCGCATTTAAAAAAAACAAAACGATCATTGCTGTTTGCAATGGCAAAGTAAAAATACTGTATAAGTTAGACTATAAAGCGAGATGATCAACCAGTTAATCGCTGCTTTACGAGTTTCTCGTAAGTGCGAGAAACAGGAACATCCACTGCTAAGGCAGTACTTAACAATAGCTTACCTTGCCTGCGCTGCAGATCGGTAATTGCACCACGCGCCACCCACCATGAGCGGTGTGTTTGCATGCCATCAACTCCTTCAAGCGCTTTAATGGCATCGGATAAGCGCATCAAAATAAGTTCTTCACCGACACTGGTATACACCCGTAAGTAGTGGTCTTCTGATTTTATTGCCCGTAGCTCCGCCTGATGATGCTTAAGTGCTAGACGCTTTAAAAATTGTCGCGCTAATTGTTGTGATTGTGCAACTTCATCGGCAGTGCTATCGCTAAGGGGGGCTGGTTGTTTATTAAGCATTAAGCGAGGGCGCAATATAAAATAGCCAACAACAATCAAAATTGCCGAGATAACCGTCACGTATAGGTAATTTCTCAACCAAATATAGATAGGCCAATCAGAGCTGTGAGTGTGATCGAAGCCGGCCAACACCAAAGTAATAGGAGCAGAGATCAATAGGATGATACAACACAGCTTAACGGCAACCGGTTGGGAGGGCAGCCAGCGATCAAACACCAAGGGAATTAATATACCAGTAGATAAATTTCCCACCAGCATAGTAGAAACCCAAAACACAAAGCGCTCAAACAGAGGCAAAGTGTTGGTGTTATACACCCCTAAAAACGCAAATAAACCACCGATCAATAGTGAGACAATTAATCCGTGCAGAAAATAGGTTCGAACCAGCGACATTATGATCCTTTATTTCGCGTATCGCGAAATGACAAAGCGGTTATTTCATGAATTATTCCAATCAATCCACGAAAATTCAATAGCATAGCGAAATTTTTCAGTTAGTCTGCAATCACAAAAATAATTAAGAGGTAACAACATGCTGCCACAAAATCCTGAGCTTTTTTCTTGGTTAAACACACTAGCAATGCTTGGTTGGGCATTGCTGATCATTGCGCCTAAGCGTTGGCAATGGCTACTAATAACAGCCGGTATCGCTATACCAACTATCATCGGACTCGTTTATGGTGGGCTGATGTTTACCCATTTTGCCAGTACTGAAGGCGCTGGCTATGGCTCGTTAATACAAGTCAAAGCATTAATGGCCAACGAATCCTTACTGGTCGCTGGTTGGGCACACTACCTGTGTTTTGATTTAGTGATCGGTACCTTGATTGCCATTGAAGGTGACAAACGCAGCATCCATCGCTTGATCCAAATCCCCATGCTACTGGCCACCTTTATGTTTGGTCCAGTTGGCTTACTGTTATTGTTTTTTTACATCGCATTAATGTCGTTATCTACAATAAATAAGGTGGAACTATGAAACTCGCTAACTGTCAACAATTATGGACACAAAGTGCGCTATTGATCTTGGCATTTATGCCCATCTTGCTAATTTCCCATGGTATTGATACTCGCCAATACAACGATTTAGGTATTTGGATCAAACCCCTGAAATTTCACCTTTCCACTGCAATGCATTTACTCACTTTTGCGTTGATTGTGCACTTTTTACCAGCAAAGCTGAAACACGCCCGTTGGTTAGTGGTTATTGCTTTTATTTCGGCAGCGGCTACCTTACTTGAATTGTTGTTAATCGATATGCAAGCATTTCGCGGTGTCGCATCGCATTTTAATATGAGTACAACCTTTGATGCTCTGGTTTATGCGATGATGGGCATTGCTGCACTGTTACTTTCATTGCCGGCTTTGATCTTGGGTATTGTTTTTGCCCGCCTACCCGTGGCTGACAGCCTAACACCGGGGGTAAAGTACGGTATTGCCCTGGGATTAATTGTAGGCTTTATTTTAACCTTAGTCATTGCCGGTTATATGTCAGCATTGCCAAGTGGCCATTGGGTCAATGCACCGGCAACTGATCAAGGTGGAGTTCCTGTTGTGGGCTGGACCAAACAAGGCGGTGACTTACGAGTGCCTCACTTTTTTGCAACACACTTGATGCAAATATTACCTTTATTGGGCTGGTTCATTGATAGAAAGTTATCTATGCCAAGTGGACGAGCCAAATTAACGATGAGCGCCTTAACCATAGGAGGTGTTGCCATCACCTTGTTTACTTTGTTGCAAGCCTTAGCAGGTAAGCCCTTTATAGCTTAATACTATACTTCTATTCGCGATGGTAATAGACGTGGTTGTAAACAATTCATATTGTTAATAATAGCTTTCAAACAATTTGCGTTTATGTCATTTATCGATTTGATGGTTAATAATTAGGCAAGGATAAAATAAAAAATTGTTTTGTGATTTGTGTTAAATAAAAACCAATGCAACTTAAATTACTTTGAAGAGTATCTAGTAGAGCTGTTTTACACACCTTAAGAAATCCTGGTTCGGGATCTAGGTCATTCTTTTCAGGACCTAGAGCTGGTAAAACTCGTTATGTTGGTAAATACTCTGTTGTTGTTTTAAATCGCCAAGGACGGCATGTTAATGCTTGCAATACACTCTACTAATTTGACAATAATAAAATATGAAAAACGCCCAAATTATGGAAATCATACTTGATGTAGCAGAAGCACTGTATTCATCTAACGTTGCAATGAATGATGAAGACTTTTCGTGCGGCTCGGCATCAGCAGCGACTATATTGCACGCTTTTTATGGCAAAGATGTAGATGAAAAAGATATTCTTGATGAGGTTACTCGAGTCGGCGACTATGGTATTGCTTCGTTTTCAGATCTTGCAAAAGCAGTCAAAACCTTTGGTTTTAAAGGGATTGGCTTATCACTTAGCTTTGAAAAGCTTAAAAGTATTAAAATTCCTGCCATTGTGTATCTTCGCTATTGAGATAAAGACCATTTTTCAGTCATTCGTGGTGTCAATGATAATGGATTGGTTTGGTTGGGTGATCCTTCGTGGGGCAATCGCAAGTTTTCACAAAGCCAATTTAAATCTATGTGGCATACAAGGGACGATAACAATAACACCTTTAAAGGCAAGGTATTGTTAATTATCCCTGAAGATAAATCACTGGTTGAGTTGCACTCAGATTTTTTCAAACGGCCTGAATCTAATACAACGGCTATTGAGTTATTAACCCTCAGAAAATAATAAGGCTAAATAGTTAAGAACGATCATCTTTTTAGATGAAGTGATTAAAAGCCCTGTTCAGTATCTAAGGTATAACTTTGGGGATCGGTTAAGGAACACGAAGAGGGTAGTGGTCATTAATAAAAAACGGCAACTGACTCGGGGGATATCCCATGCAGTTGCCGTTATAATGTTGCTTAACTATTCAGATTATGCAAATAGGTAGTTGAAAACCTTAGGCTTGCTTTGTTTTTCTCGTGCTTAGACGACATACAAATAAGGCAATTAAAGCAAATAGCGAAAAGCCAATACTGCCACCGTCACTTGTTTCAACTGGTTCAGGCGTTTCAACAGGCGATACAACATTGGTGACACTAACATCCACTGTTGTAGATGCCTGATTGCTAAATTGATCAGTCACAGTAATGGATAATACGACAACTTGGGTCGTATCAACAGACGGAGCTGTAAAACTCACATTTGCTGAATCTGCTCCCGATAGTTCAACCGTTGGTCCAGATTGCTGACTCCATTCAAACGTCAAACCATCAACATTAACCGTTGCGGTTAGGCTAACGCTGTCACCTTCTTGCACTTGAACTGCTTCAACTGACACCGTTGGCATTTCTACCACATTGTTGACAGTAACGGTCACTGTCGTTGATGCTTGATTGCCTGAGGCATCAGTTACGGTTACTGAAAAAACAAGTGCTTGCTCAGCATCTACTTCTGGTGCAGTAAAGCTTATTGTCGCTGTATCTTGAACTGATAATGTCACATCTGGCCCAGATTGCTGGCTCCACTCAAACGTTAAGCCTTCAACATTAACCGCAGCTGTTAAGCTAACGGTGTCACCTTCGTTAACTTCAGTCGCTTCAACCGATACCGTTGGCAAAATAACATCAGGCTCATCACACTGTTCACCGTACAACTTTTCTACCCATTCTGGGTGATCGATGAACGGGTTTCGGTTGCCTTGAAACTCATATATCATATGGTTTCTTTCGATTTCCATAGAGTTAACGGGATCATTTTCATGCCATTCATACAACGAACATAACTTACCAAAATCTGCTCCTTCAGTATTGACTTGATCGACAAGTATTAAGTCTGGCATGTTTGCATCACTATTTTCTTCGTAGCGCACATCCATGTAAAACATCATGCGAGCAACATCACCCTTAACTTCATTTCTTGGCTCCCATGAGACGCCACTAACAAGATTGTTATCAGTGACGATATCGCCATCATTAACTGGCTCACCGCCGTTATCAAAATCATAGTTTGAGCGAGCACTATTAATTGAAGCATCAGAAGGTCTCAAATGATGTATGTCTGTGTAACCCAGTTGTGAGGAACTAGGAAAGCCATGACTTTTTGACCAAACGTGTTCACGATTCCATGAATCAGGCGCGTTATTATTGACCGAAGCATTCTCTGTTTTAGGTATAGACTTACCCGTGTATAACAATATGACATTGTCGGCATTATCAGGATCTTGATCAGTGTTGATCAGTGCTGTCCACACCTGATTGTAAGTTAATTGGGTATGATCTGCTTTAATATCTTCGTGCAGTGATTGTTTAAAAGCGGCTAATTCTTCGCCAATTGCTGCATTAGCTTTAGCATAATAGGTACTTTCAACATAATCATTACGCGACTTGACATTAACGATTTCTTCGCAAGTGGTGAAAATACAACTGTTTACTGGAGGCTCTTCACCTCCTTCTGATAATGGCTTGGGTTCATTACCTGTACAGGCCGCTTCACCTTTACACCCTAAACCGTCTAAAGTATCTTTTGAAAAGAAAGTCCACTCGCTGGTGGAAGGATCAAATTCATTGAATGGATCAATATCGCCACTGGTTACGTCTGGCTTTCTTCTCAAAGTGTGATCTTTTGAATTGTCAGCAGAACTGCCCCAAGAGCTGCCAGGATCAACTCCTACTTGGCCAAATGAATCGATAACTTCATCGCCTTTCATTAATATATAGGCATCATCGCCGTTGTGGTTTATCACCCCATTGTTGGCTAAACCTAAGGGTGGCGCGAATGAATCGGCTGTATCTAAACCTGTATTGTGTATAACTAAGCTCGAGTTGGGTACTAAAATACCAGACAACTCAACAGTGTTTCTTGGCTCTGAGCTACCATTGCTGTACAAACTTAAGGTATAACCTTGCTCGCCAAGGGCAATATTTTCAGTACCTAGGTTGGTAATTTCTATGGCTTTATTAAAGCCTCCTCCCTCTACGTATTCTGTGATCACCACGTTTGCCATAGCATTTAATGACAATAAACTACCCGCTAGCATTGCTAGTTTTTTCATAGACTTTCCTTCAAGTGAAAATTCAGTACAGTATCAGTGCACTATATTGTTTGTGTTGACATTTAAAATTTGGATATCGGTTAACCTGTTGCCTTGATACCTATTACTCGTTTGATTAGATATCATTGTTCTGATCGGTGGGATTATACATATTTGCACGATTATACTATTTGATAATTATTACATCATTATTAAGAAGGAAAAAAATAAAATTTTAGCCATTCACAATGAAAAGACAAGAGGCGGTGTTTGTACTGATTGAAACCTAGAAGCATTAAAGCTTTAAAACAAACTAAGGGAAAGTTAACATTAAAAGGAGTGTCAATTGTTAGTAATAAATAAAATTTTTATATAAATAACAAGTAGTCATGTCAATCTGATTGACACTTTTGGGCTTATTTAACAACATTAATATTAAAATTGTTTTCTAAAATTCTCTGCCATTACACCAGGTTTATACATAAGGTCACTATTTAGATCTTTGTTATGACCATTTTATGACAAAATAGCCATCAATAAATAAGCCTTATTCTTTAGGCTTCCTTGGCAATAAATCAGGTGCGCATCACTTGTTTGATAAAATTGAATGTTATGGTTGCTAATGGCATTGTCTTTACGCACTAAATGAAAGTGTTGTATCTGTTCAGACTAAATAATTTGAAGTGTGCTTAGATTGTCATAAATTACATCTCTACTAAAGTGAACGAGAGCGCTCCCCATCAGTTTATATTCCTTAAAATCCTTAACTAATGCATTAAGCTTTTGATCAGACAATTGTTGAATCATCACCTGACTTTTAAATACGCGTATCACTCGCTAAATTCACTCAAATCATCCTTTGAAGCGTCAAGTAATAATGCTTTTCCAGACTCAGTAATCGCTGCTAATCGGGCACTAGAGGGCCTAAATTGAGCAGCTCTGATTTGAGATCCCAGCATTTTTACCATACTTTCATACAGCTTAGCACTTATCATGTACCCAGCTGTTTTATTATTTGACAACACAGCGACAGGCTCATCCATAAAATAATCACATGGTCTTTTTCTTAGCTCAGAAACAGACACTGTTTTTTCAGCCAAGATTGATTGTACTGACATAAATCACCTATTTTTTTAACCTATCTGTCAACTTGGTTTGTTTCACTACTGGTATTAATTATGTACTCAACTAAGTACATAATAAAGTACGAAAAAAGTAATGCAGGTGGAAAGTATCTTATTAAAAGTAAACTATAGTCCTAAATAGGTTACTATATACTTGAATCGACATGTAAAAGCAGAAGTTGCTGACTAAAACGGACAGTTAGGAATGGCCGATAGCAAAAGTCCGATGATCGTCAATTACTAGTAGCATTGGCTAGTTATTTGTTGGAATAACGCAACAGAAAAGTAAAACGATGACATAAAGCCAGCGTTTTACTTTTGGGGTTCCGTTGAGGATTAGCCGACGGTGATCAGTCCCTCACTACCACTAACATATTTTAAGCTCGCCTGTCTTTCCGCGTTTTCTTGATATGAAGTAGTGGTGATGGAGTCGACAAAATGCCACGTCGACTTTACTTCATCTGAAGAAAAGGTTACCACCATAAAACCACGGTCTGAGACATTTAAGTACTGAAGATCATCGATTAATTGTTTTATTCCGGCCTCTGTTGCTGGTACTTCGGCCTCGCTAATATTGAGGTACTGTTCCAAACCCGGTGAAGTCACTGAAGCGGTCGCAAATTCAACGCCCACAAAATTACCATTCATGTCTTTTAAGTTATTAGCCCATGCATTGTGAGTATCGCCAGCGAGTACAACTAAGTTTTTGTTGAAGCTTTTAGCTGTTCCTAAAATGGTCTCACGTTCGACAAAATAACCGTCCCATGCATCGAGGTTATATGGAATATTGGGTAACTGTAATAATCCCATGACTTCTGGTGTCAGGCGTTGCTGATTGGCTTGAAGATAGGTTAATTGCTCTGCTGTTAATGTTGGATCGCTTGCAGCCGCTCTTGCCGCAAGTTGAGCGATAGCCGCTAACTCAGCAAACTCGGGAATACTCATCTGCTGAGTTGCTATCGCTGCAGGTAAATTCATTTTACCCATTAATACTTGTTGAGCAAGTACCTGCCATTTACTAGTACTCGAGGCCAACTGCCCCTGTAACCAACCTAATTGCTCAGAGCCGAGCATGGAGCGATTAGGATTTAATAGATCAGATGTAAATTGTTCAGCATCCAGACCTTGAGCTGTTGTGTAATCTGCGTAGTCTAATTGTTTATCACGACCGACTATGCGTGTATCCAAGGTGTGAATATCAACTAGATCACCAAAAGAAAAACTGCGGTTGATGGTTTGATTGTCGCCTAGTGTGGCTTGACGAATTGGTAACCATTCAAAATAGGCTTGCATAGCCGCGAGTTTTCGCTGCTGAAAATCACCTTCAGATTCATCGTGGTTTTCTGCGCCGTCGACATAAGCATCATTGGCAATTTCATGGTCGTCCCAGACAGTAATAAATGGAGCTGTTGCGTGCAGTCTTTGCAAACTTTCATCACTGCGATAGAGGGCATAACGAGTGCGGTAGTCGGTTAAAGTCAGTAATTCACCGGCTGGAGTAACTTGGCGTCCCATTGCTTCGGCATTTTCTGTTCCATACCCGTCGGCACCGTATTCATAAATGTAATCACCGAGGTGTAATACGGCGTCAAGTTGTTCTTGTTGCGATGCAAGGTCGTAAACGTTGAAAAAACCAGTAGGGTAGTTAGAACAAGACATTACCGCAAGTTTTACACTATCAATATTACCCGTGGGGAGTGTTTTGGTGGCTCCAGTTGTTGATGTAACACTATTACTCATAAAGCGATAATAGTAACGGGTATTAGGGTCAAGACCAACAGCATCAACTTTTAAGGTGTAATCTGTGTCTGGTGACACATCGGTACTGCCGTTGCGCAATACGTTGGTAAATGCTTCATCTGTAGCAACCTCCCAAGATACAACAACAGGTTCAGAAAAAGTTGCATCATCAGGTGTTACACGAGTCCACAATATAACCGAGTCAGCTGTGGGGTCTCCACTGGCAATACCATGAAGAAACTTTAATGGGATGATATTCTCAACCACAGTTGGTTCATTATTATCGGAGTTTTTGATACAACCGATAACACTTGCTGATACAACCGCCGCAGCGACGCTTTTTGAAGTAAATTGTAAAAATGAACGCCTGGAAAACGCTTTGTATAACATAGAATTTCTCTA
The DNA here is from genome assembly GCA_042091375.1 of Thalassotalea sp. GTDB lineage: Bacteria > Pseudomonadota > Gammaproteobacteria > Enterobacterales > Alteromonadaceae > JBELHO01. The sequence continues at coordinate 131 of JBELHO010000076.1, read as the reverse complement.
GTAATTCCAAAAGTTATGAATTTTCGCACGAGAATATTATGGATATGTGAAAAGAATATTTCATTTTAAGGAAGGTTGGACTTCCCAGATTTCACTAGACAGTTTGTAGTTCAGAAAAATACGCTTCCTCA
>JBELHO010000075.1:4993-11449 GCA_042091375.1 Thalassotalea sp. | reverse complement strand
GCAAATATGCCGACGTATCCCCAGGCGGCAAAAAGTATACCTACAGCAAGTAATAGCAAACCGAGTATTTGCCAATAATGATGGTGATAGTAGCCGATAAAAATAGCAGCAGCACCGCTGGCAAATAACCCTAGCCCCGACAAAAATATCTTCAGGCTGCGTTGCGGGTTATTGGCAAGCTTGGCAAGTAAAGTCAATTAGGGTAGCGCCTAGTAATACGAGTGCTCACCACGTTGATGCTCAGTCATATCTTTGACCCCTTTGATCTCATCACCCATCAGATCGAGTAACTGTTTTTCAATACCGTCTTTGACGGTGACATCAATTTGGCTACAGCCATTACAACCGCCGCCAAATTGTAGCACCGCATAGCCGTCATCGGTAATTTCCATTAAGGTGCACTCACCGCCATGGCCAGCCAACTGCGGATTCACTTCGGCTTTGAGGAAGTAATCAACACGCTCAAATAAAGGCGCATCTTCTGCTACCTTGCGCAATTTGGCATTAGGTGCTTTTAAGGTTAATTGGGAGCCCATTTGATCTGTGGTAAAATCGATCTCTGCTTCTTCAAGATATGGCTTACTGTCAGCATCAACATAAGCTGAAAATTGAGCAAAGGGAATTTCAATATCATCAGGCTCTATGGCATCGGCAGGGCAGTATGAAACGCCACATTCGGCTGAGGCAGTTCCTGGGTTAACGACAAACACTCTAATACTAGTGCCTTCGGCTTGTTGTGCCAATAATTTGCCAAAATGCTCTTGTGCTGTTTCTGAAATAGTGATCATGACTGTTTCGCTCTGTACCATAAGAAAAGGATATACCGATATTTTTACAAGTATACCACTATTTTACGCTACAAACCCCATAGACGCGATATTTTGTTTACTTGCCACCAGCTGTTGTTATCGCCATATGACTATAACGCTGGACAATAATATCAATACAAACAGGTAAATTTTGCTGCAAAACTGGATGCAATCAGCAGATTTTGCTATTTTGACATTCAATCGATACCCAGATGGTATTCTTAAGGAACTGAGTTATGTTTTGTCGTGTTTACTGGTCATTGGCTGGTTATTTATTGTCGGTGTATTTTGCCAGTTGTTTTGCCGCTGCTGTCACTGAGTATTTACCGCAAGCACATAGCTACAATGAGCAGATCAGCAAACCTGAAGATATTTTTGGCTTTGGCCTTGGTGAACGCAATATTCGTCACGACCAACTACTAGAGTATTTTACTCGGTTAGCAAGCCAATCTAAACGGGTGGTCAATACCGATATCGGCAGAACCACAGAGTTTCGCAAGCAAATATTAGTGACTATTTCTGCGCCACAAAACTTAGCTAAGTTACCTCAATTATTGGCTTCAGCAGATCGGCAACAAGCCGATCAACCCCTGGTTATTTGGCTGGGATACGGAGTACACGGTGATGAAATTTCCAGTAGTAATGCCGCCTTAGTGGTGGCTTATCATTTAGCCGCTAGTCAAAGTGAACAAGTCGCTAAACTGCTTGAAAATACTATCATTGTGCTTGAGCCCAGTGTGAACCCCGATGGTATGGATAGATTTGTCAATTGGGCAAGCACTCATCGCGGCGTGACTCCTAATGCCGATCCCAACCACATTGAGCATCATCAAGGCTGGCGGACTGGCAGAACTAATCACTTTGGTTTTGATTTAAATCGCGATTGGTTATTGCTGTCACAAATTGAAAGCCAAAACCGACTGGCCTACTTTCATCAATATCAACCCCATGTGTTAGGTGATTTCCACGAGATGGGTGCCAACAGCAGTTACTTTTTTCAACCGGGTATTCCATCGCGTACCCATCCACTGACACCGAGCAGTAATACTAAGCTTACTGGCTTACTGGCTAAGTATCATGCCGCAGCATTAGACGCCGAACAGCGCTTGTATTACAGTGAAGAGAGTTTCGATGACTTTTATTACGGCAAAGGCTCAACCTATCCCGATATCAATGGCGCTGTAGGTATTTTATTTGAACAAGCCAGCAGCCGCGGTTTTCAACAAGACACAGACAATGGCTTGTTAACCTTTACATACGGTATAAAAAATCAGGTGTTGACTTCACTGTCAACCATTGAAGGGGCATGGCAAAACCGCGATAAATTTGTACAATATCGTCAAGACTTTTATCAGCAATCACAAAAAGCTGCAAAAAAACAAAAATTTAGTGGCTACTTAGTCACAGAGTCAAAAGATAATTATCGCCTCAATGCGTTTTTAAGCAAACTGAAACAGCACCAAATTGCGGTATACCCGCTTGCCAAAGATTATCAACTTGATGGCCAAGTGTTTGATAAAAAACACAGTTTTTATATACCTTTAGGGCAGAAACAGTACCGAGTGATCCAAGCCTTATTCAATCGCGGCACCAATTTTCAAGACAATACCTTTTATGACGTGTCTGGCTGGACTTTGCCCTTGGCCATGGACATCGATTTTTATCAGGTCGGCCGCACTTGGGGATTAGAGCTGGCCGAGCAACCTTGGCAAGGGGAAAAGCCGACAGTGCTTGCAGCCAAACCAGCGGCTTATGCCTATGCGTTTGAGTGGTATGACTATCTCGCTCCTAAATTGCTAAACCAGTTATTAACCGCGGGTATTAAAGCTAAAGTCGCGACAAAAAACTTTGCTTCAGTGATTGACGGCCAACAAAACAACTTTGCCAAAGGCACTATTGTGATCCCTGCAGCCTTGCAGACAAACCCGCAGTGGCGAGGTCAACTTACAGAGCTTGCCAAGCAAAATGCCATTGATTTGTATAGTATTGCCACCGGTCTAACCGTCACTGGAGTGGATATTGGCAGCAGCTCTATGGTGGTTATTGACAAGGTAAAAGTGCTTTTAGTTGGCGGTAAGGGTAGTTCACAATACGAAGCAGCCGAAGTATTGTATTATCTCGATGCTAGCCTGTCGGTACCGGTCACTGTAGTAGAGCGGCCAAGGTTGTCGGCAATTGATTTAGCCGATTACACCCACATCATTATGGTCGATGGCAATTACCAAACATTTGCTGATCAAACGACAAAGAAAATAACCACTTGGATCAAAAATGGTGGGGTGATCATAGGCCAAAAACGCGCGGCTAAATGGCTAGCTGACAACGACCTATTAAAAGTGAATTTCGTCAGTAAGGCGCACATTGATCAGATGTTTGACAGCGACAACTTGCGTTATCAAGATCAAGAAAAACTGTCAGCGAGAAAGCGTATTGCCGGTGCTATTTTTGCCAGTGATTTGGACTTATCTCACCCTTTGTCCTTTGGTTACAGCGATGCGCGTTTACCCTTGTTCAGAAACAGTAACTTGATCATGAAGCGAGGGAGTCTGCCTTTTTTAAGTATCGCAAATTATCCTGAAAAGCCATTACTCAGTGGTTATACCGATAACAATTTAGTCAATACCATTGCCAACCAACCAGCCATTGTTGGCCATAATTTGGGTAAAGGCAGAGTCATCGCTACTACTGATAATTTAACCTTTCGCGGATATTTTCACGGCAGTGCTAAAATTTTAGCCAACAGCCTATTTTTCGCCAAAGCATTTGATGTGCCGACTAAGTAACACGCGGTAAAGTTAATGCCAGAGTTAACACCGTAATGGCGTTAACTCCCCGCTGCTTTAATAATTGACTGATGACATTGATGGTACTGCCGGTAGTGATCACATCATCGAGGATAATAATATGCCTTGGCATCACCGACACTGTTGGGTTTATGGCAAATGCAGTCTGCAGGTTTTTTCGTCGCTGTTGCCCCGTTTGCCCTACCTGACTCGATGTAAACTGTGTTCTGATCAGTAAATCACTTTGATAGTGAGCACTTACACATTTACTTAACTGACGGGCAATAAGATGTGCTTGATTATAACCGCGTTGCTGCCACTGGCTAGGGTGAATGGGCACCGCAGTTAGGGTGTAATTATCGCCGAGCAATGGCACTATGCGTTCAATCCACAGCGACTTTATTAAATGAGCTAACATCATCGCCAGCTCAAAACGGTTGTGATATTTAAGTTGTTTTAACCACAGATCCATCGGCCAAATATAAGGTGAAAAACAGTACAGTTGGTCGAAATAGCGCCGGGGAAACAACTGATTGACTATTGGCCAATGCAATAAATTACTCCCCGCCACTGGATAGCTAAACACGGCTAGATCAGCTAAGCAATATTGGCATAATAGCGGCTGCACTGTGTTGTAGTTATGACATAAATCACATTGGCCAATGGCCAATCGCCAAGTCTTAAATTGCGCAATAAGTCTGTTGTATAGCCGATTGTATAAGCGCAGCTTGCTAATTCCTTGCATACCTTGCATTCCTTGTGGTCCTCATTGCTTGCGGTGCACATTTCCTTTTGTTGGGGTTTTCGATACACTGTCGGGCATCTAATCCAGTGATAACAGCAGCACAAATAATAAGCATGGCAAATAGTTTGAAAATAGCGAGTCAAGGGCGTGGAATGCCGATAGTTTTTATTCATGGATGGGGAGTAAATTCTGGCGTTTGGCAGCCGTGTGTTGATCATTTTTCGGCTAGGTATCAGGTGATCACTATTGATCTGCCCGGTTTTGGCAGCAATGCAGATACACAACTACAGCCTTATAGCATTGAACACATGGCGGAGATCATTCAAGCTAAGCTAGCACAACCTGCGGTAATTATTGGTTGGTCACTGGGCGGCTTAGTGGCAACAGCCATAGCCCATGCTTATCGGCATAAAGTCAAAGCTTTGATCACCGTTGCCAGCTCGCCCTTGTTTGTTGAGGGCAATGACTGGCCGGGCATAAAGGCTAATGTGTTGCAGTTATTCCATCGGCAACTGGCTGAAGACAGCCGAAAAACCATCGATAATTTTTTAAAAATTCAGGCCATGGGCAGTCCTCACATACGCCGAGATATCAAAAAAATCCACGATTTAGTGATGGCTTACCCACTGCCATCACAGTTAACCTTGAGCCAGTCGTTGGCTTTTTTGCAAACCACAGATCAACGTCAGATACTCAGCGAGATCAATGTGCCTTTTTTGCGCATTTATGGCGCTATGGACAGTCTAGTGCCCAAGGCGGTGATCGGCCAGATTGATCAGCTGGTGGCGAGCAGTGATAAGGTGATTTTTAAACAAGCTTCTCACGCGCCTTTTATCAGTCATTTTGAGCAATTTGTGCAATCGATAACCAACTGGTTGGCAGACCATTGCCAGCAGTAAATAATCCTGCGTATCTTTAGTTTTCTTTACTTTACTTTATCGATGTTTTGATTAATAATTAATCAATATTAAGGTGGTTAAATATTTTAGCTTTAGCATATTAAATGGGAGTCAATTGTGGCGATCCAATCAGCATTTAATGCTGGAATACAAGGTTTTCAGCAAGCGCAACAAAGTAGCAACAACGCTGCACAAAATATTGTTGAGTCAACAGCCTACAGTGCTGAAGACTTTCGATACAACCAACAACTTGCCGACAATGCCGACAATGTCAATAATAGCAACAACATCGATAGCACTACCAGTCGAGCTGCTGCCCCTGATCTCAATCAATCACTTATTGATTTAAAAGTGGCTGAATATCAGGCCAAAGCCTCTGCACAAGTGATAAAAACTGCTGACGATGCCTTGGGAAATCTGTTAGACGTCAGTGTGTAAGCAATGAACATTACTCCTGTTACCAACGTATCTATCGCTACTGTGGTTAACCCGCAGACAGATACCTTGCGTCGTGAAAACAATCAACGGGAAGTGATCAGTCAACCGGCTGCGGCCAGTCAAGCAGCAGCAGAAAAAGGCGTGGCATCTGAGCGTGATCGCGCCAAAAACCCCGGACAAAATAACGAAAAATTCGACTTTGATAACTTGCGCAAACAAGCGGAAATAGCCAACGGCTTGATCACCGAGCAAGATAATGACGATGCCCCTCAGCAGCAATCATCACAACAGCAAGCGGAAGGCGAGCAAGACACCTCGGCAGCGACTGAGGAAAAAGCCAACAAAAAACCTAACCAGCTATCTGAAGCTGAACAAGAGATTGTCGACCAGCTACAACAACGCGATCGCGAAGTGCGCGCTCACGAAATGGCACACGCTTCTACTGGCGGTACCGTGACAGGGGCTCCCACCTACAGTTATGAAGTGGGGCCTGACGGTAAAAAATATGCAGTGGCGGGTGAGGTATCAGTTGACCTAACCCCAGTAGAAGGCGATCCGCGGGCAACCATTGTAAAAATGCAAAAAGTATACAATGCCGCATTGGCACCAGTGAACCCATCTATTCAAGACACTCGAGTTGCTAATTCTGCCGCACAATTGATTGCTCAGGCACAATCGGAATTGTTAGAACAAACCTTTAACAGAGATGATAACAAAGCTCTATCAATCGACGACACCAGATCATTTAGCAGTGCTGAGCTGAACAGCCCTGAGCTGAACAG
>JBELHO010000075.1:0-4893 GCA_042091375.1 Thalassotalea sp. | reverse complement strand
CCTGAGCTGAACAGTCCTGCCTTTGATAATACTGAATTTGATACCTTGATCAATCAAACCTTATTAGTGCAAGAGCAAGTGTTGCCTTCTAGGGCAAGTGATATTGATGCAAGAGCAGATCGCATTGAAAATTACTACGCTACCATTAACAAAGCATTTGAAAAACCAGCAACCAACCAGTTTGAATTAACCGCCTAATTCAGCCGCTTGTAATAGAGCAACTTCCAATTCAGCTACAGGTCACTCAGCCACTACTATTTTTAGCAGCACTATTTGGCTGCTAAAAATACCGACGTTGGCTTAAATACCATAATTTTTTTGGTAGGTTTTGATTTTAGCTAAACTATCAGCCATGCTTGGTTGATCTTGCAAGTAGTTGATCAGATCCGTTAGGGTCACAATGGCGATCACATGTGTAGCAAAGTCGCGCTCAACCTCTTGAATAGCCGATAATTCACCTTGGCCTTTTTCTTGTCGGTCAAGGGCAATAAGTACCCCAGACAGTTGCGCATCGTGGGCTTTAATAATTTCCATTGACTCGCGAATAGCAGTACCTGCGGTGATCACATCATCCACCAACATTACCTTACCGGTTAATTCAGCACCGACTAAATTACCGCCTTCACCGTGAGTTTTGGCTTCTTTGCGATTAAAGCAGTATGGAATATCTATGGCGTGTCGGTCCGCCAAAGCAACCGCAGTGGTGGTCGCAATAGGAATACCTTTATAGGCTGGGCCAAACAATAGATCGTAATCGATATGTGAATTGGTTAACGCTTGCGCATAAAAACGCCCTAAACGCGCCAAATCATTACCGCTGTTAAATAAACCAGCGTTAAAAAAATACGGACTGGTTCTACCCGACTTTAAAGTGAACTCTCCAAAGCGCAATACCTTTTTTTCCAGGGCAAATTCTATAAATTGTTTTTTATACTCTTGCATGTGTATTCCTTGTTAATCTGTTAGGTATTAAGAGCGGCTTTTTGCGCGTCGAATAATTCGGCAATACCATTTTTAGCCAGTAACATCATGGCATTCATTTCATCGAAGCTAAACGGCTCTTCTTCCGCCGTGCCTTGTACTTCAATTAGCTTACCGTTATCGCTCATCACCACATTCATATCGGTTTCAGCGACTGAATCTTCAGGATAGTCTAAATCGGCTACCGGCTCACCTTGGTAAATACCCACCGAAACTGCGGCGATCATATGCTTTAACGGATTGGTTTTAATAATATCATTGGCGCGCAAGTAATTAATGGCATCAACCAAGGCCACACATGCACCGGTGATAGAAGCGGTTCTAGTTCCGCCATCCGCTTGAATAACATCGCAATCCACACTAATGGTATTTTCCCCTAGGGCCTTAAGATCAACTGCAGCGCGTAACGCACGGGCAATAAGCCGAGATATTTCTAAAGTACGGCCACTTTGCTTGCCGCTGGCCGCTTCGCGACGCATGCGGGTATGGGTAGAACGCGGCAGCATGCCGTATTCAGCTGTTACCCAGCCCTTGCCTTGGCCTTTTAAAAAACGCGGTACCCCTTCTTCGACAGAGGCGGTACAGATGACTTTGGTATCGCCAAACTCAATTAACACTGAACCCTCAGCGTGGGTAGTGAACTGACGGGTAATGGTTACTGGTCGAATTTGACCTGTGGTTCTGCCGCTTGGACGCATAGTATTATCTCTTATTGTTGATCATATCGGCGTATTATAATGCTTGCTCAAGCATATTGACATAATGACGACTAAACTATTTTATAATGACCAGTAAAGTATTTTGAAATATAGTTCAATAAAGCAAGGTCATTTACAGTACCTCAGTTAAGAGCAGTTACTATGAAAAGTTCCACCTACAATGTGTTTACCATCTTTTTGAGCATTTTACTGACCAGTATATTGACCGCTAGCTGTATGGCTCAGGCCACCGATAGCTCAGTTGATTTGCCGACATACAGCAAGGTATTTGACGACACACGCGATCCCTTCAAAGACGCGGTTGCGGCAATCGCCTTAGCCAAAGCAACCAACCGCAACGTATTAATTGAGATCGGCGGTAACTGGTGCTCTTGGTGTCACAAAATGGATGTTTTTCTCGGTGACAACACCGACATTAATCAGCGTTTACACAGTGAATTTGTGCTGTTGAAAATAAATGTCAGTGACAGCAATGACAATGCGGAGTTTATGAAATCACTTCCACCGGTTTTAGGCTACCCACATATGTATGTCGCCACCCCACAAGGCAAAATGATTTTGTCAAAAGACACCGCAGAGCTTCTCGACAACAACGAATATTCGCGTCCCTTGTGGCAAGCCTTTATCGATCAATGGCAAGTCACCAATAACCCAGCAACCGCCTCGGTGGATTCAGCAGTGGAGTCAATATGACAGGCTTTTTTAACCGCAACTACCAAACCCCCGGTTGGCTCAAGGAAAAACTCTCGCGGCGGCATCTGTTAAAATCTGCCGCTGGCGCAACCGCGGTATTGTCGTTGAATAAATTCTCTTTTGCTGCGACACAGCCAAGTTTTAGCAGTGCATTAGCAAAAGATCCCTGGTTAAGCCTAGATGCGGTATTAATGCATTTACTGCCAAAGTCAGCCACTGGTCCCAGTGCTAAAGACATCAGAGCCAGCCATTACCTCTATAATATCGTTTATCAACAACCCACCAGCAAAGCTGAAATTGAATTTATTTTTCAAGGGGTTGATTGGTTAAATGGCTACAGCCAAAGTCAAAAGCAACTCAACTTTACACAATTACCAGTTGCCGACAAAGAAACTATACTCAGAGCGATCAGTGGTTCGGTCGCCGGTGAAAACTGGTTGAGTATGCTGATCGGTTATATTTTCGAAGCTATGTTGGCACCGCCTGCTTATGGTGGTAACCCCAACGGAATAGGCTGGCAGTGGCTGCAACATCAAGCCGGCTTTCCTCTGCCCCAAGACGGCCAACGCTATTACGAATTACCACCGCGTAGCACCATTAAAAACGCCAAAACTGATGCACAGACAGTTGCGCAACACCAGCCCATTACCATAAGGACACGCAAAGCATGAGTGTTGATATATGTATTGTCGGCAGCGGTGCCGGCGCCTCACCGGTAGCTTACACCTTAGCCAAAGCCGGTGCCAAAGTGGTGGTGATTGAAAAAGGTCCTTGGCTCACCGAAGACGAATTTTATAAAGACGAACTAGCGATCAGCTTACGGGATACCTATAACCCAGATCTTGCCGATGAGCAGCACGTCATTGAAGAGCAATATCAACGTGAAAATGGCCAGCGCTTTTGGCAAGGCGAAGCAACCAGTGATTCTGGCTGGAGCTTTTGGAATGGCAACGTGGTCGGTGGCTCGTCAAACTTCATGAGTGGTTATTTTCACCGCTTAAAACCAGTAGATTTTCAATTAAAAACTGAGTTTGGTGAAATTGCAGGTGCTAATATTGCTGATTGGCCGATCAGTTATCAAGACCTTGAGCCTTACTACGCCCAAGTTGAAAAGCAAGTAGGGGTTTCCGGTAAAGTGGTGGCCCACCCTCATCAAGAGCCGCGCTCAACTGCAGATTTCCCTTATCCGCCGTTGGCAGAGCACGCCATTTCTAGGTGGATAGACCAAGCCGCAAGCGACATTGGTTATCATCCCATGCCAGTGCCCAGGGCGGTACTGTCGCGTCCAGACATGGGGCGACGCAGCTGTGAATATTCTGGCTATTGCAGCAGCTATGGCTGCTCGTCGGGAGCCAAAGGCAGTGGCCGAGCAGCGCTGCTAAATCACGCCGTGGCTACTGGTAACCTTACCATTATCGCCAATGCCAAAGTGCATCACATTGCCAGCGACCCACAAGGTAAAATAACCGGCGTGCATTACTACGACAGCCAAGGACGCAACAAAACTGTTTCGGCAAAAATATACGTAGTGGCTTGTCAAGCGATAGAAACCTCGCGTTTATTGTTATCGTCAACCAGTCAATTTTTCCCCAATGGCTTAGCCAACAACAATGGCCAAGTGGGCAAAAACTTAGTATTTAGCGCTGGTGGCACTGGCCGCGGAGATTTTTACTTTAACGACTTAACTGCTCAGCAACAGGCCGAACTAAAGCAAGTAGGGCCATTTATTAACAGAGCCCTACAAGACTGGTATCAAATTGACGACAAAGCCTTTGCTGGCGCCAATAAAAATGGCAAAGCCAAAGGTGGCACCATAGACTTTCTGTTCTATCAAAATCCCATTGCCCGCGCGCAAGGCACACAACGAGATGACAATGGCCAATTGGTGTGGGGCGAGCAACTGAAACAGAATTTATTGACCGAATTCACTACCTATAAAACCCTGCGCTTTGAAGTATTCAACGACTGGCTACCCACAGACGATTGCTTTGTTAGCCTAGATGAAGATGTTACCGATAAATGGGGTGATGCAGTGGCAAAAGTGAGAATTGGCAGTCACGATCACGATATCACCGTAGGCGAATACTTAGCAGAAAAAGGTGCCAAAGTACTTGAAAAAATGGGCGCCAAAAATATATCTACCTCGGTAAGCAGCTCGCCGCCAACCAACCTAATGGCCGGTGGTTGTCGCTTTGGCAATGACCCGCAAACCTCAGTGTTAAACAAAAACTGTCGAGCCCACGAAGTCGACAATTTATACGTCACCGATGGCTCATTTATGCCCACCGGCGGCAGTGTGCCTTACACCTACACCATTTACGCCAATGCGTTTCGGGTGGCAGATCACATTACCCAGCAGTGGCAAAAATCACTTGGTTAAGCTCAGTGTGCACACTCAGCCAATAAAATTAACGCAAGCAAATTTTTTTATTAGCGAGAACAATACAAATAATTGATACCCAAAGATGATAACACAATTGATTGCGATAATTCAGCCAGT
>JBELHO010000074.1:0-11634 GCA_042091375.1 Thalassotalea sp. | reverse complement strand
TCAAGGCTTAAAACATTCCATATCACAAACAAGTGAATCTTTTAATAAACACAAAGGCACACTAAGAGGAATGCATTTTCAAAAAAAACCTTATGCTGAAGTTAAATTAATACGCTGTACGCAGGGAAAGTTGTTTGATGTTATTATTGATTTAAGACCAGAGTCGACAAGTTATCAACAGTCGTTTACTGTAGAACTTTCAGCAACAGACAATGTTATGATTTATGTTCCTGAAGGATTTGCTCATGGATTTCAAACGCTTGATGACGAAACTGTCATTTCTTATTATATGTTATCAGGAAAGTATAGTGAAGAGCACACCTGTGGTGTTCGTTGGAATGATAGTGCATTTTTAATTGATTGGCCGTTGAAAGAAAACTTAATAATTTCTGAACGCGATGACACTTATGCCAATTTTAACCCAACCTCCTAGTCATACTTAGGTCTTCTCGTTATGTTAGTAAAGCTTTTTCGTCTGATAAAAAAACATACATCAATAAACTCTCCACTGCTTGAATTACTTATTTACTATTTTTCAGGTCGAGCTGGCGGCAGTCGCCGAATTAATGCTGTTGATAATGCAAAGGATAAAGTTCAGTATCAATTAAGTGAGGTTGAAAAAGACTACCAGAATGATGTCTTACCTGTTATTTGGGATTTTGCCGCTAGACCGTATGCACTAGGTGATATTTTAACCACTTTAATAGATTGGACAGTTAAAGCAGAAAGGCAAGATAAGAAATGGTTAGATATTTATCTCATAGCAACGCCTGAGAGGCCGGCAAGTGCTATACAGCCTTACATTGGCACCCTAAACTTTGAAAAATACTTATTTGAGTTATTACCAGCATTTAGCTTTTGTCCAATAGTGCGTAATGTGCACCTTATTCGCTCTAGAGAGCAAATAGAAAAAACGCTATTAGTATGGAATTATCACAGTATAGATAGCACGCCGACACTTAATGAATATAACGATGAACTAAATCAACAGCAGCCCTTTATAGGGGATTTTAAAAATATTAAAGCTTATTTTGATAAGCATAAAAGTGTGCCTAGGTTTCGTCAATTGAAAAGCGAAAGCCCATTAAAAGACGAATTGTTGTTTGGATTTAAGCCTGACAGTATTTTTGTTACTGTGCACATCCGTCAACGGTCTAAAGAAATACACAGTCAGCATGGCGGTGCACTATATCGTGATGCAGACCAAGATGTATGGCTTGAATTTATTAATCAATCGACGAAAAAACATCCTAACGTAGTTTTTATTGTTGTCGGCCGGCTTGCTGAGTTCACACGAAAACTATATAGCTGCCATAATGTAGTGATTTTAAAGCACTACGGTTTAGGTTTGATTGATGAACTAAGTGCAATTCAGCACAGTGATTTGTTTATGGGCGGAATAAGCGGGCCAGCCATGTTTGCCATGTTTACTCAAACACCTTATTTTCTATTTCAAGGCGAATCTTGTGCGCAAGAAGCCGCTGCATACTTTAATGAAAAATTAGGGGAAGAATCTCCATTTTTTACATTAGCTACTCAAAAAGTCAAGTGGTTAACGCCAAGTGTTAATGATTTAAAGTATCACCTTGATAGTTTCATAAATAATAAAAAAGAGGTTGCTTAATGAGCAAGAGTCAACAGGCATTTCTTGATTATTATAAAGCGCATAATATATCACCGGTTGCACAAGATGTGAGTGATTTAAATAAACATTTTCAGCGAAGGAATGCGTTATATCGACAATGCGGCCTTCCATCAGCACTCATTAAAGGAAGGGATATTTTAGAAGTAGGGCCAGGAACAGGACATAATGCTTTGTTTACTAATAGTTTTGCTCCTGAAAATTATGTTTTATTGGATGGTAATCCCAAAAGCTGTGAAGAAACCGAGAGGAACCTTCAAGAACATTTTGAAGATTGTTCAAATATAAATGTTATTCAAAGTAATTTTTGGGATTTTGAAACAGATAGAAAGTTCGACTTGGTTTGCTGTGAAGGGACGATACCTTGGCAAAATGACCCTGAAGCATTTTTGTTGAAACTCTCAAATTTTGTAAAGCCTGGTGGCTTATTATTGATCACTAGTTCTGATGCGATTTCATACCTAAGTGAAGTTTTGAGAAGACTTATTGCCCGGTTAATATTATCAGATAACTTAAGTAATGAAAATAATGCCCATATTTCACTACTTAACATAACCGATGTACTTGATACCCTGAGACCGTTTTTTACTGAACAACTTAGTCACTTAGAGGGAATGTCTCGCAATGTGGATGATTGGGTACATGACAATATTTTACAGCCGTTATTCGGTAAACCATTATCTATCATCCAAGCGATTAATACCCTATCCGAAAATTTTGATATATATGGAAGCTCACCTCAAACTATAACTGATTGGCGTTGGTATAAAGATATTCATGGTGATAATCGAAATTATAATGAAAGAACGAGCAAGCTTTTTTCTTGCCAAATTCATAACATGCTTGATTACCGAATGGTTTATCCAGAGCAAACTGCTGAATTTGGTGATGCAGTCGCTAAGATCGCTAATGATATTATGAACAATATTTTCCTTTTAGATAAGGTAGCGGTTGCTGATTATCCATCAACTTTAAAAACGGTTGTGAGCTTGGTCAATGAAAGCCTATCGGTTTTGGAAAAGTTAACAGACAAATATTCAAATGAAACTAGTTTGTCTATTCAAGAGTTAAAGCAAGAATTAAGCTGTTGGAGTCAAGGGGGTAAATTTAATACTCACTTGCCCAAGTTTTCTCCATGGTTTGGGCGAGGCCAACAATACTTGAGCTTCATTAAAAAATCGTGGTTTGAAGTTACTGAATAAAAAAAATAGGGTGTCAAAATGGGACAAGAAATAGATTTACTTGCTAACTACCCAAAAGCAAAAAGAAATACCGCGGAACGATCGGAAGTAATCACAGAACAAGATAGAGAAATTGCTCGTCAATACGGTAGAGACTTTTTTGATGGTGATAGAACATACGGCTACGGAGGGTTTTATTACTTTCCTCGTTTTTGGCAGCCAGTAATTCCAGACCTTCAGCGCTATTTTAAGTTATCAGCTGATTCAAAAGTACTCGATGTAGGTTGTGCTAAAGGTTTTATGTTGTACGACATGCAAGAGTTAATTCCGGGTATAAACGTTACCGGGCTTGATGTTTCAACGTACGCGCTTGAAAATGCCAAAGAAGAAGTAAAACCGTATTTACAATTTGGCAATGCTAAATCATTACCATTCGCTGACAATACATTTGATGTGGTTTTTTCAATTAATACTGTGCACAATTTAGTTGAAGATGAATGCGCACAAGCATTATTGGAAATTCAGCGTGTAAGTAAAGGTAAATGCTTCATCACTGTTGACGCTTATCGAAATGACGAAGAAAAAGCGCGTATGATGCAATGGGCTTTAACGGCTAAAACTATTAAGCATGTAGACGACTGGAAAGCCTTTTTTAATAAAATTGGCTATGAAGGTGACTTTTATTGGTTTATTCCTTAGCTGCTAATTTGTGCCTTGTAATATTTCGAACATTAGAGGGTGAAATGGACATAATGATTTTTGGTATAGTGAAAGGTGACTATATCGCATTTAGAATTTATTAATAAGAAAAGGGTGTTTTTAATATTGTTCTTTTACGGATAATAACGCAGCTGGACTGAAGAAAAAAAGTGGTATTCCAATCATTCATTCTAATAAAAGTAGAGGATTAGATTTAGGTCTTATTTTAATTGCTAATCAATATTACTATCCAATTTATCAACCACTATCCTTACTTAGTGGTCTGGAAAAAATATAAAAATATTGAGTGAACATGTTGTAACCCTCCCATAAAATAAGAATCGCATTAATAGAGTCTTTCCGTTAAAGTAACTTAACGGAGATAAACAATGAAAAAAGCACGATTCACGCAAGCAAATTATTTGCCGTATTAACAGAAGGTGAAACAGGCACTCTGACAGAGCCTGAGCTATGCCGCAAGTATGGAGTTGGTCAAAGTACCTATTATAAATGGAAATCCCAATACGGCGGCATGGAACAATCTGGTTTAGCTTGTCTAAAAGCATTAAAAGAAGAGAACAAAAAGCTCAAGAAAATTTTTACTGACGTCAGTTTGCAAAACATGGCGCTTAAACACGTTTTCAAAAAAGCTGATAAGCCATAAGAGCGAAAGCGGCTAGCCCAATATGCGAATGTGCAGCTTGGGTTAGGTGTTGTGTTAGCATGTCAGGCATTTAGTATCAGTCGATGCACGTACTACTATCAACCGAAGTTGGTGGATGATATCGTCATTATTTATGCGTTGGCTAACTTAGCCCCCAAATATCCTCGATATGTTTTCGGAAAATGTTTAAGCGGTTGAGGTTCCTTAGCCATAGCAAGGATCACAAGCGGGTCTATCGTGTTTACTGAGGATTGAAACTGAACTTATGTCTTAAGCATAAACAACGACGGTCAACTCGAGAGCCAGAGCTTTTAACTGTAAACAATCAGTAATGACTGTTGGTATATGGATTTCATGCACGACAGCTTAAGCTGTGGCAGGTCGTTTAAAACCTTTAGCGTGATTGATGATTATAATCGTGAGCTATTAGCCATTGAAATAAATACGGGCATGCCAGCACCACGTATCATTCGTGTGCTTAACAGTATTTTAGCTTATCGAGGCTATCCGAAACGTTTAAAGCAAAATGATGGTCCTGATTTCATCTCTCATGCCCTAGAGCTATGGGCTGAAAAGCATGCAGTCAAACTGGACTTTATAAAGCCAGGCAAACCAACACAAAACGCATTTATTGAGCGGTTTAATCGGACTTATCGTATTGAAGTCTTAGGTTGTTATTTGTTTAAGTCGTTGACTGAAGTGCGAAAAATCATTGATAGTTGGATGGAAGAATATAATTATGAGCGACCACATGAGTCACTCAATGATTTACCACCTAAAATTTATGAATAATTAAATCAGGAATGCTCTGTTGAGATCTGAACGATAAATGGGGTGGTTTCAACAGCACAACAACCTAATGAACTAATTGACGCCAGATATGATAAAGAATCTACGTTAATCGTTAGCCAACTTCCTATTGAAAATTGGTACAAAATGATAAGTGAATCAACTTATGCAGATGCGATCCTTGATCGGCTAGTGCACAGTTCAGTAAAAATAAATTTGAAAGGCGAGCCGATGAGAAAAAAATAAAATAATTTAACTAATTGTGAACACTTAAGATCATTTAAAAAAGGCTCTACAAAATGGTGAAATACTGATCAAAGCTTGATGGTGCTGAGTGATCAAAGTTATGCTAATACGCAGTATGTACGTTACTTATAATGCATACATTTTTTGCGACAATAAATTAATTATTTTAAGGTATATCGAAGAATATTACTTCCCACAAGAATACGAAATTATATATGAGTAAGTTGCTGGGCTTGGGATATTCGATTTTAGACCTGAGTTGCAAATGTATATAAGTGACTAACTAATTAACTCATTCAGATCCTTCATTAACATATGACCTACAATAAGTTGTAGATCTTCAGCTATTTGCATATCGTCAACAGGAAAGTGTAATGGATGGTCGGCAAGGTCTTTTGCTTTACCGCCACTAAAGCCTAAAACAGCACAACTTGTCATGTTAAGTGACTTTGCTTGCTTTAGTGCTGATAGTATATTAGCTGAGTTACCACTACCAGAAAGTACAATAAGAATGTCTCCAGGTTTACCTTTATTAAAAAGTTGCTGAGCATAAATATTATCGTAATCTGTGTCGTTAGCTAAACAGGTTATTATTGCGCTATTTGCAGATAAAGACTCAACATTAAACGCTTTTCCTGTTGGATTTACACCATAAGAAAAATCATTAGCAATGTGATTAGCATTACCTGCACTCCCCCCATTGCCACAAATGAAAATATTCCTTTTTTCTAGCCATGCTTTAAACATTATTTCAGTGAAAGAAGAAAGAGTTGTCCAATCAAAAGTATCTAAAATATTGGTTAATTGAGATACATATTGAGGAATACATGAGTTTTTCATTTTTTGTCCTATTCATTCGATGAAATAATTTTCTGTATTTTATAAAAAATATACAGTAATTTTATTGCAAATCTGAACTGTACCGTATTTAGTATAATAAAAACAGTTGAGTTATCACTATTCTTAATTGATGAATTATGCTGATATGGGTAGCACTTTTATATTAGGCACAGATATTGAATTATTTTTTATTTTGCTTATTGATCGCCCCATTATGAGGATATTAATGTCTATTACTGAAAAATTATACCAATCATTGAATTTTATTCGCCAGTTAGAGTTAAAAATAGCTGAAGTTTACCCTTCAGATAAAATTAAAAGTCCAGTACATCTTTCTATTGGTCAAGAATTTGTCAGTGTCGCTATTTGTGAAGCGTTGGCAAAAGATGATTATGTTGCCGCGACTTACCGAGGTCATGCGGCATATTTGGCTAAAGGCGGATCACCAGAAAAATTGATCGCTGAAATGTTTGGTAAAAGTGATGGTTGTGCGAAAGGTCGCGGTGGCTCCATGCATTTAATTGAGTCTAGCGTCAATGTTATTGGCACTTCTGCTGTGGTTGGCACTGGAATTCCAGTGGCTACTGGTTACGCGTTAACTCAAAAAATGAAACATACTGGCAATGTTGTTTTGTGTTTTTTGGGGGATGGCGCAACAGAAGAAGGTTGTTTTTATGAGAGTTTAAATTTTGCTGGCTTACACAAGTTACCCATTTTATTTGTTGTTGAAAACAATCAGTTTGCTATTCACGAACCAATTGAGAAACGTTGGGCACAATCTGATTTGTCTAAACGAGTAGATGGTTTTTCTGTCGATTTCAAGCGTCATAGTAGTGGCGACATCATGACACTTTATGACATAGCAACGTCTATGATCGCAGGCATTCGTTCAGGAAAAGGACCTATGTTACTTGAAGTCGATTGTTATCGTTGGTACCAGCATGTCGGACCAGATACAGATTTTGAACAAGGGTATCGCAGTGAAAGTGATGGGCAATCTTGGGTAGACAATGATCCATTAAAAGTACTTGAGGCGCAGTTAAATACTGATGTGGTTGAAGATATCAACAACATAAATCAAGAGAGAATTGAACAAGCTTTTAGTTTTGCAGAGCAAAGTGAATTTCCCCAAATAAGTGAGCTATTTGATCATGTCTACAAATAAACCTAGAACGGTAACATTAAATTACGCAAACGCAATAAGAGAATCTCTGGCACAAGCATTGGCACTTGATGAACGCGTTTTTTTGATGGGATTAGATATCGATGACCATTTCGGGATCCAGGGAAGTACTAAGGGGTTGGTCGATGAGTTTGGTAAAGATCGGGTATTCACTACCCCTCTCTCTGAAGATGCCATGACTGGAGTTGCTATTGGTGCCGCAATGTCTGGAATGAGACCCGTTCATATTCACATTAGAATGGACTTCTTGTTATTGTGCATGAACCAATTAATCAATATTGCTGCGAAAGCACATTATATGTATGGTGGTGATGTACATGTTCCTTTAGTGATCCGCTGTATTATTGGTAAGTCATGGGGGCAGGGAGCTCAGCACTCTCAGGCTTTACATAGTTTATTTATGCATATACCAGGATTAAAAGTCGTTGCACCTTCAAATGCATATGACGCGAAAGGATTAATGCTTGCAGCAATAAAGGATCCTAATCCTATTATCTTCATGGAGCACAGGCTGTTATTTAACACTGAAGCCGATGTACCTACTGAACCCTATGAAGTTGAATTAGGTAAAAGTAAAGTCATTAAGGAGGGAAGAGATATTACCATCGTCGCCATTTCCAATATGGTTGTTGAGTCATTGCGTGCAGCAGAGCTTTTAGCACAAGAAGGAATATTTGCTACCATCATTGACCCAGTAACGCTAGCACCTTTAGATATCTCACCTATTATTGAAGCTGCTGAAAAGACAGGAAAATTACTCGTTGTAGATAATGCTTGGCTAAACTGTGGGGCTTCGTCTGAAATTTTAGCTCAAGTTTGTGAGCAATCAAAAACAGCTGTAAGGGTTAAACGTGTAGGATTTGCAAATACTACGTGTCCGACCACACCTAGTCTTGAACAAGGCTTTTACCCAAATCCAGTAACGATTGCTCAAGCAGCCATGGCCATGATAGATGAGGGGGTAGCCAATCATTGGAAACCCGATAGTGCCGACGCTGAGCTTGTCTATCAAAAGACATTTAAAGGACCTTTTTAATGACTGAACCCCTAGACATTCTAGTTATAAATCCAGGTGGGCGAAAAGCAGTTTATCAGTCTTTAGGAAATGATCTTACTGCGATTGAGCCACCTATGTGGGCAAGGTTGATCACAGGATACCTACTCGATAAATCTTTGAAGGTTGAGATTTTAGATACGGAAGCTTTAGCTTTAGACAGCAAATTGGCGGCGGAACATGTTAAAAAAACAACTCCCCTGCTGGTTGTGATAGTCGCATTTGGGCATCAACCGTCTGCATCGACACAAACAATGGTAGCTGCTCGCGAGTTGGCTAAAGAAATTAAGCACACAATGGTTTCTAGTAACATAATTATTGTGGGGGGGCATGTAGCCGCTTTGCCAGAGAGAACGTTATTGGAAGAGCCTGTGGATTATGTGTGTGCTGGGGAAGGGCCTGAAACTTGTGCTCAGCTATTCGAAGCTTTGAAAGGTAAGCGAGAGTTATCCGAAGTCGCCGGACTGGTATGGCAAGATGAGTTTTCAAAAGTCATAAAAAATGCCAATCCACCATTAATCAAAGACTTAGATAAGTACTTGCACGGTAACGTTTGGCATATGTTACCGATGGAAAAATACAGGGCACATAATTGGCAATGTTTTGGTGATATCGTTAATCGCCAGCCATACGCCTCCATATACACAACCTTGGGCTGCCCATATAAATGTGTTTTTTGTTGTATTAATGCACCTTTTCATGAAAGTAATTATCGTTGTCGCAGCCCACAAATGGTTGTTGATGAAATTGACATGCTTTATCAGCAATATCAGGTTAAAACCTTTAAAATTGTTGATGAAATGTTTGTATTGAAGAAAAATCATTACCTAAAAATATGTCAATTATTGGCTGAAAAAAGTTATGCAAACGAGCTAAATATATGGGCTTATGCACGCGTAGATACTGTGAGAGAAAACACGCTGGAATTGATGAGAAAGGCCGGTATTCGCTGGTTAGCTCTAGGTATTGAGTCAGCTGACGAAACAGTGCGTGACGGAGCTAATAAATCATTGAATAGTGATGATATCGTTAAAATAGTTAGAGATATTCAACAAGCAGATATTAATGTTATTGGTAACTATATATTTGGATTGCCAAGCGACTCTGTCAAAACGATGCAAGATACACTGGCATTAGCCAAAAAATTAAACTGTGAGTTTGCCAATTTTTACTCTGCAATGGCCTATCCAGGATCAAAATTATATGTAGATGGACTTAAAAACAACATTCCTTTACCAAATGACTGGGGGGGATTTTCTCAGCACAGTAAAAATTGTTTACCTTTAGAAACTGAGTTTGAGAGTGCTGCTACTGTATTAAAATTTCGAGATGACGCTTTTCATGACTATTTTTCAGATGATAATTACCTTAATTTCATAGAAAAAAAGTTTGGTTTACAGACCAAAGAGCACATTGTGGAAATGAGTAAGTCTCGCTTACAACGTGATTTGTACAATGATGTCACATCATGATCAATAAATATGAGTTTAGTTCATTAGATGATGTTACCCTTGTTGTTCTAGCAGGAGGCTTAGGTACTCGTTTGAAAAGTGTCGTCGCTGATAGACCAAAGATATTAGCGCAGATAGACGGACAACCATTTTTAGCATTATTACTGAGTTGGATAGTCTCTCAAGGTGTCAAAAATGTATCATTTTCATTGGGATACATGTCAGATCTTGTTGTAGAACAACTGCAATTTTATTCAGTTAAATACCCAATAAATATCAATTATGTCATTGAATCAGAGCCATTAGGAACCCTCGGGGGGCTGTCTTTAGCCCTAGATAATCTAGAGACGAGTGAAATCATTGTCATTAATGGTGATACATTTGTTGAAGTTAATCTATCTAAATTTATGAACAAAATGAAATTAAATGATTCGGCGATTGGGTTGGTGGCGACTCGAGTTGAAAGTGTATCGCGTTATGGTCAAGTGATAATTGATGATACGGGGTCAGTTACCCAATTTATTGAAAAAAATCCACTTAACAACTCACCTGGTTGGATTAATGCGGGAGTTTATTATTTTTCTAGTGATATGGCAGATAAAATTCGTCAATTTTCGAGAGGAAGTATTGAACATGATTTTTTAATTCCTCATTGCGAACAATTGCAATCGTTTCAAATCTCTAGTGGGTGTTTTATTGATATAGGCACACCAGAAAGTTATCAAAAAGCCCCCGTTGTCTTAAAGGATTATATAAAATGATTATTTCAAGAACGCCATTTAGGATCTCTCTTTTTGGTGGCGGTACAGATTATCCGCCATGGTACAAAGAGCATGGTGGTGCTGTTATCGGCACTGCGATCAACAAATACTGTTATTTAACGGTAAGAAATCTCCCGCCATTTTTTGAGCATAAACATCGAATTGTCTATTCAAAAGTTGAGGTACCGAGTGATATTGAAAGCATACAGCATCCATCAGTGAAAGCTGTTTTGTCTGAAATGAAAGTGGAAAAAGGTATTGAAATTCAGCACCAAGCGGATTTGCCAGCTCGTTCAGGTTTAGGCTCTAGCTCATCATTTACCGTAGGGTTATTAAATGCACTGAGAGCTAAAGAAGGCAAAATATCTTCACCGCAATTTTTAGCTGAAGAAGCTATCCGTATCGAGCAAAACGTGATCAAAGAAAATGTGGGTTCACAAGATCAGTGTTGGGCTGCGCATGGTGGGACAAATTTTATTGAATTTCTACCCTCAGGGAAAATTAATGTCACGCCATTAATTATGCAAGAAAAAACGGTTAAAAGTCTGAATTCTCATCTCATGCTTTTTTTCACTGGATTAAGTCGAATAGCGAGTCACATAGCTGAGAAGAAAATTGACAACATATCAATAAAACAAAAGCAATTATCGACTATGCTGAATATGACATACAGCGCAAATGATATATTGCAATCAGCTAATTGTGATATGCGTGATTTAGGAGGAATGTTAAAAGAGTCTTGGGCATTAAAAAAAGAACTGGCCAGTGAAATTACTAACAGCACAATAAATGACCTTTATGCGCAAGCCATCGATGCAGGTGCTTATGGAGGTAAACTCCTCGGTGCGGGCGGTGGAGGATTTATAATGTTTCTTGCGCCACCTGAAAAACATCAAGAGATAAAGCAGCGTTTGAATAAACTTATTCATGTGGATGTTAAAACTGGGGCTTGCGGCTCTAAAATTGTAATGTATGAGCCGAATGGTTTTTACTAACTTCCTCGGTTGTGAGGTGAATTTTAATCAAGTCAACCTTCTTGGTCATTTGCTGACAAATGCGTAAACTAACAAAAATGACAATAAAATGACAAAAAGCAAGTAAAGCGTCAAATTTTTGTTGATAAA
>JBELHO010000073.1:0-11897 GCA_042091375.1 Thalassotalea sp. | reverse complement strand
TGGGGCATCTGGCGCCTTTTGTTTACAAGTGTTTTGAATTACTAATATTAGTCGCAACAGACTAAGCATAGTTACAAACAGGGGGGTAAAAAAGTATACTGCTGATATTAACCTATTGATATATATGATAGTTAAGTCTGATTAACGGCTAATTGTACTGTACCTATTCTGCTTCTATGTCAGGTTGAAACAACCGTGATCAAATCGCCAGCTTAATAACTAACCACTGCGTGAGCATAGCAAAGCAAGCTAGGTATATAGTTCAATTGTTATCACAACCTAGTGTTAATTGTTGCGCAAAATGATCTGATCAGTTTAAAAAGTCAAAATAAACATAGTTATAGCCTAAAAAATATCAATTGTTGACTATACTCAAAGAATATAACGGTTTCGATTGGGAAAATCAGTCTTGAATAAGGGTATCAAGCAGCTTGTTGTATTAACAAGCATGTCATTCAAATGTATCACGATAATGGTTATGAATATTTTTTAAGTGAGGATGATTATTTGAAAGTTGTCAGTTGAAAGTTAAAAGTTGAGTGCTTTTCAAAAAATTTAGTTGGCTTAAATTGAATATTGCAGGGATACATACAGAAATAATAGGAGCGAACAATGAAAACAATTGTCAGTTTTATCATGTTTGCATTAATTTCGTGTTCAACACATGGCTCATTTATCGAGCATGATAGCTACTCAAATGAGGTAGCAGAACCTTTTTGGACGAACAACAATTTGGGGCTCGACATTTTGAGATTACACTGGGCAGATAGCCTAGGTGAAGATCCTACACAGCAAAAATCTTTTGCCGATTACAACACATTCATTAACAACAGCCAAGACCAATGGCGATGGGCTACTGGTGAAGAATTTCTGTTGATTGTCAATTGGTTTGACTCAGACTTATTAAATGCCGGTTGGTCTGTTGACCAGAACCAAGGCACTAACTTATTTTTTGAATTAAACGGTTTAGGTCCAAGGTATTACGGTACGGGCCCCAATGGCGAGGTTTATCAACAGGGCTTTGATCACGAATCTTACAGCTATTGGCAGTTTGGTACCTTGATCGACGACACTTTCACCTATACTTGGTTTGCAGATTTTGGTGATCAGGTCGATGCCGTTTGCCCAGACTGGTCTGTGTTGTGTCACTCGGGCTATTTGGATATCAATTCGCCCCACG
This sequence comes from Thalassotalea sp., assembly GCA_042091375.1. Taxonomy (GTDB): domain Bacteria; phylum Pseudomonadota; class Gammaproteobacteria; order Enterobacterales; family Alteromonadaceae; genus JBELHO01. The sequence continues at coordinate 10,717 of JBELHO010000073.1, read as the reverse complement.
GCTTCACCGATTATACTGCTATTGCAATGGGTGATCTAAATATAGCGCCCTTGCTGGTTAGGGTAAGCCAAAGTGATGTTCAGTTACCTATAGTCAACCCCATCCCCGAGCCAACAACTGCGCTAATAATAGTTAGCTGTGTTGCCGGTTTGATTTGTTATCGGCGAATTTAGCTTTTTTGCTGGCTGCGAAGTAAGTTTGGGTAAGTTTATGATAAGTTTGAAATAAAGCTGTGTTTATGTAGTTTTAGGTGGTGCGAAATGGAATGGATTGAGGTATTTGCGAACTACTTATACGGCTTGAGATATATAGCGATCACGCTAATGATCTTGATGCTTTTATTCGCCATAGACGACGTCTTGGTGGATTTTTATTATTGGATAAGGCGTGTATGGCGAGCGATATTTGTTTACCGACAGCGGGCAACTTTTGACGAAGAAGACCTGATAAAAATTGTAGAAAAACCTCTTGCCATTATGGTTCCTGCCTGGCAGGAAGTTGGCGTGGTAGGCAAAATGGCAGAACTTGCCGCGGCTGAATTAGATTACGAAAACTACCAAATCTTTGTTGGTACTTACCCCAACGATGAAGACACACAAAATGACGTCGATACCGTTTGTGAGCGTTTCCCCAACGTCCACAAAGTTGTCTGTGCCCGCCCCGGACCGACAAGTAAAGCCGACTGCTTAAACAATGTCATTGCGTCAATTTTGACTTTTGAAGAAAAAACCAAGGTCAAATTCGCTGGTTTTATTATGCACGATGCTGAAGACGTTGTTTCTGCTATGGAGCTTCGCCTGTTTAATTACCTGTTAGAGAGAAAAGACCTGATCCAGCTACCGGTATATCCATTTTCCAGAGGTCCATTCCATTTTACCGCTGGGCATTATTTAGACGAGTTCTCTGAAATGCACGGCAAAGATATTGTTGTCCGCGAGTCCTTTGTCGGGCAAGTGCCCAGTGCTGGTGTTGGCACCTGTTTTAGCCGTAGAGCGATTATTCGCCTGTTTGAAGAAGGCGACGGCTTGCCCTTTGATGTCAGATCGTTAACCGAAGATTATGACATTGGATTTCGCATGAAAGCATGGGGAATGGAAGAGATATTTGTCAATTTTTCGGTAACCGACAAGAAGTACGCCTCGTTTGCGGAAAAATCCAGTAGTCGAAGCTACAGTGCTGGCAATGTTGTTTGTGTCAGAGAGTATTTTCCAGAAACACTGCAAACATCGGTAATACAAAAAAGCCGATGGATAATTGGCATTGTGTTTCAGGGGCTTCAGGTACACAAGTGGACGGGTAATTGGAAGCTAAACTACTTTTTATGGCGCGATAGAAAAGGCGTAATAGCTTATTTCTTGAGTTTTTTAGCGACCTTAATTTTACTACAAGTGGCAATTATTTGGGGTATTGAACAGTTCCACTCCGATGGCTACTTGTTTATGTCTATCTTTATGGGGGGCAAATGGATAGAAACATTGATCGTCGCCAACTTCTATTTTTTCCTCAATCGAGTCATTCAGCGGATGATCTTTGTTCGTCAATATTACGGCATCATTCAGGCACTTATTAGTCCATTTAGACTGCTGTGGAGCAATGTAATCAATTTTCTCGCAACCTGGCGCGCGATCAGGCAGGTACTAGACCAAGGTGGAAACCCGAGAAGAGTCGCTTGGGATAAAACCGAACACGAGTACCCTACAGTAAGCAAAAGAGCCCTTGGCCATTCACTGGGTAGTATCTTGACCGAAAAGTATGGGCTAAGCCAAGTGCAAATAACCCAAGCTTTAGAGCAACGCCTTGCCGATGAAAAACTCGGTCAGTCACTGTTGCGACTGAAAATGATCGACACAGAAACCCTTGGCCAAGCACTTGCTGAGCAGGCCAATACTAAGTTTGAGTATATCGATCCATTTGCAATAGATCCCCCTGTCATAGAGATGATCAATAAAGAGATCGCATTGAAGTATCGGATACTGCCGGTTCGCGAAGAGGCGGGCAAACTCATTGTCGTTGGCGAAAACCGTTTGTCACCTGTTGGCATGGCATCAATTGCCAGACAGCTTGAGCGAAAAATCGACTACCGACTTTGCCAGATTGGCGCATGCACCTTAGGTATTCGATTCCATTATCTTGGAGATAGGTGGTGCGATCCAACCCAAAAAATAGCGCAACTCATCGCTTCAGGTCGAATTGACGAAAAAGTTGCGGTTGAAATTAACAACCAATATTTTAGTTCGCAAATCCAGTTTGGTGATGCACTGCAGCAAGTAGGGCTAATAGAGCAGACATTATTCAATCAAATCATCATGGGTTTTGACTATTCAACAGGGCAAAAATTAGGTGACTTCTTGGTGGAAAAAGAACTGATCAGCCCTGAAGTTTTGCAAAAAGTATTGGCACTGCAAAGCACTCGTCAACAAAGTATTCACGCCATACTTGGCAAATACCAAGATCAGCAATGGAGCACACAGTGATCAGAGCGACAACACTACTGCTGCTGACTAGCCTGTTATCCTCAACTACAGTTATTGCCGAGCAGGCGATCAGTGATCAACAGAAATTTGTCTCTTATCCTTACCTTGAAAAAGCCTATCGTTATCAAGCGGCAAACGACTATGCAAATGCTATTGTCGAGATCAAAAAAGCAATAGCCATTGCCCCACAGCACTCTCCCTATCAAATTCTATTGTTTGAATATTTAGTTGCCAATAAGCAACATCAACAAGCCTTAAGCGTATATGAGTCCTTGCCTGATGCAGCAAGAGGCAATCTATTGGCCAGGCTTATCGAGAGTCAAATTAAACACGATGAGCTAGGGTTTTCAGCAAAGCTAAAATCGATATTACAGCAAGCACCTGAAGCTCAGCGTGAACAATGGTTTAGTACTGTTGCCGGGCATTTGATCGGCACCGGTCAAGAAGCAAAATTATATCACTGGCTGCAATCGATAGAAGTCAAATCCACAGAGCTGCTGACAACCAAGATAATACTTGCCGACAAACTGGGTAACAACGCAGCAGTGCAGCAGACATATCAAAGCTTAGATACACAGCAAATAACCCCTCAGTTAACGCGAATTTATGTGTTGTCACTACTTAAAAATAACAATGTTAACAAGGCACTGGACTACGCCAACCAACGCCCTGATGATCCCTTGAGTGTCGATGTTTACAATCAATACTTGCAAACCAGTATTGCCAATAAAGATCAGCAAGCCACCGAAAAGGCGTTTGCCTGGCTGGCAGCACATCGGCAATTATCGCCGCAAATTCTGCAACAACAACTTGAATTTGCGATCCAAAATAAAGATCGAGAGTCGGCATTTTCGGTGCTTGCGCAACTCAATGCTGGCTGCCAACAGCGCATTGATTTGGCCTTGTCATTTGACTGGAGGGCTAAGGCCAGTGAACAGCTTATTAATTGCCGTGAAACCATGCAAACATCGACTTGGATCAGCTATGCATCGTCGATCCTGAGCACCGCTGAACTGCAAGAGTTAGTGTTAGCCAATACTAGCCATACCGCTGAACTCAGTGAATTGCTCATAGACCGCCATATCGGCAATAAAGACTACCCAATGGCCATTACCGAAATTCTACGCAGCAACAAGCAACACAAATACCTCGAACAACTCGCCATCAGTTACGAGAAAATTGGCAATACTGAGCAAGCGATAAAATACTGGGAAAAGCTTTACCTGCGCTCAGCAACTGACACCACCCTAGACAAGGTGACATTTTTACAAAGCCAACACAGTCAAGCCGGCGCAGCCTTGGCTTTACTTGAAAAACGCTTATTAACAAGCCCAACCGATATGCCAGCCTTGCTAGTTGCTCGGTTGCTCAGCTTATACCCAACCAATAGCCCTGGTATAAATGAACGGGTTATAAGCAGTCTCGGCAAATTAACCAATAATTTCGACGCCGTCGCCGAGTTGCTTCGCGTCTATGGCCATTGTCAACTTGCCCAACAAGTACTTGCTAGGGCAACTGTTGCCTCGGCACAGAGTTTTCAGACTCGGGCACTGTGCACGGCAGCAAGCGATCAGGCATTGGCGTTAACCTATTGGCAGCAAGCTCAAAAACTCGCCCCCAATGACAACAACTTGCGATCCATGGCACTGGCACAGGCAGAAATAGGTGAGCTAGACCATGCCATTGCAAACCTAGAGCAAATAGCAAAATCAGCTTGGTCTCAACAAGACTATTTATTTGCCGCGCAACTCACTTACCAGCAGAGCAATTATCAACAAAGCCAAGCCTATTGGCAGCTGGCAAAAGCCGACAATGAAGCTTGGTTAGATTTTGGTATTGAGTTAGCTATTCAACAACAACAATATTCAACAGCACAAACCTTGTCGCAACAACTGCTGGTATTAAAAGGCGATCTGAGCGCACTGCAATGGGCTAGGCAAGCGACAATATATCAGCGCACCGAGCAAGGGGCGAAAGCCGCCAGAGCTTGGCAAATAGCCTCTGAAAAAGCACCCGACAATAATTCCTTTAAATTGGCGTATGCCTACAGCTTAGTTGATATTCAAAAACAGCAAGCTTTGCAAATCATGAAACAAGTCATTGCTAGCAGTGACCATGTCGATACCCGCATGTGGGAGCAACTCGGCTATTTAGCCGCCGCCAACCAAGATCACCCAGCGGCACTTGCGTATATTACTAAAAGTATAGCAACCGAAAGTACAGATCCTTCGCCAAGGGGAGCAGCCATGTCGTATTTACTATACGAATACTATCGCGATCTGTCGCAACACTGGCGGTTTAATATGACTGCATCTCAAGGCACAGGGGGGATATTGGGAGAAGTGTTTTTGATCGGTAATAACGGTGAGCAACTCACTGAGCCTCCTACCAATAATATAACAGCCAGAGCAGAGTATTACCCTAACCCGTTAACTAAAAGGTGGTCGGTTTATGGCCAACTATCAGGTAATGGCGACGACCACAGCCCATTAAATGATTGGAGTAAGGAATTCGGTGTCACTTATAAACCATTTGATCAGTATAATGTGAAAGGCTCTCTGGGGGGGCAGCGTTTTTTCTCTGGTGACTGGGAAGGACTTGTGCGCATCAATGGTGACATGCTTAACCAAGGAAAATGGCGTCAAGACTGGCGTTTTGAAGAGGAGTGGTGGGAAAGAGAAGTGTATTTTGAAATGTTATGGTTACCAGAGTCTGATCAGTTTTTAGGATCTGCAAGAGCCGATCTAGGTCGTGCCTATCCCTTAGAGACTGAAAGTAGGCAAACACTCAAGTTTTACGGGGTAGCGCAGTACGACATTCGCAAATCACAAACTTCAGTGAATGGCAAATCTAGCCTTGACCAAACATCTGTGGGGCTAGGGGTGCAATGGCAACTCTACACAAATCCAGATTCTCCTTTTGATCCAGTGCATCGCTATGGTTTAGCACTTGAGTGGCGCTATAAAGTCGCTGGCGATTTGACCAAAGATAACAGTAGTTTATTTTTGATCGCCAGTTATCAATATTAAGTGTGGAGCTAAGATGGTTAAAAGTGTTTTGTGTTTAGTATTCATTGGCTTAATGCTGATATTTAGTTTTGATAGCCGCGGCAAAACCATCATTTATCAACCCCTCAACAAAGACGCAAGGGTAACACTCGAGCAGTGGCAAGCACTGATCGATACACTGCACAGCCAAGGTTATCGGGAAATTGTCATTCAATGGAGTCAATACGGCTCGGTTAACTTTTGGCGACAACACAGTTTTATCAAACAACCAATCAATTATGCCTCGTCGAAAGGCTTCAAATTCTGGTTGGGTTTATACATACCTGATGACTACTATCAAACCATGGAGCAAAACAATACCGCTAACCACCACTACTTTGAAAAAGTGATCAGAGAAAATCAACATCTACTGGCGAAACTGCAAATTCAAAAGGTCATAAGCCAACAGCAACTGCTCGGCTGGTATCTGCCAACCGAACTCACCCACCGCTACCTCAAGGCCGAGCACAACCACCATAAACACCTAGATTTGCTGAAAAAATTTGTTGAGCTTAACAAAAAACCTACTGTGATCAGTTATTTTTTGGGACAAAACACCTCTGTCGAACAAGGCCTGGCAGATCTGCATAACCTGCAAAATTTGGGTTTTGAGGTCTGGCTGCAACGGGGCAATGGACTCAACAAAAGCACGGCTGCTGAACAGCTAATAACACAAATGAATTGCGACTTTGCGGTGATCAATGAAAACTTTCAGCAAACCTCAACAGCCGGCTCACCATTCTCGGCACGTGCAGTTAAGTCAGCAAACAATATCCCGACAAGCTGTCACAAAGCCATCACCTTTTCGCTGAGGTACCTGCCATTTAGCCCATTTAAATGACAAAAACGGGCTGTCGCTAATGCATAGTATTTGAGTAGGCAAGCGACGCAGATAAGTGTATATTAATGCCCTGATGTAAGATCCAGATACGTAACTCAACTGGATGAATTAGCTGTAAAAATGGAATTTGTAGTGTCACTCGTCACCTTTTTCAACACACTAAGACTTGAAAACCATGCCGTTACTCTGCTTTATTCGCAGAGAATTCTCGCAGCGAAATATGCTCGTCCCCGCTAAATGACTATTGACAGGAATATAATGAAAAAAGTGCTCACCGTATTTGGTACTCGACCAGAAGCCATCAAAATGGCGCCATTGGTGCATGCGTTGGCGGCATCTGATCAGTTACAAGCAAAAGTCTGTGTGACTGGCCAGCATCGGCAGATGTTAGATCAGGTACTCGAACTCTTTGAAATCACCCCTGATCATGACCTCAATATTATGCAGGCAGGGCAAGACTTATATGACGTGACCAGTCGTATATTAACCGGTTTGAAGCCAGTATTAGAAGATTTTAAGCCAGATATTGTGCTGGTGCACGGCGATACCACCACCACCTTTGCGGCCTCATTAGCAGCCTTTTATCAACAAATTGCTGTCGGCCATGTTGAAGCTGGGCTGAGAACCGGTAATTTGCGATCTCCTTGGCCAGAAGAAGCCAATCGCCAGCTTACTGGCGTATTAGCCGATTTTCACTTTGCCCCTACGGCACTGTCAAAACAGAACCTATTAACAGAGAATGTGAACGACAGCGCAATAACCGTCACCGGAAATACCGTCATCGATGCGCTTTTGTGGATCAAAGAGAAACTGAGTAAAGATCTCGCAATGCAGCAACTGTTTGCAAACAAATTTAACTTTTTAGATCAAACTAAAAAGCTGATTTTAGTGACAGGGCATCGCCGGGAAAGTTTTGGTGACGGCTTTGAGCGCATTTGCACCGCCTTGTCTGATCTCGCTGAGCAACGCAAAGACGTGCAAATTCTCTACCCCATGCACATGAACCCCAATGTTAGAGAGCCAGTAAATCGCTTACTGGCTAAGCATGACAACATCATTTTAATTGAGCCTCAAGACTATTTGCCCTTTGTGTACTTAATGGATCGCAGTTATTTGATCATCACCGACTCTGGTGGTGTTCAAGAAGAAGCGCCATCGCTGGGCAAGCCTGTATTGGTGATGCGTGACACAACTGAGCGGCCTGAGGCAGTGGCAGCAGGTACAGTAAAACTAGTGGGTACTGATATTGATAATATTACTCGCAGCACACTTGAGTTGCTAGATAATGAGACAGTCTATAACACCATGGCGAGAGCACATAACCCCTATGGCGATGGCAATGCCTGCGCTCGGATCGTCGATAAGCTGATCAGTGCCTCAGCTAGTGCATCAGCTAGTGTATCAGCTAGTGCGGATTAACTGCCCAACAACTGTCACTTGAAACACCAAAATGGCATACGGTTAAATTAATGAACAAAATCTCAAATAGTATGTTCAGCATGGTGAGCTGTTATTTTGATGAAAATTTTGTTCCTAAAATCATTCTAATGGTATTGCATATGTCTTCTTTCGACGGGTGATAACAAGACTTGAGCACTTGGACGATTTCAACCAAGGTCACTAGCGAAATAAATGCTAAGTTTATTCTGTGTGGTTCTTCCTCAATTAACCTTGCAGTGAGCAAAGCCTGAGCTGCATCATCTTGTGCTAAATAGCTTAAACACTTTGTTTTGAATACAGATGTTTTGCATACAGATGTTTTGCAAATACAAACCAAAACATCAACAACAACAACAATAGGGTTCCAATACGCTGTTTTGATCTATAAAGTAGAAACAGCGATACTAAATATCGCCGAGAAGTGTCTAGGTTGTTGGTCTATATTTCTAAGCCATGAGTAGCCTAGGTTATGTTTCACTCAATAATAATAACAATAGAGCTAACATTGTGGATCCAGTAAAAGTCTTAGATCAAGAAATCGTCCATTCGACGACATGTTCAAACTGCGAAACCTCTTTTGAGGGGCAATTTTGCCCGAGGTGTGGACAGCGTCATCGAGCAGAGCGTTTATCGTTAAAAATGCTTCTTATTGATATGCCTGCGCAATGGCTAAACCTTGATAAGGGCTTTTTTTATACCTTTTTACAACATTTTAAATCACCTGGTTCAGTTGCAAGGCTGCACGTCAAAGGGCAACGGGTTATTTTTACTAACCCGCTAACCTATTACTTGATCGGTACGGCGACTCAACTGCTCATGCTGTTTGTGTTTGGTCATGTGATAACTGAAAAAATGATCGCTCAAATGCAGCAAACGCCTGAAACGGTTGCAGGTTTGCAAGCTGCATTAGGAGATAACGCCCTAGAAAAGTATGCCGATTTGTATTTATCGGTTATTAACCAAGGCTATACTTACCTAGGCATTCTTTTCTTCTGTATTCCCTTTGCTCTTTATCTGCGGCTATTTTCTAAAAAGCATCGACAAGCCTATAACACAGCTGAAACTCTAGTTTTCGCCTTTTATACTATGGGCCATTTCATCATGTGTACTGGACTACTGGGTTTTATCAGCATGACGACCAACCCTGATTTTCATGCGCCAGTATCGTTTGCACTATGCTTAGTATTTGGTTGGCTATCATGTCGAGGTTTTTATGAGAAAGCTCATCACAGTGGTGTTGCGTCTTTCTTTGCACTCTTACTGACTTTTGCAACTTTTCTGTTAAGTCTGGTGATAGCTCTGGGGATTGCAATAAAAATACAATAAAACAGCCTCAATGAGGTCAACTCTTTGACCTAGCTCTTGCATTGGGCTTTTTATCTGTTTTCCACTACTTTTTAAGTAACTCAATGAACAGTGTAAGTAACGCTTGTTAAAATTGCGGTGTAAAGCATGATCAAACAAGCGTCAGGTGTCCTGTTAATTTGTTTTTTGGCAAGCTACAAGACTGTATTTTCGAGTTCGATCATCTTGATTTTACAATCTTTTACGCCCATAGCTGGCCAGTCTTGCGATTCATCAAAATGTATTTTTATTTTGGCTTTAGAACCATAGGCAAGCATTACTGTGTCTTAAATATGACCCGCTTCATTAGCATTCTTTAGACAACCTTTACACAACCTTTACGCAGCGACTATAGACAGCCCAACTCTGCCGGGAGTATGCTTAATTGCAATTGAATAAAGCCAATAAGCCTGTGTGCCAGCCTGAGTAAATCATCAGCACTAGAGTATTAACAGCCGTTTATTGAGGGGTTGAGTTATGTTACTAAAGCGAATTAATCATTTATTAATATACGCTGTACTATCAGTTTTGCTCGGTTGTGGAGGTGGAACTGGAGGGGATGACAACAGCGACGCGGCTGCATTTCAACCACTGCCAGATAATACTGTGCCAATAGTGACAGGGCAATCGACTTATCTCACCTTTGTAGATGACGATATCACCTACGCACAAGGGCTTAGCCACAGTGATGCAAGTACAACCCCTGTGGCAATACCACTTAAACTCGATGTTTATTACCCCAATAATAACGCTACCAACAGACCGGTATTCATGTTCATTCACGGTGGTGGATTTACTGGAGGCACTAAGACCAAGCCAGAAATTATCGATATGGCTAGCTATTATGCCTCAAGAGGATGGGTTTTTGTTTCCGTCGATTACAGAACAGCAGAAGAATTAATTACCATCGCAGATATGTCTAGCGAACAGTTACTCAACTTTTACCAAGGCATTGCACCGCAAGAATGGATTGAACATGCCCTGCAAGGAGCTGAAACAGCAAAACAGTTTGAACAAGTCATTGCGATGTACATGGCGCAAAGGGATGCAAAAGCTGCGCTGCGCTGGATTGTCGCTAACTCCGAAACCTATCATATAAACACCGACTTCATCAGTGTTGGAGGAGCCTCAGCGGGAGCAATTACCGCCATTACATTAGGCATTTCAGATCGCGAAAACTTTACAGATGAAATTTCTATGGCTGACGATCCAACGTTGTCCACCACAAACTTAGAGCAGACCTACAAGGTTAAAAGCATGATCTACTTCTGGGGCTCCAATATAAAATTAGAACTGTTCGAAGCAGTATATGGATTGTATTTATACGATAGCAACGACCCTGAATTATTCATGGCGCATGGTACCAATGACATAAACCCATCGACACCCTATTCTGAAGCAACCGAATTGCAGGGTATTTATGATCCGCTGGGCATATACAACCAACTCGTTACTTTGCAAGGCGAGGGGCATGGCGCTTGGTCAGCAACACTAGAGGGCAAAAGTTTATCGGACATGACCTTTGACTTTCTCGTTGAAAGACAAAGCTTAACAATTGAATAACCCTGTCA
>JBELHO010000072.1:0-12267 GCA_042091375.1 Thalassotalea sp. | reverse complement strand
AGTCGATGGAAAAAATGGTTAATCAAACTTCAAGACTGGCGGCCATTGGCCAACTTGCTGCTGGGATAGGCCATGAAATCAATAATCCTCTCACTATCATTAAAGGTTACCTTGCCAAAATAATGAGAGAAGGAAGTCAAGCTCCTGCTGACGTAATTGAAAGTCTGAAATCAGTTCATAGCGCAACCGATAGAATTGAAAACATTGTCACAGGTCTGAGAAGTTTTGCCAAAATCGAAAAGAGTGCACTATCTGATAGCTTTAATCTCAGTTCCCTATTTTTTGAGATTGAAAATATGTTGAAGGGCATGTATCTAAGCGACGGTGTGCAGCTTGAATTTGACTATAGTAAGCTTGCGGAAGATGGAGCAATTAAGGGAGATCGAGGTAAATTTGAACAAGTGCTGATCAATTTAATTGCTAACGCAAAAGACAGTACAGAAGGAATGGACTATCGCCTTGTAAGAGTCGTTGTTAACAACAATGCTAAACAAGCTCTGGTTTCAATCAGTGACAATGGCTCGGGCATATCAGATGTTGTCAAAGATAAGATCTTTGATCCCTTCTTTACCACAAAAGATGTAGGCAAAGGCACTGGTATTGGCTTATCTCTTGTGTACCGTTTTATTACAGACGAATTTAATGGAGCAATACAGGTTAAAAAATCTAAACTGGGTGATGGAAGTTGTTTTGAGCTGAGTTTACCTTTGAGTTCACAGCATCATCAGGGTTTAGATCAAGAAACAACAACACAGGTTGAAATTACTTCACCTGCGAACTACAAGCTAAAAGTTATCATTGCTGAAGATGAAGAGCACATAAGAGAATTGCTTAGTGATGTATTAGAAATGGCTGGCATTGAGGTCTTCTGTTGTGAAAATGGTGCCTTAGCGCTTCAGGAATACAAAAAAAATTCAGCTCATTACGATTTAGTTATTTCAGACATGAAAATGCCGTTAATGGATGGCCTTACATTACTCAAAGAAATTCGTGCTCAAGTCGATTTAAAACAGCCTAAGTTTTTCTTTACTACAGGTGGAATAAATGTTGATTTTGAGAACAACCAAAGTGAATTATTTAAGACCATTGATGGCTATTTTTATAAACCATTCGATTTACAAGACGTACATGCTCAACTCGCTAAATCCTTCCCTCATGCCTTTTCATAATGTATTAGTTAGTTGTGTTCGTGCATTTCATAGACTATTAACAACTCTTTAGGAATGAAATCAATCAACTATACAATCACAACAACTTTATTCAGCCGTTATTTTGTTCAAAGCGAGTGCAATAAAGTAAAATTCTTTAACGATTGAGTTTAAATAGCGGCCTATAAAAGCGTTTTCAATCCAAAAATGTGAATAATTGTTGCTTATTCAACCGTCATGGATATAATCAGCCAATAAGGGAACATTCAAAGTTTCAGGGACTTAACCATGTTTGACTGTAGTGATAAAGCTACGTTTTATGGGTTTTCAAAACAAACCCAAAGCGAACAAATTGTCAACGACATATACCAACAATGGTTAAGCCAAAAGACAGTTGCTGACTTGGGCTGGGGAATGTTGTTTTGCGGTGAAAAACTTCGTGGTGATATTGTTTTTAATATGCTGCGACAACAATTTAATTTCATTCCTTTGTTTGGCGGATCTACTTCAGGTATTAATAACTGCAAAGACGCAGATGCCACTGGTTTTGAAACACTCTTAATTTTGTTTCCCAAAAATATTTCAGCGCCTAAATGCTTTCAAGTCAATCTAGTTGACGAAGGTGTTGACAACCTTGATCACAAGCTTGATGAGTTAATCGCACCTTTGACAAGTCTGCAAAGTAAATTACTTTTAGCATCAACACTTAATCAGCATCGATGCCTCAATCTATCTTCTGTACTTGAAAAATATCAATCTGTGCTCAGTAGTGAGCAAAATCAAAAAATTGTAGGCTCTGTACTGACAAGTAAAGGACACCCAGACTATTGCTTTCTCTTTACCGGTCATCAAGTGATTCAAAACAGTTTGCTGTGTCTTGAGTTCACTGACTCATGCATGGGGCATTTTTCAGTTAATCGTCATAGCTCAGCCATCAGTAGTTTTTTAAAAGTGACCAAAGCCAAAGCAAATACCTTGCTACAACTCGACAATCAACCTGTAATAGAAGTATTGAGTTCACGGGTAACTGAACACAATCGTTTTAACGACACTGTATTTATTGGTCAAAAACAGGGGGCATTGTTTAATCCTGACGAAAAAGCCATTTTTAAAGTTTTTTTAGCGACAATTGATCGCGATTCAGCAAGTGTAGAATGTAAAGATTGGGAATTTAAACGAGGCGATCTTATTCAAGTGATGAGTATTGATGAACACAATCCCATTGCTATTTATCCCAACCCGCCTTCAAGTATTTCTCCTGATGCATCAAGCTCACTGTGCAGTCAGTGGCAATTCTCTTCAATACATTTGCAAGTTTCAAGAACTCAAAGCCCAATGAACAATAGGTTAAACAAATCAGAGACTTCAAACAATATAAAACAAGACTTAATACAAATTTACTCTGAGCAAGAAATTATTATGTCGGATGAAAAGCTAATGATCAGTTGTGGTTATCAAATCGGCATTAAAATTGACCAAATAGCATTATTTGATGACAACATCGAGTTGCCAGTTAAACACTCAAAAGGAAAACAACATGTTTACTAATCTGAACATTCAATATCGACTGATATTACTATTTTTGTTAGTCGGTTTGTTGCCTACTATACTAGGTGCTGCTTTGGTTGTTGACCGCATGACCGACACAATCAAGTCGAATGCCTTAAACGACTTAGCTGGAAGGAGAGACTCAAAACAATTAGCTGTCGAGTTTTGGTTTGAGACTCGAGTCACTAACGTTGAAATGTTAGCGCTCTCTTCAATTGCGAATTCATCTATAGAGCGCTTATCAACTGGTTCTGGCGATCAAGAACTGATTGATATTCGCGCTCAAAACGAACGCTATTTCCAGCGTTTTTCTCGAGAATACGGCTTTGATGAAGTATTAATCACCGACAATAATGGCTTGATCCTCTTTACAACAGACACATCAAGAAGTGCCAATACTCATGTTGCCAATGTTTCACCCAGTTTAAAAAATGCTTATGAACAAGCTATGTTTGCCGGTTCGTTTTTAACAGACTTAACTCGTGAAGGCGATCAACAACAACGGGCATTTATGTACATTTCTTCTGCTGTGCGCTCCAAAGACACCCAACAAGTCATTGGAACAGTCCTTGCCAGATTGCCAAGAGAGACTATTGCTCTGTTTATGACAGAAAGATCAGGTATGGGAGACACAGGTGATGCATTTATTGTCGGCGAGGATCGCCTAGCCCGATCTGAATTAACTGCTAGCCAAAATCAACAGCGAGGTATTTCAGATGTGTTAAATACTGAAATTAAAAGCTCTGCTATCCGCCAAGCATTCTCAGGCGTAAAATCCATCAGTGAAGAAGTCGATTATCGCGATGAAGACGTGTTAGCAGGTTACACCCAATTGGATATTCCTCATTTGCGCTGGGCTTTAGTCGTTAAAATTGATTTACAAGAAGTATTGTTACCTGTGAGTGCAATGCGGACCTTGTTATTGCTTTTGGCACTCTTTGTCACTGGTATTGTTACTGTGTTTGGATGGATAGTGGCAAGAGGGTTCAGTGAGCCTATCACCCAATTAATTGCACACGCGGATAATATTGCACAAGGAAAATTAGACAACGACATAGAAGTCTCAGGTAAAGATGAAATTGCTTCACTGTCTTCTTCATTACTAAGTGTGCAAGATAATTTAAATGATGTAACCAATGCAGCAGCTGATTTGGCCTCAGGTCAAAAAGTTAAAAATATTCCACAACGCAGTGATGACGATTTGCTGTTGATTTCTTTAAACAATTTTTTATCTGTATCAAATGCCATTACCTCTCAAGCCAATGCGGTTGCCGAAGGCGATTACTTGCAGAAAATAACGCCGCGATCTGACGAAGATGCTTTAGTGATTTCATTAAATAGTATGATCAGCTCACTGTATACCAACCAATGTGAAATGGATGATAATAACTGGTTAAAAGAAGGAGTAGTTAAACTCAATCAAATCGTTTTAGGTGAGCGCAAACTGCAAGCACTAGCTGAACGTGTTCTCATAGGCATTGCTGATCATATGGAGATAGCTGCAGGGGCTTTTTTCATCAATAATTCAAAGCATGATATCGATTTACAATTGTTTGCTAGTTACGCATACAACTATCGCAAACACGGACAAACACAGTTTGCGGGTGGTGAAGGCTTAGTTGGTCAAGCAGCGCTGGAACAAAAACCCTTGTTTATTGAAAAAGTGACAGGTCAACACTTGCGCTTATTGTCAGGGCTTGGTGAATCTAATGCTGCATCTATTAATGTCTTTCCTATCATCTTCGAAAGACAAGTTGTAGCTGTTATTGAGTTTGCCACTTTAAAACCCTTATCAGAGATCCAACTATCTTTTATTCAATCTGTATCAGATGCAGTAGCCACTGCCTTTGAAGTGATCCAGAGTCGTGAAGCGATTGAAAAGCAACAAGAAAAATTACAAGCAATGAACGATGAGTTGGTGGAGCAAACAGAAAACCTGCGTTCAACAGAGCAAGAGCTATTGGCTCAACAAGATAATTTAAAGCAAGCCAATTCCACCTTAGAGCAACAAACTAAAGCGTTAGAGCAACAAACAGCTGAGCTAGAGAGTTCCCAAGCAGAGCTGGAAGTACAACAATCACAAGTGGAATTAGTTAATGAGGATTTAAAAGCCAAGAATACAGAGCTAGAGCGACAGACCATTGAAATGGAAGAAACTCGAAGAATTGTTGCCATGAAAGCCGATGACTTAGCTGTGGCTAATCGCTACAAATCTGAATTTTTGGCCAATATGTCCCACGAGCTCAGAACGCCACTAAACAGTTTACTGTTACTTGCTCAGAATTTTCACGCTAATGAAAATGGAAATTTAACTTCGGAGCAGATCAATGAAGCGGCTATTATTTATGACAGCGGCAGTGATTTGCTAAACCTTATTAATGAAATTCTTGATTTAGCTAAAATCGAAGCGGGTCGAATAGAGCTGCGCCCCGAAATCGTCTCTATTGATGAATTGATCACTTCACTTCAAGGACAGTTTAAACACATGGCATCGAGTCAAGGTATAGACTTTTTAGTGACGCAATCATCTGATCTACCTGAATCCATAGTGACCGATCCTTTACGCCTTGGGCAGATTATCAAGAACTTATTGAGCAATGCATTGAAGTTTACAGAAAATGGCGAAGTCTCAGTGAGTTTTGATTTAATTGAAACGGATCCATCGCATACGCAACCCAAATCTTCTGAAGCTCGTTTACAAGTTTCAGTTCGCGATACGGGTATTGGGATCCCAAGTGACAAACACGATGCCGTATTTGAAGCCTTCCAGCAGTTAGACACTGGCGATAAACGTCGCTATGGCGGCACTGGCCTAGGCTTGAGTATCACCCGTGAGTTAGTTAACTTACTCGGTGGAAAAATTGACTTACAAAGCGAACCAGGCGTTGGTTCTACCTTTATTGTCAACTTACCTATGACCTTAGATGTTGACAGCACAACTGAAGCACCAACTCACTCAAACACATCTAGTTTGCACGAAACAGACTTGTCTGATAAAAAACTACAAGCTTCATCAACTACTGTATTAGATGACAGAATGTTTATTGATGACGATGATGACAGCATATTAATTATTGAAGATGACCAAAGCTTCCAAAATATCTTGTCGGCAGAAATTACTAAGCGCGGCTATAAATCTTTAATTGCATCCTCAGGTGAGCAAGGAATTGAATTAGCCAATCGCTATTTACCTACGGGTATCATATTAGATCTTCACTTACCTCAAATGGATGGTTGGTCAGTTTTGCGCAAACTCAAAAATAATGTCGATACTCGCCACATACCTGTACACATTATATCCTGTGACGACAAGACACCTCTAGGTATGCAAATTGGTGCTGTAGGACATCTTACGAAGCCTGTTAGCAACGACGATATTGCCGATGTTATTGCATCGATAGAGCACGCTTCGGGTCGCGACAAAAAGTATGTTTTACTGGTCGAAGATGACGAACAAGTGAGAACTGAAACAGCCAAGGCCATTGGCAATGATACGGTGTCAATCATTGAAGCTGATACAGGTGAAAAAGCCCTCTCTGTGATGCATGATGGCGGTTTGGATTTAGTTGTTTTAGATCTTAATTTACCTGATATGCAAGGTATTGAAATACTCCAGCGAGCCACTGCTGAAAATTATGGTTTACCACCAGTGATCATCAATACCGCAAGGGAGTTGACTGATTCAGAAGAATCTATTCTTAGAGAATATTCAGAAACCATTGTCTTAAAAGATGTCCGCTCTCAAGAGCGCTTGGTTGACGAAGTCGCCTTGTTCCTTCATCGCGTTGTAAAATACTTACCACCTGAGAAAAAAGACATTATCCAACACCTGCATAAAATAGATGATCCGCTCATTGGTAAAACTGTGCTAATTGCTGAAGATGACATGCGCACCTTGTTTGTCATGACGAAAATTATGACTGAATTTGGTATGACCCCCATTAAAGCCGAAAATGGACAACAGGCCATAGAAATTTTATCAAAAAATAGCGATATAGATATTGTCTTAATGGACATGATGATGCCCATCATGGACGGTTATGAAACCATGCGCACTATTCGCTCTGACGGCAATTTTGATGACCTACCTATCATTGCTTTGACTGCCAAAGCAATGCGAGAGGATCGCACAAAATGCATAGAAGCTGGCGCTTCAGATTACATGACTAAGCCAATTCAACAAGATAAATTATTGTCGTTGATGCGTGTCTGGCTGAGTCGTTAGGAGAATGACTAGGGATGAATAATGATCCTAGAGCAATAGAAGCACAACTTTTGTTGTCGGCTTTATCGATTCGATACGGCTATGACTTTACCGATTATCAACAGACGTCTATGCTGCACCGCATTGAACGCTTTTTAACCGACAACAAACTGAGCAACGCCAGTCAAGCCATTGAGCTTTTGTTACGCGATGTTAGCCTATTGCATCGCTTGCTTCCCTACTTGTCGATTTCGGTTACTTCTATGTTCAGAGATACAGAGTTTTATTGCAATTTAGTTAATGAGGTTTTCCCTCTATTGCGCACTTGGCCAAGACTTAAAATCTGGCACGCAGGTTGTGCTACAGGAGAAGAAGTTTATTCATTAGCTATCTTGCTAGAAGAAGCTGATCTGCTAAATAGAACAACAATTTACGCCACTGATATAAGTAGCTCAGCACTGCAAACGGCAAAAGCGGGAGTTTATTCATTAACTGTGCTAAAAAATGGCAGTCTAAATTACCTCAAAGCGGGTGGACAAGGGAGTTTATCAAACTATTACACCACTTCCGCAGAATCGGGCATTATTACCAGACGTATTCGCGATAGAGTCACCTATGGCAAACACAATTTGGCCATGGATGCATCCTTTGGCGATATGCATTTGATACTTTGTCGCAATGTCTTGATCTACTTTAATGATGATTTAAAAAACCGAGTCTTAGAGGGATTCCACAATAGCTTAGAAAACAGTGGGTTTTTAGGGCTAGGCAAAACAGAGAGCCTTTGCTTTAGCCCTATTAGTGAAGGCTTTTTAACGGTTTCAGAAAAAACAAAAATTTATAAATGTATCAAACATTAGTAGCACTTTCTCAAGGAGTAGAGTATGAAAGCAAAAGTTTTGATTGTAGACGATAGAGTTGAGAACTTAGTTGCTTTAGAAAAAGTCCTATCTAAAACCAATGCCGAAGTATTAAAAGCTGGATCGGGCAATGAAGCCCTAAAGCTATTAATGAAGAATCAATTTGCCTTAGCCATTTTAGATGTGCAAATGCCTTCGATGGATGGTTATGAGTTAGCAGAGTTAATGCGTGAAGAAGTTAAGCAAGCCAGCTTACCGATCATTTTTGTCTCTGCGGTTTACAGTGATAATTGGCATATTTTTAAAGGTTACGAGTCTGGAGCGGTTGATTTTTTGGCTAAGCCTTTTAATCCAGCACAATTGATTGCAAAAGTTGATGTGTTTTTAAATTTATACCAACAACGAGAATACTATCGTCAAAAAATTGATCATTTAGGCTTGGCTTACAAAGAAGAAAGAGACAGTGCCAAACACTATCAACTCACTAGTAAACGCCATAAAAACGCATCTATTTTGACAGCTGAGCTAGCCAATATGATCCAACATAACGGCAGCAGTGCAGACATGATGTTATCTTGTTTACGCGTGGTTGTTGAGTTAATGAATACAGATAGTGGTATGCTCATTGACTATAATTCGAAAGTGAAAGCATTCTCGAAATTAGCCACACTTGGGCAAGTGAATTTTAGTGAACAAGGCATAGTTGAAAAGCCTGAACAACGTTATTTTAGCTTAGTAAACTCAGCGACTCAACCCGATTTATTGCAACAAGTCTTTGTCAATATGTCGGGAAACCCCTATGTGCTTGTCATTTATGATCCAATTGAAAATCTTGGCTTGCTACTGGGTAATCAACGCGAAAATCCTATTGATAAGTTTCCTTTCGAACAAGAAGACCGGATTGTTATTGAAAGTGCTATCAATATTATTACTTTATTAATCGATCAACGAAAAAGTAGAGGATCATCAATAATGACCTCGCAACTATTTGAGCGATTAACTTCTGATCACCGTCAAAACATTCAAGAAATCCTCGCCACTCAGGCCTCTTTTGGCCAGGATTGGAATGAAAAACCACATAGACAAAGCCCAGTAAAAACCTGTGACCAAAAAGACAATATTGATATCAATCTTGAGAGATCCCATCATCTCTCCCCAAATCTCTCTCAATTTTCTCAATCAGCCGAAGAAGTCAAAATGTCGGATCACAGCTTGCGATTTGAAGCTGAAAAAACAGGTGTTTTCAACACCTTGTCTAAAGCTCTTGTGCTTGAACAAGAGCGAGGCCAAGTTATCGATAAATTAGCGTTCACCAATCGCATTCTCGACGCAACGAGATCCATAACTCAACTTGTTACTCGAGAGCGCAGAATGCAGTTGTTGTTGCAACAATCATGTGAACGCTTAGTCTCATCTGGAGTTTTTTTGAGCTCTTCAATACGAATTGTTGATCCACAAGTTAATCAAGGAATGCCGCAAGGATTTTTTGCCGGTGACAAACAATACTCCATTGCCGAAGGTGTCATACAAAATTGTATTGCTATGCTGGGCATTACAGATCAAAAGAAAGCAATTGTCTCTCAATTAAATTGTGAGCATGCAAATCACGATAGCGAACCACCAATTTTCATTTCCGCAGTCATTGTTCATCAATCTAAAATTTACGGCTTATTATTAGGCTCAGTTTCACCAAAAGAGACCTTCGATGAGAAAGTGCGAGTACTGTTGGGGGAAATAGCTCAAGAGTTAGGCTTTGCTATTCATTCTAATAAACGCGAACAATTACTTAAACATCAAGATTTAGAACTTAAATTAATTTTAGATGCGACTGATATAGGCACTTGGACTTACAGTGTCAATAGAGAGCGAGGTCAAAGAAGTCCACACATTGCCAAGTTTACTGGAGCACAGGCCAATCACCTTAAGTACACCAGAAAAATGTGGGAAGGTGCAATACACCCCGATGACCTATCCAAAGTGCTCATGAAGGTCAATCAGCATTTGCAGGGAAAATCTGAATCCTACGAAGTGGAATACCGCATTCAACACGCAGACAGATCTTGGTTTTGGGTGCGAGATCGCGGTCGCGTTGTCGAGCAAAATAGTAAAGGCGAACCTTTAATATTATGTGGCACTCAAAGTAACATCAGCGCTCAAAAACAGGCAGAGCACGATCAAAATGTGCTTCAAGAACAACTGAGCCAATCTCAAAAATTGGAACCAATCGGTCGTTTGGCTGGCGGAGTCGCACATGATTTCAACAATTTACTCAGTGTTATAATGGGCTATTCTGATTTGTTGTTGATGGATCAAGACCACAGTCAAAAAACCACTCGAAAACTAAACACAATTAAACAAGCCTGTGAAAAAGCTAAAGATCTCACTACACAGTTACTCATGTTCAGTCGGAAGCAGACCATTCAACCCAAAGTAGTAAACTGGAATACACTGATTCAAGAATCACTTAGTGTGTACAGCAGATTGATCGAAGAAAGTATCGAAGTAAAATTAGATATAGGTGAATCAATCCCTTTGATATCAGCGGATCCACAGCAATTAGACCAAATCATTGCTAACTTGCTGGTTAATGCGCGTGATGCAATACAACAAGTCAACAACCTTGACCACAAGCCAGTTATCTCTATAAGTATGACAAGAACCGGATTTTCCCAACCTTCATTGGAATGCCAATTTTCACAAGACTATGTATGCCTCCGAGTCGAAGATAATGGTATCGGGATGGATGAAGAAGTCAAAGAGCGCATTTTTGAACCTTTTTACTCGACTAAAAGTTCATCTAAAGGCACAGGCTTAGGCCTGGCTACAGTATTTGGTATTGTCGAACAAAATAAGGGTTTCATTGAGGTGGAGAGTGATATAGGAAGAGGTACTTCTTTTGCTATTTATTGGCCAGCTACCGAACAACTTCCGCAACCAACGGAGCAGAATGTCACTGACAATTTATATGGCTTAGGTGAGCGTATTTTTGTAGTCGAAGATGAATTAAAGATCCGTCAATACTTCAAAGAGGTCCTAGAACGCTTCAATTATCACGTTACCCTCGCCTCTAGTGCTGAAGAAATGATGGAGTTAATTTTGGCTGGCAACAAACCCGATTTGCTGATAACAGATGTTGTTTTACCTGGAAAAAGCGGTCACCAACTCGCTCAAGAAGTAAAACAACTTTGGGCAGACTTGCCAATTCTCTACAGCTCTGGCTATACAGACGATGTGATCAGTCAACACGGAGTCATCGATCCTGAGGTAAACCTGCTTAATAAACCTTTTGCTAGTGAAAAACTTTTGACCCTGATACGCCAATTATTACCTAAATAACCACCACAAGATGTAGCGAGTAAACATTGAATGGGGTTTGCGGGCTATAGTGAACAGTCAGATATTTCAAGTTAGCGCAATAGCGGTTTCAAGTTATCCAACTCTTCCCACAAATTCATAGGAACGGATGTAATGCCTACAGTCCTCTAAATGGAATCGACAAGAATCTAGAGCAGTGTTCTGTTTGATTTATTAGTATAGTGTTTTAACACCCCGAAAACTCCTGATCTAAAACAGGAGGAGTTTCTGCATCTGCAGCTTGTACTACTGAGACAAAGCAACTACTTGTATCTTGGATCCCCTCAAAAGTGACCTTTACCCGATCTGTTCCAAAGTGATGTAATACGTCTTCGTATATTAGTTTATAATTGTCTTGGTCTATTCCTGATAGGTCGATAATCCCTAGTCTATCGTTAATTGAATTTTTAACATGAGGGTAGCCCCAATGATTCCAGTAATCTACTCCATTCAAAGTCAGTTCGACTGATTGTTTATCAATCCCCAAAAGAGTTGTTTTCAAGTGAAATAACTGTAATGCATCTCTTATGCTTGCACTTGCAGTTTTGAGAGAAGCAATGCGAGCCTCTGATTTGAAGTTGACAAACTTAACTGTAGCAGAGACTGCAATAATTCCTAAGATGGCAATAACTATAACCAACTCAATTAGAGTAAATCCTTTGTACACTTTCAATTTAATTGCCTTGTAATTCCATTGTTGATTAACTTTAAAGAAGGCTTTATCTATACTAATTGTAAATTCATAAATATAGATATAGCCACAGACAAACATAACACAATGTAAACATAAAATTTAACAAAATAAAACAAACTCATACAAAAAATACAACTAAATGTATTTTCATTGTCTGACTGTAATATCCCTTTCATTTAAAATGAGTTTGTCATCATGAATATTATAAATATTGATAAGATCGAAATTAAATTGATGGGTAACCACACCTTAAAACATCAGGTTGCGTATTGATACGTGCCATTTTTTAGTCCTAAAACTGATTGAAACTAAAGTTACTAGTACTGAAAAACGAGCACAAACAATAACATGGTTATGTATGAGTATGACTTAATGTCAATTGTTGCTGTATTGTTTGGTACAATACCTCTTTAACATAAGGTTTGTTAATAAAGGCATTCATACCAACCGCCAAACAGC
>JBELHO010000071.1:9207-12695 GCA_042091375.1 Thalassotalea sp. | reverse complement strand
TAATTTTATTGCTATCACAGTTATTGTTGATAGTAGTGAGTCATGATGAAATCTAATAATTCATCCTCGTCAACTAATCGATACCCCTTGTTGGCAAACGCAACTAAATCATCCTCTTTGGGGAAGGTATAATAGCCCCCTGACTTAGGCTGTGGGTAACTTTTGAGGCGTTGCTCACTTTCAATATTACTTTCAATAGCACTCTCAATATTGGCAATGGCGGTTTTAACTAATTCTACCCCTGAAAGATAGAGTTGCAGTACATTCAGCAGATATGATTTTTGCAAATCTAGGTTGCATTTAGCAATAGCGACAATTTCCCCCGTGTCAATGGTGCTATCGTTTATATAGTGCAAGGTTGTACCGATTTCTTGCTGATCATTTAACATTGCCCAAAATGTCGCCATGACGCCTTTGTGATCCGGTAATATCCCTGAATGTAAGTTTAAAACGCCAAATGCAGGGATGTTAAGGACATCTTCTTTTAGGATCTGCCCGAAGCGAATTGAGATAATTAAATGCGGTTGAAAATTTTTGATTGTTGCTAAGTCAGTACCGCGGTTAATACAATCTAGCTGTTCTATTGGTTGTGCTAGGTAGCAGCGTTCGAGTTGGGTGAAAGTTTGATAGGTTGATGAGTTATTGATGGCGTTGATCAGGGGTGAAATCCCCTGGTTAAACAAATCTTGTTCAAAAAACTGCAATTGTTTCAGCTGGGCTACTTGGTTGTTATTACCACCCACTTTTGCCGATAAAAATACCGCAATGTCGTGGTGTTTAATGGCAGGAAGTAACAAATTTAAGGCATAGTTACTGGCAATATCTCGATTGGCTAAAACAATAATTTTCATTGATAAAAAAACACCTTCCGGCAGCAGCTAAGCGATTTTGTAAAGTTAACATACTCAGCCATGACTATTATTTCATAAGCCCTTTAAGACATCGGAGGTTTTTATGTACCGGGTGGATATAAATCAAAGCACTAAACCATTAATTTTAATGCTGCGTAAGGCACTAAATTAAACACTATAATGGCTATTTTGTAATTGCCCATGTATGCAAAATATAATTCAGGTAATTTTTCAATACTCACCCCAGACAAACGACTTTGCAAAGACGTGATAAAATCTAGGCAAAAGAAAATAACCAGCGCAGTTAAGGCTAAAATAATACTGTTGATCAAGGTACACCAGCCTAAAAAAGTGGTAATTTGAGCTATGTCCATCGTTTTAATGCTCCCAAAAATATAATCGAAAATTTTATCAATAGGCTTGAGCAGTTTTATTAAGCCTATATAAAGCTTATATAAAACCTATAGCACTGATCATCTTTTGTTGCAATTTCGCCGTGGCATGCCCTGTGGTTAGAATAATTTCGCGATGATCTTTAAAACCAAGTGCTGCTTTACCCCGCTAGTGATTTTCACAAGGCATTTTTTCAAGAAGTTCACTCAAGGCATTAAATCTAGGCACACACCTAAAGCAAACAGTGAAGCTATGCGCACTGGCTCACTCAGAGCACAAACACCACCTTAAACATCATACAGATGATCGGCATGTCTTCACGGGGAGAAAAGTCAGTACCGGCCAGTTCACGGTGATAATATTGCCAATGCACTCGCTGCCAATAAGCAAGGCTTTTATCACCTTCCCCTTCGAGTGCAGCATACTCTGCGCTGATCTGATCAAACGCCACCACAGATACATGGGTGGTTTCAATAATACATTGCGCTTCGCCTTGCCAGTTAGTAACGATATTTAGATCGCCCACTTGCGGTATTGGTTCAGCGTGGGCTTGATGCCACCACAAAGAAGGCGAAGTTGCAGTTTTTATATTATTAAGTACTAAGCTGGCGCACTCATTTGCATCGATTTCATTGTCACAAAAATGCCAACTACTCAGCTCTTTCGCAGGTAAATTGTGCTGATCAAAATAACCTTCAGTGATTTTAACAATGGAGTCATGCATAACTTTACTCAACAACTAAGTTTTAAAGACAATAATAACCGCGCAATTGCCAAAGACAAGTTCAAGGTAGATAAAGTTGATCTAAAGGCGAGCTAAAAACTAGCTATCACTATTGACGTAAGGGCACAGCAAAACTTGCCTACACCACTTATACACCCAAGGCTTTATTGCCCCTTGCTAACAATATACCTTTGTACCGTGCCATCATTTAAAGCCACTTCAGAGTCAAGTATACCGCCATTACTGACAATAATAGCAGCCGAGGCTAGATTGGCCTTATAACAATGAATATGAACATTATTGACGCCCATTTGCTGTAATGTAGCAATTGATTGTTGCATTAAAAAATGACCTAATTTTTGTCCTCGATAACAAGGCCTAATGCCAATACCAATATGTCCACCGCAATACTCGATCTGACTATTTAAAAAATGCCTAAGGTTAGTCACCCCAATCAATGTTTGCTGATCCACCAGCCAAAGTGTGGTGCTGGGTACATAACCATCAGGTAGGTTGATGCCCTTGGCAAATTGATCGAGTTTGGTCAATAATTCCTGAAAATTTTCACTGGCAAAATCTAATGTGAATGGATAGCGTTCTTCATCACCTAACTCTTTAATATATTGTCGATAGCTCTGCTGATATTCAGCGCACGGAGATACAAGCTTCATAGTACCTTAAACCAAAGTTAACAAAGTTAAACAGATCCTGTTCTATCTGCTTTTATAAACGCTATTAAAATACCATAGCGCGATCAACTAAAAACCGACCATTTTGATGTATAAGCACGATTTCAGCGACGTATTCACCCTCGACTTATTACTGTTGTTAAATTGGCCCAGTCGACAGGATCCACTGCTGCTGTGAATTTTTTTATAGTAGAAAAGTTCAGCCTTACAGGTTTTGCGCAAAACGCCACAATACACCACTTGGATCAGTCACTACAAAATCGAGCATACCCCAAGGTTGTTCGATGACATCAGACACTTTGACAGCGTATTTAGATGCGATGTCAGCATCAACAATAGCTCGATGCCAAGCCTGAATATCTTCAACCAATAAATGCATCATCAGATTCTCTGCAAAATCTTTGACATAAAAATCTTGCAGTAAAAAACTGCAATTACCGTGTTGAAAATAAGCGATGCCATTCTCGTCAGAACACATACTAAAACCTAAGTCGGTGTAAAATGCTATTGACTGCTGATAATCCTTTGCTGGTAAAAATGTCTTGAGTTCAACGGTGTTTACATTGTTCATCTGCATGCTTTCCTTGTATTGATGGTTCGCATAGTTTTTGATTGAGCATTATTCGTTGAGCTAAGCTTGATTTAACTCAGTCTTAGCTGGTTGTAACGCCTCAAGCCTTGGCGCCGAGTAAGCTATTGCCCATGTTGACTACAAATAAGTAACCCGCCTAATTGGCCGAATTGGCCGAATTGGCTTAGTTGGCCTAATTGGCCTAGTTAGCTTAGTTGGCCTAGTTAGCTTAGTTGGCTTAGCCAGCTTAGTTGGCTTAG
>JBELHO010000071.1:3933-9107 GCA_042091375.1 Thalassotalea sp. | reverse complement strand
AGCTTAGTTGGCTTAGCCAGCTTAGTTGGCTTAGTTGGCTTAGCCGGCCTAATTGGCTTAGCCGGCCTAATTGGCTTAGCCGGCTTAGTTAGCTTAGTCTCGTTTGTATAAAGCCTGGATCGAACTAGAAGCGATGGTATTGGCATTGATCATATAGCCTGCAAGAGCACCAGAGGCATTTTCAGGTAAATCGAGTGTCTCTACTGATAAAGCGTGAACAGTAAAGCGATAATGATGCACACCGTGACCAGGAGGAGGGCATGCGCCACCAAAGCCTCGACTGCCATAATCGTTGACAATTTGCATACTCCCTGCTGGAGCATCGCTGTTTGTGGTGCTACCAGCCCCTGTTTTTAACTCAGATACCTGCTTAGGTATATTAACGATTTGCCAATGCCACCAGCCACTGCCCGTTGGCGCATCGGGATCGTATACAGTGATCGCAAAACTCTTAGTACCCTCTGGCGCATTAGACCACTTAAGATGAGGTGATAGATCATCCCCCGTGCATCCAAAACCATTGAATTCATGGTTTTTGTTCATAAACTGATCTTGAGCAATATCATCACTCGATAGCGTCAGTGAATTGCCATAGACAAGGCCAGAAATACTCATTGATAATAAAGCAAAATATTTAATGATATTAACCATGTTCATCCTCATTAGCTGTGGTAATTTTGTATTGGTAAAGCCTGTATTTCAGGACAATAATAAGCACTCAAGCGCTAGACTCTCAACTCTATCATCCTATTAACTGATACTATTGCTAAACCTCGGCTTAGGCAGTTAGCTCAAGACCGAACAGCTCAGCAAACTATTCAAAGCGACTTAAAGCATGCTGCGATGACAATAGCTAGCTTTTTCAAAATCACTGATGTTCATCGCTACATTAGCAATATCCGGGAACAAAGTAATGAGTTTAGTAACAACTTGTTTAGATAATTGAGCCTTTTGTTCAGTTGTTCGCCCCTGCATTATATGTGCAAATACATGAATGAAGTCCTGTCGTTTATTGCCTACAGAATATTGCTCAAATCGATTTAACCTTACTTTTATATCACTTTCAGCAAATAACCCCGTTGCGTTGGCAACCCCATGGACTTGCTCAATAATGTATTGTTCATCGTGATATTTAACAACACTTGCTGAGCAATCGATCACAAAATGTGGCATTTATCTCTCCTGATTTCGATTGTTTTGTGTTAATACTATGGTCTTTTATATGCCATGTAAAAACAAGAATACGCTAGAATTACCAACAAAATGAGCCAAAATTGGTGCAGTCACACTCTTAAATTTAACCCTCAAATAGGTAAATACAGCGGCTGATATTAAACTAAAAGTCATTAAATTGAGAACACTGGTATCAAACGCGTGAATTAAAATAAACAAAACCATTGAAACAAGTATGGCCAGTTTAGTGTTGTATTTTGCTTTCACATCGTCAAACAATACGCCTCTGAAAAACAACTCTTCACCCACACTCACTAGTGCTAAAGAAAAAAATAGCATCCAATAATTAGGCGCTTGCCAATGTACAAGAAAATTGCCTTGGATAAATACCTGACAGATTTTGAATAAAACAAAAAAAATCACTACTAAAATTAAGCACTTTGTATGTGAAATTTTGCATGGCAAACCTTTTTTTGTTAACAGGCAGGCAATCAACACCGCACAGATCAACGACAATCCATGATTAAATGCAGAGCCAAAAGATTGAGCAATAAAAAAATCAAAGTTAACAACAAAAATACTATAAAAAAATACAGCTAAAAAAGTGCGCAAAGCTCAGTCCTTGTTGGCACATATCGCCTTGTTAAAGGCTAGAATCTAATTGGCTAAACTATATAAGCCGCTAAAAATAACAAACCCACACAGGAAGATTGCCATCTGAACTATATCGTTGCAGGTGCTTACAGATAGCCAATTAAACCGAGAACTAGTGCTAATAAGAAATATTTATAACTTTCTTTATTAAAACCAATGTCATTTTTAAACCAAGTGTTAATTGCTGAGGTGAGCATAAAAGGTGAAAGCATAACACCACGCAACAAAGATAATATGGCGATCATACTCGCAAATGCGCCCAAATCAAAAACCTCAGTTTGATAATATTGGTGAATAAATAGCAATACATTGATAACCATTAATAGCTTAATAAAGTTATTGCTGCGCTTTGCTTTTATTTGTTTAATATCCATTGTATTGATGCCTTTGAGAACCATTACTAAACTTTTAATCGCTATTTAATGCGTTTGAATGTTGAGCGTAAATAGCCGTCTTGCTCACCCAAACCAAGTTTTACTAAAGGGTACAGCCCTTCTTGGATCATATCATCACCAGTAATGGTGATCTTGAAAGGGATCGATAGTCCTTCGTAATTTGGGAAACTGGAATATTCTATATGCTCAGTTAAGGTATTATTTGCAAAGGTATAACGTCCCATCGACGCCGCAAAATTATCATACGCCACAACTTTTTGTGGTTGTGTTAATTGATACGAAGCAAACCTTGGCCGATTATTACCTACACTTGCAAACGCAAAGTGACTGTTGGTAAATATTTTAACCATCTGTCGATTTTTACCATCAAAGGTTGTGTATTGCTGCTCGCCAATCGTTAATGTTTCCAATTGCAATTGCCATTCACCCTCAAGCGCATTTGATTGCCGATTGTCGTTTACTGTGTGACACCCAGTTAAAATCGTTAGTACTAATGTACATAACATTTTCATTGTAGTTTTATCCTTGTTATTGCAATGAATAGATCATTGAGGTTTGCTGGTATACACCTGAACTTATTATTGTGGCTATGATACAAACATCAATCACTCACAAGTTGCGCATATTAACCAAAAATTTTGTGTGTTATAAAACCACACCAGTAAGGTGAGTTAAAGAGTTAGTGCAACTTTGCTAGCCGTTGCAATCAACATCGCTTTTATTATTAAATAGCGCGATTAACAACAACCCTTTTATTAAACGGCCTTTTTGCAAATAATCAACGAGATAGCTGTACCAATTGACATCCACACAGGCAAATGTATTGCTAATAGTTAATATGCTGTTCAACATAGCAAAAAACATCCAATAAAAACATTAAGAATCAACATTTTATTGGTTTTATTTGAATTGATGACTAAGTATTTTAGGAGCCAAGCCAAGTAAATTTAGCATTTTTAATCACTTGATTAAATTCAGCCTTGGTGATTTTACCACTGGCCAATTGATTTTCTGCTTGCCAAATAAGCTGTTGATATTGATATTCTATTTCCGCCAAAATATAACCTAACTCGGTTTCTGTGATCTTGCCATTATGAAATGCAGACAGGGCTAATTTTTTATTCCACGATTTACCCTCAGGCGGTTGAGGTAGGGTAAAGTCAAGGGTCAGTAATCTTGGATCTGATATTGTTAAGCCTTTGGCAATGGCGTCTTTGGCACATTGGTACAGCATATAATCAATTGAGTCGGCAAGGCCATAAAAATGCCAATCGTAGCCAGCAATGCAATTGCCTACTATTTTGCCTTGTTGATCGCTAATGTCTATGGCCCTTTCAGCACACCCTGACACAAAAAATAACACTAAGGTGGTTTGTAACCAAGATATACGCATCGTTGCATTTCCTTTAGTGTACGACAAGTATGGTAGCAATCAGGGCATATTTGTCAGGTGGATGATCCAATCGCTGACAGTTGCAAAGGTTTCCGGCATATTATTGTGGCCAAGCGCTGAAAACAAAAAGTATTGATATTTTCCGCCAGCATCACCTTAAAAATTTTACCTAACACCAGCGCGCTTGCCGATGATCACGCGCCAAAAGGCGTGGCCATCACAAAGAAAACTAAGGCAACTAAGGCGATACCAGAAGTGATCATGCCGTCTCGTTTACTGCGCAGCCAACCCGATAAGCCGATACTAACCAATAAACTAAAAAAACCCAAGCCATAGCCCAACAGCATGCCCTTCCAGAGGACATCGAGTAGATCGGGGTTGACCTCAATGGGAAGAGATGGGTGCAGCAAGATAGTTATCCGCCATGAGGCGACAACCGCAATCAATAAGCTCGATGCCGCTAATGCTGACGATGAGACGATCCAGTTGACCGATTTTTTCTGCGAAGTAAACACCACTATGGTGAACAAAATCGTTGCCGAAATCCCCCCCAAGAACGCACTGACAAAAGCCAATTGCTCGGCAACAGCAACCATGTAGACAGGATTGTATTCAGACATTTTCAGCTATTGCCCTCTTGTTTATTTTTTAGTATTGAGTCTTTGTTGTTATTTATGATTTACTCAAAGCGTTAATATGTTGACAAAGGCTGCGCTATTTTGCTCTGCTCTCGCCACATTAAATTGCCCATCTGGATAAATTTATAACAAATCTAGGCAGATATAAACATTAACTTGCAAACAGCTATATCCTAAAGCTAGTTAACCTGTTTATTAGCGTGCAAAATAATACTCATACTGTCTCTGCGTTGTTATATATTGTTTAACCTGAGCTTTGCACTAGCTAAAAACTGATGGTTTAAGATGATAAGATCAACTGTTTTATCATTAACCTTAAATCCATGCTCTAATAAACTATGTTTTGAAACAGGATTATTGGCTGGTACTTCGGCTTAAAGAGATTGCACACTAAACGCTTTTTGGCGATGTTGATTAACTAAACCAGACAAAAGCTGGCATAACCTTGAGAGGTTAAAGATTGCCAAACCCATTAACCTAGTAAGCCTTTTTTGGCGAAAATATCTGGTAAATTGGCTGTTGCGACAATTTGATTGTCTTTAATGTGTAAACCACAAAAAGCCGACCTGTTGCTCACTTTGTCAAGCTCGCCAACAATGTGTTGTTGAACACCTTGCGGTCAATAAAAGTCATGTTCCCTAGGTTCAAACAACGATGCAAACCATGCTCTATTGACTAATTCACAATCACCTAATTGCTGTAAGTAATAGCTAGAAAACAGTGCAAACTGCATCTAAATCCCTATGCCTTGAAATCCTGAATAGTGGTTAAAATGGCAAAAGCGGCCACTTGGCGTGACAGTTAGTGTAACTATTACTTATGTATGCCGGCTTGTTAAAAGTCCCATTGCAGACGAAAAGATGCTGATTTACCTGTGTCGTCAAACGTATTGCTGTTGCCTTCAAGCTCAGTTCGCTGCAG
>JBELHO010000071.1:0-3833 GCA_042091375.1 Thalassotalea sp. | reverse complement strand
AGTTCGCTGCAGATTTAACATCACTCTAAAGGCTTGGTTTACATAGTAATTGACACCTGCTTATGTATGACGGCTTGTTAAAAGTCCCATTGCAGACGAAATGATGCTGATTTACCTGTGTCGTCAAACGTATTGCTGTTGCCTTCAAGCTCAGTTCGCTGCAGATTTAACATCACTCTAAAGGCTTGGTTTACATAGTAATTGACACCTGCTTATGTATGACGGCTTGTTAAAAGTCCCATTGCAGACGAAATGATGCTGATTTACCTGTGTCGTCAAACGTATTGCTGTTGCCTTCAAGCTCAGTTCGCTGCAGATTTAACATCACTCTAAAGGCTTGGTTTACATAGTAATTGACACCAATGGTTTGGCTTTTTGCTTTGCTGCCTTGGTCATTATCCATTGCATCTAGGTATGAGTATCTGGCAGTCAACTCCCACGCCCCTGATGGGCTATCGGCGATCACACCGGCAATTTTTGATTTTTTATAAAGCATTGGCTCCCCCGATAAACGGTAGCTGGCTTGTAAGTAGTAACCGGCATATTGGCTATCTGCATCACCCATATTGGGCTTTACTTTTACCGATTGATGAAAAAGCTCACCTTGTAAGCTAAATTGTTGTTTGTTCCAGATACTTTCTAAACTTATTTGCTCAATGGTATCGGCGTGGAGTTTGCTACTTTTAATAATTCGCTTGCCAGAATAGACTTCGGCTCGCTCGTTGATCCTGTATTGCTGTTGCCCACCTTGACGTAAGCTAGCAGATATACCTAGGTGTAACCAATGGTGTTGTTGTTTGCCGATAAAACGCTGAGTTCCTCTAGCGGTTAAGGCAAACGCATTATCGCTGTCACCCTTACCTCTGGCATCAAAAATCCCCACTTGCCAGCTGTTATTGTTTTTCAGTGACTCTATACTCACCCCATACTGGTAACCAAGGGCAAATGCCGAGGTAGGCGCACTGCGTTCAATAGAGGTAAGCTCTGATGCACTGATTAAATACTCCAATGAAAATGGCTCTTTAAATTTACCTAAAGTAATATCAGCAAAAGAAAGCCCGGTATATTTTGCTGTAAAACTTTTAATTTCAATCTCATCATCGCGGTTAACTGCCAGCTGAACTTTAGTTTTCCAGTCCTCGTTAACTCGGTATTTTACATTGAGCTTTGCCCTGCGCAGCTCGATTCTAGATGTGCTATCGGTATTATCAGTTTGTTTGTGTACGCCATCGAATTGGTTGACATCAATCATGATTTTACCGTCAAATTGAAATTTACTGCTATCCGCAAATGCAACAGGTACTAAGGTCATACTGCTGACTAATAGCAATGTTAGTTTTAAAAAAGAGGGCATTGTTACATCTGTTCCTTTATATTTGCCGGAGACCGCTCGTTTTCTAGCACGCTAACCGAAAACTGTTGAATCGACTTTGTGCTCTGTTCATTATAAAACACCTTAATAACCGCAGTATCTCTCATAAAATCAACTTCGCCAATGTCTACTCGCTCTATTTTATAGCCTAAACGCTGTTCTAAATCACTGATCAATTCACGGTATTTGTCAGTTTTAATAAGATCAATTTTTTCGTACACAACGTCCTTAACTGTGATGTTTTTTGCCAGCAGCGTTGTTTCACAAAAAGCAGCAAGCCCACACAAAAAACCATTGACGAGGAGTAACTCAATTAAAGCAAGTTTGCTCAGCGCAGTGATCAGTGCAATGGCAATTAAAATAAATAAGTAAGTCATATCTCTAACGGTCAAGGTCTCAGTGCGATAGCGCAACATTGAAAATACCGCGAACAGACCGAAGGCAAAGCCTATCGACATGTCAACATTATGCAGTAATGCGGTAACTAAAAATACACCGTTGCCAAACATGATAAAGCCGGTTAACGACTCTCGGTGAGCAGCATTTCTGTAGTAGATAAAGCGAAGTAGTAGAAAAAGTGAAGCTATATTGACTAAAAACTGAGTGGCAAAATCATAAGTTAAGATAAATTTGGTGTTATCTATCATAGCGATACTCCAGATACTTTTTTGAGGTGAAGAAGCGAAGATTTAAAGCGATTGAGTTTTAATTTCTGCTGATTGAGCAAACTCATACCAATACAATATTTACTGAATGAACACGGCCTTAAGTTTTGCTTTTTTAAGGTTTGATAAAGTGCCGAGTTGCGGTGCAATTGCGCTTGTTTTAATTCTATGATCACCAACCCCCTGAGGGCGATTTTTTTTTGCGTTTGACGGTCTCTGTAACACAAATTAATATCAATGGTTAATCGCTCAGCAGTTTGTTCATTGGCAAAAGCGATGCGCGAGTAATTGCAATCTTGTCTGGGCACTAAATGATATTCTGCTAGCCCAAATGCATTAATAAAGCGTTGCTCAGTGTCATCAATGCTATATTGCGAAGATGGGATCCTTGATTTAACCGTGCGATCTTTATTATTTTTAAATTTTACTTCTAAAAAAGATTGCGCCTGCTCACTGTAGGTTCGCTTTCTCACTTTGTATCGATTGAGCTTACCGTTGTGATGTTGATGATAAAATCGCAGCGATTCACTATCGTAATAAAGGTTTTCGTATTTAGAGGTACGCCGACCATCAACCTCTAATATAGTGCAAAGACTAGCTAACTTAGGCAGCAACCTAGCTAATTCAGAAGTGGTAGTCACAAATTTAGTATCAACCCGATCCATTAATTGAGCGTTTGATAAATCACACAAACGATGACTGTTGAAATTTTGTAACTCTTCAATTATTGCGTTTTCGGTTGTAGTACAATTCATTATTGCTCCAAATTATTTTTTACCTAGATTGTTTACACAGATATTTTTTAGCAAACCAAGGTATGATCAGCTGCGCAACTAGCGCAAATTTCACTGGCAACCTTAGGTCATTTCAAAGACCCGCTATGAGAGGTTTGATCAAAAGCAGCCATAGATAAAAAATCGCTGCGTGGTGTCACTTGTCTTTCTGTTTAACTGTGCCTGAGCTGACACAAAGTGGGCACAGAGATAACCTCAGTATTATGCCCATTTGTTAACCTTTGATGGACGTTGCCATCAAACAATTCAGTCACACAACAGCAATGACTAATTCACTAGTCAGACTCCCCTTCATCAACTAATGAATTTGCAATATCTTGCTTTAATTGTTCAACAGCTTGTTGCCATTCAGTAACAGAAGGTTGGTCATCAAAATTTGTGTTTGCTTGTTGAACTGCTAATTGAATTTGCTCAGCCCATGTGTCAATTTGCTGATCGATGGTTTCGCTATTAAACAACTGCTCTATAAACAACTGTTTAAGCTCATTGAATTGTTGTTCATACAAGGTAAATGCGCCCATTAATTTATCGCAAGCGGCAGATCGTTGACCAATTTGAAAAATACCTGATAGAAAAACGTCACAGTTATTACTAATTGCATTCCAATCATCTTCAATATAAGTTACAGGACTTTTCTCAGAGCTCAAATTTTCAAAAGCAGCGTCAAGATCCCAAGGAATAATATGTATTTTTTGATTTTCCGTATCTTGATACAAATAGAAATTGTGGTTTCCACAACTTTCTTCAGAATTTTCGGCGTCATCATCACAATACCAATGATAAAAGCCATCATCATTTCTACTCATTCTATCGACGACAAGAGTGCGCACTAATTGGTCGGGAGCAAGATTTTTTTGCATAATTGCCTTGTCTGCTTCATTGGGTTGTCCCAAGGTAGTAAAATCTGTTTGAATTTCAGCTACCTCTTTGGCAAATTCTCTAAATTCACTGACATCTGCATTATCTGTATTGGTTTTTAATCCCTGTCTTATTATTTGCTCT
>JBELHO010000070.1:3839-13357 GCA_042091375.1 Thalassotalea sp. | reverse complement strand
AGGGCTCAGGTATTAGGGCTTGAGTGCTTAGGTATTATGCTTTAGAGATTAGGTGTTAGGGCTTTAGAGATTAAGTGTTAGGGCTTGAATGCTGGAGTATTAGCCCTTGAGCACTGGAGTATTAGGGCTTGAATATAAGCCCTTGAGTATTAGGCCCTTGAGTATTAGGCCCTAAGTATTAGGTGATCAAAGCCAAATAGTTGATAACACTTCATTCTTTTTTTCATACAAAACATTGGCCAAATAAAAGGTCCAAACATTAATCCTGCACAAGCCCAGCGCTTTTGGCCTAAACCACTTTTTAACGCCTGACAATAAAAAAATATAGAACAAAGCAATGCAGTGAAAACCATGAATATCAACATAAATACGCCGACCTACTTAATGAAAAGGGGAAACAAGCTGAATTAACGGTGGGTATTATAGTTACTTTAGAGCTTTTATTCAAATGTTTTAGAGTAATAAATCTAAATTATTTTCCGGTCAAATAAATTTGCAAAACTCAGCTGCCATTAACCGCTATTAACCGCTATTAACCGGCGTTAACCGGCGTTAACCGGGATGAGTCGGTAAGCAAACCGATGAAAATGCACGTAGCCAAATAAAACATAACCATCTATAAAATAAAAAGTCGATAATCGCCTTAAAGCAGATTATCGACTGTGAACATCAGCACATTTGTTCAGCTTTATCTTGCCAAACCTTAACTATAAAGAGATGAAATAAATGGCATTTTATCGCCTATCTCATACCAATTCTTGCCAGCATTTACGGTGAATAGTTGCCGAATGTACTAGGTTTTTAATCATAGAAAGTTTGATTATTTTCAGCCATGGCAACTAATTTTTCACATGGGGCAAAGCGCTCACCTAAACTGCTCTGCCATTCATTCATGCGTTTAACTATAGTGTCTGCACCTATTGTATCTATATAGCGAAATGGTCCTCCCAAAAACGGTGGGAAACCAATACCAAAGATAGCACCAATATCACCGTCACGGGCATTGCGAATAATTCCCTCATCTAAACAACGCACCGCTTCATTGAGCATCATATAGACACAGCGCTGAGTAATATACTCACTGCTCAGTTGGCTGTTTTCGGTAATGTTTAATAAGCTATAGACGGATTTATCAACTTGTTTGTTTTTACTGCCCTTGTATTGGTAAAAACCTTTTTTGACTTTTTTACCTAACCGACCATCTTTGATTAATTGCTCGAAAGCCGCAGGTGGGCTAAAGCGCTCACCTAGCTCGGCTTGCAATATCGGGCCGATTTTAGCACCAATATCAATACCGACTTCGTCGAGTAATTGAATAGGGCCAACTGGGAAACCAAATTTAACCAGTGCTTTGTCGAGTTTTTCAATGGGCTCACCAGCTAATAAAATAACCGCGGCTTCGTTCATATAAGGCGCTAAAATACGGTTGACGTAAAAGCCAGCTTGATCTTTAACGACTATCGGGGTTTTGCCTTGACGCTTAGCCAGTGCAACCGTAGTAGAAATAGTTTGCTCAGAGGTTTTTTCGTGGGCAATAATTTCGGCTAAGGGCATTTTGTCAACCGGCGAAAAGTAATGTAAACCAATAACATTCTCTGGTCTTGCAGCTTTGGCGGCAATTTGCCCTATCGGTAAACTCGAGGTATTACTGGCGAAAATAGTGGTCTCTTGGCAGTGCTGCTCAATGTCTGCGACCATGCGTTGCTTTAACGATAAGTCTTCAAACACCGCTTCTATGACTAGATCAGTATGCTTAAAACCACTGTAGTCAGTGGTACCAGTGATCATCGCCATTTGTTTTTGCATGGCACTTTTGGCCATGAAGCGACGTTTAACTTTTTTGTTGAGCAAGTCAAAACTGTACTTTAACGCATGGTGAATACCTTGCTGGGCTATGTCTTTAATGCGCACTGGGATACCGGCTTTAGTCGCCGTGACAAATGCAATACCACCGCCCATTAAACCACCGCCTAATATAGCCACTTTGTTGGTGGCTAATGGTTCAACGCCAGCAACACCGGGTTCTTTTTTCATTTCTGTAGTAGCAAAGAACAATCGACGTAACTGCGCAGATACCGGGCTCATGACTAGATCGCCAAAGTGTTTCGCCTCTGCTTGATAGCCCTTTTCTGAAGATTGCTCAATACCGACTTTGACACTATCAATAATTTTTAATGGTGCGGGATAGTTACCTTTGGTTTTTGCCAATACGGTTTTAGTCGCTTGCCCAAAAAGTACTTTTCGACCAATGGCCGTGCCTTCTAAAAATTTGCTCAGCATTGGTGTTTTGGTTGCTTTTTTAGCGTTGATTTTACCTGATAAAATCAGCTTTTCTGCCACTTCAACCAGTACGCTGTTGGCCACTACATCAGTAACTAAACCGGCTTTTAATGCCTGTTTGGCTCTGAGCTGTTTGCCCGTTAGCATCATGTCTAGTGCCTTTTGAATACCAACCAGTTGTGGCAAGCGTTGCGTACCGCCACTACCGGGTAAAATACCCAATTGCACTTCGGGCAGACCCAAGGCGGTTTTTGGACTATCGCTACAAATACGGGCATGACAGGCCATAGCTAATTCTAGGCCACCACCTAAACAGACACCATTAATGGCTGCGACTACCGGTGTTTTTAGTTGTTCAATGCGGTCAAAGATCACTTGCCCTTGCCGTGATATGGTGGTGGCTTGTTCAGCGGTTGTACATTGGCTGATCATATTAATATCAGCGCCAGCCACAAAGGAATCAGCTTTACCACTTAATAGCACTATGCCTTTTATGGCATTATCTGCTTCAATTTTATCCAACATTACAGAAATTTCATCAATGAACTCAGCTTTTAAGGTGTTCATTGATTCGCCGACGACATCGATATTTAAGTGCGCGATGCCGTTGTCTTGTTGCACTAAACTAAAACTGCTTGGCTTGCTTGCCTCTGGTGTGTTGCTATTTTGTTGTTCGCTCATTAGTCTGTCTCCACTATCATTGCTGCACCTAAGCCTCCTGCCGCACAGGCAGTTGTCAGTCCGGTACCACCACCACGGCGATTGAGTTCATTTAAGGTTTGGACGATCAAACGGGTGCCGGTTGCAGCGAATGGATGACCATATGCTAGTGAACCACCCATTACATTAAACTTGTCCATATCAATTTCACCTATCGCCTTGTCTCGGCCTAAGTGTTGTTGTGCAAACTTTTCGCTGGCAAACATTTTTACGTTAGCTAAGGCTTGTGCAGCAAAGGCTTCATGCATTTCGATCAAATCTAAATCAGCTAATTCCATTCCCGCGCGTTTTAACGCAATTGGTGAGGCAAAACTAGGCCCCATTAACATATCTTGCCAAACATCAATGGCGGCAAAACCATAACTGCGAATGTAACCCAGCGGCTTATAACCGAGTTCTTTGGCTCGCCCTTCGCGCATTAACAATACCGCTGAAGCGCCATCGGTTAATGCGGTGCTGTTGGCGGCAGTGACTGAGCCGTGTTTGCGATCAAACACTGGGCGAAGCTTTGCGTATGCAGCTAATTCAGAGTTTTCTCGAATGCAGTTGTCTTTTTCAATGAAAGCACCGAAAGGCTCGGGGTGAGCAGCCATTACTTCATCGGCTAATTTACCTTGTTGCCAACTTTCAGTAGCCAAGGTGTGGGAGCGGTGAGCCAATTCATCTTGTGCTTGCCTGGTAATGCCATGAGTTTTCGCCATTTGCTCGGCGGTTTGCCCCATAGACAGTCCCGTCGAATATTCGGCAACGGCTGGGGGAACAGGTAATATGTCTTTAAAACGCAATTTGCGTATCAGCGCTAATTTTTGCCCTAAGGTTTTTGTTTTACTGAGATCTAACAGAGTTCGCGCAAACTTTTTGGAAACACCAATAGGCGCAACAGACGATGAATCAGCGCCGCCGGCAATCCCAACATCAGTTAACCCAGCCATAATAGACTCAACTACATTGGCGGTTGATTGAAAACTTGTCGCACAAGCCCGAGAAACACTATAAGCATCAGTGTGAACATTCATCCCAGTACCCAACACTATCTCGCGAGCAATATTAGGAGCTTCAGGCATTTGTACTACTTGGCCAAATACACATTGGTCAATGATTTTAGGATCTACATCGTGTTTGTTGAGTAATTCATTAACCACCATTTTTCCTAAATCAACCGCAGGTACTCCGTGAAAAGCACTGGCTTGTTTAGCAAAAGGAGTGCGTAAACCAGCAACTACCGCAATGCGTTCCCCTTTGGTCGTTTGTAATTTAATTGTCATACTGCTTCCTCAAATAGTGGCAAAACAACAGGTCAGACCTCTTGCTGTAATAGCTCAATTTTAACGAATAATTTAAATTGTGCAACTGGTCATTACTATAGCAGTGATAATGGCACTTGTTTGCAATGAACACTGGCAATTATTGCCATTGATGTTCACCGTTAACATTGCGCAAAATTAATATTCAAATATTCAAGTAATTTTTAATTTGTTGTTGCTTGTTTTTTATAGCAGGAACCATATATAGATCCTGTAGTCGAATATTTTTAATCACAATCACTACCTTTGTCACTGTGCAACTTTGCATGCTGTTCAGTGCAACAACAGGTAAAAACAAAAAGAACTGTTATATTATGGCCATAGAGCATTTTTCTTCGTTAAAAGAGTACTTATCGCAACAAATTATTGGACAACAGGCATTAGTAGAAAATTTACTTATTGCCCTTCTAGCTAACGGTCACTTGATAGTAGAAGGCCCTCCAGGATTAGCAAAAACCAGAGCCATTAACGCCTTAGCCGATGGCATAGAAGCCGATTTTCATCGGGTGCAATTCACCCCCGATTTATTACCTGCAGATTTAACCGGTACCGATATTTATCGTCCAGAAGACGGTTCATTTGTTTTTCAACCTGGGCCTTTATTCCGCAATTTAGTATTAGCTGATGAAATCAACCGCGCACCGGCTAAGGTGCAATCAGCCTTGCTCGAAGCCATGGCCGAAGGACAAATAACTGTTGGCCGGCACACCTACCCCTTGCCCGATTTATTTTTAGTGATGGCAACCCAAAACCCCATAGAGCAAGAGGGAACTTACCCACTGCCGGAAGCACAACTCGATCGATTTTTGATGCACATTGAAATTGATTACCCCAATGCCGAAAGTGAACTCGAGATCTTAAAACTCAATCGCGGCGAAGCCATTAATCAGGCTAAGCAAGCGGTCAGTGAAATCTCTCAAGCAGATATTTTTGCTGCTCGTGAACAGGTGATGCAAATTCATATGTCTGCAGCCATCGAGAACTACATTGTTGATTTAATTATGGCAACCCGCCAACCTGAAAAATATGATGACAAACTCAAGCAATGGTTGGCTTTTGGTGCTAGCCCGCGTGCCACTATTGCGCTAGATCGATGTGCTAGAGCACGTGCATGGTTGCAAGGTCGAGACTTTGTCGGCCCCGAAGATGTGCAAGCGGTTTTCCACAATGTGTTACGCCATCGACTTTTGCTGACTTATCAAGCCGAAGCCGAAGGTATTGACACCAATCAGTTACTCGATCATCTGCTGAGTTTAGTGGCCGTTTCTTGAGGTAGTTGAATAATAACTATGTGGTTTAAAAAATCTACCGACATTAATTCGCCGAATGTAGCGGCACTATTGCGCCAATTAAACACCAGCGGTGTCAGCTTGACTATTGACGAATTGATCCAATATAAGCAGAAATCGTCTTTAATCAATTTAGCTGGCAGTAACAATCTGCAAGGAAAAATGAGTGGCAATTACCTTGCTCGTTCGAAAGGACGAGGCATGGAATTTGATGAAGTGCGGCAATACCAAAACGGTGACGATATTCGTTCTATTGATTGGCGCGTAACCGCCCGCACGGGTAAAACCCACACCAAATTGTTTCGTGAAGAAATTGAACGGCCGGTGCTTATTGCAACCGATCTCAGCAATAATATGTTGTTTGGCAGTCAGCTGTTATTCAAGTCTGTACAAGCCGCCCACCTTGCAGCTCTGGTGGCCTGGCATGCTGCTGGCCGTGGTGATCGCATTGGCGGCGTTGTATTTAATCACAATCAACACCACGAACTTAAACCGCGCAGCAGGCAACAAGGGGTATTGCATTATCTACACGCATTAATCACCACCCATGAAAACAGTCAACAAGACGCGATAAAAGATCAAAGCAAACCAATCGAATCAGCCTTGTACTTTCAACAAAATTGTTTGCGCATCCGACAAATAGCCCGCCCCGGCAGTTTGGTCTATGTGATCACCGACGGCTTCCACATCACTCAAGAAGCGATTCGACATCTATCCAGTGTCAGTCAACACTGTGAGTTGGTGGTTTGTTTAATTGCCGATCCCCTAGAGCACAATTTACCCAGCAGTGCCAAACGGCTCAATGTCAATATCACTGATGGTAAAAACAAACAGCAATTGACTTTAGGTGATAAATTGGTTGCGACACAATACCGCCAGCAAGCAGAGCAATACGCCGAGAAACAGCAAGCATTACTCAGTAAAGCAGGGGCGAGGTTATTGCACTTTTCAGCGGCGCAAAGCCTAGAAAACCAGTTAAACAATGGAGCCTATTGATGGACCCGTTAGCACAATTAAAAGACATTCATTTGCCTGAGCAAATCGCCAATTATCCGTTAGCGCCAGGATGGTGGATATTAGCAGCTTTGGTGATAGCAATAATTACTTGGTTATTTATTGTTGCACTTAAGTCATATCGTTTAAACAAAGCCAAACGACAAGCACTGAAAATGCTGAACACTATGGATACCAGCACAGTAAATCAAAATGATAACATCATGAACCTATTGAAATGGGCGGCATTGCAGTATTTTCCCCGACAGACAGTAGCGCCGCTATTTGGTGAACAATTACAGCAGTTTATGATCAGCTGTTTGCCCAGTAAACAGCAAGGTGATTTTGCTGAACAATCGCAGCCCGCCTTTACTAGTCGCTACACCAAAAACGAGTTAGCAACCACAGATGATCAGCTTAAACAAGCCGCACAACTGTGGATCAAGCATGCTTTGCCACCACAAAATAACAAAACAGCACAACACAGTGATGAACTACAAAATGACAATACCGCACAAATTGCCACTGCCACGAGTAGCTCAGTGAAAAATAGCCCATTATCATCTGGAGCTAGCCAATGATCGAATTTGCCTTACCTTGGGTTTTTCTGGCATTGCCACTTCCCTTGTTAATTTACTGGTTGCCCGCTAAAAGCAAAAGCGAAGCCGCCGCTTTGCGTATGCCTACCCTTACCTTAGGTTTACAAGCCAGTCATGGCAACGACACTAACAAGCGCTCACCTTTACTATTACTTATATTACTTTGGCTATTGTTGGTCGTTTCTGCTGCACAACCACAGTGGCTAGGCGAAGCAGTCAATATACCGACGGAGAGCAGAGAAATGATGGTCGCTGTCGATTTGTCTGGCAGTATGCAAATTGAAGATATGGTACTCAACGGCAATGCGGTGAATCGTTTAACCATGCTGAAAGAAGTATTAGGTGACTTTATTGAACGCAGAGTGGGCGATCGACTCGGCTTGATCTTATTCGGCGACGATGCCTATATGCAAACCCCAATGACCTTTGATCGCAACACAGTTCAACAAATGTTAGACGAAGCGGTATTGGGCTTAGTCGGTAAACAAACCGCCATTGGCGATGCTATTGCCTTAGCAGTAAAGCGCTTTGATCAGAAAAAACAATCAAATAAGGTTTTGTTGTTACTGACCGATGGGCAAAATACCGCCGGAAAAATCACCCCAGAGCAAGCCCTTGAGTTGGCAGTAGCTAAAGGTATCACCATCTATTCTATCGGTATTGGAGCCGATGTGATGATCCAGCAATCGCTGTTTGGACAACGACAAGTCAATCCATCAAGTGATCTCGATGAAAAATCCTTGATCAATATAGCCGAACAAACTAATGGCCAATATTTTCGCGCCAGAAGCAGTGCCGATATGAATGACATTTATCAACTACTTGACCAATTAGAGCCGGTAGAGCAAGATCAGCAACAAATGCGCCCTCTCACTGCGTTATTTTATTATCCGTTGACTTTGGCTTTTTCACTGGCTTTTTTAGCTATTATTTGGCTGCATTTTTCTCACCTATTTAAGCAAAGACAAGCACAAGGTAACATCAATGGCTGATTTTCACTTTATACGTCCCCTTTGGTTAGCCGCGATCCTACTGGTGATTATCGCTATTTACCTATTAAAAAAATACCGTGTCAGTCAATCTGGATGGCAACAATTACTGCCCAAGCACCTCAGTAGCTTGTTAATTGATGACAGCCAACAAGGCAAGCCCATGTCGTTAACCATACCGGCTATTGTTGGCATCATCGCAGTACTGGCGTTAGCAGGTCCCACTTGGCAAAAATTACCACAGCCAGTATATCAAGTAGCCAAAGGCTCAGTGATCATCATGGACATGTCATATTCAATGTACGCCACAGATGTTAAGCCCAATAGGCTGACTAGATCGCGTTATAAAGCCACCGATCTACTGTCTTATATCAACGAAGGCGACATCGGCTTAATTGCCTATGCTGGCGATGCATTTACTATTAGTCCCCTCACTGAAGACGTAAATAATATTGCCTTATTACTGCCGTCGTTAACCCCTGATCTTATGCCAGAAGCCGGCAGTAACCCATTATCAGCGCTAGTATTGGCGGCAGAAATGTTAAAAAATGCCGGGCATTTAAGCGGTGATATTTATTGGTTCACTGATGGCATAGATTATGAAGACAGTGCCGATATTTACCAATGGTTAGATGATCATCCCTATCGCATTAATATTATGGCTATAGGCACCACTGCTGGCGCTCCCATTAAACTCAGTAATGGCCAATTGTTGAAAGACGACAAGGGGGCTATTGTTATTCCCAAGCTAATACCCACAAGATTAGCAGCGGTTACTCAACGCGCTAGCGGCAATTTTGTGACTTTACGCAATGATGATAGTGACATTAGCGAATTAAGTGATCATATATTAGACAGTACTATTGACAAGCAATCGGAAAATGACAATAGCGGTGATCAATGGCAAGAATTTGGCCCCTATCTATTACTGCTATTGTTACCTTTGGTGCTAGGTTACTTTAGACGAGGGGTATTATTAGCTGCTCTGCCTGTGGGTTTAATGATCAATACGGCACAGC
Source organism: Thalassotalea sp. (assembly GCA_042091375.1). Classification (GTDB taxonomy): domain Bacteria; phylum Pseudomonadota; class Gammaproteobacteria; order Enterobacterales; family Alteromonadaceae; genus JBELHO01. The sequence continues at coordinate 4,164 of JBELHO010000070.1, read as the reverse complement.
CAGTGCATGCCAATATTTGGCAGGACTTATGGAAAACCAAAGATCAACAAGGGCAAAAAAGCTTTGATCAAAAAGACTTCACCAGTGCTGCACAACAGTTTACTGATCCCATGTGGCAAGGCAGTGCCCATTATCAGGCCGGCAATTATCAACAAGCGTTAGCTGCCTTTCAACAAAGTGACAGTGCCGATGCACTATATAACCAAGGTAACGCCTTAGCCAAACTACAACAATTAGAGCAAGCGATTGCCGCTTATGATCAAGCCATTGCTAAAGCACCTGATCATCAAGATGCCAAAGCAAATAAAGCCTTACTTGAAGAGTT
>JBELHO010000070.1:0-3739 GCA_042091375.1 Thalassotalea sp. | reverse complement strand
CAGTCTGAGCAGCAGTCTGAACAAGAAAAGAAAGAGCAGCAGCAACAGCAAGGGCAAGTTGAGCAACAATCTCAACAAGACAAAGAAACCGCGCAAAAGCATCAACAGCTACTCAACAAAGTAACCGATGATCCTTACTTACTACTAAGAAATAAAATGCAATTAGAATATCAAAAAAGGCAAGGCAACCGCAGCAGTATGGGAGTGAAGAAAAAGTGGTAAAATTATTTCTTTATTTTTTAACACTGCTTGCAGTGACATTTTCGTGGCATGCACAAGCTTTTTTGTCGGTAACAGCAACCGTCGATAAAAACCCAGTAATGGTCAACGAATCTTTTATGTTAAAAGTTACTGCTGATGACGACATTAACCGAAGCGCATTAGATACTTCAGTATTGCTGAAAGATTTCATTGTTGGCAGAACCTCGGTGAGCTCGCAAACCAGTATGGTCAACTTTAAAACCACCCGAACTACCACTTGGTCTACGGTGTTAATTGCCCGGCAAACGGGTGATTTTACTATTCCAGCGCTCACCGTTGAACAATCAAGCACACAACCTATACAAATTGAAGTTGTCGCTGCCACGGATCCTCAGCTAAGCCAACAACAAGACATTTTTATTAGCACCGAAATATCTAGCCAAGAATTATACGTACAACAACAAGTCAGTTTAGTGGTTAAATTGCATTTTGCTGCAGAATTAAAAAGAGGCAGTTTAACTGAACCAAGCTTAGCTGATGCCAATATCAAGCAGATAGGCAAAGATGCTGAAAGCGACACCATAGTTAATGGTCGGCGTTATCGGGTGATTGAACGCACTTATACCATTAGTCCGCAGAAAAGTGGCACATTCACCCTGAATTCACCGGTTTTTAATGGTGAAATTATGGTGCAATCACGCCGGCGCAGTAACTTTTTAAGTTTTGCAGACACTAAACCTATCAGTGTTATCGCTGATGACATTACTTTAACAGTCAAACCTATGCCTGATGACTATCAAGGAGCATGGTTGCCCAGTGAGTTGTTAGTACTCGATCAAGAGTGGCAACCCAGTATTGATACGTTTACCGTTGGCGAGCCCATCACCCGCATTATCACCTTGACTGCCGCAGGTTTATCAGAAGAGCAGTTACCTGATTTACCGATGCCAGTGCCTGCAGGCGTCAAAGTTTACCCCGACCAAGCACAACTGCACACCGGAATTAATCAAGGTCGTTTAGTCAGTCAAAAGGTATACAAGTTTGCCTTAGTCGCCAGTAAGGCGGGTGACTTTGAATTACCCGAGATCATCATTCCTTGGTGGAATACTGTTACCAATAGGTATGAGCAAGCCACTATAGCCGCACAAACCATTACAGTCTTACCCGGCCAAGCGGAAGTAGCTGCGGAAGTATTAAGCCAGCAAGACGCTGCCAGTGCACCACAAATCGTATATGTGCCACAATCAAGCTGGTTGCAATGGCTATTTCTGGGGTTGTGGCTATTCACTTGTTGCGCTTGGTTAACTAGTTATTTATGGCAAAAGCAATCAGCAAAAGCAGCCAATAAACGCGGCGCTACAAGTGCTAATGATCTTTCCTCTAAGGGCTCAGTTAGCCGTGCCGTTAACGTCAAGGATCCATACTTGGCTCTGCTAGCCGCTTGTAAACAAAGCAACGGACAGCAGGCGATAGAGCTGATTGTGCCATGGTTTAATCAAACCGCAGCAATGCAATGCGCAACCATTGCCGAAGTTTGTGCTCAGCTAGAAAATACCGCTTTTAATGCCGCGATTGATGAACTACAGCGTTCGTTATTTGCTAAGACAACGCAAGCTTGGCAAGGACAAGCACTGTTCGCCAGTATCCAGCAAATAAACAAACAAACTAAACAAGCTGCCAGCCAACCTATTCTGTCATTAAACCCCTGATCGATAAAAACTGTTAACCCTGAACCACGGTTCGGGGTTAACATGTCACCTGTTGATTTATTTTGATCAACTTATTGCACTACAAACAGATAACAAGCAATGCGGTTAATCTATGTAATATAGCGTGGCTGTGACTCATTTCATGATAAAAAAAATAATTAGAAATAAAAATCGTCAAGCTCAGGTCTCTAATGATATGGCGACTAAACAAGTAAGATACGAAGCATTAGTAAAAGCGTTGCATGGCGATTTATATCGCTATGCCTATTGGTTGTGTAAAAACAAACACATTGCTGAAGACTTAGTGCAAGAAACCTTTTTGCGCGCTTGGCGAGCTTTGGATTCACTAAAAGATGAAAAAGCAGCAAAGCCTTGGCTGATCACTATTCTCAGACGAGAAAATGCGCGGCGTTTTGAACGCAAGCGCTTTGAGATGAGCGAATATGAAGAAACCTCGATCACAGATACACAATCGCTTAGTAACGAACAAGAAATTGAAAATCATTGGTTAAGAGAAAAGATCGCCGCCATGCCAGAAGAATATCGTGAACCACTGGTCTTGCAAGTGTTAGGCGGATTTAGTGGTGAAGAAATTGCCACTATACTGAATTTGAACAAGAACACTGTGATGACGCGATTATTTCGAGCGCGCAATCAATTGAAAGATGCTGTAGATAAACAACCCAATCAACGAGGTCAACACAATGGATGATTTGCAATTCAGACGAGCTATGTATGCAGATCCCAATACTAAGGATGCTGATATACTCAAAGCTATAAAAGATGACGCGACTAAGCAAAAGTTTGCTGACGATCTAGGTGTATTAGATACTAAAATTGCCGATGCATTACAGGTTTCAATACCAGAAAATTTGCCTGAAAAATTAATTTTACGACAATCATTAGCCAGTCACCAACAACAGCGACGCCGCAGTAAACTCACCTTAGCCATTGCCGCTTCAGTGACTTTAGCCTTAGGGGCATTATTGCACTCTGTGCAGTTTTCTCATAGTTATAGCACCATTGGTGATTATGCTATTGCCCATGTTAATCACGAGGCTCCCTACTACCACAATGATATGCTTGACAATGTTAGCTTAGCTACTTTGAACACCAAAATGGCTAGCTTTGATGTCAGTTTTACTGAAAAATTTGGGCAATTAATTATGGCTGATTTTTGTCAATTTGACGGCATGAAAAGCATACACCTAATTTTTCGCGGCAAAACCAGCCCAGTTAATATCTTTATTATTCCTCAAAATGATCACTTGGCCTTTAGCTCCTCATTTGCAAGTAATAACTTAAAAGGTGTAGCCAAAGACTATAACAAAAAGCAGATTATTGTTGTTGGTGATAACACTGAGCCGTTGCAACAATGGCAACAGCGCATTGCTCAAAATATTCGCTCATCAATATAAGCTCAATACTCGCTGGTTAATTCTCGCTAGTTAATATTCACTGGTCAATTCTCGCTGGTTAATTCTCGCTAGTTAATTCTCGCTAGTTAATAAAAAGTCATCATTAAATAGCCATAAATGGCTAGTTAATGATGACTGTTAGTACTAATAGCTGATAACTAATACCTAATAATAAGTGCTGAAGTTCATGTTACTGGTGTTAATGCTGCGGGTGTTATTGCTAAGGGTGATAATGCTGCGGTTGTTAGTGCTGCGGGTGTTAATGCTAAGGGTGTTAATGCTAAGGGTGTTAATACTGCGGGTGTTAGTGCTAAGGGTGTTAGTGCTAAGGGTGTTAGTGCTAAGGGTGTTAATGCTAAAGGTTTAAGTGCAAAGGTGCTGTTCGTGTTATTCTGAGTAATAGTGCTAATG
>JBELHO010000069.1:0-13634 GCA_042091375.1 Thalassotalea sp. | reverse complement strand
CCGTGTTGATGCCATTGGATTTCACCTTCATGCCCCAACATAGAAACGGATTCAACAGCCGACAGACGGGTATTCATGGCAACAATATTTTCAATGGTCACCACTTGTCCTGCGCCAGGCCAGTCGAGTACGTATGCATATAAGTAGCCATTATTGGTCGTAAAGCGTATGTCTTTTTTAGTGAACGGCGATCGCGTTGCTTTGTGTGGCACTTCATTGGTTTTCCCTTCGCCATACATGTACCAAGGTCTTGAGCCGTAGATCCCTTCGCCGTTAATAGCAAACCATTCACCCATGCCTTCTAAGGTTTTTGTTGTTTCTGCATCTAGAGTGCCGTCAGCTTTGATAGGTACGTTTAACAGCATGTTCCCATTCTTACTGACCATGTCTAAGAACTTGTCCACCACCATGTTGGCATCCATTAGGCCATGAGGCCATTTGGCGTTATATCCCCAAGATCCTAACGAATCATCAGTTTGCCAAGGTTTGTCTAGAATGTGACTGGCTTTGCCGCGTTCAAAGTCAAGGGTTGCCATGCCTTCAGCATAGAGTCCTTGCCATGGACGCTCTTTAATGGCCATAACCGCTTCTTGTTTGCCATTATTATTCTTCATGGAGTTATTGTATAAATACGAAATCACTTCCATACCAGTTTTGCCTGCATCCTCGCCGCGAAATGGCACGGCAGAATCAAAATAAAAGTGGTCGGGATCGTATTTGTCAATCAAATCCTTCATTCGAGCAGCCCAGTGATCGCGCCACCATTTAGGCGGCTTTTCAGCAGCACGTCTGTGGGTATCACTGTGTTTTGGAAAGTAGAAATCATCGTATTCAGGATTGTCACCATCATAAGGTACGCCTTTTAATGGCCCTTTTGTATCTGATTGATTAGCGACGTTTAGCCAGCTATAAGCTCGCGATAAATGGGTGGTCACACCAAAACGCAAACCGTGATTTTCAGCTGCTTTTTTCCATTCCCCGGTAATATCGCGTTTAGGTCCCATATTGACAGAATTCCACTTGTGATGCTTTGAATCCCACAAGTCGAAATTATCGTGATGAACCGCTGCAGGAGAAAAATATTTTGCCCCAGCTTTTTTAAACAAGGCAACTAGCGCATCAGGATCCCAGTTTTCAGCTTTCCACATAGGAATAAAGTCTTTGTAACCAAACTCTGAAGGATGCCCGTAGGTTTTTACATGGTGTTTATACTCAGGTGTTCCCTGTATGTATAACTTGCGAGCATACCACTCACCGCGCTCGGCAACTGAGTATGCGCCCCAATGAAGGTAAATACCTAACTTAGCATCTCTAAACCATTCAGGTGCTTGATACTGTTGTAGTGATTCAATAGTAGGCTCAAATTTTTCAGGTGGTGTATAATCAACTGATGTTTGCTTTGTTTCTGAGGTTGGTACACAACCAACCACTGAAGATAGGAGTAAAGCACCTATCGCTGCTCGAATTTTATTGTATTTCATTATTAACTCAAACCGATCAATGTGTTTTTTATAAATAATACACATTTAAAATAATAAATCAATCACAATTCGTCTAAAGCGGGTTCAAAAGTCGTTAACGGGTTAAGAATATGAACATCAACACCTGAGCGTGGCGTCAAACCTCGCTGTGTATTTAATATTGCAATGCCTCTTGAACGATAAAAAACGCAGCGGTTAAGCTGCGTTTTCTCTCCTCATAGTTGCCGATAAAACGGCACTTATGAGCTCAAGTGATTGTTCTGATTAACTGGCATTAGTCACTTTTAAGGTCCAAATGTACTCAGCAGGTAACTTGCCCGGTAGTAACTGTGGTAGCTCAATTTCAACACCCTCACTGGTGACTTTATAAGTAAGGTTTTGTTCAACACCTAACATAGTGACTTTTGTCTGTTGAGTAATATTGATATCTTTAATAGTGATCTTATTACTCTCTGGCCAAGATGGGAGCATGGCGAAAACATCACTGCCTTTTTGAGTAAAAAACAACTCTTTAACCGCACGCCCTTCAGGCGGGTTTAAAGTCACTGAGTAAACGTCGTATCCGCCGTGACGCCTGTCACCAAAACTTTCAGCATCATTAAATCCAGGGTTGAACCCAGCAGACCACTGTGCGTCGTGTTTCCACATGCGCGTTCCATAGATCGCTTCGCCGTTGACTTTAAGCCATTTGCCCATTTCAATTAAACGGTCTTCCATGATCACAGGAATGCGACCATCAGCGGTAGGACCAATGTCGAGTAAAAAGTTGCCACCGCGACTGACAATATCCACTAACATAAACACCAATTTTTTAGCCGAATTGTAGTCTTCTAAGGTTTCATTGCGATTAAAACCAAATGAGAAGCCTATGCCTCGGTTTTCTTCCCAAGGGCGGCTATCATCTTCTAAACCAGCACCGTACTCAGTAGTATAGTAACCGCCGTGGTTTTTACGCACTTTGCCCCACCTGTCGTTAAACACAACAGAGTCTTTAACGGATGATTGTTCAGTTAACCAGTCAAGAAACTCTAAACTGCGCCATTTCGAATAGTCCATGATCCAGTCGCCGTCAGTGAAGAACACTTCTGGCTTGTATTTTTCAACCACTTCATACATTTGAGGTAACATAACTTGATCAACATACTCAGCTTTATTTTTCTCCCATACAGGGTTAAACCAATCCCAAAGTGAATAATACAAGCCCATTTTGACATCGGTTTTATTCACTGCATCAGTTAGTTCACCTACTAAGTCGCGATTAGGTCCAACATCTTGGCTGTTCCAGGGCATGCCAAAGCTTTCAGAGGCGTGTTTGTTTGGCCATAATGTGTAGCCATCATGGTGCTTACTGGTAAGTACAACGTATTTTGCCCCGGCATCTTGAAAGACATTTGCCCAGTGATCTGGATCAAACATTTCTGCTTTAAATTCTGCTGCAAATTCAGAATAATGTTTATCTTTTCCGTAATTTTTGTTGTGAAACTCATTGGTTTTTTCGTGACGAAGCTGTTTTTTCTTCTTGACTGGGAAGCCATCTTTATTGTGCCAATACCATTCAGAGTAGGTGCCTTTTATGGCATAGGAAGGCACTGAATAAACACCCCAATGAATGAAAATACCAAACTTAGCATCTTGCCACCACTGTGGTATTGGCCGATTATCTATTTTTTGCCAATCTTTTTTCGCTTGAATAGAGTCTTGGTATTTTCCTGTTTGACCCGCTTCTTTTTTGGGCTTGTCAGCATACGCTAGAGCAGAGCTTGCTGCCAATACAACTAATAATATTTTTTTAAATTTCATTTTTATAAACCAATTTATTGGTGTGTTTTTTATATAAAATAAACACACCGCAAGTGAATTGCAACAAATTTGTATTGATTTGTCGTCATTTATTTGTTGAGCACAATTTGCAAATTTGACGTTTCAATTTTATAAACCATAGCGACTTTATTAGAGGCTTTAAATGGTGAAGTGATGGCTAAGCCTAGATCGGTTGACTGCCAAGTGATCACTTCAGGAGAGTCGACAACACTTACATTAGTGATCTTTATCGACTTAAATGCGTCTTTTGCTAAGGTTTTAATAAGCACTTTTTTATGGCTACCAGGCCAGCCCATTTGAATAGCGTAGATAGTATTACCACGGGTTGTAAATCGAATATTTTGTTGATCGTATGCCCCGTCCATTTCAACAAAATGTCCAGAAGACTTTAATCGTTTGGGTCCCTCACCGTAAACAGTAAACGGACGCGTGTTGTATATTGCTTCGCCGTTGGCTCTTAACCATATACCTACACCCAATAACGAATCTTTTTGCGCTTGAGGGATCACACCGTTGGCCTTTGGTGAAATATTCAACAGTAATTGCCCATTTTTACTGACAATATCTATTAAGGTGTGAATAATTTCTGCAGCCGGTTTGATCACTAACTCTTCAGTGTATGACCAACTACCTGTGGTGGTCCAAGTGCCAGCACTAATGGTGTCATCAGTTAACCAGCTATAGGGGGTTAATTCATCTAAACGGCCTTTTTCAAAATCAACCACACCGACAGATTGAGGCATGTCTTCTTGCTTATAGGTGATCATCACCTCTTTATCCCACTGCTTTGCGGCATTCAAATAATAAGCCGCAAACGATTGCCGATTTTTTTCTGGAATGCGATCAAGCCATGAATCAAACCAAATCATATCGGGCTGATAGTTATCAATGACCTCTTCGAGTTTGCCATTCCACATGGCTAACCATGGTTGCCTTGGCATAGAGCCATAAAGTTTTTGTAACGCTGGTGTGTCTCGATGTTGAGGATCATTTCTCAGCAGGTATTGCTCCCGACCGTAGTAATGCCATTGGCGTCTTTTTTTACCTGCTTCAACCCCAAAGTCACCGCCTTTTGCATGATGAAAGGTGGTAATGAATTTCATATCGCGTTTGCGAATAGCTTTGGCTATTTCACCGACAATATCTCGCTTAGGGCCTGTATCTGCTGCATTCCATGGAGTCAGCTGTGAGTCCCACATAGCATAACCGTCGTGATGCTCTGCTACTGGCCCGGCAAATTTAGCGCCAGACAAGTAAAACAGATCAGCCCACTCTTCTGCATTAAAATTACTGGCCGTAAAGTGTGGGATCAAGTCATGGTATTCAAAATCTTTGGGATCGCCATAAACGCGCTGGTGATGTTCATGCTCGCGAAAGGTTTGAAAACCTACACCAAGGTTATAATTGCGCTTTTGTTTATTTTCTACTGGTTTCTTTCCACTGTGATGACCATACATGGTTCTTGGGTAATGCTCATTGCCAAAGGCAGGAACAGAATAAGGCCCCCAGTGAAAATAAATACCAAACTTGGCGTCTTTAAACCATTCTGGCGCTTGTTGGTGGGCAGACAATGACTGCCAGTTTGCTTGATAAAACGCGCCTTTAGTTTGTGTTTGTTGACCTGACTTTTTTTGGCTAGCGCTTACTTGACTAGCGCCTTCTTGGCTAGCACTTTCTTGGCTAGCGCTCTCCTGGCTTAAGCTGTGACATGAAAACAAAACTGATGCCAGTAATACTGAGTGTTTAATAGAATTCATCATTGGGATCTCTTTCATATGACTCTTTATCGTTTATCAGCGTTAATTAGGGCTTCTTGGGAAAACCTAATGTTTTCTTTTTTAAATTTTCGCGATTTATGACCGGTTAAGTCAGTTTCAAAACGAATGAGATGAGGCCATGGCTGGCTCTTTCTTTGAGCAATATGAGATAAACCCCAAGAGATCCCCACGCCGTTTTTCGTATTGTTGTATGCGTCAGGGATATAAGGACCTGCGGCGTCAGGTGGCAAAACAATATGAGACATCACTTCAAAATTAACCCCATCGGGTGACCACTGTACGGTATTTTTTTCAGGTCCATTGGCCGTGACTAATGCGGCAATACCCTGTTTATAAGGCCATAGAACAACTTCGTGACCACTGTTTAACACTGGGTTTTGCGGGTGCTTAACAAAAGGACCAAAAGGACTATCAGCCGTTGCTAGACCACCTGAGAAGTCGGGATAGGTTAATTTAAGCTTGCCTGAAAGCCCCATAGGGTGCGCTTTGTAATACAAGTGTATTTTGTTATTGAAAACCAATAAAAAGGGATCGTGAACTTTTAAACTGTCAAAATCTCCTTCTTTTTCTATCGAGGAACGGATCGGCTTATCGCCTTTCCAAACACCACTTTTACCCGGGGTTAAAATGGGCTCTGGGTGTCTGTGCCAAGGTCCTGATGGACTGTCAGCCCAACTCATACCAATGGCGTTTTTGGTTCTTTGGTTATAAGGCCATTTTACGGCTTGGTAATATAAATAATACTTTCCTTGCCATGCCAATACCCCAGGGGTGAAAACACTGCGATCGTCAAACTCACCTTGAGGTCCTCGAGCAACAGCAAGACCTTGCTCTTTCCATGTAATGCCATCTTTTGAAGTCGCGTAAAAAATGTCGGCTAGATCCCATGTGTTTGCCGGTGTATTTTCATCGGCTTTTTGATAACCCACAGGCGGTTTATCCATCACAACTTTGGTGTAGTACACATAATAGGTGTCCTCAACTTTGAGTATTTGGCTCGGATCTCTTCGGCTCACGCCCTCTTCCATTTCAAGCCCTTTAAGTTGCTTATACCTGAATGAACTATAAAACTCATTGTCGTATGGATTGTTATTTTGCCATTGCTGTTGATATCGCTTCATAGCAGCACTTAGTGGCTTCCCATCTATTTGTGTATCTTCAGCTAGGCAAAAGTTGACTGTGCTAACTGAGCAAATTGAGACAATTAACACTTTTTTTATTATTGTGATTAAAGCTTTAACTGGTGCTTTAGCTATAGCTTTAGTGACGCCATTCATTACTACTTCCCCCAAAAATATGTTTTTTAACGATAATACCCACAATAAACTCATTATCCTAAAAGGACTTTTTTGTGTCGTAAATTTTGTAACTGCCTTGATTTTACAATTTAAAATTCAACTACCGACAAATTTTAGTTTATTGTTTTTATTGCTTTTTATTTTCATCACTCCGATTTATCTAACCAGTTCTTAAAATTTTACTTTGCATCAGCAGTAAAAAGGTGTACTTTATAGATAAAAGACATTGATGATGTATTATTATAATATTTAAAATCAAAAAACAATCAATAATTATTAATTAGTAAAAGCAGACAACGATGAAATCTATTACGTGCGTTAAACCTGGTGAGTTAACCCTATCTGAAATTGAAAAACCCTCCCCTTTACCTGGAGAAGTATTATTAAAAATAAAGTGCATTGGGGTTTGTGGTACGGATATTCATGCTTATGGTGGTAATCAGCCATTCTTTTCCTACCCACGCGTGTTAGGTCATGAGCTTTCAGGTGAAATAGTTGAACTAGGTGAAGGAGTCGACTTACCTATAGGTAGAGCAGCCTACGTAATACCTTACTTAGGATGTGGTGATTGTGTGGCTTGTCGTGCTGGAAAACCAAACTGTTGCACTAATATAGAAGTCATCGGTGTTCATCGCGACGGCGGTATGTGTGAATATTTAGCGGTTCCTGCCGACAACGTGGTTATAACCGAAGGCGTGCCTTTCGAGGAACTCGCTATCGTCGAATGTTTAGCCATAGGTGCCCATGCGGTCAGGCGTGCTGCCATTAGCAGTTCTGATACAGTGATGGTGCTTGGCGCCGGACCTATTGGTCTTGGTGCTGCTCAATTTGCCAAAGTGGCTGGAGCTCAAACCTTTATTGCTGATGTCAACGAGGAGCGTCTATCCTTTTGTGATAGGGAGTTTGATTTTGATGGCAAAGTCGACTGTAAAAAAGATGTTGAGGCACAGCTAAGTGCCCTCACTAACGGTGATATGCCGACAGTGATCATTGATGCAACAGGTAATCCGAAAGCTATGGAGTCAACCATAGGTTGGTTGGCTCATGGCGGTACCATTGTGTTTGTTAGTGTGGTTAAAGCCAATATCTCTTTTAGTGATCCTGAGTTCCACAAACGAGAAACAACCTTAATGGGCAGTCGCAATGCGACAATAGAGGATTTTGAGCACGTGGTTGACTGCATGAAGTTAGGCAAAGTGAAATCAACCAATATGGTTACCCATAAAACGTCGTTTGACGACTTTACCACCACTTTTCCCCAGTGGGTTAAACCAGAGTCAGGCGTGATCAAAGCCATTATAGAAGTAGATTAGGTTAATATTATTATGCGTATCGATTCTCACCATCATTTATGGCAATACGATCCTGTTGAATACGATTGGATTGATGAAGATATGGCCAGACTTAAACAAGACTTTTTGATCTCAGATTTAAAAGAAACCCTTGTTAACAACCAGATTGACGGTTCAGTTGTTGTTCAAGCAAGGCAATCGATGGAAGAGACGCTGTGGTTGCTATCACTTGCCAATGAATGCTCTGAGATCAAAGGCGTGGTTGGCTGGATCGACTTAAAGGCGGCAGATCTCGAGTCGCAATTAACTTCACTTAAGCCATATGAAAAACTGGTTGGATTTAGGCATGTATTACAAGGAGAAACTGATCCAAATTTTATGCTGGATCCAGCTTTTATTGGCGGTTTAAAGCTTTTGGCTCAGTATGGGTTTACCTATGACTTGCTGATTTACGCTGATCAATTACCCACTGCGCTAGAAATGTTAAAACAGGTACCAGATTTACCTGTGGTGATTGACCACATTGCTAAACCCAACATAAAAACGGGTGAAGGATTTTACAAGTGGAAATTGGCTATGGAAAGCTTGTCTAAAAACCCAAATATCTATTGCAAAGTGTCTGGCATGGTGACCGAGGCCAATTGGCATAATTGGCGATATCAACTTTTTATCCCTTATTTAACAACAATCTTTGAATGCTTTGGCAATGGTCGCATTATGTTCGGCTCAGATTGGCCTGTATGCTTAGTGGCTGGTGAATACTCAGAAATAAAACAAATCATTGACAATTATTTATCTGTTAAAGATGAGGATACCCTAGCTAAAATCTTTGGCTTAAACGCAGTCAATTTCTATCAGTTAAAATAAATCTATCCAGCTTAAAAACTGAACATTTTGTATAAATATTGAATCAACAAGTAGTAGTAAGAAGATGAATCAAACAGCTTTACCAATTAAGTCTTACATTCAAGTCCACAAAAAAGACAATGTCGTCGTTGCTCTAAAAAACCTCGACAAAGGCTTTGAAGTGACTTGTAACGGTAAAATCATTATTTTACGCGATGACATTGCTCGTGGTCATAAAATAGCTTTAATTGATCTAAAGTCCAACGATGACATTATCAAATATGGATACTCAATAGGTCATTGCACGCAACCCATAGCAGCTGGTGAGTGGGTTCACAGCCACAATTTAAAAACGTCTTTAACAGGTGATAGTGATTATACCTACACTCATCAATTAAAGTGCGCTGAATCATTAGACACTGCACTACCCACTTTTTTAGGCTACCGCCGAAAATCTGGCTTGGTAGGCATTCGCAATGAATTATGGATCATTAACAGCGTTGGTTGTGTTAATCACACCGCTAAAGCACTTGTTGCCCAATGCAAAGCCCAGTTTTCTGAGAAAGCCGATGATTTTCTGGCCGTTACTCACCCCTTTGGTTGCTCACAACTCGGTGATGATTTAAGTCAAACAAAGCGGTTATTGGCCAATCTAGCTTCAAATCCCAATGCTGGTGGGGTGTTATTGCTTGGTCTAGGCTGTGAGAACAACCAGCTCAGTGAATTGATCAAATCACTACCTGACAGCCTTACAGATCGGTTCTCTTACTTTAATGCGCAACAAGTCGATGATGAAGAAGCTGAAGGCATGAAGCACATCGAAGCTTTGCTCGATAAAATGGCCAGTGATCAGCGCGAGCCATGCCCAGTCTCCGAACTCACTGTAGGCATGAAATGTGGCGGCTCTGACGGACTAAGCGGCTTAACCGCTAACCCATTGTTAGGTCGGATCACTGAAAAATTGAGTGACTATGGGGCAACGGTTATTTTAACCGAAACACCGGAAATGTTTGGTGCTGAACAAGTGCTAATGAATAACGCCTGCAATGAACAAATATTCAACAGCATTGTCAATCTGGTTGACGATTTTAAAGATTATTTTATTAAAAACAATCAACCCGTCTATGAAAATCCATCACCTGGAAATAAAGACGGTGGCTTAACCACGCTAGAAGAAAAATCTTTAGGTGCCATTCAAAAAGGCGGTAATGCACCTGTTCAAGACGTCATACAATACGGCGAAAAGGCCCATAAAAAAAACGGTATCACCTTACTTCAAGGCCCAGGAAATGACGCTGTATCATCGACAGCTTTAGCGGCCAGTGGAGCAAACATGGTGTTATTTACTACAGGTAGAGGCACCCCTTTAGGCGTACCAGTACCTACGGTAAAAGTGGCATCAAACTCAAATTTAGCTCAACGCAAAAAGCATTGGATAGATTACGACGCAGGTCAATTGCTGAGATCCGACATACCTGAGCAGACCTGTATTGATGAGTTTTTTAAATTATTACTCGATATAGCGTCAGGCTTGCCCACTAAAAATGAAATCAATCAGTTTAAAGAAATTTCAATTTGGAAAGGTGGTGTCACCCTTTAACGCCCTACTGCTCATTTTATTATGAATAAGTGAATTAACATGAATTTATCACAACAAAATTTACAACACATTGCTAATGATCAGCACATAGTGGTGCCCAGTTACGACCGTGTGAATACAGAAATAGGTATTGTTCATTTAGGTCCCGGTGCTTTTCATCGCGCTCATCAAGCGGTTTACACAGAAAAAGCCATGAATCTTAAAGGTGGTGATTGGGGAATATGTGGTGTATCACTGCGAAGTGCTAAGGCGAGAGATGTTCTGGCTAAACAAGATAACTTATATACCCTTGCCGTGGTAGATACTCATCAGCATTACCAAGTGATTGGTGCCATCAAAGAAGTACTGGTGGCAAGTGAACAATCATCATTGGTCATGGAACGCTTATCGGCAGAAACAACCAAACTGGTGACTCTAACTATTACGGAAAAAGGCTATTGTCTTGGCTCTGATGGAAGTCTTGATCTCAGTCATCCCGATATTGTTCACGATTTAAGTAACCGCAGCCAACCTATCAGCGCTATTGGATTTATTGCGCAAGCCTTGGCACAACGCAAAATGAATAACATAGCTCCTTTCAATGTACTCAGTTGTGACAATGTTTCCGACAACGGCGATAAATTGCGCCGAGCAGTGATCGATTATGCATATCAACTCGATGTAGACTTAGCCGCCTGGATAGAAGTACACGTCGCCTTCCCAAACTCTATGGTGGATAGTATTACCCCAAAAACTGAAAGCTATACAGTTGATGGCGTCTCTAACATCATAGGCTTAAGAGACGAGTGGCCAATACAAAGGGAAGAATTTACTCAGTGGGTTATCGAAGACAATTGGCAAGGATGTCGCCCTGCTTGGGACCAAGTTGGGGTGATTTTTACCTCAGATGTGGCTGGTTTTGAAAAAGCCAAACTTCGACTGTTGAATTGTTTGCACTCAACATTAGCTTATGCAGGCTCTCTTGCGGGTTTTGAGACGGTATTTGAGGCGACTAGCGATGAAAATTTCTTTAAATTTATTTCCGATCTTGCCAGTGATGAAGTGATAGGCTCTTTTGTGCCACCCAAAGAATTAGATGTTGAACAATACGGTAAAGACATTATTCAGCGATTTTTAAATCCTGAAATACGTCATTTACTGTCTCAAATCGCATGGGATGGCTCACAAAAACTTCAAATGCGCATATTACCCATTATTAGAGATAATCTCGCTTTAAACCGTTCAACCAAATTATTGTCACTGTCTTTGGCTTGTTGGTTCGAATTCATTTGTAAAGCCGTTAAAGATCAGCAAGAAATAGTTGATCCATTGGCAGATGAGTTTTATCAACTCAAACCTCTAAAGAGCGACAACAGCACAGAAATTGTTGAAGCCTTTTTGAACATTGAATCTATCTTTGGCACCGATTTAAAGAGCAATACCACAATTAAAACCCAGTTAATTGACAGTTTAATCGCACTTAGAAAGTTAAATCCCAATAATATCAATGGTGTAATGGAGCAAGTATGTTAAACCCAAGTTTTCAATCACTAGTAAAAACAAGCCCAATTTTACCCGTAGTCAGTATGGACAATGTTGAAGATGCAGTAAACGTCAGTAAAGCGCTTTATGCTGGCGGCATCAATTGTGTTGAAATTGTATTGAGAACACCTTGTGCATTTGACTGCATACAAGCAGTGAGTGAGCAAGTACCCGAAGTCACGGTTGGCGTGGGTACTTTGTTAACTGAGGAGCAAGTCAAACGGGCTGTCAAAATGGGTGCAAAGTTTTTAGTCTCGCCATCATTTACACCTAAACTAGTACATGCAATGCAAGACACAGGCTTGCCTCTACTGCCAGGTGTAGTTACCCCGTCAGAAATTGCCCAAGCCATTGAGATGGGACTGACAGAATTAAAATTCTTTCCAGCACAGCAATACGGTGGCATCAACACACTAAAAGCACTAGGCAGTGTATTTAATCGAATTAAGTTTTGTCCTACGGGTGGAGTCAACCCTAAAAATGCCAGAGATTATTTCGAACTAGACAGTGTTTTTGCTGTAGGTGGTTCGTGGATGGTAGATAAACAACTGATCAAAAACCAGCAATGGAGTGGTATTACTCAATTGAGTCAACAAGCCATTCAGCTACTTCAAACCTTGGAAGATTGTGCATGAAAAAAATAGCCGTGATGGGCGAATGTATGGTGGAGTTTGGTTCTGCTGATCAAGCTTGCCAAGCCCAAAACACTAGTCATGCACCCCTCTATAATCAAGGCTTTGCAGGTGATGTATTCAATACAGGAGTTTATCTTAAACGCTGTGTTGGTCAAGGGATCACTGTCGAGTTTCTAAGTGCCATCGGCGTTGATCACATTTCTGACCAATTCACAGAATTAATGCAAGCTGAAGGGATCAGCCAAGACTATCTGTATCGCTTTGATCACCTAACAATGGGGCTGTATATGATAAATCTCGACTCAGAAGGTGAGCGGAGTTTTACTTATTGGCGCGATAATTCAGCCGCTAAACAGATCATAAAATGTATCCATCAAGATAATCAATTAAAGAAATTCAGTGAATTAGATGCATTGTTTTTCTCAGGTATTTCGATTGCCATTTTATCACCAGCAGATTTAGAGATATTTTGGCAATTTTTAGCTGAAATTAAACAAATGGGCGTGCAGATCATCTTTGATCCCAACTATCGAGTCGCTTTGTGGAAAGACGAACAAACGGCTCGCTTGGCCTTTGATCAAGCATTTCAGCTGGCAGATGTTGCCTTGCCAGGTGTAGAAGATCACATGGTATTATATGGCGCAGCGTCAGCAAATGATGTCGCCAATCACCTTGAAGGTATAGGTATCAAAGAAATCGTCATTAAAAATGGACCGGCGAGTATACTGATCAGTGAAAATGGCGAAAGATCAATCATTGATGTCATGCCTGCTGAAAAGGTCATAGATACCACCTCCGCCGGCGATGCTTTTAATGGGGGTTACTTAAGTGCCAAAGCTATGGGTCACTCAGTCAAAAGCGCAGCCCTATTTGCTTCTGATGTCGCCAAATGTGTTATACAGCACAAGGGGGCCATTGTAGAACAAAGCGCTTTTGCCGAGTATATAGCGCAACACCCTATTAAATCTCAACAATGTCAGCAATCTCAACAATCTCAAAAACAATAAAAGAGCCTGTTATGAAAACCACTCGTCACTGTTTAGCCACCGATTTAAAAAATAACCCTGAGCTGATCGCTGAATACAAAAAGTATCACCAACCCGGTAATGGCTTTCCAGCTGTCGCCAAAAGTATTCGCGATGCAGGGATAGTCGAGATGGAAATTTATCTCATAGAAAACCGCTTGTTTATGATCATGGAAGTCGATGACAGCTTTGATCCTATTGCCAAAAGTAAAGCTGATGAAACAAATCCCGAAGTGCAAAAATGGGAAACACTGATGTGGCAATTTCAGCAAGCACTACCTTGGGCAAAAGACGGTGAAAAATGGTTACCTATGGAGCAGATTTTTCGCCTGACTGA
>JBELHO010000068.1:5644-13658 GCA_042091375.1 Thalassotalea sp. | reverse complement strand
GGGGGCAAGCTGGTCTACCTTAGTCAGTATCGCCAACGGCAATGACAACTCGAGCTTTTATTCATATAACGGCCCTGTGGCTAATGCCGATAACAATGCCGACTTTCAGCTGCGGGTTCGCTCTGCAGGCAATCGCAATAACGATTATTGTTATTTAGATAATGTTTTTGTGCAGGGAACGCCTAACACAGGACCAGTTACTAGCCCAGAAATTAGTGTTTCTGGCTCTGGCACAATAGGTGATGTTGAACTGGGGGCATCAGCGAGTACAGTATTTACCGTGACCAATGTCGGTGATGCTGCCTTAACTATCAATTCCGTTACTGGTATTTCCCAGCCATTTACTATTAGTACCGATTCTTGCTCGGCGACAGCAGTAAACGCTGGAGCAAGTTGTGCTATCACGGTTAATTTTACCCCAACGGCAACGGGTGCATTTACCGATGCAGTCAATATCAACTCCAATGACAGTGAGCAAGCAAATTTAGCTGTCGGCGTTTCTGGCACCGGTACACAACAAGATCCAGTAAATGACTGTACCTTTGATTGTTTATCTGGTGACGGTAATGTCAGTCGCTCAACCGTCACTTACGCTAATTTAACAGGTAATGCCGGCAATGGCAGTTTAGTTGATTTTGATGGCTTTGCCTTGCCAGCTGGTGCAGCAAACCCCAGTAATAGCTTCGAAGGCAGTTTGACGTTTAACAGTGTGCAACGCGGTTGGACAGAAATTAATGATCCCTACCTTTACGATACCTTAACTGGCGTTAAACAGTTGCCGAATTTTAATTATGCCTTCGTTCAACACGGTACCCACATTATTCCCCAACAAAGGGGCTTAATAGAATCGGCATCAGCACTGGGTCAGTGGGATCTGATATTAGAGCCTGGCCGAGTCTGGGACGAAAACAGCGACAATGGTTACAGCCGTGTGGCTATTCCTTTTGCGCTGGTGGAGTACAACCAAAATTGTACCCACAATGGAGTGATGAGCTTTTTATTTAACGATGCAGGTGACATTTCTAATGTACAGTATCAAATAGCTTCTGAAACCTGTGCTTATTATCAGTTTAATATGTATGGACGCTTAGCCGCCAACTACAATGATGGCGCAGTGCCAGGTGCAAGTAATATCAAAAGCGCCTACGAAACTGAAGTGTCGGATCGGATGACAACTAAACCGATCAGTGCCTTAGCCAGTGATTTCCCCAATTCAGGAATTAATATCAACAACATTGCCGGCGATCAAGATGCTGCCGATTTATCATCATTTGGTGTGGTATATAACAATATTCATTATGTTGGTGGTTGTGAAACGCGCTATGGTACCTACCCTTTCTGTGATGTATTGAGTTTACCCTCTTACTCAACGGCAAAATCAACAGTAGGAGCGCTGAGTTTAATGCGCTTAGAGCAGAAATTCAGCGGTGCAAAAGATGCCAGTGTTCGCGATTATGTATCTGAGTGTACCAACAATACTAAATGGGCTAATGTGACGCTAGAAGACGCATTAGATATGGCAACAGGTAACTACGATTCAACAGCCTATGAGGCAGACGAGGTCAATTATGCTGCCACATGGTTGTACAGTAACACCCATAGTGAAAAAGCCAATATCTCCTGTAACTTTTACGATCACAAGGAAGATGCTGGGCAACGCTGGGTATATCACTCTTCTGATACTTACTTAGTGGCTCGCGGTGTCAATAGCTATTTACAAAACCAACAAGGTGTAAACCAAGAGTACTTTACTGATCTGTTAGTCGCCGAAGTCTTTGCTCCTTTGGGCTTGAGTCCATCTACCTCACAATCTATTCGCACTAGAGATAATGAAAGCGCCGCAGTTGCCGCGTTGGGCTTATTCTATCATCGCGATGATGTAGTAAAACTGGCAGACTTTATTAACAATAAAAACGGGGTGATCAATGGCGCACAAATACTCAATGCCAATATGCTTAACGCCGCGCTACAACGCACCCCTAGTGATAGAGGATTACCTACCGATCCAAGCCAAACTAACGTAACCAGTTATTACAACAATAGCTTTTGGGCCTATGATCTCAATGCCTCAACTGTGATGGACAACTGTAATACAGAAACATGGATCCCATATATGTCTGGTTATGGCGGCATAGGTATACAGTTATTACCCAACGGCATGACCTATTACTTCTTTAGTGATGGTTTTGATTATAGCTTTACCACAACGTTAAATGAGCTAGATAAAATCAGCAGTATTTGTAATTGATATAAACTGATCTCCAATAAGATAAAAAGCCCGCCTCATGGCGGGCTTTTCTGTGTTCAGCAAACAGTCATTGTGCTTGTGTCTAGTGAAGTCAGTTTAACACTAGTTTAGAACTGAGCCACTAATGGCGTTCAACTGAGATAGATAGCACATATTGATGGACTTCTTTTCTTCGCGCCAACGCTCTCGGCATTAATACCCTGATCTGAAATGTTTGAGATGAGGTAATATTGATTGACTGTTGATTTTCAAGTGACTGTTCAATAGGTGAGAAAATCACCACGTCTAAGATATCAGGTTGTATGCTAATCGTAAGTTTATCATTTTTGTGCAGCTGCAATGGATACTGATCAAAGTCGTAAGCGGAAATTTCACCTTGGTGGATCTGCTGAAAATTACTGTTATTTTCCGGAACTGAACAACCTTGTATTCCCCCTAAAAACAATAGTATGTAAATAATAGATCGCAATCATCACCTCGTCATAGTCGCATATCAATCGAAGACTGTTCACTGAGTATTTAACCTGCTAAAGCACGCTAAAACTTAGCTAAAAGCTAGCTAACACTTAGTTAGAACCTAGCCGCTTGTATGGTAGGTTTGGCTAGTGTGTTTCGGTATAACAAAGTTGAGTATTGCAGTTATAAAACTTTAGGCAATATATAATGAGACCGCGACCATGAAATATTAATGCTGAGCAAGCTGTTGCCCAACAAAACAATAGAGCAGCGAAATGCACTACATTGTGCAATTTTATCCTTGGTAGCGATAGCCTAAAGCACTGTTGATTTACCAATAAACACTGTTACTGCAGGTTTAAGCTACACCTTTGATAAAAAAAATTGATGGCTCTGCTTGCAGATCACCATCAATTAACGCCACTGAAAAGCCTTTTATAACCGATTATGGACAGCTATTACTAATATTGCTAAAGATATCATCGACAGTATTTAATATCCCTATAGAGCCACTATCCGTAAACTGAGTCACAATGACATCGGGCAAGATAAGTAAGGTATGACCGCCATAGCCAGACATCATAGGCACTTGAGTAATTTCACCACAAGCGCTCATTGCCGTTGTACTGCCGACATTAAGGCGCCAAAAGCCATTGTCATAATTGAGGTAATCGGTACTGAGTGGAAAGCCCTTAGCATCTGGTGTCAATAATTCATTGACCATAGTGTTGTCTAAGAAGCTATCTGTATTTGCCTGATCACGAAGATAAGCAGCGATGCGGATCACATCATTGACTGTCGCTGATAAGCCATAGCCGCCCCAAGCTTGGTTAGTATCAGAAGTGCGTTGGATCCCCCTGATGTGATCACTCAAGCCAATTGCACGGTAGATAGGGACTAAAATATCATTAAACGCATCAGTATTTTCACCTAACTTAAGCTTGGCATAGGCATCAGCAGCATAGCCGACTAACTCAGTATCTGTGGTGTGGTAAACACTCATGGTGCCCGGCGGTGCTTGACGTGGCCAACCATTGCAGGCAAATTCAGCTCGAGCTTGCCGAGTGGTTTGGCTAAAGTAATTGCGACCTATGGCTGAACTGGCTTCATCGAGTTGAAACGTCGGTGATTGAAAGTTACCTGTAGTCATGTCTAGGGCATGCTCCACCGTGACATTGTCCCAACGACTGTCTGAGCACTCAGGTACTAGATCTTTGATAAGTTGCGATTTAAAGCCCGGAAACTGCTTTTCAAGGGCTGCAACCACCATAAAACCGTGAATGCTCTTTGTAAATGAATACAAACCTATGGTTTTCTCTGAACAATAAGGGTGTTCACCGTAACGGGTAATACAACCCGATAAATAGCTCACACCATTGACTAAAACACTATAACCATTGAGGGTTTCTGCCGACATAGCGTAGGCATAATTGCTCAGATCTACCGCAGGGTAGTCGATTGCTAAATCAGCTAATGGCTTAGTTGGATAAAAGCCCGCCTCTTCGTTGTTGCGATCGGCTATCACCTGTTGTTTGTTACTAACAGCGGCCATTTGATATTGTCCTTCTAAGGTGCCGTAAAACTCAAACCCGTAAAACACGCAGGTTTCCGCTACATTTTGTACATGCACCTTAGAGATATCACCATTGCTATTAAATAAAAAGGTAGCAAGGCCATTGGCCTCACAGTTGGTATTATTTTGTTTGATGGTGTAAGGAAAAGCTGCTCGGCTGTAGCCATTATCAGTTGCTTCATCCCAAACAGCACCGACTCCAGCAGTGATCGACCAAGCACCATTACCAATAAAGCCATGCCCTCTATCGACGGGGATCAGACGGCCATTATCTTGAACAAACTGATAAGAAAATTCAGGCCAAACCTCATGATTGTCGGGCAATGACGATAATTCGCCATAATTCAAGGCAAAACTCGGATCACCTGTGATGGTTAAAGTGCCCTCAAATACATGACTTGCTGCTAGCGTTTGACCGATGGCATATGGGGTAAAGGCCTCGCTAGCAAAAGTTTCATCTTCATCCATCATTAGATAATCATAACTAGCTTCAAGCCGACTTGCTGGTTCGGGTGTCGGTGACGGTGCTGGCGAATTCACTGCAGAAGTATCACCGCCACTGCTACCACATGCGGCGAGTAAAGAAAGTAACCAGACAATAAATAATGTGTTTAACGTTTTCATTTCAATAGCACCTGCTTGGTAGAGTGTTACCTACTCATGGTTAATCGACTAGCGCTATCCCTAGAGCCGACAAAAATATTCCTTGGCTATCATAATTTTAGGGCCACATTAGCTGTTAGTACCAGTTGCGACACACCTATGTATCCAGATGTACTTAATCTGGCTTGCACTTGTGAACTTTCCCTTAAATGTAGCTTAAGTATGCCTCTAGCCATGGCAACACAAAACGCAATTCACTGGTTGATAGTCTTAACTTGCGAGTGTAAACAGTTAAAAAAAGTATCAGTGATCAGCTCATTCGCAGTTTTTTTGCGTTTGATCGCCTTGAAGGTATTGCGATAACCATAATCCTCAACCAACAATGCTTTAAGCTTGTCTTTTAAGCCCCAATTTAAAACTAAATGTTTGGGCAGAATACCTAAGTAAGCCCCTGTTAATAGCAGTGTTGCTCTCGCCTCTTGATGATGAGCCTTGGCTTTTATTGGCCAGTTTTTCATATCGGGGTGACACTCTCGCCCTTGCATTAAGCGCGGTGACTCTACAAAAGCATATTGCCTTAAATCTGCTTTGCTGATCTGCTGTTGGCTAAATAACTTATGCCCCTTTGCGCAATACAACAGCATCTCTTCACTAAACAGAGCCAGTGTGTCCAGCTCATTGCTGGCCTTAGGCATAACGGTAATGCCAATGTCTGCTTTTTTATTTTGTACTGCTGTCAACACATCGTCAGCACTCATGGTGGTGATTTGCACTGATACATCGGGGGCGATTTCAGTAAAAGCCTGTAATGCATTAACGACTGTCGGGCTATGCACTGTTAGTGTATGTTCAGCAAAGGCAAGATGCAAAGAGCCAATCAGTCGCAGGTGAGATTGATTAATACGCAGTCGAAAATTGTTAATTGCCTCGAGTAACTCTATGGTCGCTTCGTAAACGATATGTCCGTGTTCGGTTAACTTGAAGCCAGATCGTCCCCGCTCGCATAAATGCATGTCTAGTCTCTTTTCCAGATCAGCAATATAATTTGAGATGGTTGAATTAGCTAGATTGAGCGGTATTTCAGCGGCGCTAAAGCCCCCCTGTTCAACCACTGTTTTGTATACATTAAGTAATCGCAAGTCGATATCAGCAAGTTGACCTGATAGTGCTGCTTTTTTTCTGCCCATAGCTGTCACCTCGTTGGCAATGGCAATAAACCTGAACTTACATTTGAATATGCAATTATAAACAAAGATATATAATTATATAAAGAAAATATTGCCTGTTTTACATTCCACCACAATGAACTAATTGATTAATGAGTATGTGATGAGCGCGGTTATATATCCAACCAGCAACTTGATGCACAAAGCCAACTTAACGGTGGCTAAAGGCCAAGGTGTTTATATTTATGATGATCAAGGAAAACAATACCTTGAAGCCATGTCAGGTTTATGGTGCACCTCACTGGGTTATAACAATCAAGAATTGATTGATGCCGCCACAGCACAAATGGGACAACTGTCATACGCACATATGTTCGGTGGTAAAACTCACCAAGTAGGCATAGATCTCGCTGATCAACTCAGTGCTATGGTACCAGTCAAAAATGCAAAAATCTTTTTTGGCAATTCGGGCAGTGATGCCAACGACACCTTGATCAAAATATTGCGGTATTACCACAATGCCATTGGTCAACCGCAAAAGTATAAAATTATCGCTCGGCAGCGTTCATATCACGGTGTCACTGTCGCCTCTGCTTGTTTAACTGGCTTATCCGTTAATCACCAACATTTTGATTTACCGACAGAAACTCTGGGTATTTTGCGCACCGATGCGCCGCACTATTATCACGGCGCGCTTGAGGGTGAATCCGAAGCAGAATTTGTTACTCGCATTACGGATAATTTAGAGCAATTAATCATCGAGCAAGGGCCAGACACCATCGCCGCCTTTATCGCCGAGCCAGTCACTGGCGCTAGCGGTGTTATTGTGCCGCCAAACGGCTATTATCAGAGAGTTCAACAGATTTTAAATAAATACAATATTCTGTTTTGGGCCGACGAAGTGATCACTGCATTTGGTCGATTGGGCAAAGATTTTGGCAGTAATGCCATGGGTATAAAAAGCCCTGACTTAATGACCCTTGCCAAACAGCTATCATCGGGATATATGCCGGTTAGTGCCTCAGTGATCAGCGGTGATATCTATCAGGCGCTACTAGAGCCCAGTAATGAGGTCGGCGTTTTTGGCCACGGTTACACCTACTCTGGTCACCCCTGCGCTTGTGCTGTCGCACTAAAAACAATAGAAATTTATCAACGGGATAAGTTGTTTGCCCGTGCTGAGGACTATGGCCATTACCTTCACAGCCAGCTTAACACCTTGGCAGACCATCCTTTGGTGGGTGAAATTCGCGGCAAAGGTATGATCGCCGCGGTAGAGCTTGTCGCTGACAAAACCAGTAAAAAGCCTTTTATCAACAGTGATGTTGCACAATATGCGATGCAAAGCTGTCAACAATTGGGGATGATAACTCGGTTAATTGCCGGCTCGTCATTGGCTTTTTGTCCGCCGCTGATCATTGAAAAACAGCAAATAGATGAAATGATCATGATATTAACAACCGCTCTCGATCAAACCTTAATTTTTGCTCACAAACATAACTATTATTAATTAAACCCAATAACCTAGAGGCAGTGCTGTAGATGGTGTTATTTTGCATAGTAGTGGTATTGTTATTGTTAGTGTCAGTAGTGTTGCCACTGGTATTGCTATCAATATTTCTCTTGTTAGCACTCTTGATATGTCTGCTGCTAATAATACTGCCATTCACCAATATAAATAATTTACTGTTACACAGCCAGCAAAAATAGCACTATGCATCTATGGTTTGCCTAAAAAGAACTTTACCAATGTACAACAGATTGGCTGTGTAAAATTCAAAAAACTGTCAGTTATTTTTACAACAGCTAGCATTGAGACTCCCCTAAAAACACTATGTGATTGAAAATTATGCTTATTTTAAAATAGGCGTGAATTTTGCTTTAATGAATTTTGTTTTAATTATTTATAGCTTAAATTTTGCAGAGCACAAACCATGTTAGCAATGAATGTTAACTGTTAATAATGAG
>JBELHO010000068.1:0-5544 GCA_042091375.1 Thalassotalea sp. | reverse complement strand
ATGAGATTTGCACAATTAGCTTTGAAAAATTAACCAATATTGCAAACAACACAATATACTTTATAATTAACGGTTAATGCAGGCCAAGCCTGTATATACAAAAATAGAGAACACCTAATGAGTAAAAAATTTCTGATCCCTATGATGGTCTTGGTAAATAGCATTCTATTGAGTTTTACTAGCTATGCCGGATTAATCACCAATCAACTCTACGACACGGGTTTAGACAGTGATGGAAATCCCTTAGCAAACTTAAATGGCAGTGAAGATGGACATTGGCTGGTGCGATTAGCCAGCGAAGATAGTAGCAATAATAGTCATGCTATTACATTCAAACATCGAGCTTATTCTAGTGAAGGCGGTGATTCAAAATGGATTTCTGTTGACAGCAATGGCGGCAACTCTACCACTAACCGCACTGCTTACCTATTCAGCACAAGCTTTGATTTAACCGGTTACGATAGCAGTACAGCAATGATCACTGGCTTATGGGGAATTGATAACTATGGCGCTATTTGGCTAAACGACAATGACACCGGAAATAGCTTATCTTTCGGTTTTCCAGCTTTTAGGGATATGCACGAATTTTCCATTTCAGATTTTTTTATTGATGGTGTTAATACTTTGACAGTTGAATTAACCAATGGTTATGACAACAATGCAAGCAGAGATCCTGGCCCTATGGCGATCCGCTTTGATAACCTTCAATTAACTGCAAACCCTGTACCTGCGCCCAAAGCCCTGCTGTTTTTTGCCCTGTTACTACTGCTATTAGCGGCAAACAGAATACGCTTAACACCAGCAAAATAATAAACTCAATTACAGTCTACTTGCAGATGAACTAACTGTTCATCTGCAATTTTTACCGCCTTAAAATGATCATTGTTTCGAATACAATAATCCCCTCAAATTTTTAGTAAAAATAAGCTGTTAACTATATTTTTAACCCTATATTTTTAACCTAAACTGTTAGCCATATCGCTTTTACTATACCGTTAAACTACAGCCACAGTAATCCACAACAATGACAGTCACACTGTGCTATTGCCAATGACTACCTGATTGTAGCTATTCATATGCGGAAATACCTGCTTCAATTCACTCTCAGTGAACTGCCAGTGTTGCTTTAATACGTTGCCTATCCAGCCATAAGTATTCGACGTGGGCATGAGATCTCGCTGTTGAAACAAAGCTTGTTGCTCAAGACCAGGCCACTGTCCTAGGACTTTTCCGCCCTGCACTGCACCACCAGCTAAAAACATCGCACTTGCTGTACCGTGATCTGTCCCTGCGGTGCCATTTTCTTTAACAGTTCGTCCAAATTCTGTGGCGATGATCACTACAGTATTTTGCCATTCATTTGCCAGCCCAGTTTTTAATTGAGCTAAGCCATTATTTAGTTCGGTAAATTTTTGCGTCAGTCGCTGCCCTTGATTTTTATGGGTATCCCAGCCACCGAGCTCCAACATCGCACAATCTATACTGGGATCAGCAGTAATAAGCTGTGCACAGGCCTTGGCTAAATCGACAAATTTACCCCGACGTTTTTGCTGTAGATTGTTTGCACCGACTAAACCGCGAATAGCTAAACCTTTGTCAAGGTGAGCGGTGAGTGAGTTATCGTATTGATACAGCTCTGACAGAGCGGCATAGGTATCACCATCAGCACTGTTGATCCGCGAAGGATACCAAGTATTAACCCGCGCTTGGTTGCGCAAGCTAATAGGTGTAGTTCTGGCTATGGCTAAAGCGCGTTTATTGCGAACTTTTATGGCTCTCGCCAACCAACCATTGTCGTGTTCTATTCCACCATTACCGGTTTCTAAAAAATCTTGTCCATCAAAATGTGAACGACTAGTAAAACCAGAAGAAACCGCCACTATGGGAATTAATGCTTTTTCTTGGTAGCAATTATATAAAAACTCTAAATTGGGATGCAAAGCAAAGCCACGCTCTAAAGGCAGTAAAGGCTTTTTAAAACTATTAGCTAAGCTGGGACGCAACTTTTTATAATGCTCATCTTGGTATGGCACTATGGTGTGCAAAGCATCTAGTGCACCGCGCAATACTAACCAAATCACTTTAGCTGGTTTATGGTTGTCTTGTTGCTGGGCAGCAAACAGTGAGCCCATCGGAAAAGACAAAGATGCGCTACTAGCTGCAAGCATTTGTATAAATTTACGCCGCGGCATAGTGGTTTTTTTTACGCTGGCGATAGACCTTGTCAAATCGTGCTTTTTCATGGTTATCTCCGTTGAAATTCTGGACTCATCAACAGTAACATTAACGATTGTTGGCGGCTCTCTGCCCTGATCACCGAACGATATGTATGCTCACTAATATCATCGCCAAAAGCTATATTCATTAACGTCTTCGCTGATACACCTTGATTTTTCTCAACTAACACAGCAGTTAAATCAATGCGCGCCATTAATGCACTGCCCCCCAACCAATCGGTTGAATCATTACTAAACCCCGATGGACTGTCAGCATTAAAGGGCGGTTGACCAAGTTCGGTGAGCATTTTTACCAGTGCTTGCCCATTGACTTGCTGTTTAGCTAAAAGGCGGTAACACGAAATGACAAAATCGCGGGGAGTTTTAAATTTTTGCTCACCTCCTATCCAATCCTGCTGATTTTCAAACAGAGTTAACATCACCTGTTTAATGTTTCCTTGTGTTTTATGCCATTGACTGGTCATTTTATTGAGCAGTGTCATCGACGGCTGATCGCTAACGAAATACTGAGCCAATTTGAAGCACAAATGTCTAGCCGTGGCCGGGTGAGCAGCTAAGTCTTTAAGCATTTGTTGGCCTTGAGCTAGGCCATTGGCTGGGTATTTAATTCCCATCAGCTGTCTACTACCAGGCTCATGACCGTACTGGCGAAACACAAAGCCAGGTTGACCCTCTTTATCGGGGTTTTTGACACTCCACCCGCTTATACCTTTGGCTAATTCAACGACATCAGCTTGCTGATAACCACCGTTTACACCTAAGGTGTGAAGTTCTAAAATTTCTCTGGCAAGATTTTCATTAAGCCCCTTAGTTTTGTTTGCCCTTCTTTTGGCGACTTTTTTTGCCAAGATGGAATTGGGGCCCACCGATCTTTCATTGTTTAAATAGACTAGCATAGCTGGATGTTGCTCAACGGCCAGCAGCATATCTTCAAACTTGCCCAATAAATGCGGCGCTATCGCCTCGCGCTCTAGTGTGGGCGCTAAGCCTGTCATTAAGCGACCATTGGCACTGACACTAAAATGGTTAGAAAAAAAGTCGAACAATCGCCAACTGACACTGTGCGGCGAGCCAATGGCGTGGTTAACCGTACTTGCCGCAAACTGTTGCAACCAGTGCCGAGCAGTAAACTGCTTGCCCATTGAGCTGTTTATCGATGAACTTTTTAAAGATTTTTTGCGCTGTTTAAACTGCGCAAATTGATTAAAAATATCATTTGAGTCGGGCAATTTATCGCTAAACGAGATCGGCACCAATTGCGATTTAAGCCATTGTACCGGATCTGAACAGGCTTGCTGGCGATCAGATTGCCGCGCTCCGTAACCGAAGCGATTGACGGCAATACTGACAGCAGATAATTCAGTCGGTGTGGGATCAGCAAGCATAAATCAACCAAGTAAAAAATAAATAAACACTGTATTATTTATACCTGAATTTACCGGTATCAAGCCAGAAAATTTACACTTCTTTACCGAACAGCCAATGGCTGTGTGTCGAATTAACAGTAAAAAACCAAACGTAAAAATCAAAGTAAATAAGCCGGCGAGTAATAGAACCGTGTGGCTTGGAGCAAACAGCGTTGGGCTTCGCTCCTAGATCATAGCGCAGACCGACTAGAGTAAAAAATGCTTAAAATTCACAAAGTCGCTTGGTGGTAACAATGTGATGACTTGTGATCACTTCGATTCACAACGCACTCGTGTCATGGATTTATCTTGTTGAAAATGCTCAGTGATCTTGCCCTCAAAAAAAGTAAATCTTGCGTTCTTATACCACTTTTCGCCTTCTCCACTCATGGCAAGTTGCAATTGAATGCTTGCCGGTGATTGCGCTGTGATCCCAGATAAAGTGCCTTTGGACTCCCAATAAGCAATGCTATTTTGCGTTATTTCAACTCGCGTAGGGCTATGTGGCAAAGCACATTTTTGAGCTGAAGTATCCCAAACACCGCGATAAATCACCGGAAAAACAAAATTATTTTTCGCTCTAAACAGTTTATCAAAGGCGTCGTAAACCGCTAAATGCAGGGTGTCGCCATGGCTAAGCTGCTCAAAAAACCTAAAATAGATAGTATCTTTTGAATCCTGCTGCTGGAGTTTTTCAAATAACTGTTTTGCGACCCTCTCCATAATTTCGCCCTCTTTGCCAACGCCAATATATATCGACTTAGCTGAAGGCGCTGATGCTGATGCCGATTCTAGTGTTGACGTTAATACAGGCGCTGATGCTGATAAAGGAGTAGAAGCCAATAGCGAACCATCATCCCACCACAAACTGGGACTTATGATGATGTAGTTATCAAATAACTCTGGTGATTTAAATAGTATTTCCGTGGCGAGTAAGCCACCTAACGATTGGCCAATAATGGTTTTATTAGAATTTGTGCGATAGTTTTTATCAATGAATGGCTGAAGCTCTTCACTAATAAATTGTATAAAAGAGCTAGAGCCGCCAGTTGTGGGAAAGTCTTTTTTATCTTGGCTATTCTTGGTCGGGTAAGTAAAATCGCGCTTTCTATCGACATTAGCAATACCAACGACAATAGTTTCTGGTAATTGATTTATCCACGGAAAAGAGCCAAATTGTACTAAGCCAGCCAAATGTACAAAATCTTCATCGGCAGATCCATCGAGAAGATAAATCACTGGATAATCATGGGTTTTACTTTGGTGATAACTGGATGGCAGATAGATGTTAAGTCGCCTGTTTTCATTGAGCACAGCAGATGTTATCTCAATGCTATCTCCAATGGAAAAATCTTTTTTATCAATAATTTTCATTTGACTATCCGCTATCAGTGCCGAGCTGAAAGTCAATAACCCAAAAAGCACAGAGTAAAAATAATACTTCATTTTATGTCCCTATTTTTGATCCGGTATTTTTAAATACTTGTACTTTGAATAACAGTACTTTGAATAACAGTATTTTGAATAACAGTATTTTGAATAACAGTGTTTGAAACAACAATCCCTAAGCTTAAACAAATCAAACGCCAATTGCACAAAATTTAATGAGCTCACTGTTTTTGATACATCTATCAGGTGGCTTGATGTATCCATTGAGCTCTTGGTTTAATGAAGCTTGTCATTGTTGATAAAATTTTAATGGCATTAATAAAATGTGATTTTTAACCAAACAATTGTTTTCCAAGACAACTGTTTTCCAAGACAACTGTTTTCCACGACAATTGTTTTAATTTAGACAATTAAAAAGGGCTGAACTGTATTTACCTGAAATACGTGTAAATTATCTATCATATTTATTGAAGGGCGCAGTCAACATCCATACTTTTGTGTAATATTCTGAC
>JBELHO010000067.1:0-15309 GCA_042091375.1 Thalassotalea sp. | reverse complement strand
CCTTCGGGTTATGAGCCCGACGAGCTACCAGGCTGCTCCATCCCGCGTCCGAATGTATTTGTTAGTTAACTTACCACAAAACTAACAAATAAAGCCTTGAAAGATTTAGTTCATTTCAAAAGAACTGCAAAAAAGGGCTGTGCCTTTCAAGCGAGGCGTATCATAAGGATACCTTACTAAGAATGCAACCTGTTTTGTTATTATTTTTACCTGTCGTTCAAATGTTGAACAATTAGTATTAAATTTCCGCTAAAAACGCCTTATTCAGTTGACATAATATTAATTAATAAAAAATTTTTATGTTAAACAACCATAATATTCGTGTTTATTTAGTAAATATAGACGATATTGCGCAAAAAAAGGAAATGACTAGGAGAGATGGGCGACTTTGTTTATAATCGCGCCACGTATTTTTATGGAACTTGCCATGCATCAATTTTTAGCACTGACCTCGTTAGGTATCGAAATCCTGTTAGCTGAAGAACTGACAGAATTAGGCGCTGATAATGTCAGTCAAAAGCCAGAAGGGATCTATTTCACAGCGAATTACAAAACAGCTTATGATATTTGTTTGAGAACGCGATTAGCGACTCGTGTACTTTTGACTATAGGTCATGGGCCTGCAAAAAATAAATCGGAATTATTTGCAACGGCATCTGCCATCGATTGGCAGCAACACTTTGCCTGTCATCATAGTTTCGCTATTGATTTTGTTGGTAAAAGTGATGAAATTCGCAATACTCAATTTGGTGGCCTTACGATTAAAGATGCGATTGTTGACCAATTTCGAGCGCAGGGTAATGAACGACCGAGTGTGGATAAAAAATCACCTGATATCAGTTTTCAGGCGCGATTAGTTAAACAGCAAGTTACAATTTATTTAGATTTTTCTGGGCGTGGCTTATTTCAACGCGGCTATCGACAGCACTCCGGTGCGGCGCCATTAAAAGAAAATTTAGCCGCGGCAATCATTAAACGCAGTGGTTGGTTGAACGATACCAGTAAGCCTCTGTTAGATCCTATGTGTGGCTCTGGCACTATCTTGATTGAAGCGGTAATGATGGCCGCCAATTATGCCGCGGGTATTGACCGCAAAAATTGGGGGTTTGAGCACTGGTTAGGGCATCAAGACGACATCTGGCAGACGCAGTTATTATTCGCCGTTGAGCAATCGGAGCAAGGCTTGAGTTGTCTTAAAACCAAAGTATTTGGTATTGATATTGACAGTCGCGTACTCAAAACTGCCCAGCAAAATGCCCGCAACGCAGGTGTGCAACAATTCATTGAGTTCGCTTGTAAAGATGCCAATAAATTAAACAATGTATACGGTCAACCGGGCACGATCCTTTTTAATCCACCTTATGGCGAGCGCATAGGTGAATTACCAGAGTTAGTTGAGAGTTTTGTGTTGCTGGGCAAAAAATTAAAAGACCAATTTATCGACTGGCGTCTGTCAATTTTAACCGCAAACCTTGAATTGTTGTCGATGTTAAAGCTCGCCTCATTTAAACGCTATAAATTTAAAAATGGCCCGTTAGATTGCCAACTCGCCAATTATCACGTCGATGAAAAACAAGTCGCTGGAAGTAATACCCAGCCAGCGATGGATCAAAAAAATTCCGCATTTGCCAATCGCTTGATAAAAAATAAAAAGAGCCTCAAAAGCTGGTTAAATAAACAACAGATCGAATGTTATCGCTTATACGATGCCGATATTCCAGAATACAATGTTGCAATAGACATATACGGTGACTATTTAGTTATTCATGAATACGCTGCTCCGGTAACTATTGATCCCAGTAAGGCAGCTAAACGACTGCAAGAAGTATTGTATTTTGCTCCGCAGGTATTAGCTATTGCTACAGATAAAGTGGTTGTAAAAACCCGAACTAAGCAAAAGGGTAGCAATCAGTACCAGCAGCTAAGTAAAACCAAACAAGCTGTTGTGGTAAGTGAATATGGTGCTAAATTAAAGGTTAACCTTTGGGATTACTTAGACACAGGTTTATTTTTAGATCATCGCAAAACTCGGCAAATTGTCGCTCAGAAAGCAAAAAATAAATCCTTGCTAAATTTATTTGCTTACACAGGTTCGGTTTCATTGCAGGCTGCATTGCATGGCGCTAAGCATATTACCACGGTTGATATGTCAAATACCTACTTAAACTGGGCGCAAGAAAATTTTGCAATAAATAAATTGTCAAGTCATCGCTATCAATTTGTGCAAGCAGATTGTTTACATTGGTTGAAAACAAACACTGCGTTGTTTGATATTATTTTCATCGATCCGCCAACCTTTTCAAACTCTAAACGGATGACTGATAGCTTTGACGTGCAACGAGATTATCTGTTGATCATGGCTGATGCGTTAAAGTGTTTAGCGCCGGGAGGTGAAATTATATTTACTAATAATAAACGCAACTTTAAAATGGATAACGAGCAAATGCAGGCCTTAGGCTTAAACGCCAGTTCGATCTCAGAACTCACTCGCGATAAAGACTTTCAACGCAATAAACACATCCACAACAGTTGGTTGATCACAAGGATATAAATAACTTTGACAATAAAATTTAAATTATACAGTAGCGATGGCTGTCATTTATGCGAGCAGGCACTGGCTCTATGTGTGGAGATCATTGAACCATCAACTATAGATATTGTAGATATCGTTGAAGATGAGTCACTTGTCGACAAGTATGGTATTCACATTCCAGTGTTAAAGCGCCTTGTCGATAATAAAGAACTGTTTTGGCCGTTTACTAATACACAAATTCAAGAGCTGAGCAATTAATGGAAGTCATACGCATTAGTCAAGGCGAATTGGCCTTCGGTGAAGACAGTATTTTAGATAAAGCTGATTTAACCATAAAGCTAGGTGAACGAGTTTGTCTGGTTGGAAAAAATGGCGCGGGCAAATCTTCGTTAATGAAGGTGTTGATGGGTAAACAAGTACTCGATGATGGTCAACTATTAATCTCGAGTAATGTTCAATTGGCAATGCTTGAACAAGATCCTCCCGAGTCTTGTGGGATCAGTATTTTTGATTATGTTGCTCAGGGGGTTAAAGAAAATGCTGTGTTAATTAAGCGTTATCATGAATTAATACAACTTATCGGTGAAGATGCGAGCGAAGCTAATTTAACCCAGCTGGCGAATGTTCAGCAACAACTGGATCAAGCCAATGCATGGCAAGACGAACAACGCATTAACAAAGTACTGACCACCTTGTCATTAGACGCAGATAAACAGGTTAGCGACTTATCAGGTGGTTGGTTGCGAAAACTAGCCCTAGCCAAAGCCTTAGTGTTAGAGCCCGAGGTACTTTTACTCGATGAGCCGACTAACCATTTAGACATTAATAGTGTCTTATGGTTAGAACAGTTTTTAAAAGATTATACCGGTACTATTATATTTATTAGCCATGATAGGGCTTTTATTCGAGGTTTAGCCACTCGTATTTTAGACTTAGATCGAGGGCAATTGGTCAGTTATCCCGGCAATTATGACCTCTACATTGAACAAAAAAATCATGACTTAGCCGTAGAAGCAACACAAAACGCATTATTTGACAAGCGTCTAGCTGAAGAAGAGGTATGGATCAGGCAGGGCATCAAAGCGCGGCGAACCAGAAACGAGGGGCGTGTTCGAGCATTAGAAAAGCTCAGGGTAGAACGTCAGAAACGAAGAGAAGTGAAAAGCCAAGGCGATATTAATGTTTCTAACGCTGATCGTTCAGGTAAGCTGGTGTTTGAGTCAGAAAATCTGCATATGGCATTTGGTGATAACATAATTTTTAACAATTTAAACCTATTAATTAATCGAGGTGATCGCCTAGCATTGATTGGTGCTAATGGAACGGGTAAATCAACACTGATCAAGTTGTTAATGGAGCAAATATCAGCAACTGAGGGGAAAATGCGGGTCGGCGTCAATTTAGATATTGCTTACTTTGACCAGCATCGAGATGCCTTAGATCTTAATATGACTGTGCAAGATACGGTAGCAGAGGGTAAGCAAGAAGTTACGGTTAATGGCCGAACTCGACATGTGCTTGGTTATCTTCAGGATTTTCTTTTTAGTCCAAAAAGAGCAAGAACTCCGGTTAGGGCTTTATCGGGTGGAGAAAAAAATCGCTTATTGTTAGCAAGGTTGTTTTTACGTCCCAGTAATTTATTGATATTAGATGAACCAACCAATGACTTAGATATAGAAACATTAGAATTATTAGAAGAAGTCGTTGCAAATTACGCAGGAACCGTTATTTTAGTAAGCCATGATCGTGACTTCGTCAATAACTGTGTCAATTCTTGCTTGTATTTTGATGGTGCAGGAGAAGTTACCCAAATTGTTGGCGGTTATGACGATGTTGATAGTTACCTTGTCCACAAAGACAACCAGCGTAAACAAGTATTATCATCAGTTGCTAAATCATCGACACAAACCGAAAAAAGCACGTCAGCAACTGAGGGTTCAGCAAAAGTTAACAAAAGAACCAAATTATCATACAAAGAATTGCGAGAACTCGAGTTGTTACCCGATATGATCGATAGTTTAGAATCGGAAATAGCGACGCTGCAGCAGCAAGTGAACGATGTGAATTTTTTTAGCCAAGAAGTAGAAAAAACTAACAAAATATTGAACCAGCTTGCCCAAGCAGAGTCCAAGCTTGATGCGACTTACGCACGATGGCAAGAGTTAGACGATATTTAACCTAAAGCGAGATTTAAATAGTTACATGAATAAATTTTTGAAGTCATTAGTTACATTGAGTATTACCAGTACATTAAGCATAGCCACATGTCACAGTGCCACTTACCAAGTGATTGATAAGGGCGCTGCGGAAATCTTAAAATACACCTACTCACAACAAGAAAATAATTTTGGTGAAATGGCCTTATCTGGAACCGAAGTTTATAATTTTCCTATTCAATTTCAATATCTTGACGAAGAGGATTACGACTCGATTGTGGCAACGGCAAACGCTCAATACGAGCAGATTGACGAACTTTCAGATATTGAAGACGAAGATGCCTTGCGAGCAGGTGATCCGACCGCCAACGATCTCGCTTGGGTTAAACGCTACTTAGAATCGAGAAGCACCAGCTATTTTTATCAAAAAGTAGGCGACGTAATAGCCATGAAAAACTTCGGTGGTGAAACCACTGAGTTTACTATTTTTGATCAATCATTCGCCAATACAGACAGGCTAACCTATTCAACTGTTGATTATATTAACGGTATTACCGATGATGGTTGGCTTTATGGCAGTGCCTCTGCACCTTACTTACCGTTTGATTTTACTGAAAGTGATGGTGATGAAGTGACCCATTGGATCAGAGAATTTACTACTCGCGGTTATTTCTCTCCCGATAAAGGTACAACCATTGTCCCCTTAATACCGCCTGAAAGCCTTTACGGAGGTGAATCGGCGATCATTGACATGAGTAATAGTAACATTGCCGTTGGTTTCGCAAGTGTCAGTATTGACCAAGATGCTCTAGATTACATTGCTGATGATACCGGCGGTTGTGCCGATGAAGATATTTTAGACGATATACCTTTTGAGTTATGTATTCAGCAAATTTCTGCCAATATGTACAACACTGAAGCCTTCAAATGGGTATTAGACGAAAATGGTATCGTCTCCTCAGAAGGCTTAGGGCAACTAGTCACCCCTAATGAAAACGACGTTCGAGAATTAACCAGTTATGCTCAGGCAGTCAATGCCAGTGGCGTTGTTGTTGGATTTGCCACAGGCTGGGTTGATGAAGATGAAACTGAACCAAGTGCCACCGAGCAAAGTAGTCTTTATGCGGTAGTTTTTAAAGATGGTGAAGTGAAAGATTTCACTGAAGATCACAGTGAATATTTTGATTCTCGCGCTTATGACATTAATGATCAAGGTTTCGCCGTTGGCCATGCTAAAAAATTCATTAATGGCTCTGCCAGATACAAGTTTTACTACGTTAACACTAACGATGACACACCATTAATGGTATTGCCTAATGATTTTTTTAATGGCTCTGCCAGTTATGCCTATGCCATTAATGAAAACAATATGGTGGTCGGTGCTGCGGAAGTAGAAACCCATAATGACAGCCCGCAAAATCCGCGCCGCACCCATGGTTTTATTTATGATATTTCAGCCGATACCTTCACCGATTTGAATACTTTTTTACCTTGTAATTCACCTTACTCTATTATTGAAGCCCGTGATATCAACGATAATAATGAAATTTCAGCCACGGCTATTATAAAAGTTGAACGACGCGATGCCAAAGGCCAACTGATGACAGATGAGAATGGTGATCCATTATTAGAAGATGTGGTGCGCGCGGTTAAACTAGCGCCAACTGGTGGTGAAATTGATGACTGCTCTGAAGTTGAAGAAAAAATAGAAAGACAGGGAGCGGGCTTTGGTATTTGGTGGTGTTTATTATTGGGACTTGGTCTATTTAGACGAGTGGCAACAAACAAATAAATTGCTATTGATGTTTAAACGGTTTAGATAATTAACTAAATCCATAAACTTAATATTAACCAGATAAAAAAAGCACCCAGAGGGTGCTTTTTTGTTTGCTATTGTTAACACATTTTAAGCTGTCTTAAGTACCGTTTGGTTTTGCTGATGTTCGGTGATCAATTTAGCAAGGTCGAGTACTTTATTAGA
The DNA here is from genome assembly GCA_042091375.1 of Thalassotalea sp. Taxonomy (GTDB): domain Bacteria; phylum Pseudomonadota; class Gammaproteobacteria; order Enterobacterales; family Alteromonadaceae; genus JBELHO01. Next base: position 8,639 of record JBELHO010000067.1, on the reverse strand, counting down.
ATAACCAATTTCATTGTCGTACCAAGCAACCACTTTAACGAAAGTATCGGTTAGGGCAATACCTGCTCCGGCATCAAAAACAGAGGTACAGGTTTCGCCGACAAAATCGTTTGATACCACATCGTCTTCAGTGTAACCAAGAATACCTTTTAAGGCACCTTGCGAAGCGTCTTTCATCGCTAAACAAATGTCTTCATAACTGGCTGGGTTATTTAAATTAACAGTTAAATCAACCACTGAGACGTTGGGAGTAGGCACGCGAAAAGCCATGCCAGTTAATTTGCCATTTAACTCAGGGATCACTTTGCCCACAGCTTTTGCAGCGCCAGTTGAAGATGGAATAATATTTTGATTGGCACCGCGACCGCCACGCCAGTCTTTAGCTGAAGGAGAGTCAACGGCTTTCTGTGTCGCTGTTGTCGCATGCACAGTGGTCATAAGACCATCTTTGATGCCCCAGTTGTCATTGAGTACTTTAGCAATCGGTGCTAGACAATTAGTTGTACAAGAGGCATTTGAAACTATGTCTTGGCCTTCATATAGCTCCTCATTGACACCGCAAACAAACATAGGCGTTGTATCTTTTGAAGGAGCCGACATCACTACTTTTTTAGCACCTGCTTGAATATGCTTTCTAGCGGCTTCATCAGTTAAAAATAGTCCAGTAGACTCAACGACAACATCGACATTGATATCATCCCACTTAAGCTGACTTGGATCCCTTTCAGCGGTTACTCGGATCATTTTACCGTTGACGTGTAATTGATTATTTATCACTTCAACAGAGCCATTAAATCGGCCATGAGTAGAGTCATATTTTAACATGTAAGCCATATAATCAACATCGATAAGGTCGTTTATACCGACAATCTCCATATCGCTTCTTGCTGTTGCTGCCCTGAAAACAAAACGGCCTATACGGCCAAAACCGTTGATAGCTACTTTAATTGTCATATTGATTCCTAAATAATAATAATGTAGTAAAATTACATCATTTTTGAGAAATATCAAGTTTATTTTGCTCTTGCAAGCTTTTTTAAGTGTTTTTGGCGTATAATTACATTTTATCTGTGCTGTAAGTGATGATTAATTGCTGTTATTTAACTAAATTTGTATTCACTAGCTTTATCACATGATAAAATAATCAGGTTTTGAATTAACAATTAGATTAATAGTGGAATACATATGACGGACGGCAATACTTTGTGTGATATAGGCTTTATTGGCTTAGGTGTTATGGGTAAAAACCTAGTGTTAAATTTAGCTGACAATGGATATACGGTTGCGGCCTTCGACGTAGAACAACAAAAAATAACTGATTTATTACAACAAGATTTGTCTGAAAACCAACAACAAACGCCGCGCATTTTTGCCTGTAAATCTCTAACAGACATCTTAAAAAAAATATCAACCCCACGTAAAATTATATTATCAATACCAGCGGGAGCGCCTGTTGATGATGTTTGCCAACAGTTGATCGCGGAAGGCATTGAACAAGACGATATAGTTGTCGACACTGGCAATAGCCTGTGGACTGATACAGTTAATAGAGAACAGCAATACAAAAACAATTTTACTCTGTTTTCTTCTGCTATATCTGGTGGAGAAGTTGGTGCCAGGTTTGGTCCGTCATTGATGCCAAGCGGCTGTCACCAAGCATGGCTTGTGATCCAACCCATATGGCAAGCTATTGCAGCCAAAGTTGATGCTAATACTGGAATGCCTATTGAACGGTCTGTGCCAGGTCAAATAGTCACTGAAGGCGAACCCTGTGCACAATATATTGGTCCTGCTGGTGCAGGGCATTATGTAAAAATGGTACACAATGGTATTGAATATGCTGATATGCAGTTGATTTGTGAGGCTTACCACGTTTTACAACAAGGTCTGAAACTGAATGCTGATCAAATTGCTGATATTTTTGAACAATGGTCTACAGGTGTTTTAAATAGTTACCTTTTAGAAATCTCTGTAGAAGTGTTACGACATAAAAACCCTGAAGGTAAACCCTTAGTTGAGCTGATCTTAGATAAAGCAGGGCAAAAGGGTACTGGATTGTGGACGGTTATGAGTAGTTTAGAGTTAGGTATTCCAGCACCTACTATAGCTCAAGCAGTCTATGCAAGATCCCTGTCATCTCTAAAAGCATTGCGTGTACAAGCCAGTGAAATATTACATGGACCTGAACAACTGACCATATCTACACAGCAGTCAGCATTGTTTATCGAAAATTTACACGATGCATTATATTGCGCAAAAATTTGTGTTTATTCTCAAGGCTTTCAATTAATGAAGCAAGCAGAGCAAGAGCATGGCTGGCATTTAAACTTCGCTAATATTGCTAAAATATGGCGTGCCGGTTGTATTATTCGCGCGGCATTTTTACAACCCATTTGCGATGCTTATCAGCAGCAACAGCAGCTAGAAAACTTATTACTTGATCCTTTCTTTATTAGTGAATTATCTTCACGTCAACTCAATTGGCGTCGAGCTGTCGCTGATATCAGTTTATTGGGCGTACCTATTGGCGCACTATCTTCTGCTTTATCCTATTATGATGCGATTCGCTCCGCTATCTTACCGGCCAATTTATTGCAAGGCCAACGCGACTATTTCGGTGCTCATACTTTTGAGCGAGTTGATCAACCCCTAGGTGAAAAATATCACGTAGAGTGGGCCAGTGAGAACAGAGCCATAGTGAAAATTTAAAGCATTTTATTGGCTGGTTTTCATCGGCGAAACAAACTCACCTTTTTCAATGCTTTTTAATGTTGATTTGGCAACTTTATCCAATAAGTGCAGATCTAATTCAGGGTTTTGAGCAAACTGTTCTAAGCTGTTGCTGTTAATTTCACTTTGATGATCTTTAGGCAATGCCAGTGACAGCACTTTTAGCCATATGTAGGCTTGTTTTTGATCACCTAGTGTTTGGTATATAGATGTGAGGGTTTCAAATATCTCTATATTAATAACATCGTCTGCCCGATAAAGTTCTAAGGCATGAAATAATAATTTTCGTGTTTTTGTCATATCGCGCTTGGCATAATAGGTAGCCAATTCATATTGCGATTCAGGGTTCTCCATAACAGCATCCCCCTCAAGTTTAAGAAACTCAGCTAATGACTTTTTATTTAAATAATGGCTCCAGTGGAAATATAACAAGCGTGGGTATTTTGAATCGATAGTTTGATCTGATAACTGTTTAATTTTAGCGCGAGCTTTTAGTACATTTTCAACGCGTGCGGTTTTTTTTTCTTTGAATTTTATATGCTCTATCTGTGAGGCATGTGACATGCATTTTTCATAGTTTTCATAAGCGATAAGTGCATTGAATTTATGTTCATCACTTGACTGTTTGGCTAAGGCGACATTAGCAAATACCACAGCTACTCTTTCTTTTCTGCACCATGTATCTTCACTAAACTCTGCACAGATGGCTGGATTTTCGGCACATACTTGAGAAAAACTTTGTCTTTTATCACAACTGGACAGTAATGCAATCGGCACTAAGAACATTAATCGATAAATTTTCATATAACCACTGTTCTGACAATAAATAAATCAATGTAATGTATGGCGTAATATTTCATGTTCAATTACAATACTCTCCAGATTTTGTTATTATAAAATAACACTATAATGAATATACACCTTCGATTCAATTGATTCAAATTAAGGCTTACTAAATGACTTCTCTCTTAGAGGAACAATACCAAACCAGTTGGCAAGAGCGCCAAACTTTTGCTGAGAACATGCAACCGATTATCGGTCAGTTATTTAGAAATAACGGCATAGAAATCTCTGTTTACGGACGGCCATTGGTCAACGCATCGGCTATCGACATTATTAAAGCACATAAGTCAGTGGCATTACACGAAGCCAGTAAATTGCGTTTAAGAGAGAGCTTTCCCTTTGTTGAAGCGTTGAGCAAAATGTCGCTTTCTGCAGCTAGAATAGATGTCGGAAAATTAGCGTATAACTATTTGTTCAAGGGCGGTGCTAACGGTTTATCCATAGAACAATTTTTAGAAAAACAATTAGTAGATATTGCTAAAAATGATGTTGAGCAAGCTTCAAAAGATATCGTCTTATATGGTTTTGGCCGAATAGGGCGTTTGTTAGCTCGTCTACTTATCGAACGTGCTGGACCGAGTTCAAACTTAAATTTACGCGCAATAGTAATTCGCCCGGGTAAGGCAGGGGATTTGGCCAAACGCGCAAGTTTGCTTCGTCGAGACTCAGTACACGGCGCATTCAACGGCAGTATCACTATTGATGAAGAAAATAATGTCATTAAAGCCAATGGTGCTTTTATTAAAGTGATTTACGCAAAATCACCAGCTGACGTTGATTACACTCAATACGGAATTAAAGACGCTTTAGTAGTAGATAACACAGGTATTTGGAGTGATGAAGAGGGACTTGGACAACATCTTCAGTCGAAAGGCGTTGCCAAGGTATTGCTAACAGCCCCTGCAAAAGGTGACATTAAAAATATTGTTTATGGGGTCAATGAAGATATGATTTCAGCAGATGACAATATTATATCTGCAGCAAGCTGTACTACTAATGCAATAACTCCTGTGCTGAAAGCCCTTAATGATCGTTACGGCATCAAAAATGGTCATGTTGAAACAGTGCATTCATACACCAATGACCAGAATCTTATCGATAACTATCACCCAGCGCCTCGTCGGGGTCGTAGTGCGCCATTAAACATGGTTATTAGCACAACGGGCGCAGCAAAAGCCGTCGCTAAAGCTCTACCTGAATTAAAGGGATTATTAACTGGAAATGCCATCAGGGTACCAACGCCAAATGTGTCAATGGCTATTATGAACCTGAACCTAAAAGAAGCTACCGATAAGACTCATTTAAATGACTATTTAAGAAATATATCACTTAACTCGTCGTTACAAAATCAAGTGGACTATACCGCTTCATCAGAAATTGTTTCTACAGATTTGGTGGGCTCTCGTTATGCTGGAGTTGTTGACTCACAAGCCACAATCGTCGATGGTGATAGAGCGGTGTTATACGTTTGGTATGACAATGAATTTGGCTACAGCTGTCAAGTAGTTCGGGTAATGTTAGAAATGTCTGGAATTACAGTTCCCACTTTACCGTTGTAACTTGGTAAGCAAACACCAGCAAAAAAGGCGCTATTTAGCGCCTTTTTAATTTCTGTTAGTCATTTCTTATAACATTCTAAATTTTTATAAAAAACAAGTAAAACAACAGTTTAAATGTAACGCGTTACTTTTTATCTGTGTTCTGACCAGCTCCTAAATAACAACAACAGCTAAAAATTTATATCGGCGAGCAGATATGTTCATATTATAAAAAATATAATATCCAAAGGTTAAAAATATAATAACAAAGATAAACTAGACTGTTTGTTTACTATAGTAATCAAAAAGTTCTGTAGTTAACTATTAAAGGCTATACAGGTTAATGCACTTTATATGCAACGAGCTGGTTTCGGTAATCCTGCGTATTTTGTGGCTTGTTTAGCAGGGCCTTGTGGGAACAGTCGATATAAGTAACGACTACTGGCTTTAGCTTCACCGAACTCTAGCTTCATTGCTTTGGTTAATGCGCGGATTGCCGGTGAAGTATTATATCTGAGGTAAAATTGTCTGACAAAATGGATCACCTCCCAATGGTCTTTGCTTAGGGTAAGCTGATCATCTTTTGCTAATAGCTCAGCAATAGATTCGGTCCATTGCCGGTGATCTAATAGATAGCCCTGTTTATCTGTGGCTATAGTGTGTCCATCACAGTGAATAGTCATTGCCACGTTACCACGCTGTGGTGAGTAAACAATAAGTCTGTTAGTTCGGACAAAGTAATACTGTTTATATTGGCTTGTATATTAAGTCCCCTAGCAAGGGCATGCTCAGTAATTATGAATACATTAAAATCTTCAATAACCTCTGTGAGGCAAGGGTGGTTGACGGTATAACAACCATCGTCAATAAGCACTAGAGCATCTTGCTTAGTTAAGTTAGCTAAGCAATCTTGCAGGTTGTTATTGCTAAATGCAGAGCAGCGCATTAGATGTAATATAGTTAACATAGTTAAAAGTTTAAAATCACTTGATGTTGATGAAGTGCCAGACTAAATGCCGACGGTTCAAGTACTTTTACATTATCAATATGAAAATCAGCCAAGAGTTCGCGCTCAACTAAACTGCGTTGACACACATAAATATTATGTAGATCATAAAATTCAAAGGCCGAAAATGTTTTTAAAAAGTCTTTGATCTCAATATCATTGGGATTTTGATCAGCTATGAGTTGATAAACACCATCGCCCTGAAAGAATAAATGAGTATTTTGTTCATAGGAGCCAAAAATTAAAGCAATATCCATGGCCTCCTTGGCGCTAGCATGAGCAAACGGTGGTTTATTATTTACTATGGCGATAGATTTTGAGGTATTAGCCATTATAATTGTACTACTCGATCAGCTTGGCTTGTGAGTGTAACTAACTCACCTAAACCCGCAAGTGTAAATTGCCTATTAATTAACGAATATTCATCTTGCTGATCTTGACTCTCAATTAACAGACCGTGTTTTTCTGCCGCTGTACTGCATAAGTATAAAGCAATGTTATGTTGCTCAGCTAGTTGCTGCCATCGCTGTTGTGGTTGAAACTCGTCACTGGCCAAAGCTAAGTGTTTGGCCGCATTTAGTACCCCCTGTTGGTAGAAAAACACCCCAACAATAATCTTGTTGTTGGCAACAGCTGCTTCGATAATATTTATCGCCGTGGTTGTTACATTATCATAAGGTGGGGTAGTTACCACAACTGCCATTTTTTTCACGAATAGGATCCTACTAATAAAGCTTTAACTGATCACATTGATTGTAACACAAAAAAAAAGCCTCGAGTGTCGAGGCTTTAGTTTAATATTGTCAGTTGTTAACTAAAACAAGAGTTTAGTCATCGCCACCAAATACTCCTAGCAAGTGTAGCAAATGAACAAAAATATTATAAATATTCAAATACAACGAAACAGTTGCACGAATATAGTTAGTTTCACCACCGTGAATAATACGACTAGTATCAAATAGTATTAAACCCGACATGATCATAATAATCACCGCACTGATCGCCAGTGATACTGCTGGGACAGCGAAAAAGATATTAGCAACGGCTGCTATTAACACTACAATTAAACCAACCATCAAGAAACCGCCCATGAAAGAGAAGTCTTTTTTACTGGTAAGTGCGTAACCTGAAAGGGCAAAGAAAATTAACGCTGTACCCCCTAGTGCTTGTAGAATTAATGATGTGCCATTTGGCATGGCTGCATAATAACTGAGCATTGGACCTAATGAAGCACCCATTAAACCAGTAAAGGCAAATATCCAAAAAATACCACTGGCCTTATCGGCATTTTTATTTACAACAAACAATAAAACAAACGCAACGAGTGTCATTACCAAACCGGCCATGTGAGATAAACCCATTGCCATAGATACCCCGGCTGTAACAGCACTAAATGCAAGTGTCATTGACAATAACATATAGGTATTTTTTAAAACTTTATTTATTTCAACTGCTGAACTTCTGCTTGCATTTAAACTAATGTTAGATTGCATACTCATTCCTCTAAAAAACAATACTTAATAATAAATAGATAGGGTCACTTTAACTTAGTTCAAGTATTTTTGTCACTTATTTACTTAGTTAAATCATAATCTATGACATATTATGGCACGATGATATGACAATATCTAGGATTTTACTGGCTTGTCACCACTTTAATTTGATTTCTGCGAAAGCAATCAATATCGTGGCCGTTTATCATTCCACATGCTTGCATATAAGCATAGCAAATAGTCGGGCCAACAAATGAAAAACCACGCCTTTTTAGGTCTTTACTCAGTTGCTCTGAATCTTTACAACTCGATTGTTGATGTTGATATTCATCGATGAGCATAGGTTGATGATTGACAAAACCCCAAACATAATGACTAAAACTGCCAAATTCTTGCTGTATGGCAATACATTTTTGCGCATTATTAATCACTGCAGCAATCTTACCTCGATGACGAATAATTGCTTGGTTATTCATTAAGTCTTCTATCGTCGATTGCGTAAATTGCGCAATTTTTTCTACATCAAAATTAGCAAACGCTTGTCGGTAACCATTTCTTCTTTTTAAAATAGTGTACCAACTCAAGCCTGCTTGCGCAGATTCAAGACATAAGTATTCAAATAATGTCCGATCATCGTAAATGGGCACGCCCCATTCTTCGTCGTGATATTTTATGTAATCTGCTTTTGAAAGATCTAACCAAGCACATCGTTTATTTAGTGAAGATGACATATTTTTCTGGTCTTTTGCTTGAATTGACAACAAATCGCTGTTTTTTTTGCCAAACAAACAATTATTGACAATAAAACCTTTACAAGTGTTTTTTGACACTTTAATATCCGTTTCGATTTAAGGCAAGTGTCTTAAATTTCAGGTGAGATGGCTGAGTGGTCGAAAGCACCGGTCTTGAAAACCGGCAAGGGTTTGTAGCCCTTCTAGGGTTCAAATCCCTATCTCACCGCCACATTCTAAAAAAACCGCTAATCGAAAGTTCAGCGGTTTTTTTTCGTCTTCAATTTGATCAATATAA
>JBELHO010000066.1:0-16050 GCA_042091375.1 Thalassotalea sp. | reverse complement strand
CAATTCTTGTCATGGATACACATAGACGATATGGTTTCAGCAATAATGCACATTATTGACAACCCAGCATTGAGTGGTCCAATCAACATGACAGCACCAAAAGCTGAAACCAACAAAGCCTTTAATACTGTACTTGGCGAAACATTGGGTAGTTCATGTTGGTTTAAAACCCCAGCATTTTTAATAAAATGCCTATTTGGCGAAATGTCAGATTTATTTCTCTACGGACAAAATGTTCAACCTAAGGCGTTACTTGACAGTGGCTTTACCTTCAAACACCCCACATTGAGTGCTGCGTTAAGGGATTTATATAATAAACCACGTTGAGTTATTCTGTAGAAAAATCAATTTTTTTGCCTATCCAACTATTTTAACGACAAGATTGTACGGGTGGTTTTTTATCAAAAAACAATGTAATTTCAGCTACTTGTACTCCAAATTTATTCATTGAGGTACGATTGAATACCTTGTATTCGTCAATTTTATACATCCAATCGTCCATCGACATTTGATATACATTATCATCTACGGGAACCAGTAATTGGTATTCCAGTTGAAATGCAAAGCCTGTTTCACGACCATTTGCTATTCCAACCACATCGGCAGCTGTTCCCTGATAACTGCCATCAGGTTTTACCGTTAACTGCCAAGTGCGTTGACTCACCTCACCGTCAGCGAAATAAAAGACTTCAGCTAGTTCACCCTTATTGCCATTCCAAGTACCAACAAGGTCAACACAAAATCGTCTAGTGACTTTGTTTTGGTAGTCTTGCACTATTCCCCATCCTGTCACTGGTCCAGAAAAATAGTTATTGATTTTGAATTGGGGTGTAGATTTAGCATACTGAGATAAATCTGTAGAACAACTTGCTAACAAGCTGAGCATTAAAATACATAGTGTGTTTCTCATTTTTGGGTTCCACCAATAAGTTGTAAACGTAGTTTGGGTTGACTGGTTTTTTTCGATAACCAAATATCAATAAATAGTTGACCAAAAGTACTATCATCAATACCACCGATAGCACGGTTGTTTAAATAAAAATTATTAGCTGAATCATTAATTAACAGTGCTAAAGTGTCACCTTTTTTAATATTTGGCCAAATATTTTCTAATTGACTTATATAACCGTTAAATTGCTGCTGCGCTAAACCAATGTGCTGCCATTGTGCAATGGTTTGTTCGATAAGCTCCGATTTTTCAACATCCCTTAGGTACTCAATTTTAAATACCAGACTATCTTTATTATCAACGCTAGGATATCGCCCTGAAGTGGTATAAAGCGTACTGCGATAGATATCCCAAAATAAAAAAGTCAAGGTGGCGCTACCGACAAGCTGAAAATCACTGTAATCAAGGCTTACGGCAAAGTCATTAACGCTGTTTTCAGCTGTTTTCGCTGGCAACTGGTCAGTAATGGTTGATTGTGCGTAAACTAAGCAAGATAAGCTCAGTAATGTAATCGTTAATATTTTTTGTATTGTTGAGATAAGTAGGTTAATCATTGACTTTTACCGTTGAATTTTCCATAGCATAAAAATTCTTCTTTAAATTAAAAAACACCACCATTAAAGGCGACCATAAGCAGGCTAAAATACAAAAATAAACTAAGGGAGGGTAATTTAGGCTGATCACTGAAAACTTTACTGCCGCTAAGTAACTCAGAGGGGCTAAAACACCGGCGAGCAATTGCAATAATACTGATGAACTTAAAAAACCTAAACTGGTTGAAATAGTGGCAGCAAAACAAGCCCACAAAACTAACAACCAGATTGGTAAAGCGGGATCATTGAAACGATATACTCCGAAATAATAAAGTAATGAATCAACAGCGATACCAATGGTTGTAACAGTCAAAATCAGCTTAATTTCACAAGTTTTGTGTTTTACCAAATAAAGGTGGATAGCTAAAAATATAACAGCTAAAGGTATAAACTTGTTACCTATTAAAATCAGCCCAAACCACGATAAATTAAAACCTAATATATTGAATAACATTGAGGCTCCTGTGAAATGTTAGTAAAAATAAATGTATTTAAATAATGCTAATTATTTACACCAATATACAAGCTCAGTATATAAGCTTAATTTTTTAGCTAAAACAATAGAGCAAAGTGTTTACTTCAAAGCCTACCAACAAATAGTGATGAACTAGTTGCATGTATATGCAGCAAAGAGAAAACATTTATGTTTACGTTATATTTACATAAAGAGATCACTGATTATATGCAATAAAAATCACGAATTAAAAATCACTAATGAAAGTAACCAACTTAAAACAATCAATAACTGTCATTTGTGTATTGTATTAGTTAATAATAAATGTTTCTATCGCACCTCGTTTTTGCATGGTGACGAATACTCGTTTGTGATCAGTACCACCAAATGCAACATTAGTAGGAAATTTTCCTTTTAATTGGATTTCATTAATGAGTTTGCCCTGAGCAGAAACCACAGCAATAGTGCCTTTGCCATAACGAGCGATATATAAGTTACCTTGTTGGTCAGTTCTCATACCATCTAAACCGTGATCAGTGAAATTGACTAGCAAAGATTTGTTACTAATATTGCCCAGATCATCAATATCGTATTTCCAGACATTACCTTGAATACTTTCATTGACATATAAGCTTTTATTATCGGTACTAACCGCTATGCCATTGGTTGTGCCCATTCCGCTTTCCAGTAAAACAACCTGTCTATCCTTATTAATTCGCCACAAGTTTCCAGAGTTATTGGCCCAATTAGGATCTGAGGCGAAGATTGTACCATTATTCATGATGGCAATATCATTAGGTTGATGCATAGCAGATGAATGCGCATAAATATCAATACCTACTTTATTAACAGCAACACTATTGAACTGAGTTGATTTAACCAGCAAGATATTGTGGTTGACGTAATCAGCAATATACATATTGCCTTGATCATCAAAGCGAATGCCATTGCCGATGGAGCCATTGGGCAAACGCACAAATAATTCGACTTTATTTTTGCCAGTAACTCGGCCTATTGTGCCTTGCTGTCGATAATTGACTACGTAAAGGTGCCCCTCTCTACTCACCGCCGGTCCTTCAATACCTGAGGTGAAAACATGGTCAGTTATCCAATCCTCACTTTGGTAAGGGGCAGCAGAACCGCTGTTTTTTAAATCCTCGGCAAATACGACAGTAGTCGATATAGTTAGAAGGCAGAGTAAAGTAAATTTATGCATTATAGGTCTCGGTAATAAATAGGGATAAATTATTGATTGTGAATTTGACAACTTGCTAGCAACTGTTCAACAACAGGGATAATGGCTAAGATGGTTTCTGTTTGTTGTTGTCGAGTTTGCTTTATTTGATCATACACTGTGGAAATTTGCTCATGCTGATAAGCTTGGCCTTGTCGACATTTCTGTATATACGGCGAAACTAAACGATAAAACTCATTAAATTGGTTAATTAGTGGTAATAAATGAGCAAGTTTATGATGGTTTTGTATTGCTTTATTGAGTTTATTTGTATGCGTTTTCCAAAAGTTTAATTTATTGATAAAAGTTGATAATACAGATGTTTCGCCATTGCTATAGCGTTCCACTAGGAGCTTTAATTGTATTACTGGAAAACTTTCAACGGGTAAAAAGTCGACAAAGCTCACTAATGGCGCCTGTTGATGATAAAGCTTTTGTTGATACTTTAGATGATGCCTAGTGTAATAATGAGCGGGTTCAAACATTTGCGAAAAAAATTGTAAACTAGAAATAAGCTCTTTTGCCTCGTTAGTATTGCCCTCTGCAATAGTCAATAACTGTACAAAACCAGTGTGCTGTTGAGCTTTATGCAGAAGCCCTAAGGTGTTGTGAGCATATTTATCGATGCTAAATAAGCGTTGATACATGTTGTCAATATCATTGATCTCTTGGTTAGACCACAACCGTTCAGCAATCACAAATAGTCGAGGCCAAACCCTTAAATCTATATTGTCTTTGGTAACTAACTCAGACCACAGTGTCGCTTCGCCACCAAGAATAGAGTCGCTATTTTTCAGTTCAGCACTATTTGAAAATATCTCGGTTAAAATAGGCGGGGCTACTGCAGCAAAAATTGCCGGGTAGCTGGCATTGCCAATGTAAAATTGAGTTTTTTGTGAATTGTGATCATCTACTTCGATTTCTTTGCTCTTTATCAACTCCCCCTGTTGATTAATGATTAACTCTTGTTCAAAACGCAGCGGTCCCATCCAGCTATCCATGGTGGATATCACATTTACATGATTAGGTGAGTATTGCTTCAATGATAGTATTGGCTTGGTAATTATCACCTTTTTATAATTGTTATTATTAAGTTTTAAGTAACCAGCTAAACGTATATCAGTGTTATCAAGTGTCTCAGTAATTAAGATAAATGTGCCTTTGACAGCTGAGCCTTTCAATCGGGGTACAGTTAACTGCCAAGCAAAGGCTTTTTGCGTACTAGTCAATTTCCCATCAGTTGTCTGGTGTTGAATTACACCATTGGCTGACATAGGATCATTGCGATAGTGATATGCACTGTATTGTGGTTGATCAATATAAAAGCCTGTTGATAGTATGCCTTGGTATCCTTGATTGGCAATTTGATGCAAAGACTGCAAACCACGCCATGACTGGACAACAATATCAGCTGACAGATCAGGGTGAAATATTTCATCCCAGCCCATCATCTTACGGTTATTTTTCAATAATATATTTTGCACTTTATGATTAAAATAGGCTTGGATATCCTCACCGTTTAACAACTTTTCATCAGCCATTAATTGTTTAATATCATCATTTTCTAACCATTGCTTTGGATTGACTTCATCACCGCCAATATGCAAATATTCATCGGGAAACAGCCCGGTAAGTTCAGCAACTATTTGCTCTATAAAATGGTAAACACTTTCATCACTGACGTTCAGTAATGGCTCAAAAACGCCCCATTGACGCTGCATTTGATAGCTTTTGCTTAAAGCCATAAGTTGCGGATATGCAACCGCAATGGCTGATGCATGCCCCGGAATATCAAATTCAGGCACAACCCGGATCCCCAATAAACTTGCATAATCGACTAATTCAATAATTTCAGCTTGGCTATAAAATAACTGATCTGCGCCGAGTTGATGCAATTTAGGATAGCGTTTAGATTCAATTCGCCAACCTTGATCATCAGTGAGATGCCAGTGAAAAACATTTAACTTGGCAGCGGCCATACCATCGAGTTGTCGTTTGAGTTCAGTCATTGGCATAAAGTGACGAACACTATCAATGAGTAAACCACGCCATTGAAATCTAGGTTGGTCGACAATATCAAGTTGTGGCAATGATATTTCCGCAGGTTCTTGCTTTTCTTTAACTTTATCACCAACATTGGCAACAATTTGCAGCAGTGTGGTTAAGCCATGTAATGCGCCAAATTCACTAGCTGCGCGGATAACAATTTGTTGAGGTTTTATACTTAATTGATAGCTTTCATCGTCGCCTAGCTTAGGCAAATGATAAAGGCCCTGTTCTGACATGAATTGCTGGGATTTGTTGGGCACAATAACAACAATATCGGCATTAACTTGCGATTTTGTAGCGTGCAACCAAGACTTATTATTGTTGTTGAAACGCTGTAACTGGCCGCTAAAATGTGTTAAAGCAAAGTCCTTTCTTTTTTGACTCATGCCTTTAATGTAAATGGTCATTTGTGGCACAAACGAGAAGTTACCTTCAACCAAACTGATACTATTTGGACAAGGCATTAAAGCTAACACACAAGTATTTTTTAGTGCTTGTGCTTGACTGCCACAAGTAACCAAAACAAACCAAATAAAAACATAAGGTATCAATCTTTTGTCCAAACTAAACTCCTCTATTTTCATGACAGTTATTTTTATTGCTAATTAACATTGTAAATAAACAGTGCTAATTAACATTAAATACCTAGTTAAACTAAAATCTCAACGATTTAGCATTCAATAATCGCCAATAAATCGGTTGAGATAATTGCCTTTATATAAGCCCTTACAGCGCTATAAAAAAAGATATTTATAAAGATAAATTCAACAAAAATTGAACTGTCCATAAAAACTATCAATAAAAACTATCAAAATATGTGTTGCTTTTTTACAGATTAAAATGTTAAAAGTAAATAGTATATATGTACAATTTGAAAAAACTTTCCAAGCAAAAAAGACAGCGTTGTCATTACCTAAAAGTTATTCTAGGTATAAAAAAAATATAACAATATAACAAACATTGAGGGTGCAAAATGTCTACTAAATTTCAGAGAAAACGCCTTGTAATAGCAATATCAGCAGCAATTTCTTGTTCGCTTTCTTCACTAGCACATGCTGAAGAAGCTGAAGATAAAAGTAAAAAAGTAGAAGAAAATATCGAAGTTATTGAAGTCCTAGGTATACGTCAGAGTGTAGTTAGTGCGCAAAATATAAAGCGAAATGCCGATACGGTTAAAGACGTGATCACTGCAACAGATATTGGCTCATTACCTGATGTATCGGTAACTGAAGCATTACAACGTTTACCAGGGGTAACCATAGAAAGATTTGCCGCCTCTGACGATCCCAAACATTTTGCTGATGAAGGTACCGGCGTATTAGTTCGCGGTTTAGACCGAGTTCGCAGTGAAATTAATGGTCGTGATTCTTTTAGTGCCAACCCTAGCGGTGGTTTAAGTTATGAAGATTTTCCAGCAGAGCTATTAGGCTCAGTAGAAGTGTTTAAAAACCAAACAGCTGATCTCATTTCTGGTGGTATCGCTGGCACAGTCAATTTAGTGACTCGCAAACCATTTGATTCTGACGACGCCCTATTCTCTTTTGGTACACAAGCTAATTATGGTGATTACCGCGAAGAAACGACGCCATCCTTTAATGCCCTATTTTCTGATAATTGGGAAACTGATTCAGGTAAATTTGGAATATTAGTCGCAGTCTCTAAATCAGAACTCAAAACTAAAGGCGATGGTTTTGGTTTAGGTAACTTTCACAGTCGTGGCCCCGTAGATACTTTTTCGTATGACCAATGGGGTACACCTAGTCCAGGTATTATTGCCGGTCAATATTCTAACAATTGTATTCCGGGAGCATCAGATTGGCGCGCTTGTGGTCCAGATAAGGCCGACACAGTGCAATATACCGAAGAAGATGCCGCCAATTATACCCCTGCTTTTGACGGCGAAGCGCTTGAAGGTCAACCAGAAGGAACCACCTACTATGCGCCGGGCAGCTTTTCTATGAGCTCGGCAGAAAATGATCGAGAGCGCCAAGGTCTTACCGCTGCTTTGCAATGGCAAAGTAAAGATGAACGCATCATGGCTACTTTAGAACACATTAATTCTAAGGCTTCTTTAGAATGGCGTGAAAATGTCATCACAAACAGTGACCAAGCTTTTAAACCTTATGTACCTAATGCCATCCAATGGTTTGATGAAGGTGATGAAGGTCGACCATTAACAGTTGATGCCAATGGTTATGTAACCTCAGGTGTAGGTCGTGTTTACGAGCCGAATATCCCCCTTCAGTTCCGCTCTCGTTATAACTACAACGAAAGCACTGTTGAAGATACGTCATTGAATCTGGTTTTTAAAGCAACAGACCGTCTTACTGTAGAGTTTGATTATCAGCATGTGGATTCAGAACAAATTGTGCATAACAATTCATTGACTTCGCGAATTAATGGTAATCAATCAGCTGAAAATGCGCCTTTCTTTTTAGATCTAAGAGGTGACATTCCAACAGTCGAGTTTTTAAGTGCTAACACTTCTAACCCGCCTAATGTAGAACCAAATACCAACCCTATTTTACGATTGGCCAGTGGCCTGCAGCAAGAAGAGCACAATGAAGCCAATTCCGATAGCTTTAAGCTAGACTTTGAGTATGCCTTAGATGGTGCCTTTACTGCGATAAAAGCCGGCTTATATTTCTCAGAGAAAGAATTAATTGTGCGCAATACTGATTATGAAGGTTGGCAAGCACTTGGCACCCCTTGGATGGCACAAGCTTCTTATAATGCTTCTCCACAAGTGGTTCCTGAGCTTTTTAACAACATTAGTTTTGCCGATCATTACAATGGTAATACCTTAATTGGTGCTAATAATAGCTTTTTATTTCCACAAATGGACCTTGCTCAAAACTATGCACAAACCTTACGTGCTGGCTGCGGCTCATGGATAGCTGAAGGAACAGCGATGGACGGCAGCGGTGGTTGTGCTGTGCCCTATGAAGATTTAGCCGACCGCGTATTTAGTCATTTTGCACCACGTCACATCAGTGCAAGTACTACCGAGAGAACCGAAGCTTATGTTCGCGCTGACTTCGATCTCGATTTTGTCGATACTGATATTGTTGTAAAAGGTAATGTTGGTTTGCGTTATGTCAGTTATCAATTGGAATCGACAGGTGGTATTAACTTACCTGCGACATCGAGACGCGGTACTGATGAAAATGGTTCACTTTATCAAGTGATGCAAAATCAATATCCAAGTTTATTTGCCTTGGCTTCTGGTGAAACTTTTTCAAGCACAATTGACGGTACCGATTACACAACAGTGCTTCCGAGCTTAAACCTTAATATTGGGCTGACTGATGATCTACTTGTTCGCTTTGGTGCGTCTAAAGGGCTTTACTACCCAAGTTTGGTTGATTCAGCTAACAAAATGAATGTTAACTTGGATTATCAAGAGGTATTACTCGATCCATCAATGGATAAAAACGAGGAAACTAACCCCACCGTTGACCTTACCAACATTGAAATTAGCGCCAATGCAAGAAATGCGTTCCTCGAACCTGAGGAGTCAATTAACCTTGATTTAACTGCTGAGTGGTATTTTGCCGAAGCGGGCGCATTGACAGTTGGCTTATTCCACAAGAAGTTGTCAAATATTATTCGCAACAAGACCTTTTCGACTGAAGTTGAAGTGGATGGCACTGTCTACCCTGTATCGGCATATGGTCCAGATAACACAGGCTCAGGTACTATTCGCGGGGTTGAATTTTCATACTCGCAATTTTATGACATGTTACCCGGGTTGTGGAGTGGTTTAGGTTTACAATTTAACTATACCTACATTGACCAAGACGGTTTGGAAGATCCAAACACCTCTCCTACAGAAGGTATTAGATACGACGGCAGTGGCGTTCCTATTTCAGATAATCGCAATAGTTTCCGTCAATTTACTGGTTTACCGTTACAAGGATACTCAGATCAAAACTTAAACATTGTTGGTATGTATGAAAAGAACGATATTTCTTTCCGTCTAGCCTACACATGGCGTTCAGAGTACTTGTTAACCTTACGTGAGTCAGAAGAGTTTGTACCGGCGTATTCTAAGGATCAGGGGATGATGGACGCAAGTCTTTACTATACGATCAATGACAACTTCAAAGTTGGCTTGCAAGTGAGTAATGTACTTGGTCAAGATACAGAAACGCAATATCAACAGAACCAAGAAGGTACATTAACAGATGCATTTACTTTCACCACAGATAGACGTTACACCTTAAGTCTTCGTGGTACATTCTAATAGTAAATTGACTTAATTGATGTAATATAAACTATGCAGTGTTTGCGCTGCATAGTTTTTTTTTATGTAATTCGGTACTTTACTAAACTTGTGAACATTAACCGACGAAAGTTAAATCAATATACCAAGGCGGTAATAGCGTTATAACTATGCAAAAACCATTAAAATCTATCTGTATCGTTGGTGGAGGAACCGCAGGTTGGATGGCCGCTACCCTTCTTTCCAGTGTACTCAGAGGCACTAACACCAAAATAATAGTGGTTGAGTCAGCTGATATACCCACTATAGGTGTAGGTGAATCAACCGTTCCTTCGATAATGGATTTTATTCAAGCCAGTCAAATTGACCTCAAAGATTTTATCCAGTCAACATCCGCCAGTTTTAAATTAGGGATTAAATTTGATCAATGGTTAACGCCTAATGACAGTTATTTTCATCCCTTTGGCAGAGTAGGTAAAGATATTAATGGCTTTGATTTTTATCAAGTATGGCTCAAATCACTGGCCGATGGTAAACAATCCACTTGGCTAGATTATTCGCCTGCTGCGTTCATGGCTTTAAATGAACGCTTTATGCTTCGTCCACAGCAAACTGACAACTGGGTACTGACCAACTACGCTCATGCTTTGCATCTCGATGCAGTGCAAGTAAGCAACTATTTGCGCAAGTTATGCCAAAGCCGCAGAGTGCAGAGAATTGAAGCAACCATCACCGAGGTGATAGTCAATCAGCAACAATTTATTGATCGGCTAATAGCCGATAATGGCAGCGTTATCGACAGTGATTTTTTTATTGACTGTACTGGTTTTAAGGGATTGTTAATTAAGCAAGCACTGCAAGTTGATTATCTCGATTGGTCAGATCATTTACCTTGTAACCGCGCCGTCACTGTACAAACCAAAAACGATAAAGCCCCTGTCCCATATACTATAGCCACCGCCAGACAATCAGGCTGGACATGGAAGATCCCTTTGCAACACCGCACTGGCAATGGCTATGTTTTTTCAAGTCAGTTTTGTACTGATCAACAAGCAACTGACACCCTATTGACCAGTGTTAGTGGTGAAATACTCAATGAGCCGAGAGTCATCCCATTTGTTACCGGCAGACGACAAAAGATTTGGCACAAAAACTGTTTAGCATTAGGCCTTGCTGGTGGCTTTTTAGAGCCTCTTGAGTCAACTGCGATACATTTAGTGTATAAATCACTAGTTCACTTTATACAACACTTCCCCGACCGAGATTTTGATGCAGATAATGAACGCACCTTCAATGCTAAAATTAATACTGACTTTGAAGAGATCCGCGATTTTATTATCTTACATTACTGTACTTCGCAGCGTGATGACAGTGAATTTTGGCGCTGGTGTCAAACCATGCCAGTACCTGACTCGTTATCTGAAAAATTACGGGTATTTAAAAACAATGGACAGATCGACTACAGCCCCGGGCAATTTTTTACCCAAGACAGTTGGTACTCTATTTTAGAGGGAATGCAAATAAGACCACAAAAGTATCATCCATTAGTCAGTGGTTTTGATCGCCAAGGCTTAGCGAATACATTAACGCAAAATGTAAGTGATATCCGAGCGACAATATTAAAAATGCCCAATCACCATGAATATATTCAACGCCATTGTCCGGTGCGTTAAAACGCTAAACTATATGGTTTTAACAAACCCATATAGCTTTTAAATTAAGGTAAGTAGCAATTTGAGTAACTCATTTAAAACTATCGCCGAATACCCAGTGATGGATGCGGCACAATTTTATACTGATATCACCCCTGCTCAGCAGCCAATAATAATACGTGGCTTTGCCGACCATTGGCCATTAGTGAATGCCGCTAAAAAATCGGCCAATGACTTTGCCCGCTATATTAACCAGTTTTATCGAGGTCAAAAAACTCAAATGGTAGTTGCTCCACCGGCAGCTAACAAACGATTTTATTACAACGATGAAATGACCGGGGTAAATTTCCTCAGTGGCGAGGAGCGTATTGATTTATTTTTAGGGCGTTTGTTAGAGCTTATCGATAGACAGGTATATCCAGCTATTGCCATGCAAAGTACACCGATCAGTGACATTTTACCCGGTTTAAGAGAGGCCAACAGCACTGATTTTTTCACTGATGTAGAGCCGCGTTTATGGTTGGGCAATGAAGGTATAGTCAATACCCATTATGACGGCGTTGATAACCTTGCTTGTGTGGTTGCTGGCCGACGTCGATTTACCCTTTTTCCGCCAGAGCAAACAGCAAATTTATACCCGGGTCCGATCAACTTCACTCCTGCTGGTGCGCCAACCAGTTTAGTCAATTTAGACGCCCCTGACTTGCAACGTTTCCCCTTGTTTGAACAGGCACTAGCTGGCGCTTATAGTGCAGAGTTAGAAGCTGGCGATGCCATTTTCATTCCCATGTTATGGTGGCACCATGTTGAGTCAGTTGCTAAGGTTAATGGATTGATTAATTATTGGTGGAATAGCAATTCAACGGCCAAAGCTGAGTCACCAAGTCCCATAGATAGCTTGAATATAGCCTTGCTAGCGATGCGTAACTTAAGTCACTCGCAACGTCAGGCATGGCGTCATCTCTTTGATCACTACTTATTCCAGCAAAAAATCGATCCCAAATCCTATATACCTGAGCATCAGCAACATATCCTTGGTGACTTATCGCCTGAATATGTAAGATCAATCAAAGACTACTTTAGTAAAAAATTACAAAAATAATCCGTTATAGCCAGTTAATGATGAGTAAATAGCAATGAGCAATGAGCACAACCCAAACAAGATAGTTATTGTCGGTGGCGGAACCGCCGGTTGGATGGCCGCCAATTTGTTAGCTAATAAATGGAAAAACAGTGAAATTTGCTTAATTGAATCAAAACAAATAGGCATTATCGGTGTTGGAGAAGGCAGTACTCCCCATTTAAAGTTTTTTTTTGAAGCAATAGGCATTGAAGATAAAGTGTGGATGCCCCGTTGTAATGCGACTTACAAAACTGGTATCACCTTTGATAAATGGTCAACTATTCCCGGCTTTGAGTCATATTTTCATCCGTTTGCCGCACAAACAGATGATCTATTTACTTTGCCACTTTTTTATAAAAATATTTATGCTCGAATGCAAGGCTATGCCGTAAACGCCCACCCTGATGATTATTTTTTGGAAACACATTTAGCAAAAAATTTCTTAGGGCCTTTACCTGATGAATGTTTCCCCTTTGGCGTAGCCTATGGTTATCACTTTGATGCTTCGTTGTTAGGCGAATTTCTCGCTGAAAACGCCCAGAAGTTAGGCGTAAAAAGAATTTTTGGCAACGTAAATGATGCACATCTCAATGATAAGGGAGATTTATCCGCGGTAAAACTCGATGATGGCAGTGAATTATCAGCTGATTTTTTTATTGATTGCTCTGGTTTTAACGCTTATCTGCTGCAAAAAACACTAAAAGTTGATTATCACAGTTTTAAGGACAACCTAGTCAACAACGCTGCAGTCACCTTACCGACAGAAATAGCAACGCAAGTGCCCGTTGAAACCAAAGCCACTGCACTAAATAATGGCTGGGCTTGGAAAATACCTCTCACTAATCGCTTTGGTAATGGCTATGTTTACAGCAATGACTATATTAGCGCCGATGCCGCTGAAACTGAGCTAAGACAGCATTTAGGTTTATTAGACAGTGATGTTGAAGCCAGACATTTACAAATGAAGGTAGGCCGTGTTGACAAACACTGGCATAAAAACTGTCTTGCGGTTGGCTTAGCGCAAGGGTTTATTGAGCCGCTAGAAGCAACAGCTATTGCCCTTTCTTTCAACACCATAGCCCAGTTTATTCAATGTTATGAACAAGGCAAAGGCACAGATCAATACCAACAAGCTTTCAATAAAGACATTAATGCGCGTTTTGATGGCATTAGAGATTACGTGGTCTGTCACTACCAGGTAAACCAAAGAAACGATACTGTTTATTGGCAAGATAGAGGTAACAATCCACACACATCAGACACATTGAACCGCATTCTATACCTGTGGAATCACAGTAAGGATTTTACTGCCGATCTGCATAAATACAATTTATGGGGTAGTTATCAACCTAAATCTTGGGCGTGTTTACTGGCTGGTTATGGTGTTTTTCCCAGCAAAAACCTCGATCCCACCATTAATTACCAAAGCTCTGAACAGGAATTACACGGCGTTAATGACTTTATTAGACGTTGTGGCATGAACTTTAAAAAACACAATGATCTTTTACTTGCTCAATAGCTAACATAAATAATCAATAGGTTAACACCATGAATTCATCCTTCCCCGCTGCTCTGTTTACTTTTAAGACATGGTTGTTAAGCGCGTTAATTTTCGCTTTGCCATGCCAAGCAGAAAAAGTTGTCGCCACATATTATTCCGCCGAAGGCAACACTGAAATCATCGATAACATGCCAGCGGCGCAACTAACCCATGTGCTTTATGCTTTTTTAGCCGTTTGCGGTAATAATCAAGGAGTGCCTGAAACTACTCAACAAGCAATTAAAAAAGCTTGCAAAGACAAGCCACCTTTTACCGCTGTTTTATTTAACAAAGCACAAGCAGAAAAAGAACTACAACACTTCAAGAAACTTAAAAAGCAGCATCCACACCTCATTTTATTGCCCTCTTTTGGTGGCTGGACACTGTCGTATCCGTTTCATGAAATGGCTAAATCAGATGAAGATAGGCAACATTTTGTAAAAACAGCCGTTGCTTTAATAGAAAAGTTCGATGTATTTGACGGCATTGATATTGATTGGGAATTTCCCGGTGGCGGCGGCAATAGTCACCCGCGAGTGGAAGGTATCGCCGCAGAGCAAGAAAAAACCACCTTCAAGTTAATGATGCAAGAGTTTCGTGTCGCGCTTGATAGGTTATCAACAACAACAAAGCGGCAATATCAACTAACAGCAGCCGTTAACGGTAGCAAGGCGAAAACAGACGCCATTGATTGGCAAAACACTGCTTTATATATGGACTATGTTTTTGCGATGACCTATGACTTTGCTGTTGGTGACGGTCAAGCAGATCATCACACTAGCTTATTTAACAATAGCAATGATGGCCTCAGTACCGCAAAGATGATCAATAACTTACTAGCAGCCGGTGTTCCTAAACAGAAATTGGTGGTTGGTGTGGCATTCTATGGACGTGGTTGGCGCAACAGTGGTTGGCAACAAACACACTTTAAAGCCAGTAATGATGACATTTCAACGGGCAGCTACACTTATCAACAATTAGTTGACACACCATTAGACGGTTACAAGTATGGCTACGATACACAAGCTCAAGCGGCTTACCTCTATCACCACAAACAAGATACCTTCATTTCTTTTGACGATAAACGTTCAATTGCCGCGAAAGCAGATTGGGTTAAAAAACAAGGTTTAGCTGGGTTATTCTCATGGCAAATTAGCCAAGACAATGGTGATTTGATCAGTGCAATGTATAACAATTTACTAAATAAGTAACTAGCGCATCATTATCAATTTCAAAGTGTGTTTTAAATCAGAGGATTAAGGTAACAAAGGCTTTTCAGCTTTACCTAGACAAAACATGCTAAAACTTTCCTTGTTATTGGCAAAGCCTTCTTTGTTGGCTAATTCCCAAGGACGTTCACACTGATTAGTG
This sequence comes from Thalassotalea sp., assembly GCA_042091375.1. Classification (GTDB taxonomy): domain Bacteria; phylum Pseudomonadota; class Gammaproteobacteria; order Enterobacterales; family Alteromonadaceae; genus JBELHO01. Next base: position 860 of record JBELHO010000066.1, on the reverse strand, counting down.
GACTCACACCACTGGTAACCAGCAGAGGCGATACAGCCCTTCTGATCGCGATCAGAACCAACGGTATTGAGCTTTGCATCATCTTGGTTATTTATTGAAGAGCAGCTACAACAGATAACAACGAGCAATTGAGTCAATAGGTATTTTTTCATGGTTTCCCTCATTTAATTGATGCGCTGTACAGTTTTGATGGCTTGTGCTTGTAGGCCAAAATTGTTTTCAACTTACTGCATTACTATGCCAAATCATTACAATAGAAACACATCAATACAGTAAGAAATAGACATTAATATACACCTTAGTCACTTTTGCCATTTCTCTCAAGTTTTAATGGAAATGATCATATTTGACCGACACTTATAGTGTGTAACATGGTAGTTAAGAGTATAAATACAGCAGCTGTGACTTTGCCACTCAGCAGCTAAGCTCTACACTGTAAATAGACACTTTTCACTATTTTGCCGATTTAGCGCGGTTAACCACCTGTGTAGTAACAGATATCTCAGGTCATTAACTTTCTTGGTTTATAATAATTTTGTCGATATCAACATAGCGTTAGCGCTTGATAGGCTAATACTAAGAATTTAAGATCAATAGTGTTATTGAAAGTTTAGGGATAATTCTAAGATATAGAGTTTTCTATGCAGTAATAGGCATTACAGGAAAAAGATGGTACCCGGAGACGGACTTGAACCGTCACGCTCTTACAAGCGAGGGATTTTAAATCCCTTGTGTCTACCAATTCCACCACCCGGGCATTGGGTAAGTCATTTTTAAAGTAGAAATTGGATATCTACTATCGTGTTTGGAGCGGCTGACGAGACTCGAACTCGTGACATTCACGTTGGCAACGTGATGCT
>JBELHO010000065.1:0-16621 GCA_042091375.1 Thalassotalea sp. | reverse complement strand
ATTAGCTGTGCCTACAGGGATGTAGGTACTTAGCGTGAGCAGGACGCGGAAGCTGACCGTTCGTCCTGAACATTCGGCGTTCCTTGCCATCGACGTGCAAGGATGCACTAATGCCGCGAAGGCAAGGATGCCTGAGAGCGTGAGCAGGACGCGGACGCTGACCGTTCGTCCTGAACATTCGGCGTTCCTTGCCATCCATGGCACCACGCCATACCGTTCGTCCTGAACATAAAAACCCCCGCGAAGGCGGGGGTTGGTTATTATTGCAAACTAGATTAATTTGCTTGTTCTGTTGTCACTTCCTTTTCTTCAGCTACTGAAGTATTTGTCAATAATGCTGACACGGCTAATATTAGTACTGCAAATATCACCATCACCAGGTTGACTCCATTTGAAGAAGATTTGTTCATCATTTGGCTCGGTTTTTAGCATATTATTGTTTTTATGCGAATTAACGCTAATAGAACCTATACCATCGACAAAAGAAGATCAATAACTTTTGATCATTTAAGGACAATTTAATAACGAAAACAATCCTGTATCAAAAAATAAAACAATATATAGACTTTTTGACGGGGTGATCGCGTAGTTTTATTAGTTAAAATTTGCTGAGTTCTGATGATCTATTAAAAAATTGCTCAAATAGTGCAATAACATTTGCAGTTAGGGGCTAGTGTAGGTGAAAATAACCGCATTAATAAACCACAATATACTTTAGATAATAATTGGAGCCATTATGCCATCGCGTCAACAACTCGCCAATGCAATTCGAGCATTAAGTATGGATGCTGTTCAGCAAGCTAAATCAGGGCACCCAGGTGCACCCATGGGGATGGCGGATATCGCTGAAGTGTTATGGCGCGATTTTCTAGATCACAACCCAACAGATCCTCAATGGGTCGACCGCGATCGTTTTATTTTATCTAATGGTCATGGCTCAATGTTAATATATTCATTGCTGCATTTATCTGGTTACGATTTACCGATTGATGAAATTAAAAACTTTCGCCAATTGCATTCAAAAACCCCTGGACACCCAGAATATGGTTACACTCCGGGAGTTGAAACAACCACAGGTCCATTAGGCGCAGGTATCTCCAATGCTGTAGGTATGGCTATTGCCGAGAAAACATTAGCGGCGCAATTCAACCGCGAAGGACACAATATTGTTGACCATTTTACTTATACCTTTTTAGGCGATGGCTGTCTAATGGAAGGCATCTCTCACGAAGTGTGTTCATTAGCCGGTACTTTGGGCTTGGGCAAATTAATTGCTTTTTGGGATGACAACGGTATTTCTATCGATGGCGATGTTGAAGGTTGGTTCACTGACAACACCCCTGCTCGCTTTGCCGCATACGGTTGGCATGTGATTGCCGATGTTGACGGCCATGATCCAGATGCCGTATCCAAGGCAATTAAGGCCGCACAAGCGGTTACTGATAAACCTTCAATGATCTGTTGTAAAACCATAATTGGCTTTGGCTCACCAAATAAACAAGGCTCTCATCATTGTCACGGTGCACCATTAGGTGAAGAGGAAATAGCAGCGGCCCGTGAATTTTTGAATTGGCCTCACCCTGCCTTTGATATTCCCAAAGAAATATATGCTGAATGGGATAATAAAGATCGTGGACAGAGTGTACAGAGCTTGTGGAATGATAAGTTTTTGGCTTATCAACAAGCTTATCCTGAGCTGGCAAGCGAATTTCAACGCCGAGTAATTGATGGCGATTTACCGGCTCAATTTGAACAACAAGCCAATACTTACATTGCCGAGTGTCAACAAAAAGCAGAGAATATTGCCTCTCGTAAGGCCTCGCAAAATACTATTGAAGCCTTTGCTGCTATGTTACCAGAATTGTTAGGTGGTTCCGCTGATCTAGCTGGCTCTAACCTCACCTTGTGGTCGGGTTCAAAAGGCATTGAAACCGACGCCGATGGCAATTACATTTATTATGGTGTGCGTGAATTTGGCATGAGTGGCATTATGAATGGTATTTCATTGCACGGTGGTTTTATTAACTACGGTGCTACCTTCATGATGTTTATGGAGTATGCGCGAAACGCAGTGCGCATGTCGGCCTTAATGGGTATTCAAAATATCTTTGTTTATACTCACGATTCTATCGGCCAAGGTGAAGATGGTCCAACCCATCAACCGGTAGAACAATTAACCAATTTGCGTACTACACCAAATATGATGACTTGGCGCCCTTGTGATGCCACAGAGTCAGCAGTCGCGTGGAAAAGCGCTATTCAGCGTCAAAATGCGCCTACTTCATTGGTTTTTTCTCGCCAAGGTTTACCAGCGCAAAGTCGTACTCCTGAGCAAGTCGATAATATTGCTAAAGGCGCTTACGTATTAAAAGACAGTAAAGGGTTGCCGGAAGTTATTCTGATCGCAACTGGTTCAGAAGTGAGTATAGCACTGCAAGCTGCAGAAGTTCTTGGTGAGCATGTTCGCGTTGTTTCTATGCCTAGTACTAATGCCTTCGATCAGCAAGACAGTGCTTATAAAGAAGCCGTTTTACCCGCAGCAGTAACTAAGCGGGTGGCTATCGAAGCGGCTCATACCGACTTTTGGTTTAAATATGTTGGCTTCAGCGGTGAAGTAATAGGCATGACCACTTACGGTGAATCTGCACCTGGTGGGGTGTTAATGACTCACTTTGGTTTTACCGTAGACAATGTGGTCAACACGGTTAACAACTTACGGTAAATAACCGGTTCAACTCTTGCCAGGGTGAAATCAAATCACGCTGGCAAAGAGTGCAATGATGAGTAACAAGACACATGGTAAGTCGAAAAAATGCCAGTTAATATAGCTATTAATGGTTTTGGTCGGATCGGAAGAAATATTGTCAGGGCTTTGTATGAGAATGCCTTGCACGATCAATTTAACCTTGTGGTGATCAATGAATTAGCCGATCCGCAAGGCATAGCCCATTTATTGAAGTATGACACCACCCACGGACGCTTTCCTTTTGCGGTAGAACTCGAGCAAGGTGCTTTGCTTATTGCCGGTGATAAGGTGCAGTTGTGCCATGTTAGCGCGATTGACGATCTGCCCTGGCAGCAATTTGATATTGATATTGTACTTGATTGCACGGGGCAATTTGGCAGTAAAGCCGATGGTATGGCTCATATAGCTCAAGGTGCGAAAAGGGTTTTGTTTTCTCATCCCGGAGATAAAGATCTGGATGCCACTATTATATTTGGTATTAACCACGATAGCTTAACAGCTGTTGACAAGGTAGTTAGCAATGGCTCATGCACTACTAATTGTATTGTTCCGGTGATAAAAACAATAGATGATGCCTTTGGCGTTGAAAGTGGCACTATTACTACGATTCATTCTTCAATGCACGATCAGCAAGTTATTGACGCTTATCATCCTGATTTACGCAGAACCAGAGCCGCCAGCCAATCAATAATTCCAGTAGATACTAAGTTAGCTCTAGGCATTGAGCGCATATTACCGCAATTTTCAGGACGTTTTGAGGCTATCGCCGTGCGCGTACCAACCCTGAATGTGACAGCGATGGATTTGAGCTTAACGTTAAGCACAGATGTTACCATTGCGGCAATAAATCAAGCTATTCTCAACGCTCAGCATTCAGGGTTACAAGGTATTTTAGGCTATACCGAAGAGCCTTTAGTCTCCAGCGACTTTAATCATGATCCACATTCTTGCATCGTTGATGGTAATCAAACCCGAGTTAGCCATAAACGTTTAGTTAAAATGTTGATCTGGTGCGATAACGAATGGGGCTTTGCCAATCGAATGCTAGATACAGCTTCAGTAATGGCGAAAACTTTATAATCATTAACAACCACTATATTTATCACTACAATCCACAGGAAGCATGCTATGTCTGTAATTAATATGACTGATCTTAATCTTCACAATCAACGAGTACTGATCCGCGAAGATCTTAATGTGCCAATTAATCAGGGAAGAATAACTTCAGATGCTAGGTTAAAAGCGGCTTTACCTACCATAAAAAACGCCCTAGCAGCAGGCGCTAAAGTCATGGTTATGTCACACTTAGGTCGGCCAACTGAGGGGGAGTTCAATGCTGAATTTTCACTGCAACCTGTCGCCGATTATTTGTCTGAAGCACTTGGCATTAAAGTCAGGTTAGTTAACGATTATCTGCAAGGTGTTGCCTTAGATGCAGGTGAGTTAGTGATCTTTGAAAATATACGTTTTAACCTCGGTGAAAAGAGTAATGACGACGAACTGGCCAAAAAGTTGGCTAGTCTTTGTGATGTTTTTGTGATGGATGCCTTCGGCACTGCTCACCGTGCTCAAGCCAGTACCCATGGCGTGGCTAAATATGCCAAAATCGCTTGTGCTGGGCCTTTACTCGCCGGAGAATTATCGGCACTTAGCAAGGCACTAGATAATCCAGCTCGACCTATGGTAGCAATTGTCGGCGGTTCAAAAGTATCAACTAAATTAACCGTACTCAATTCGTTATCAGCCATTGTTGATCAACTCGTTGTTGGTGGTGGTATTGCCAATACCTTTATTGCCGCGCAAGGACATAATGTCGGTAAATCACTGCACGAAGCCAACTTAATTGCGGAAGCCAATCGCTTAACTAAAGCAGCTCAAGCAAATAATGGCGATATTCCTGTGCCAACTGATGTGATCACTGGTACTGAATTTTCGCAAACCGCTAGTGCCAGTTTAAAAGCAGTAGGCGATGTCACCGATGGTGACATGATTTTTGATATTGGCCCTAATTCAGCTAATGCCTTAGCACAGATCATTAAACAGGCCGGTACTGTTGTGTGGAATGGTCCTGTTGGCGTATTCGAATTTGAACAATTTTCCCAAGGCACAGCAACCATTGCCAAAGCCATTGCCGAAAGTAATGCATTTTCAATTGCCGGTGGTGGTGATACCTTAGCGGCTGTTGATAAGTACGATATTGCCGAGCAAATATCCTATATTTCTACTGGTGGTGGTGCTTTTCTTGAGTTTTTAGAAGGTAAAAAATTACCCGCTGTCGAGATCCTAGAACAAAGAGCCCAACAGCAAGGGTGATCGATTTTTTATAAACAATCTCTTCTGCAAGATAATATTTTACTATTCGTGGGTGAGCTTAGCCCGCGAATAGTAACTGCCTATCAGTGACTTTTTACTGCGCAAATGTTTTCTTTTCTAGGGTCGAATCAATTCACATTCACATTCACATTCGAATATAGACAATAATAATTGCAATTTGTAAAAATAATCACCACTGCATTGGCAATTTCTTTTTGACTAAAGTAGTAAATTTACATCATTAATTAATATTTAAATTATAAAAGTGACTTAATGTAGGTTTATTTGGTAACAAAAAAACAAAAACAGCTTAGTTTAGCTAGATATTGTTTTTAAAGTATTTTTACTGAAATTTAAGCAGTGCCAAAGGCTTTTTTTTTCTGCTACAATTACGATACGAAAGATATTAACTTTCAAGATGAAAGTTATTCAGAAGATAATGATAATTAGCAACCCTTGAGGAGTTCGTTCATGGCTTTAGTGTCTATGCGCCAAATGTTAGATCATGCTGCAGAGAATGGGTATGGTATTCCTGCCTTTAACGTTAATAATTTAGAACAAGTTCGGGCAATTATGATAGCCGCAGATAAAACGAACAGTCCGGTTATTCTGCAAGGCTCTGCTGGTGCTAGAAAATATGCTGGTGCGCCATTTTTGCGTCATTTGATTTTAGCTGCAATAGAAGAATTTCCGCATATTCCAATTGTTATGCATCAAGATCACGGCACCTCTCCCAGTGTATGTCAGCGCTCTATCCAATTGGGTTTTTCCTCAGTGATGATGGATGGTTCATTAATGGATGATGGTAAAACTCCTTCGAGTTATGAATATAATGTCGATGTAACACAACGCACAGTAGCAATGGCACACGCCTGTGGTGTGTCTGTTGAAGGTGAGCTTGGTTGTCTGGGCTCTCTCGAAACTGGCGAGGCTGGCGAGGAAGATGGCATAGGTGCCGAAGGAAAGTTAACTATGGATCAAATGTTAACTGATCCAGAAGAAGCTGCTGATTTTGTAAACAAAACTCAGGTTGACGCACTAGCAATTGCCTGTGGAACTTCTCACGGTGCATATAAGTTTACTCGTCCACCTACAGGCGATATTTTAGCTATAGATAGGATCAAAGCTATTCACAATCGCATTCCAAACACTCATTTAGTGATGCATGGTTCGTCATCTGTGCCACAAGATTGGTTGGCGGTTATCAATGAGTATGGTGGTGCTATACCTGAAACCTACGGGGTACCGGTTGAGCAAATTCAAGAAGGGATCAAAAACGGTGTGAGAAAAATTAATATTGATACCGATTTACGATTAGCTTCTACTGGGGCAACTCGCCGGTTTTTGGCACATAATCCTAGCGAGTTTGATCCGCGTAAATTTTTAGCCGAAACAACCAAGGCAATGACTGACATCTGTATCGCCAGATATGAAGCCTTTGGTACCGCTGGTAATGCCGCAAAAATAAAGCCGATCAGCTTAGAAGCGATGTTCAATCGCTATGAAAGTGGTCAACTTCAGGCGATAATTAAGTAACATATGTGGTTACTCCATTAGTAGCATCACTTTTTTGTATATAAAAAATCGTTGGAAATTACCTAACTAAAAAAGGAGCCTTGGCTCCTTTTTTCCTTATTTATTATATTTTTATAGGTGATCATTAAATATTTGTCTATACTTGTTGCACTTTTATCTAATAAGTACGAGAAATAACTATGGACACAATTATTAACTGGTTCACTGAAAATCAACTAATGATACAAACCTTCATTATTAACCTTGTCATTGCATTTCTGATTATTTTTGTTGGTAAAATTATTGCGAAGCTTATTTCCAAAGGCGTCAGTAAGTTATTAGCTCACAAAAAAGTCGATAATACGGTTATTTCTTTTGTCGCTAGCTTAGTATATGGCTTAGTAGTACTAGTTGCCTTTATTGCCGCTATTTCTCATCTAGGATTCAACACCTCATCACTGGTTGCTATTGTTGGTGCTGCTGGTTTAGCGATTGGTTTGGCATTACAGGGCTCTTTAGCAAACTTTGCCTCAGGTATTTTAATTATTTCTTTCAAACCATTTAAGGCCGGCGATTTTGTAGAAGTTGCCGGTACAGCGGGTGTGGTTGAAGAAGTACAAATCTTTTCTACGCAATTAAAAACCCCAGATAATAAAACAGTGATCATCCCCAACGGTGGAATTACCAGTGGTAATATCGTTAACTACTCAGCTAAACCAACTCGTCGCATCGACTTAGTTATTGGCGTTGGTTACACTGCTGATTTAAAGCAAACCAAAGCCATACTTACTGATATTGTTAATCGACACGAATTAGTGCTAAAAGATCCAGAGGCAACCATTGCTGTCAGTGAACTTGCAGACAGTTCAGTTAACTTTGTGGTTCGCCCTTGGGTAAATACTGAAAATTATTGGCCGGTTTATTTTGATTTACTCGAAACCACAAAAGTTGAGTTAGATCAAGCTGGCATAGAAATCCCCTTTCCACAACTTTCTGTTCACGTAAATCAAGAGAACCAAAATGAATAAAACACTTTTTCTTACCGCTCTTTGCTGTACACCATTAATTGTAGCGGCTGAAGAAACCAATGAAGATGTATCGCCGATCACCGCCTCTGCGGAATTGGGTTTACTCTATAAAACAGGTAATACCCGCAGTGCTGATATAAAAACAGGCTTTGACGTTAAATATGAAAAAGACGTATGGCGCAGTATTTTAGCCTTTGACTTGTTGTCAAAAAAGACTGAACAAACCGATGATAATGGCGATGATTCATTTGAAACCACAGATCAAAAATGGACATTTGAATCGAAAACAAATTACACCCTAAATCCGGACAGTAAAAACTATATTTATGGTGATATTGCCTATGAAGATAATCGTTTTAGCGGATTTGAAAATCAAAGTTCAATTTCTGCAGGTTGGGGTCGAGAGTGGTATAAAACTGAGGTGAGCTCTTTTTTTGCTGATGTAGGTCCAGGTTACAAACGCGATGTTACTCGACCAAGTGATGGTATGCAAAGTGAAACATTAACTGCTTTTATAATTCAAGCACAAGCATTGTATGTTCACAAAATAAATGAGCACGTTGAATTCAAACAAATTCTAAGTGCAAAATATGCACCTAAAAGTGGAGAAAATAGTATTTATAAAGCTGAGTCATCAATCACCACCAAGATGATTGATTCACTCGCCTTAAAATTCTCGGTGATCATAGATCACAACACCGAAGTCGAACAAGGTACTGAGCGAACAGATACGCAAACCGCAGCAACATTAGTATACAGTTTTTAATTGCTATGGATTGATTAATATTTATTACTGAGCATAAACAAAGGCCAATCACCTCGGTGATCGGCCTTTTTTCTAGAGAAACTCACTAAAAACTAACTATCCTTAGGTAACATTAGCAAATTGGTTCATGGTATTGTCCTTGCCAGCAGCTTTCAGTGCAGCTTCACCAGCAAAATATTCTTTGTGATCATCACCCATGTCTGATCCAGCCATGTTTTGATGTTTAACACAAGCAATGCCTTGGCGAATTTCTTTGCGTTGCACACCTTTTACATAGCCTAGCATACCCTGTTCACCAAAGTATTCTTTGGCTAAATTATCAGTTGATAATGCCGCTGTATGATAGGTTGGCAAGGTGATCAAATGATGGAAAATACCGGCTTCTTTGGCTGCGTCAGCTTGGAAAGTACGAATTTTATTATCGGCTTGAATAGCCAGTTCAGTTTGATCGTACTGCTCGCTCATTAATCTGTCGCGATCATATGTTGACACGTCTTGACCTTGCTCTTGCATAGCATCAAACACTTGCTGACGAAAGTTTAAGGTCCAATTGAACGAAGGAGAATTGTTGTAGACCAATTTGGCATTGGGCACTGCTTTGCGAATTTCGTTGATCATGCCACCAATTTGACCTATGTGCGGTTTTTCAGTTTCTATCCAAATCAGATCAGCACCGTTTTGTAGTGAGGTAATACTGTCCAAAACACAACGCGCTTCTCCGGTGCCTTTTTTGAATTGGTATAAGTTACTGGGTAAACGCTTAGGACGAACTAATTGACCATCTTGCTTGATGATCACATCACCATTGTTGATATTGTCTGCTGAAACTTGCTCACAATCCAGGAAGGCATTGTATTGATCACCCAGATCACCTGGGGTTTTAGTGACTGCTATTTGCTTTGTTAAACCAGCTCCTAATGAGTCAGTTCTGGCGACAATAACCCCATCGTCAACACCTAATTCCATAAAAGCATAACGAACTGCGTTGATTTTGGCTAAAAAGTCTTCGTGTGGAACCGTTACCTTGCCGTCTTGATGACCACATTGTTTTTCATCCGAGACTTGGTTTTCAATTTGAATACAACAGGCGCCTGCCTCGATCATTTGTTTAGCCATTAAATAAGTTGCTTCAGCATTGCCAAAACCTGCATCGATATCAGCAATAATTGGCACCACATGAGTAACATAGCCATCAATCTTTGCTTGTATTTGCTGAGCTAACTCGGCATCGTTTGCAGCATTAGCTTGATCTAATTCCCTGAATAATCCCCCCAACTCACGTGCATCAGCTTGTCGCAAAAAGGTGTATAATTCGGCGATCAAGCTGGCAACTGAAGTTTTCTCATGCATAGATTGATCAGGTAAAGGGCCAAACTCAGAACGAAGCGCAGCGACCATCCAACCGGATAAGTACAAATAACGTCTATCGGTATTTTCAAAATGTTTTTTAATTGAAATCATCTTTTGTTGACCAATAAAACCATGCCAACAACCAAGAGACTGTGTATATTTACTTGGATCTGCGTCGTAGCCATCCATGTCTTTGCGCATGATAGCTGCGGTATACTTGGCGATATCCAACCCGGTTTTAAATTTATTCTGTAAGCGCATACGAGCAACCGATTCGGCATTGATGGCTTGCCATGTTGGTTGACTGCTCAGTTGATTATTAATAGTTTCAATTTCTTGGCGGTAAGTAGTCATGTGTTTGCTCTCCTGCGTGAACTAGGTGTAATACATTTAGTAAAGTTTCAAAACTCATGACAAAAATAATAAACCATCAAATGTAAATAGATGTAATATATATTTATTATCACTAGTATTCACAAAATAAATAATGGTGGTTTGAAATTTTTTTATCATGAATAATCAACTACTAAACAACGCAGGGTTAATCGGTATTTACAGCAATTTTTTCAACTTAGTCGATATCAATAAATTCGACCTTGCTTTAACGACTCAGTCATGTCATATATTAAAGTTATTATGTTAACTTTTATCATTTAGCTTATGAATATATCTAAAATTGACCTCAACTTACTTATCTATTTAGATGTTTTATTGCGCGAAAAAAATGTCACTCGCGCAGCAGGACAACTCAATATTACACAACCCGCCATGAGTAATGGACTGAAGCGTTTACGCACCCTATTTGGTGATCCTATTTTAGTGAGAACCTCGGATGGCATGGTACCCACAGAAAGAGCGCGGGCATTATCTCCGGTGATCAGAAAAATTTTATTGGAGCTTGAAGAAGCCTTGCAAGGTGAGGAAGAGTTTAACGAGCAACACAGTCAACGTGTGTTTCGGGTAATGGCCAGCGATTATGCTGCTTCAACACTATTACCCAATCTGTTAAAGCGCGTCAATCAAATTGCGCCTAATGTCACTATTGATATTATGACCCCGAGTGATGTTACCTTCCACGACGTGGAAGCAGGTAAAATAGATATGGCCATCAACCGTTTTGATGCATTACCTCAATCATTTCATCAAAAAACCATTTGGCGCGACACCTTTTCTTGCTTGTTGAGTGCTGAAAATAATGTAGTGGCCAAATTTAATTTAAATACTTATTTATCGGCAAAGCATGTCTGGGTATCTAAAACAGGGTTTGGGGTTGGCGTTGGTATGGATCCTAAAGACGTACAAAAACTTGGCTGGGTAGATGAAGCCTTAGCGCGGTTGGGTAAAAAGCGCGATATTAAAGTGTTTACCCGCAATTATCACGTTGCCATGCAACTGGCTTATGAGGATGATTTAGTGGCTACCCTGCCCAGTAAAGCTGCCGAGTTACACGCAAATGACAAAAATTTTGTGATTGTGAAACCGCCTTTTGAGATCCCAGATATTGAATTAAAGATGATCTGGAGCCCTTTGTTACATCATGACGCCAGTCATATATGGTTCAGACAATTGGTAATAGAGGCAGCGAAAGACAAAAATAAATAAAGGCTGGGCTCCAATAGCTAATGTGTTTTTAATTTACTTGGCTAATGATCAGTTATCTTCAGCGTTGGTTTAAAGCTCATGGTTATTATAAATCCCAATACACACAAGGGTAAAAACAAAACACAGCACGGTAAACATGAAAGTGCACAACAGGTAAAAAATAATATTGTGACTAGAAAAGCCCCCGCAACAGAACACAGCCAAATGAACCCGTTGTACGGATTTTTTGCTATAGCTATCGCCCTCGCATTGGGGCATGCACTACATATTCTGTGGTCAGGCTTGCCAGCGTCTTTATATGGCATGATAACTTTAACGCTATTACTGCAATTTAGGGTGTTCAGTGCAGCCAAAGTCTCGGCTGCGATCACTTGGCTATTGCGTCATATTGGCGTTTGTTTTGTTCCTGCAGGTGTCGGTATTATTGAACATCTAGCACTTATTCAGCAATATGGATTATTACTTGTTGGTGTTATATTTTTCACTACCTTTCTATTGCTTACCTTAGTTGGATTAAGCTTTCAGAAATTAGAAAATATAGAAAACTCTCCACTGAAAAGAACACAATGAGCACCCTATTATGTTTGCAGGTTTAAGCAGTATTGACATAGTGTTTATTAGTTTGCTTTATTGCGCTGTCACTGTCGGTGTATATGTCGGTTTGACTCACTTGCAATACAAACTGGGCTCATTGTGGTGTAACCCTATGATGTGGTCTGTTGTGTTGTTAAGTGCGCTATTCATTATGACCGGAGTTGAGTACGCCAACTACCAAGCTGCTACGCAAAGTCTCACTTGGTTGATTGAACCCGCTGTTGTCGCCTTTGGCTTACCCCTTTATCAACAAATTTCCGAAATCAAATTTCATTGGAAAAAAATTCTATTATTATTATTGATCGCCAATACAGTGGTAATAGTGGTTAGTTTGATCCTGGTTATGCTGTTTTTGGGTCTGACTGATATTGCCATTTCCGTGTCGCTTAAATCCATTACCACCGCCATTGCTATTACTTTGACACAACAGCTTAATGGTGCCATATCGATAACCGCTTTTGCTGTGATATTGGCCGGTTTACTCGGGGCATTTATTGGCATACCTTGGCTTAACTTCATCAAAGTGACTTCACCAAGAGCACAAGGGTTAGCCATAGGAGCGGCAAGTCATGCTTTAGGGACGGCGACAATAAGCCAAATAAGTCAACAACACGGTGCGTTCGCTTCTATAGCTTTAATTGTATCAGCAACAATCACCGCTATTATTGCCCCGGTGTTGATCACATATTGTTTAAGTTTTTTTTAAAAACACACCCTTGTTATTCATAATAAACATACCAAACTATTAATCATTCACAAAGTAAATAATAGGTATTAATAAAGACAATAATTATCGGCTGCAATGCTAATCACGATAAAAAATAGAAATAAAATAAATTAAAAACAGTTATTTATATGTTTTCTGTTTTTTTATTAGCAATGATTTTGGCTTACTCATTGGTTTTGTCTATAAGCTGAGGCCTTGCGTATTTTGTCATTTATTCATACATTTCGTACATTACAACCAGTAAAGAAAGTCGTTTTAAAAGATTACCGACTTAACCAACAATCAGGAAGCTATTATGCAACCCAGAAAAATTATCCATAACCTGCAAGTCGCAACCTGCTTATATGACTTTATCGAACAGCAAGTACTTAACGACTTAGCCATTAAAACTGATGATTTCTGGGCTAACTTTTCTCAGTTGATCAGTAAATACATGCCTGAAAATAAAAGGCTGTTAGACACACGTCAGTCCTTACAACAACAAATTGACCAATGGCATCAACAACGCGCTACTCAGCCATTTTGTCATCAAAGCTATAAAGACTTCCTTGATGAAATTGGCTACATAGCAAAGCCAGTAGACGATTTCAGTATCACTACTAGTCATGTAGATGATGAAGTCGCCACTATGGCAGGTCCACAGTTAGTGGTACCGATCATGAACGCCCGATTTGCATTAAATGCCGTTAATGCTCGTTGGGGAAGTCTGTATGACGCACTTTATGGCTCTGATGTTATTAGTGATAGCGCTGGAGCAGAAAAGACCCCACATTACAATCCACTTAGAGGCCAAAAGGTAATCGATTTTGCTCGTAATTTTCTTGATCAATCGATTCCCTTAGCCACTGGATCGCACCGCGATGTTGTCAACTATCAATTGTCCGCAGAGGGACTCGAGGTATTGTTGAGTAACAAGCAACAAACTGTGTTGGCTGATCCCAAACAATTTGTTGGTTTTACTGGCGATCGCGATCAGCCTGAAGCCATGCTATTTATCAATAACGGTTTACATTTTGAGATTAATTTCGATGTCAATAGTGACATAGGTAAAGCCGATATGGCTGGCATAAGTGATCTTACTTTGGAGTCGGCATTGAGTACCATCATGGATTGTGAAGATTCTGTCGCGGCGGTTGACGCTGCTGATAAAGTCCTAGCCTATCGCAATTGGTTGGGACTCAATCGCGGTGATCTCGCTGAGCAAGTGCACAAACAAAACCGAGTGCTCAACAGAGTCATGGCTAACGATAGACATTATCTCAACTTAACTGGCGAAAAAATCACTCGTAAAGGCCGCAGCTTAATGTTTATTCGCAACGTCGGCCACTTAATGACCAATAACTGCATACTCACTTCAGATGGGCATGAAGTACCTGAGGGGATCATTGATGCGGTGATCACCAGCACTATTGCTTTATACGACTTAAAAAGACCAGCTAATGAGAACAACAATACCAGCAAGGGTTCAATTTACATCGTTAAACCGAAAATGCATGGCCCTGAAGAAGTCGACTTTACCAATCGCTTATTTGCCGATGTCGAACATATGTTAAACCTTACCCCTAATACTATAAAAATGGGGATCATGGATGAAGAACGACGCACTAGTGTAAACTTAAAAAATTGTATATACGCCGCTAGGGAACGAGTGGCATTTATAAATACTGGCTTTCTTGACCGCACCGGTGATGAAATTCATACCTCAATGGTGGCCGGTGCGATGGCAAGAAAAGCTGATATTAAATTAACACCATGGATCTCAGCCTATGAAGACAACAATGTTGATGTTGGACTAGCTTGCGGTTTAAGTGGCAAAGCGCAAATAGGTAAAGGTATGTGGCCGATCCCAGATAATATGGCAGATATGCTTAACGCTAAGATTTCACATGTACAAGCAGGAGCAAACACCGCTTGGGTACCATCACCCACCGCAGCAACTTTACATGTTCTACACTACCATCAAGTCAATGTATTTGCTTTACATGAACAATTGAAAAGCAGAGCCCCTGCTAAACTCGACGATATACTGACCATACCGCTGGCTACTTCAACCCGTTGGAGTGAACAAGATGTATTAGAGGAGCTGGCTAATAATGTACAGGGTATTCTAGGTTACGTGGTAAGGTGGATTGACCAAGGTATTGGTTGCTCTAAAGTGCCCGATATAAATGATATAGGTTTAATGGAAGATCGCGCTACTTTGCGTATTTCCAGCCAGCATATTGCCAATTGGTTAAAACACGGTATTTGCAGTAAACAACAGGTCATTAATGTACTTGAAAAAATGGCACGCATCGTCGATCAACAAAACAGCTACGATACAGCTTATCAACCCATGTCGACTGATTTCTCCAATAACATTGCCTTTCAAGCGGCCAGTGCGTTGATTTTTGAGGGTGAGCAACAACCCAATGGTTATACAGAGCCACTATTGCATCGCTTTAGAATGTTACATAAACAACAAAGCTAAAGCCAATCTCAACTCAATCTCAACCAGCATGATGTTAAAAGGTGCAACAGATAGACGAATATAGCCTTGTCTATCTGTTCAACCACCTCAATAATTTTTAACAACAAAAATCACAGTTGATTGAATTTTCCACAACAGCTGTTAAAATACGCGCCCTTATATTTTATTAGCCCTTAACAGCTAATAATCATTACTTTACAGCACCAGATTTACGCTCTGGTGAGCTAATTGAGTATTATCTAATGAAAAAATTTGTTGTCTGTGCCTTATATAAATTTGTCCGTTTAACTGACTTTGAAAAACTGCGCCAACTTCTCCTTGAAGAAATGGAGCGCAACGATATTAAAGGCACATTACTACTGGCTTATGAAGGTATTAACGGTACGATTGCCGGAGGATCACAGCAGATTGATGCGTTGTTGTGTTTTTTACAGGCTGATGACCGCCTATCTAGCTTGTCATGTAAATTTTCTTACACTAACGAACTGCCCTTTCAACGCACTAAAGTAAAATTAAAGAAAGAAATAGTGACCATGGGCGTCGATGGAATAGATCCGAATTTGTCTGTGGGTACATACGTAAAGCCCAAAGACTGGAATGCTCTGATCTCTGATCCCGATGTATTAGTGGTTGACACGCGCAACGATTACGAAATTGAAATAGGCAGCTTTAAACATGCCATCAATCCTAACACTGAATCATTTCGCGAATTTCCAGATTATGTAAAAAATAACCTTGATAAAAATCAACACAAAAAAGTCGCGATGTTTTGCACCGGAGGTATTCGCTGTGAAAAATCTACCGCCTATTTAAAAGAGCAAGGCTTCGAAGAAGTCTATCACTTAGAAGGCGGTGTGCTTAAATATTTAGAAGAGATCCCAGCGACTGAATCCCTTTGGCAAGGTGAATGCTTTGTTTTTGATAGCCGGGTTGCGGTTAATCATCAGCTTGAACAAGGCCAATATGATCAGTGTTTTGCTTGCCGATTTCCCATCACTCAGGCAGATAAGCAAAGCCAACATTACATAAAAGGGGTCAGTTGCCATCGCTGCTATGATAAAACCACTGATCAACAACGCAATCGCTTTAAAGAACGTGAAAAGCAAGTCAATTTAGCTAAAAATCGAGGCGAAGAGCACATAGGTGGCGAGGTTAAACACCTTATCGAACAAAGGCGTCAAACTAAACACAACAATAAATATAGTGATCGCGACAACGCAGATTAAAGCCAAGCTAAGTCCGCACTGAAATCAAATTAAAGCCAAGTTACACTGTTACCAAAATTAACATTTTACTTACATTATTTTATCATGTAATATGCAATAAGATTTTAGATAGTTGATCTAAGTAACAGCTAATCACATCTTGCTCTGTTAAGTAATGATAAGTTAGATGCATTAAGAAAGTAATCGACATATATACGTTAAATATTTCCATGCTATTGCTAGTAAGTGATCACTAGGAAGTGATCACTAGGAAAGTTTGTGTTGATAGCTTCTGGTGATAGTCT
>JBELHO010000064.1:0-17088 GCA_042091375.1 Thalassotalea sp. | reverse complement strand
GCACCGCCATATTGAAAACAACAGATCCGAAAGGTTCGGGTTTTTTGTTTCCACCTGATGAGTTAACTAAATTAAGGAGTTAACTACAACAAAACTAGGGTTCAAATCCGCTCGCCTAAAAATATGCACCGCCAGATCAAAAGAAACGGTAAAGAAAGCGACGGTATTTTTATCTCTGTGGTAATAACGACACAAAAAAACTCATTTCTAGCGCTATCTCTGCTAAGCGCTTGAATCGGCCGGAAGCACCGCCATGGCCAGCGTCCATATCGGTTTTAAACACTAATAAATTGTTATCAGTTTTCAATTCACGCATTTTTGCCACCCATTTCATCGGTTCAAAGTATTGCACTTGCGAATCGTGTAATCCAGTGGTCACCAATATATTGGGATAGTGTTGTGCACTGATGTTATCGATGGGGGAATAAGCCAAAATAGTTTTGTAATCTTGTTCTTGATTGGGATCGCCCCATTCGTCATATTCATTTGTGGTAAGCGGAATAGTGTCATCAAGCATAGTTGTTAACACATCTAAAAAAGGTACGTGTAATCCTACAGCTAAGTATAACTCTGGGGCTTGGTTGATCACTGCCCCCATCAATAATCCTCCAGCACTTCCTCCTGAGGCAAAGATCTTATCTTTAGCCCCATAGCCTAGTTCAACTAAAGCGTTAGTGACATCAATAAAATCATTAAAAGTGTTTTGTTTATAGGCTTTTTTACCCGATTCGTACCACTGTCTACCGAGCATTTCCGAGCCGCGAATATGGGCAATAACATACACAAAACCGCGATCGAGTAAACTTAACATATTACTTGAAAAACAGGGATCTACAGTGATCCCATAAGCACCATATCCATATTGTAGCAAGGGATTAGTGCCATCTTTTTTGCATAGATCGGGTCTGTAAACGATAGAAATAGGGACTTTTACTCCGTCGCGTGCGTCAATAAATAAGCGCTCTGAGCGATAATTTTCGATACTAAAATCACCCATAACCCTTTCTTGTTTAAGTAACTTACGCTGACCGTTTTGCAAGTCGAATTCAAATAATGATGCCGGCGTTGTTAGACTTGAATAGTAAAGTCTAACCACACTGCTGTCAGGCTCTGGATTATCGGCAAGACAAGCAAAATAGCATGGGTCATCGAAGTGCAATGGGTATTGTTGTTGACTATTTATGGCATTAATGGGGTGTACTTTGAAGCTAATTTGCCCTCGTTGTCGTTCAGTGATCACTGCATATTGGTGGAATAGTTCAAGACCCTCGATAAGCACATTTTCTCTGTGGGGGATCACTTCTTGCCAGTTGTTTATGTCGTTTACTTTATCGATAGCCACTTTCATTAATCTAAAATTGATAGCATTGTCATTGCTAACAATATAGAAATGATCTGCAATTTTATTAATGTGGTATTCATGCCCTTCTCTGTATGGCATTAGCTCTGAAAACAAGCCCATTGGCTGCTCTGCATCAAGTACTAAGTAATGACTGGACTCAGTGGCATGTAAACAAATATATATTTGACTGTCATCTCTACTTTTATCTAAGGCCATATAAAAGCGATGGTCGGTATTTTGATAAATTAACAGATCAGCAGATTGTGCTGTGCCCATGGTATGACGATACACTTGCGTACCTAATAATGTATCTGGATCTTTTTTTACATAAAACACCGTTTGGTTATCATTAGCCCAAACAATTTGCCCTTCAGTACCCTCTAGAAGATCAGCACAGAAGTCATGGTGATGATCTGTCGAGTTATTGAGGTTTTTAAAAGTAATGGTATATATTCTTCGACCTTCGGTGTCTTCTGAAATAGACATTAGATGATCGTTAGGGCTAATAGATAAATCACCTAACTCATAAAATTGATGATTTGACGCTCGTTCATTTACATCCAATAAAAGCGTTTTGTTGGCACCACAAAAACTTGTTGCCCTGTAGTAGTTTGAAAATTCTTGATCACCCTTAACTTCACTGTGATACCAATAATAGCCATCTTTAGTGGGAACTGTGTTGTCATCTTTGACAATACGGCTTTTAAGCTCTTCAAATATTTGACTTTGTAAAGGCTTTTGATCAGCCAAAACCGCATCTGCATAATCGTTTTCACTATTGAGGTGAGTCAATATTTGTTGATCTTTGCGCTGATCATCACGCATCCAATAATAATTATCTATGCGTTGTTGATTGTGAATTTGCATGTGATGAGCAATTTTTTTGGCAACGGGTGGGCTAATGTTTTGTTTTGAGATCAAACGAGTTGACGGCACTAAGTGCTCCTGTGAATACTGTGGTTAAGCAATGACTGTATAACATAATATTAAGAATTGAATATTTTACCCTTATTTTATAATTTTAGGTAATCGATTTTTTTATAATCATTAATCGTTAATTAGGGGTTTTATTGAATAGATATTAGCGAGTTATATTACATGTTGCCAATAAATGAATAGCTATTAGGCTTAGCCGTTGTGTGTAAAATAAATGACACAAGCTGTCTTTAAATAACAGTAATCTTATTTGTAGCACGAATAAGAAAACAACTTAAATGTATATAGATTATGCTCTGCACGAGGATAATCTATATTATTGAGCAAGTCTTTTTAAGGTATCAAAAATTTGTTCACGATCAAAAGGCTTGTAAAAATGCGCATCTATCAATTTGATCAGCTCATTATCACTGGCTTCGAGGTCGATATTAATGCCGCCGGTAATAAATATAAATTTGGGCTGCTTTAAACTCTTGTCGTTCCTAATGGTTTTTAATAAGGTCACCCCATCCATTTCTGGCATTTTAATATCCGAAATAATCATATCGTATTGCACAGGATCCTCTAAATAGAAATCAAGGGCTTGTTTTCCATTTTCAGCTGTTGTTACAGTAATGCCCATGTCTTCCAAATACATTTGTAAGATTTCTCTAATTCCTTCTTCATCATCGGCAATGATCACTGAATATGCAATTTGCGGATCACTCATATTTTTACCCTCTTCTACAGTAACAACTTCATTTTCAAAAGCACTTACCGGCAATTCGACAATGAATTCTGAGCCTTTACTTTCTTCACTTGAAACAGAAATAGTACCACCAAATTCATTGATAAAATTGTAAACCAGTGAAAGTCCAATACCTGTGCCTTCATTGACGTCTTTAGTGGTAAAAAACGGATCAAATATGTTATCAATAATGTTTTGTGGAATACCACAACCAGTGTCGGTAAATAATATGCGAAGTTTATTATCGCTAAGCGTGGCGCTTATACTGAGAATTTTTTCATCGCTGACTCTAACCGCATCTTTAGCGTTGGAAAGCAAATTCATAAATATTTGTTGAAGTTTGCCTTTATTGCCATGCGCTCCAAGACTTTTATCGACTAAGTTAATATTGTTGATCAGCGTGATCCCTTCACTTTTATACATATCTTCAATTAATGAAATAGATTCATCAAGCGTTTCTAACACATCAAAATTAACTAATTCAACATCATCAACCCGCGAAAATGTTCGCAAACCTTTAACAATAACCGCGATCCTATCAAGGGCATTATTGACTTTGACAAAAGTAGTGGTCATCGATTGATCATCACTGGTAATTTTTTTACTTAACGAAAATAAAAAACCTTTAGCAATGGCTAGTGGATTATTAATTTCATGACCAACCCCAGCAGCAAGTTCACCAATAGAGGCCAATTTGGTATGATGTTGTGCTAACTTTTTTTGTTGCTCGAGTTCTAAAGAATCTAGGTGCTCTTTGGTTTTATCCCAATTAATACCAACCATACGCACTGGATGACCATCATCATCGCGAAATACTTCTCCTTTTCCCCCTAAAAAGCACTGCGTGCCATCAGGAGTAATAATCTCAAAGGTGGTATTAAACTCTCTTTTTCCTTCAAGGGCATCGTAAAAGTCTTTCATTGCTTTTTCTTTCGAATTTGGGTGTAATCGACTTACCCAAGCTTCCTTAGCACCAGTAAAGTCGCTCTTTTTTATTTTAAATATTTTATAGTTGCTGTCATCCCAATCTAATACATCGTTTTTAACATCCCACTTCCAAGTGCCTACTTGCATACTATTTAAAATAAATTTAGTTTCTTGCTGAAGTTTTCTGGTTGCGGTTATATCGGCAAAGGTAGTGATAGTATTAATTCCCTCTTCAGTAACCGCCGGAGTCGAGTTAATACTTATCCAACGAGGTTCATTAGTATCATCTTTAACGCAAACAATATCATTTTTGATGGTCTGCTTCATTTTATAGGCAATCATTGCCGGGTGGTGATTACTTGTAAATGGTGTGCCGTCTTCATAAGTAGACTGCCATCGCGGGATCAAAAATTCTTTGCCTGTTAATTGCCCTTCGCTAATACCTAAGATTTTTAATGCCGCGGGGTTATGAATAATTACTTCACCACTTTCGCTCTGTACGATTAACCCCTCGAGTAAACTGGTGAGGATGTTTTTAAATTTGATGTTTTGCGTATCAATGGTGTGCTTTAGTTTAGTCAACTTCAGGTTTGACAGTTTTAACTCGAGGTAGTTGATAACTTGTTTTGATAATGACTTCAAAGCCATTATTTGTTGATCATTTAAGGTTTTCTTTTCTGAATCAATAACACATAAGGTACCAATTCTAAAACCATCTGGGGTTATTAATGGTGCGCCAGCGTAAAATTTGACGTGTGGCTCACCCAAATAAAGTGGATTATCACAAAAGCGATCGTCGTCAGCGGCATCTTCAATCACCATGACGTCATCAGAGGCGATCGTATGTCCACAAAAAGAAATATCTCGTGGTGTTTCAGATGCATCTAAACCATGAGCTGATTTAAACCACTGTCTGTGAGAGTCAATTAAAGACACTAATGAGATTTTGGCATTACAAAGGGCTGCAGCAGTTTTAGTGACTTCGTCGAAGATATCTTCAGATTCTGTATCTAAAACATCGTATGCAACTAACTTTTGGTGTCTTTCACTTTCATTTTCTAAAACTGGTGCCTTTAACATGATATTAACTTTTCCCTGTTTAACTAACAGTCACTTACAATAAAACGCTATTTTTCCAAAAATTACAATAGCTTTGCGAAACCAATTAAGCTATTTCAATAATAGTTGTGAATTTCTTGCTTTGCAGAGCATAAATAAATTAATTTTGATAAAAACAAGCTGTAAAGCCAATATCAGAACGTTGCAATATTGTTTGATTTGTTAATTTTATAAAACAACGTTTGTATTTAAAAATTTGTTTGACACTAATATTATGATTTATATTGTTGTAAAGTCTAAATTATTAATTTTGTCAATTTTGAACATTCATAAAAAAAATAAAGCTAAATTGGATAAAATTCCAACAAAACTATATATTGGTTTTAACTGGTCTAAAGTCCTACCAGTTAAAACAATAATAAAAAAGGACAATAAAAATAAAAAAGAATTGGGGAAGTTATGAATATTATAAAATCTATAGTAGCGATAGCTGCTATAACTACCTGTCTGTTATCTACAGAAATTCAAGCCAAAAAACATAAAATAGTACTAGTCCACGGTTTACAACCAGATCAGCTCATTTCTGGTGGTGACGTTGCCCAAGGTGGAGAAAACTATTGGCAAGGTTATTGGAATGCATTAAGTGATGACAGAATCGATTGGCCTTCATATGAGCGCATCGAACAAAAAATCGCTACAGATTACATTTGGCCAAAACTAAAGCAATATGCAGAAACTAATTTTTGTTCACCTGGTTGTATTTTTGTTACTCACTCAACCGGTGATCTTGTCACTCGTTACCTTATAGAAAATCAACAAGTGTGGTTAGAAAATGCTGGATTACCGCCGTTAAACATCGTTGCTACTTTTGATATAGCCGGTGCTGGTGGTGGTAGTGAATTAGCAGATCTAGCGGTAAGTACTTTTCAAGGTATTGAAACTTGGACATTTCTGATTGAAGCCGCCCTTGAAGCTTGGTTAGGCGGTGATCTTAGTGATCAACTAGGGGTTTTATATGATCTCAAAGTAAACAATGCTCGCCAATTAGCCCCCTTCCCAGATGCTCGTATTCCCAGACTTCGCTTTGTCGGCGATGCTTCTGACTTTTTAGGTGTTACCAGCCCCTTTATTCAAGGTAATGACGATGGTGTCGTTGGCAGCCATTCTGCCTGTGGTGGCAACAGACAAGGTAATTACGGTAGTTGTAGCAGACAAGTTGATTTTAACGGTAAAAAATCTAATCAAGGTGATGCCATTAATGGTTTTATGCCTTATCACTATCCAATGTTGATGAGTGCTGATTACAGCCATGGTTCATTACTTGAATCTAGTCAACAAGGCTATGTTACTGCAGCTAATGACAGTAAAACTATTTTGTCGGGCGATAATATAAGTTTTGATACCTATCAACAAACTACCGGCTGGTGGTTTTGGAAAACTGACTACCTTTACGTGTCTGGCTCAAATAACAACAGCATGTCTTCATTAATATATGCTGCTATACCAAATTAAACGTTATGGCAAAATCACCCTTTGTTAAAAGTTTAGTTGTAGCCACTTTTGTGGCTACAACATTTTGGTTGTTTTGGCCTTCAGATCCAAGACAAACGTTAAATCAATTACCAGCTGTTGCTGTTGTTAATAAAGCCGCCGTTAAAAACCCGGTATTAAAAAACAACAAACAACAAGAGGATGTTGCCATTAAAATTGCTGATATAGCCGCCAGTGCTCCTGCTGCTCTGGTAGCAACAGCTTATGCCGAAGAACTTAGCTACCCTCCATATTCACAACCATTAAATGTAACTGATTTTGATCGCCTTAATCCCAATCACTACAATCCTCAATCTATCCCTGTCAATGATTCTGGCGCGTCAATTTCGGCTGCATTAAGCAAGTACCGCTACACCTATCCAGAGCCTATTGTCGCTAAATTAAGTGGCGATAACATTAACAACGCCCTACTTAAGTTAGTAGAGTTAGACACGGGAAGCACCCTTAAATCTGAGGATTTTAAATACATTGATGGACAATGGCAAACCAGTATTAGTGGCGAAAGAGATTATCCAGCACAAATTCAAGCGACGGCAATTGTCGAAGTTGATAATAAACTGGTGTCGCTGGCCTTGTCGTTAAAATACATAGACTCGGTTGCCAGTCTCGACAGTTTTGATACTGCGATAGCAAAAGGCGCAGATATGGTAGTGACTGCAAATTTATCGGTGAGAGAGAAAGGTATGTATCGGATTATGGGCAACCTGTTTGATGATAATGATCAGCCCATAGCCCATGTAGTGGCAAAACAAAGGTTAAAAAAAGGTCAGCAATCGATGGAATTGAAAGTACATCAATCGGTATTACAAGGCCAAGAGCCCCCCTTTTATTTAACCACATTTAATGTTGAATTAATGTCACCTTCACCGGGTGTAGCCAAAAAATATGGCAGCAGCTTAGTGAAGAAACACATTATCGATGATTTTTCTATTGCAAGCTTAGAAAATACCCCTTATCAACCGACTGAAAATGAACTGCAGCGTTTGCAGTTACTAAAAAACATGGCGGATAGTCAATAACTATATAGCTAGCCATAGCAACTGAGACCAATGAACAGTGAATTTTATCTGTTCATTGGCTATTCAAATCAGCCAAAACAACCGCATATTTAATGCGTTATCATTAAACCTATCATACCTAGTAAAAAGCCCAACACAGCACCTAGTGGAGGGGTTCTGGTATTATTGACCGGAATTTTTGGGGCAATATCTTGAAAAATTGAGTATAAAATTCCACCAGCAGCAAATAACATAATCGCTGCTATGATCTCTGGGGAATTGGATAACCAAATAAAACCAGACACAGCGGCGATAGGACCAAGTAGCGCCATCAGCGCAAAAATAACAATAATTTTTTTGCTTTTATAAGGAGTGCCGCTGATTAATTCTCGGTAAGCACTAAAGCCTTCAGGTAAGTTTTGTAAAGCAATTAAGCCAGCCAAAAGAAAAGCAGTACTGCTCTCATACGCAAATGCAGCACCTAAAGCGATAGATTCTGGGACAAAATCGGCAAGCATTGCCGCTAATTGACTTGCTGGGGTATTTATTTTATCGAGGAAAGCATCGAGGGCCATAAAGCAAAGCGCACCTAGAGTAAAAAAAATACTAGCCCACCACGTTGACAAGGATCCTATGCCTTCGGGTACCAAAACCAAAGCAACTGCCGATAACAATGAGCCTGCCCCAAAAGCGGTAACACTGTGTTGCAGTTCTTGTTTATGCCAATTGGGTAAAACCCCTTGAAAAGAAGCGAGTATTGCCCCTATTGCCATGGTTAAACCAGCGAATAAGGTAGTAATAATGAGTATATAAAGTGGGGTCATATGTTGTTCTCAATCAGTAATAAAGCAAAAAACCAACAGTTAATATAAATAAACCATTAATATACACATTAGCATCAGCACAAAATTGCTCAACAATGAAAATAATACTGATGAACTTCACTTTACCTTACTTAACTTCAATTGAGTTAGGTTAAGTGAAATGAAGCTAGGTGAAAATAAGTGTTTAATTAATTTGTGTAGCTAATGTAGTTTTCTACTGTACGCAAATTACTAATAGGTTAACATATGTTTTTTTCACTACGATAGTTACAAAAATGATTGAATTAGGCAGATACCAGCACTTTAAAGGCAACTATTACCAAGTATTATACCTAGCTAAACACAGTGAAACCGAAGAGTTAATGGTGGTTTATCGACCCGAATATGGCGAACGCGATATTTGGGTACGGCCACTATCCATGTTCGAACAAACCTTAACTAAAAATAATAAACCAGTGAAGCGCTTTACTAAAGTCGCTGATCACAATAACTGAGCCAGGTAGCGCCAACTGATTAATGCAGAAAACAAGTAGCTCAACTAATCAACACAGGCGATTATTTTGCCAATATTGTGATTATTTTGCATATGTTGATGCGCATCAGTCATATCTTGCCAAGAATACACACTGTCTATTAATGCTGCGATTGATTTGTTTGCAATGTCTTGGTAAAAAGCCTTGGTAAATCTGTTGATCAGTTTAGTTTTATATTGCTCACTTCGATTGCGCAATGTCGATGCTGAGATAGTCACACGTTTTTTTAATAATTTAGCTAAATCAATTGGTTGAGTAAACCGCCCAGCTAACATCGACAAAATAACTATGTTTGCGTCTAAGCCGGCACAAGCAATATCTCTATTCAGATATTCTCCACCTACTACATCAACAATAACCTTAAAACCCTGAGGTAGATTTTGTTTACTCCAAGCAGCGAAGCATTGTTGGCTATAAATAAGCGCCTGATCTGCTCCTATCTTTAAACACGCCCTCGCCTTTTCGGGGGTGCTAACCGTAGTAACAACATAACAGTGCTGAGCTTTGGCTAATTGAATAGCGGCAGTGCCTACGCCACTGGCTCCGGCATGGATCAGTACATTATCATTGGCTGTTAAAGCACCTATCATAAATAAACTTTGATAGGCGGTTAAAAACACTTCGGCGATTGCTGCTCCTTGTTCGTATGACAGTGCCTCAGGCAGTAACATTAAGTGAGCCGCTTTTACTTTAACTACTTCGGCATAACCACCACCGGCAACTAAACAAAATACCCGCTGGCCCAATTGCCACTGTTTAACATCACTACCACACTCAATAATGTCGCCGCAAACTTCTATACCCAAAACGTTTGACTCACCAACCGGTGGTGGGTATTTACCTTGTCGTTGTAATATATCGGCGCGGTTGATGCCGATGGTTTTAACCTTGATCAGTACTTCATCCGTTTGGCAAATTGGCTCAGCCATTTGCGCTAACTCAAGGTTATTATTTTCATCAATAGCTATATAGCGCAAACTGACCTCTTGTTATGTCTATGCATACCTGTTGTTCTTTGCCTTGTTGTCCTAGCGTTTTAACCAATAGAGAAATGATTGTGATCTGTCCACTCTACTTGTTTACTTTTTACTTGGGTGACTTGTGCTTGCGGAGGGCCATGATTTAACCAGTCTAACATTTTGTCGACATTGTCTTGCTCTCCACAAAGCAATACTTCGACATTGCCGTCAGCTAAATTATGCGCATAACCACTTAAACAATACTCTATCGCCATTTGCTGGCTTGATGCACGAAAGTAAACACCCTGTACTTTGCCACTGATCTGTGCAATATAACTTACATTCATGGTTATATCTCGCTTATTAAATCAATACTAACAATATAAGATTACGCTTGTGTTCAATTTTGCTAAACTCAGCGCAGTTTAACACTACATAATTAAGTATAGGCAAATGTCAGCAAGAATTTATTTAAAAGTTAGCCGAGAAAAGTCTTTATTGCGCAAACACCCTTGGGTATTTTCCAAAGCAATCAATAAAATCAAGGGAAATCCAATGCTTGGCGATACAGTTGAAGTTTATGATCACCGCGGCAATTGGTTAGCAAGGGGCGCTTATTCACCTGAATCGCAAATTAGAATTCGTTTATGGACGTTTGATATTGATCAGCACATTGATCAAAACTTTTTTACTGAAAAATTAGTCAACGCCAAACTAAGACGCGATTGGTTTATTGATCAAGGAGGACTTACCGGTTATCGACTGATCGCTGGTGAATCTGACGGATTACCCGGTATAACTATTGACGTCTATAATGAATTTGTTGTCTGCCAATTATTAAGTGCTGGTGCAGACTTTCACCGATATACATTGCTTGAGTGTTTGAAACAACAATTCCCACAACATCATATATACGAACGTTCTGATGTTGATGTCAGGAAAAAAGAAGGGTTAGAGCCGACTACTGGCTGGTTAACTGCACCGCAAGACAACACAAGAACAGTGATCGAAGAGCACGGTATTAAGGTATTTGTCGATATAGCCAAAGGACATAAAACTGGTTTTTATCTCGACCAAAGGGACTCGCGCCGGGCAGCAGGTAAATATGCTCGCGGTAAAACGGTGTTAAATTGCTTTTGTTACACAGGTACTTTTTCACTGCATTGTGCGGCAAACAACGCCAAACAAGTGGTTAATGTTGATGTGTCACAACCGGCTTTAGATATTGCCGAACAAAATCACCACCTCAATAATACCGCCGATCGCAATGTATCTTTCATTAAAGAAGATGTGTTTAAACTGCTTCGTCGCTATAAAGCTGAGCAGAAATCCTTTGACATGATCATTCTCGACCCACCTAAATTTGTTGAATCAAAAGCACAATTAACCAGTGCCTGTCGTGGCTATAAAGATATAAATATGTTGGCTATGCAGTTACTTAATCCCAAAGGTACACTGTTAACTTTTTCCTGTTCGGGCTTAATGGAAGCCAATTTATTTCAAAAAGTAGTCGCTGACGCTGCTTTAGACGCTAAGCGCAATGCGTATATCGTTGAGCGTTTACAACAAGCCGCCGATCACCCAGTGTCATCTAATTACCCAGAGGGTTTTTACTTAAAAGGTTTAGTATTGCAGGTAGACTAGTGAGATGGTTCAGTGCTGAACAGCACTCAATTATTGCAACATACTGTTTTGTAAAAAAAAGTAAATACAGTGCAAAACAACACGAATTCGCATAAGAAAAGTTGACTTTTTGCTGATGATAGCTAGGTGATTAACTGAATTTTTGCTTGGTTTTGGCGATTTAACTTATAAATGTGCTTAATGTTGAGTTGATATTTGTACAGCTAATTAGAGTCAAAGTCGCTTTTAAATCATAACAAAAAAGAGTGACAACAAAACACTCTTATCTTTTGTGTTGTTATTAGTTAGTCTGACTAAGTGACTAAAATAACCCAGCAACTGATCCTGTTAAAACAAGAAAATTTACACCGAAAAGCACGCTTAGTCTACTTCTGAAATATTGATACCGAGCAGAAAACAGCCAGGTGCTTCTTCTTGAACTCTTACTACTTTTCCATTAATTTCAAGGGGTTGTATTCTGTGGTTAGCAGAATCAATACTGACGTGAACACGAGTGTGTAAATCTATAGGGTGAGGAATTTCAACCGCAATTCCTGTGGCACTTAAGTCGCGACAAGTCGCTAACAATTTACTGTTAAATTCTGGGTCCTTAATAGTGATATAAACATCACTATTTATCATCATTCGATAGTAGTCCCTTTTGTCTTGATAATTAACCATTACATCCTCCATTTTTTAACTTATACATTTATAACTATATCTTGCATGCAAGTCAACAAAGCAAGCAGACCGTTATAAAGTATAAAATGTAATCAACAAAATAGCATTATTCGCTAGTTCGGTTTTGCTATAGATTGCAAATGATTGTTGATCCGTTTGGCAGATATCGGGTATGCCGTTTTGAGGTTTTGCGCAAAAACAGAAACCCTAAACTCTTCTATCATCCACTTCACTTGTTCGACTTGTTGTTTGTGTTGGAGGTGATGTTTTGCATTAACTAAGGCGGTCTGATATTTTTCGGTGACCTTATCAATCTCAATCATTTTCAAGCGATCTTGATTGGGATCAACTGGTAACTTCTCCAAACGCCTTTTTATCGCTTTCAGGTAGCGGCTAATATCAGTGATCCGATGGGCTCCAGACGCAGTGATAAAACCTTTATAGATCAGCTGATTTAAATGTTTCTTGATATCGCCATGGGACTGAATTAGCGCCAGTGGCATATTGCCCTTAAGTTGCTTATTGAGTTCATGGCTCAGTCGCAACACTTCCTCAACTACTATGGCTAATTGTAAGACACAATCGGCTAATTCAGCGCGCACAAAATCTTTGCAGCGTTTGAAATCAGCCTCAGTTCGCGGTAAATCGCCTTGTTGCTCTATTAAATCTTGAGTAGCGGCTTGAATACAGTCATTGAGTAAATCAGTTACTGAGCCGAATGGATTAAAATATAAACCCAGTTTGGCTTTATTGGGTAATTTGGCTTGTAAAAATTTTAATGGCGAAGGAATATTCAATAAAATTAACCGTCTAAGGCCTTTTGCCATAGCCTGTTCAGCTAGTACTTGGTGTTCAAATAATTCAATGGCAACATCGCTTTTGTGATCAACTAAGGCCGGATAGGCTTTAATGGTGATATTGGCGACTTTTTTCTCATAGGCCAGCGGCAGCGCTTCCATATCCCAATCAGTAATACCGCGACGTTCAATCCCCTGATCAGCAACTTTTTTAATTGACGCTTTGACTTTACCTTGTAACTGTGTTGTTAACTGTTGTAGATTTCGATTTTGTGCTACTAATTTACCAGCTTCGTTAAATACCTTAAAATTCATGGTTAAATGTAGCGGTAACTCAACTCCTAGCCATTGTTGCTCATCGATTTTAACCCCTGTCATACGCAATAACTGTTTGCCAACCGCGGCACAAATCGATTGACTAGACGGCTCTATACTAGCCAAGCAAGCTTGCGCATAATTAGGTGCTGGCACAAAATTTCGTCTTAGAGACTTGGGTAAGCCTTTAATTAAGGCAATAATTAACTCTTCTCGCAGCGCTGGGATCAACCAATCAAAGCCCAAAACATCGATTTGATTTAATAAACCGATGGGAATATGTACACTGATCCCATCATCAATTGCACCGGGTTCAAAGTGATAACTCAATGGCAAGGTCAAATTGCCTTGTTGCCAAACATCGGGGTAATCAATTTGATTAATGGCTGATTTTTCTTGGTTAAGTAAAAATTTCTCAGAAAAATCTAGCTGGTGTGGATTGATTTGTTTGGCTTTTTTCCACCATGACAAAAAACTTTTTTGACAAATGACTTGTTCGGGTAGTTTTTCTTGATAAAAATCGACTAATTGCTGGTCGTCAATCAGAAAGTCTCTGCGCCGTGCCTTTTGCTCTAATTTTTCAATACGATCAAGCAATTGTTGATTGTGTTTAAAAAATTTCTCTTTAATAAAAGCATCGCCTTGTACCAATGCATGACGAATAAACAGCTCTCTACAGATCAACGGCTCAATGGTCTTATAATGAATTTGCCGTTTGGGGACAATGATCAGCCCGAAAAGACTGATCTGTTCGAAAGCCATCACCGAGCCCTGCTTCTTTTGCCAATGAGGCTCACTGTAATGTCGTTTGATCAAATGCCCAGCCATGGGTTCAATCCATTGCGGATCGATTTTAGCCGCTGTGCGCGCAAATAAGCGACTGGTTTCAACCAATTCTGCGGCCATTATCCACTTAGGTGATTTTTTAGCAATGCCTGAGCCAGGAAAGATATAAAAGCTTGAACCGCGTGGGCCATTATATTCTTTTTGCTCTGCAAACTCACCGATCTGGCCAAGTAAACCCGACAGGATAGCTTGGTGAATAAGATCACAGTCAGTTGAACTTTGCTGATCAGTCACAGAAGTCATATCAAGGCCACTCATGGCGATATTATTGTCTTTGAGGGCTAATTTCAGCTGAATAAAAATGTCTTGCCATTCTTGTATGCGATTAAACGATAAAAACTCTTTTTTACAAAGTTTTCTAAATTGATTATTGGTCAACTCTGTTTGTTGTTGTTTAATGTAAAGCCACAGGTTGTGCAAACTGATAAAGTCTGACTGCTTGTTTTGAAAGCGACTGTGTTGTTGATCAGCGGCTTGCTGCTTTTCATGGGGGCGTTCACGCACATCTTGAATGGTTAGGCCACTGACAATAATACAGACTTGTTCAACACAGCCCAGTTCTATGGCGGTTAAAATCATCCGTGACAAGCGCGGATCAACCGGAAACTTGGCTAGTAAACGCCCTATTTTGGTTAAACGCGGATTGCTTTTACTGCCAGAAATGGCATTTAACTCTTCTAATAAACGAATACCGTCGTTAATAAAGCGACTATCGGGCGGTTGCACAAAAGGAAAATCGGCGATATTGCCGAGATCCAGCGACAACATCTGCAATATCACCGTCGCCAAGTTAGTTCTAAGTATTTCAGGATCGGTAAATTCCGGGCGTGCCTGATAATCATCTTCACTGTATAAACGAATACAAATGCCCGACGAAACCCGACCACAACGGCCAGAACGCTGGTTAGCGCTGGCCTGTGATACCGCTTCTATCGGTAATCTTTGTACTTTAGTTCGATAGCTATACCGAGATACTCTTGCCTTACCGGGATCGATCACATACTTAATGCCAGGCACAGTTAAACTGGTTTCAGCGACATTAGTGGCTAGCACTATGTTACGCCCTGAGTGTGGTTGAAATATCTTATTTTGCTCTTGAACGGTCAAGCGAGAATATAACGGTAAAATGTGGGTATGACGTAACTGCGCTTTTTCAAGAACTTTGGCAGTTTCGCGTATATCTCGTTCACCCGGTAAAAAAATTAAAATATCGCCGTGACTCTCAGCTGATAATTCCTCTACGGCTTTGAGTATGCCTGAGATAACATCGTTATCTTCGCTGTCTTCATTTAAGGGCCTGTAGCGCATTTCAACTGGAAAAGTGCGGCCTGACACTTCGATAATTGGCGCTGCTCGGCCTTTTGCATCGCTAAAGTGCTTGGCAAAGCGCTGAGGATCAATTGTCGCCGAAGTAATAATCACTTTAAGATCAGGTCGTTTAACAAGAATTTGTTTTAAATAACCTAGAATAAAATCAATGTTTAAGCTGCGTTCATGGGCTTCATCAATAATCAAAGTATCGTATTTGCGCAATAATCGATCGTGTTGCATTTCAGCTAACAAAATACCATCAGTCATTAACTTAATTAAGCTGGTGTCTTTCACTTGATCATTGAAGCGTACTTTATACCCCACTTCATTGCCTAATGTGGTGTCCATCTCTTGCGCTATGCGGGTTGCCACTGTTCTAGCAGCAATTCGCCTAGGCTGGGTATGACCAATAATGCCATCAATCCCCCGGCCTAACTGCAAACATATTTTAGGAATTTGAGTGGTTTTACCCGAACCGGTTTCACCGGCAATGATCACCACTTGATGGTCAGCAATGGTCTTGGCTATACGTGCCACATTTTGCGAAACGGGCAGTGACTCAGGAAATACAATGGTTGGTTTTTGTTTTAGTTTGAGCTGTTTAATCGAAATAGACTGCTGCATTTGCTTGGCCATTTTTAGCAAAGAAGCTTGCTTTTTAGCATCATCACTACTTTTTTTTAACTGTTGCAAACGTCTTTTAAATCGAAATCGATCACAGCCCATCACCTGATGGAGTCGATTGAACAAGGCTTGCACATTTAGTGGTTTATTAGCAATGTCAGTAGTGGCAGGTAAATTGACAGAATTAGACGGCTCTGAAGACAAAACAAACTCGGTGTAAATCAATAAAACGCTAGTTTACCTTTTATAGAAAACAATACCAAGTAAAGAGGTGTAATCGCGCTAATCTAAACAGTTAAACTAACATACTATCCTTGATATAAGTGTTTAAAAGTTAGGCTAAGAATTAATTACAATCAGTGTAGACCAAACAAAACACCTTTTTTCAAAAAACCTATTTGCAAAAGCTATTGACAAAAACACATCTAGAACTAAGTAAAAAGCTTATTTCTAAGCAATGAAAAAAATAAAATACAACAAATGTAAATGAGTCACTTATTATGTATTGTCATGGTGATTATAAAGGCTGTTGCTCGCTGATTAGTTATTAATTAGTTTTCATATAGCATTCAATCTGTCAAGCCACCATCACTGATTGACCAATTGAAAACATCAGTGAGTACGTTTCTAGCGCTTTGGGCTCCGCTGGAGTACTGACTACCTCCACCATCAAAGGATACACCACTTTGCAAGGTCAGACTACTCCAACCAATTAATAAGGCATCGTAATTTTGAGTTGATAAGCTAACACCCTGAAACATGGAATTCATATATTCGACATTAGACACATCCCAATTGCCTATGTCTTGATTGAAGTCATTAGCATTACTAAACATGTAACTCATATATTTGACATTAGACACATCCCAATTGCCAATGTCTTGATTGAAGTCATTAGCATTACTAAACATACCTTCCATATAAGTAACATTAGACACATCCCAACCCCCAATGTCTTGGTTAAAATCAGTGGCATTCCAAAACATGGAATTCATATATTCGACATTAGACACATCCCAATTGCCTATGTCTTGA
>JBELHO010000063.1:0-17988 GCA_042091375.1 Thalassotalea sp. | reverse complement strand
ATGCTTGGGTAAACAAAGCTTGTGCAGTATCGGCAATCGATTCAGCAGTACTGGCACTGGCACCGACTTGTGAACTGGTTGTTGCCAGCGATTGTGAGAAAGTTTGTTTGCCATTATTAAGAAGGTTTTGTTGTTGTGTCACAGCCATTAATGTGGCGTTACTTCCGTTACCTGAGCCAAAGGCATCGCCAATAGCAAATTTTTCTGGTGCCAGAGCACCTTGCCCCACCGGTAAACCACTTATTTCAATTTGAAAGGCGGCTGTTGCTGGTGCTGGTGGCATGTCTATAAGTGCGGGATTGCCCGTGGTAAAGTTCCCTGAAGCAATGGCACCCACCACAGAAGGCGGTGTAGGTGGAGTAACACCGCCATCGTACACTCGATAATCAAACACCCCAGGGGCACTTTCGTAGACATCAACCACTAAGCCTTGGTTGGTAGTGTCGGTGTAGTTTCTGGCGGTAACTGGATCAGTAACATTGACAATATTGACGACGCCGTTGCTGACATTGTTATCATCTGGCGTTACTGCTACTGACGAGCTGGCGGCAATACCGGCACTGTCGGTTAATACCATTTGCATTAACGCCGCGCTGTTTTCGGTGGGCCTAATGATAAAGCTATCACCAGTCGCTGGCGCACCTGCAGTTTCGCTAAATTCAAAGCCATAATTGGTTGCATAACTGCCTGAGCCCGGTGCGCCTAAGTTGTCTACGCTACCTGTGGTTAAGTTGGTCAGTTGGTAATCTGTGCCGTCAAACACTAATTGAAATTCATCGGTAGGCACTTGCTTGATGTCAGTGATCCTCAACTCTGCACTTAAATTGCCGGTGTTGTTACTCAATCCAAGAACTCTACCCGCTTGTAGCATACTGCTGTTGATATCAGTAAATAAAGGGCTGCCTTGTTGCGCATTTAAATCTAGCCCCTGCCCTTGCAAGTCATTAAAAGTCGAGGAAATAGCCATTGATAAGCGATTTAATTCTGTGCGCGCTTGACTGATGTGCTCGTCTCTAAATTCAAATTTGGCTGCTAGTGCCCCACCTAATTTACTGGCATCTAATATTAAGCTAGTGTTGGCGCCATTTAACTGTATTTGACTTTGTTGGCCATCGGGATCACCAGCTTGAGTACTTAAGGTTAATGGTGTTATGCCAGTGACTAAGGTGGTGCCATTGCCAATAATTACTGTCATCACGCCATTTTTATCTTGTACTGTATTGACTGAAGTATACTGGGCGAGTTCGTTGATCAGTTGATCGCGAGTATCGAGTAAATCGTTGGGTTGACCTGCGAGGGTGAGATCAGAGTTTTGTAGAATTTGTTCGTTGAGTTTGGCCAGTTCAATAGATATTTGTGAAATGGTACTGGCCATTTGTTCAATTTCTTTATTGGTGGATGTTTGCAACTGATCTAAGTTGTTGTTCAAGATATTAAAATCACTGGCCAGTATTTCTGCTTGATTAATAGCAATATTGCGTAAGCCCATATCATTGGGTTGATCAGCAATACTGTTCATTGTTTGATAAAAGCTGTTTAGGGAGCCGTCAATGGCTTGACTTGATACCGACATAATTTGATTGAGCTGGTCAAGATCGCCATTAAGGGCATCGGCTTGCCCTAAGTTACTTTGGTTGAGCAGTTGCTCTTTGTAAGAAAATTGATCGAAAATTCGGGTAATGTCTTGTACATAGGTGCCAGAGCCAATAAATTGACCACCGTTAAAATTGCCCACACTCGCACCTTGCTCAACGCGCTGACGATTGTAACCGTCAGTATTTACGTTAGCAATGTTGTGGCCAGTTGTTGCCAGCTGCTGCTGGGCAGACAGTAGGCCACTAACGCCAGTTTGATACAAATTGATGGACATGCCTTAAACTCCTGAGCTTGCAATACACGTTGGCAAGCTATTATTAGTCGCGGTTTTGCTCTAATATGCCAGTGACTGTTTTCAATGTTGCCAATATTTTCTTGGCGTAATTGGGATCGGTGGCATAACCTGCACTTTGTAGCTTATGCAAAAATTGCTCCACATTACCCACTTGCTTTAATGCCCCCTGATAGCGGTCATTGTTTGACAAAAAGTCAATGTAGTCTTTGGCACTTTCGGCCATGGATTGATAGACCCGAAATGGCTCGCGTTTTTTGACCATGGCACCTTGTTGATACTCTAAGGTTTCTTTATGCGTTTTTTCCCCAGACCAACGGGCATCTGCCTTGATGTTAAATAAATTATGTGAACTCTGACCTTGCGCAGTTTTAATGATTTTTTGCCCCCAACCGGTTTCTAGCGCGGCTTGTGCAATAACCACAGCAAAAGGTACTTTAAGCTGTTGCTCAACCTGTTTTGCGGTGTCAGTTAAGGCGGTAACAAAGTCTTGAGGTTGTGCAAAGGCAACCACTGAATGATTTTCTGTGGTGTTTGTGCTCTGATTTTTTATCGTGTTCGCTGAACTGCTAAAGGGCGCATTGACTTGCTGGCGCAGGCTGAGGTCAGCGGTTGTTTGCAGGCCAAAAGGCAGTTCATTGTGTTGAAGCCAAGCTTGCTGCCGATGTTCGTTATGGCTGAGTCCTGATATTGCATTCGGTATTGTATTTGCCATTGCATTTGCCATTGTATTTGGCATTGCCGATATTGCAGGATCTGGCAATGGCACAGGTAAGGTTGTGAATGGCGGCTCTGCTCTTTTGTCTTTTGCCACAGCAGAGTGCGAAGGTAACTCGGCATCAGCGCGTACTAGGTTGTGCGGGGTAAAGTTTTCAGTGTCTCCACCTAGCTGCCTTACTATTAATTGCGATAACCCTAAGCTGCCATTGTTGGATAAATCCAGTGACAGTTGTTGATCGTGCATGTCGCGATAAAACTTGGTCGACTCAGAATTAAAGGGGCTGTCTGAAGCTAGTACATCTTCAGCTTTACGCATGCTTTTCATTAACATTTGCATAAAAATCGCTTCAAACTGCTTGGCTGCCGATTCAAGCGCCGCTTGTTTTGATTCGCTGTCAGTGGCATTAGACTGTTGTCTGATCTGGTTAAGACCGTTTAAGTCTAAGAAATTTTGTGCTTCAGTCATTCGATTATTCATAAGTCTTGTTGATCATTAAATAATGATCAACTCTCCTCGCAATGCACCGGCTTGATCTAAGGCTTCTAATATCGCCATGACATCGCCTGGACCAGCGCCAACGTTGTTAATGGCGCGTACTAAGGTATCTAATGTAATACCGGGATCAAACACGAACATGCGGTTATCGTCATTATTGATGTCAATAATCGATTGTGTGGTCACTACCGTTTCGGCATTCTCGCTAAAAGCGTTGGGCTGCGACACTTCTTGGTTTTCATTAATGGTGACGGTTATGCCACCATGGGTAATGGCCGCTGGCAGTAACCTAACGTCGGCACCAATCACTATGGTGCCGGTACGTGAGTTAACAATCACTCGCGCTGCTGGACTGTCTGGTTCGAACTCTAAGTTTTCTAATACCGCTAAAAAGCTGACTCTATCGGCCACATCGCGAGGTGCGGTGACTTGCACTGAAGTGGCATCAATCGCTCGAGCAGAGCCGACGATAAAGTCGTTTATGGTATCGGATAGGCGCTTTGCAGTGCTAAAATCTGATTTGCGTAGATTAAAGGTAATGTAGTCACCTGAGCTAAATGGCGATTTTACTTCGCGTTCAACAGTAGCACCGTTGGCAATACGTCCCACCGTTGGGGTATTGCTGATCACTTTTGAACCATCTAAGCCTTCAGCACCTAAACCACTGACCACTAAACTGCCTTGAGCCACGGCATAGGCATTGCCGTCTAATCCCATCAGTATGGTCTGCATTAGGGTGCCACCGCGCAAACTTTGCGCACTGCCCATAGAAGATACAGTCACGTCAATCGCTTGTCCCGGTTTAGCAAAGGCGGGCAATTCAGCGTGTACGGCAACCGCGGCAACATTTTTAATTTTGGGTTTTAAGTTGGCTGGCATGGTTATGCCAAAGTTACTTAACATGGTTTTAAAGCTTTGCTCGGTAAACGGACTTTGCTCGCCGGTTCCGGGTAAACCAACCACTAAACCATAACCAATTAATTGGTTGGAACGCACCCCAGCAACATCGGCTAGGTCTTTGATGCGCTGCGCTTTAACTGCACCACATTGCGATGTAAAAGCGATCACTAGTAAAGTGTAAATTAGTCTTTTCATGATCTGCTCCAGCTTATGTATAGTCTCATAATGGCCACCAAGTGCTGTTAAAGAATTTCGACAACCAACCTTGCTCTTGTACTTCGGCGAAGGTGCCGGTACCGGCATATTGAATGCGCGCATTGGCAACTTTTGAGGATAAAATGGTGTTGGTGGAAGTGATGTCTTGTGAGCGGATCACACCGGTTAAGCGAATGTATTCATCGCCATTGTTAAGTGACATCCATTTTTCGCCGCGGATCATTAAGTTACCATTGGGTAATACGCGCAGAACGTGCACTGAAATATTGCCATTTAAACTGTTGCCTTGATTTGATTTAGAATCACCTTTGAAGTCAGATTCTTGATTCATTCCAAATTGAATCGCATCATTTTTAAAGTTAATGGATTTACCGCCAAAACCAACCAAGGGATCTAAACTGGCACTGTTTTCTTTTTTTAACTCTGTTTTGGCATTTTTTTGTGCTTGGGTGCTTTCACTTAAGATCACCGAAATAATATCGCCAACCCGATGTGCTTTAGAGTCAGAGTAAATATTGTTGACGTAGTTGACCTGAAATAATGACCCCGTTGGCACTATGGCTTGTTGTTCCATTTCTGGTAGTATCGGTGCAAAGTCAGGATCATCAGGCAAAATTTTTGCCTGTTCGATACTAGCACAACCGTTAAGCAGTAACGCCAGCAGCAAAAAAGGTGGAACAAATTTCATCGGGATCTCCTCAATATTAGGGTAAGTGTTTGGCAGTTGCTTAACTGCTAGCTATCA
The DNA here is from genome assembly GCA_042091375.1 of Thalassotalea sp. GTDB lineage: Bacteria > Pseudomonadota > Gammaproteobacteria > Enterobacterales > Alteromonadaceae > JBELHO01. The sequence continues at coordinate 13,023 of JBELHO010000063.1, read as the reverse complement.
CCCTTATAATTGCTGGTTAATGTAACTGAGCATTTCATCAACCGCAGAAATCACTTTCGAGTTCATTTCATAAACGCGCTGACTTTCAATTAAGTTGACTAATTCTTCGGTGGTATTGACGTTAGATGTTTCCAATGCGCCCTGTAATATCATGCCGTAGCCCTCCAGGCCGGGAACGCCTTCTTGTGGCGCGCCACTGACAGCAGTTTCAACATACAAATTCTGCCCTACCGCTTCTAGTCCAGTGGGATTGACAAAGTTTGCTGTATTAATTTGCCCAACCACAGCAGGTGCTGCTTGACCTTGTAGGGTCACTGAAACTTCTCCGTCTTGAGAAATAATAATACTCAGTGCATCTTCAGGTACGGTGATTTGTGGTTGTAATAAATATCCGGCGCCAGGGGTGACTAAGTTGCCTTCTTCGTCCATGGTAAATTGACCATTGCGCGAGTATGCATTGGAGCCATCGGGTAATTGTATTTGAAAAAAGCCTTCGCCTTGGATCATCATATCTAATGAGTTATCTGTGGTGATCAAGTCACCCTGGCTGTGAATTTTTTGTGTTGCCACTACCTTAGTACCTGCGCCTAAGGTTAAACCCGACGGCATTTCAGTATCTTGTGCTGAACGGCCTCCAGGTTGATTGATGGTTTGGTAAAGCAAGTCTTCAAATACTGCCCGACTCTTTTTATAACCAACGGTGCTGGCATTAGCTAAATTATTGGAAATAACCGCTATTTCTTTTGTTTGGGCATCTAAGCCGGTTTTACTGATCCATAATGCTGGGTTCATGACATACCTCTTACTGGGTTAGAATGCGCGTAATAATGACGCACTGGCGGCATCAATTTCTTCGGCTGTTTTCATTAATTTCATTTGCATTTCAAACTGACGTTGTAAAGCAATCATTTCTGTCATTTCATTGACAGGATTGACATTACTGCCTTCCAAAGTGCCACTTTTGACGACTACATTGGTATCTGCTTCTGGAACTTGCTTGTCTTTGCGGCGAAATAAGCCATCGTTGCCCCGCTCAATTAAACGACCGTCGGGGTTGACAAATTTAATCCGACCGACTTCTTCCTGAATAGTAACGGGCGCTCCTTCCGGTTGAACCATAATGGTTCCATCGCCACTGATGTGAATATTTCTCACCGGTAAAGGCAACAGTACTGGACCAACATTACCCATAACTAAGTCGCCATTAGGGGTTTGTAAATTACCGTCTTCCGTTAATGATAAATGCCCATCTCGAGTAAAAGCTTCATTGCCGTCGGCGGTTTGCACCGCTATCCAACCGTCACCAGCGATAGCAATATCTAAATCACGACCTGTGGTTTGCAAGGCACCGCTGTCAAAATTTTGGCTGGTTTTTTCCGTCAATGAAAAGACCCTTGTCGGAAGTCCTTCACCAAAAGCTTGCATTGCTCTGGCTTGTGCTAAGTCAGACTTAAACGCTGTGGTGTTAGCATTGGCAAGGTTATTGGCGGTAACAGCCAATGCATCCATATTTTGTTTTGCGCCACTCATGGCGACATAAAGCATCTTGTCCATCATCACTCCTAGTAGCAGGTGAAATAGATTTATTGTTCAATTAGTAGTGATAAAGCAAAGAAGATGCCAACAGGCAAAAAGAGAGTAAACTAAAAGGATGTCATGGCTAATGTGCTATTTGCGCTGCAATAATTGACAGTGCAAAAAATATCTTACAAAAAGGTATCTTATACAAGGCTATCTTACCAAACGTTACCTGACGAAAAGTTACAGAGCAAAATTAGCTATAGTGGCTATGCATTGCTTAACTATAAGAGTATTGCCCATAAAAAAACCCGAACAATGCCATATTGTTCGGGTATAAAAGAATAAAGAGTAAACTTAGCGGATTTGCAGGATAGTTTGGTTTAATTGATTATCCACTTCTAACGCTCTTGAATTGGCTTGGAAATTTCGTTGTGCAGAAATCAAGTTAATTAGCTCTGAGGTTAAATTCACATTTGATTGCTCTAGCGCAGATGAGTTGATCGTACCAAAAGTACCTGATCCCGCTTCACCAGCAAGGGCTTCACCAGAATTTATACTCTCTTTCCAAGCACTGTTACCTATTTGCTTTAAACCTTGCTCATTGGCAAAGTTTACCAAGGCAATACGCGATAACGGTTCAGAAGTACCGTTACTGTATGTGGCGCGGATCAGTCCATCTGTACCAATGTCTATACCTGTTAATCGACCTACCGCTAAACCGTTTTGCTCTAGTGAGGTGACTTCGAAGTTAGAGGCAAATTGTGTTGGCTCGTTGGCATTTGGCCCAGCAACATCTAAATTGAAATCAATAGCAACCGTTTGCGTGTCGTCAGCGCCATTAGACAAAATTGCAGTACCGAAAACGTCAGTGACTATACCACCATTGGCGACTGATGGTACTTGTGAAATAAAATCACCTGAGCTGTTAAACAGTAATGAGGCCCCTGTAATACCGCCGGTGGCCGATAAAGAGCCAGAAACGTTACCACCGGTGGGGTTAGTGCCACCACCAGCTGGATCAACAAGATCAATGGCGGTACCATCAACAGCGGCAAATACTGCCCACTGATTTGGTAACGCCGCGGGATCTTCTTTAACGAAATAATAGGTCATCACATGACTGTCACCGAGTGAATCAAAGATAGTCACTGAAGTAGAGTGATTGTAAGTACTTTGATCAACAGGATCAAAGTTACCTGGTGCATCAGTTATATAAGTATCGCCAGCCGGTAAGTTCATGCGAATATCAACTTCACTAGTTAACTGTGGAGCACCTGATGAAGTGGGAATGCGGATCGGCTCGGCAGTACTTAAACTCACTGAAGAAGATGTGCCGTCAACATTGACAGGGAAACCTAACAAGTGTTCACCAGCAGAGTTCACCACAAAGTTACTGTCATTTAATTTAAATTGTCCAGCACGAGTATAGGAAGTTTCCAATGAATCAAGGGTAGGTACAGTCGCGTAGAAACCGTTACCAGTGATGGCTAAATCAAGGGCATTATTGGTGAATTTAATACTGCCTTGTTGAAATTGTTGCGCTACATCAGCGGTTAATACCCCATCGCCTACTTTGGTTTTACCTGAGGCAAGTAATGAGGCGGCATATACATCGACAAACTCTGCTCTTGACTCTTTAAAACCTGTGGTATTGACGTTAGCAATGTTATTTGATGTAACATCGAGATCTTTTTGAGCAGCGTTTAATCCGCTCAACGCTATATTAAATGACATAATTGCACCTCATATGATAAATTTCTTTAGTTTGTATATAAAACAATTACTTGCTGTTTTGTATACCTTGTTTTTTCTGTACTTTTCTGATTGTTTTTTCTTGGTTTATACTGTTTTTTCTATATCTGGTTCTGTATTTGTGTACTAAATTTTTCGTCAGCTTGGATATAAATCGGCTGTTGACTCAACTTTAAATTCAAGCTAGTTGCTAAACCTTTAATTTAACCTTGCGATACTTCAACAACGTCTGCCAATGCCATTGAACTGCCACCATTTAAATTAAGCACAATATTTCCACCTGCTCCTGCTAAGGTAACACTGTCAACTTTGCGATAAGTCATGGCTTGTAATTCCGAGGCTTCACCGTCGACTAGGCCAGCAATTCTAAATCGGTAAGCGCCTTCTGGTGCAGGCTCTCCTGCCGATGTTTGGCCATCCCAAGTAAATGTAAATTCACCTTGTTCAACACTGCCCACTGGTACCGTTTGCACAATTTCACCGGCGGCGTTTTCAACATAAATGTTGACATTACTGGCGGGCAAATCGGTGATCAGTTTACCTTTAACTGTTTCACCTTGTTCCATGCCAAAAACATTGTCGTTGACTAGCACACTGCGCCCAACTAATGAAGAGGCTTGCAGTGCCTGACTCGATGACATCGAGCTGGCGAAGTTAGTGAATTGATCGTTGAGCTGTGATACCCCATCGGTGGTTGAAAACGCGGTCATTTGCGAAATCATTTCATTATTTTCCACAGGTTTAGTGGGGTCTTGATGTGACAATTCTTGGGTGAGTAACGCAAAAAAGTCTTCTTGCGTTAACATACCGCGATCGTCTTCCACCGTTTGGTATTCTTCTTTTTGCCAGCGTATACCGTCTAAAGGGCTACTACCTGATACTGTTTCCATGATCATTCCCTAATGAATTAACGTTGACCTAACTGCAAAGTTTTGTTGAGCATGTTCTTTGCTGATTCAGCTAACTGAATATTGGTTTGATAAGAGCGAGATGCTGAGATCATATTGGTCATTTCTTCAACAACATTGACGTTTGGTTTATATATGTAGCCTTGCAAATCTGCCATTGGATGTTCAGGTGAATACTGAATATTCAAGGGTTTATCGCTTTCTACAATGCCTAATACTTCGACACCAACTGATTCGTTTTGACCTGCGGCAGCTTTTTGCAGCGCAGCGGCAAAAACCGGTTGACGAGCTCGATAAGTACTATCTATGCTACTGCTGACACTGTCGGCATTGGCAATATTACTCGCGGTGGTGTTTAACCTTACCGACTGAGCGCTCATCCCCGTTGCTGAGATATCGAAAACATTAAATAAGCTCATCGTTATTGACCTCCACTGATAACTTTCTTCAAACCTTTTATCTTGCCATTAAGAAATTGTAAGCTGGCTTGATACTGCATTGAGTTTTCTAGATACAAGTTTCGTTCCACTTGTGCATCTACTGTGTTACCATCGCCTGTATCTGGTTGATTTTCAATGCGATATTGTATGCTTTGTTGGAATTCAGAGCTTGTTTCAAAATGCTTTTCATGGGTTTTTGTGATGCTTGACTGGTGCTTACTTGCCGCCTGTGCCAACGCAGTTTTAAAATCCATGCCCTTGGCTTTATAGCCTGGGGTGTCAGCATTGGCGATATTTGCTGCAATTACTTCAGCATTTTCTGCGCGTATTCGTAAACTTTGCGGGTGAAGTCCAAACGCTTTGTCGAAACTGATAGCCATAAAATAGTCGTCTCCAAGTTAATGAAAACTGATATACAATTTTTATGCCATAGCTTTTTTGACGGATGAAATTAGCTTTGTTTGATGGGTGAAATTGGTTTTATTTATGATCTGAACAACCAATTTTTATCAGGCTAAGCTTAAGTTTTTAATATGAATTTTTTTATTAACAAGTTTTTTTTAAAGAGGTTTATTAATGTGTTGTAAAGGAAATGCTTAAGTTTTTTTCTGGTAAATAATACCGGGATCACAGCGGATCATATCAAAGTGATCATTTAAACCGGCTAAGGATTCTGAGGCACCCAAGAATAAGTAGCCGCCTTTATTTAGGCTGCTGTGGATTTGTGACAAAATCTTAGTTTTTACTTCCGGGGAAAAGTAAATGAGTACGTTGCGACAAAATACAATATCAAATTTGCCCATTAAGCTATAACTGCCAAGTAGGTTTAATTGCCGAAAGTTGACCAGATTTTTTACCGAAGATTTAACTCTGAACATTTGATCATCTGCAGCTTCGAAAAATAGCCGCTTTCTCTCTGCTGACAAGCCTCGACCTAACGCCAACGCATCGTATTCGCCTGATCGACAATGCTCTAACATGGTATTGGAAATATCAGTGCCAATAATTTGCACCCCAGCGGGTAAGCTGCCCGGATTGCCTTGCTGATATTCAAGAGCTGACATAGCGATAGAATATGGCTCTTGACCAGAGGAACTAGCCGCAGACCATATTTTAAGTGGACTGCGTTGCCTTTTAAATTTTGGTAAAATATGACTTTTTAATAACTGGAAAGGGTAATCATCGCGAAACCACAAGGTTTCATTAGTAGTCATCGCATCGATAACAATTGCTCTTAATTGCCGCTCATTTGGACTCAAGGTACGGGCGACAAGATCAGCTAAAGAGGCAACTTCAAATTTGGCCATTAACGGAGCTAAGCGACTTTTTACTAGGTACTGTTTGTTAACGCCGAGCACAATACCACATTGTTGCTCCAAAAATTCTCGAAACTGATGATAGCTTTTGTCATCGAGTTCTCTAGCTGACACTATGTAATTTCGCCTTTACTATTAATCATTAATTGCGGTTATGAGTCATTGCCAATAACGGCGACTATTCACTATCAAGTGCATCATCATCATCGATTTTGAGCCACTTTTTAACCGCTGTCGCTAACTCATCGGGATGGAACTTAGGAATAAAGTCTTCTGCTCCTACTTTTTCTACCATAGCATTATTAAAAACACCACTGAGAGAAGTATGCAAAATAACCGGCATAGAACGCATCATTTCACTGTTTTTTATTTCTGCGGTGAGGGTGTAACCATCCATTTCGGGCATTTCTATATCAGAAATAAGCAATGCGACTTTTTCATCAATTGACTGGTTACATTCTGCGGCTAGAGCTTCGAGTTGATTTAACGCATCTTGACCGTTTTTCGCTAATAGCATTTTTAAACCTAATGGCTCTAAGGCGCGTTTGACTTGATTGCGAGCTACGGTTGAATCATCGGCGATCATGATCACTCTATCGCCAATACTTTGACCCACAGTATTATCGGCGATGTCGTCACTTAAATCGGTTGATACGGGGCTAATTTCATTGAGAATTTTTTCGACATCTAAAATTGATACCATTTCATTGTCTATTTCGGTGACTGCGGTTAGGTAACTGGATTTTCCAGTTCCTTCCGGTGGAGGCATAATGTCTTTCCAACTAAGGGTAACGATGCGTTCAACCCCTGCCACCAAAAAGCCTTGTACACTGCGGTTGTATTCAGCAATGATCACAAATGAATTTTCATCAGGAACAATTTCACGTCCGCCGGTTGCTTTACTCAAGTCGATAACTGAAATAGTTTGACCGCGAATATGGGCAACGCCTTTAATGTCTTGATCTTGTTTGGGGAGTACAGTTAAGCGAGGACAAGGCATGACTTCTCTGACTTTAAATACATTAATGCCAAAGCGTTGACGGCCAACTAATTTAAACATCAACAACTCTAGCCTGTTTTGACCGACTAATTGAGTGCGTTGATTTACTGAGTCTAAAATACCTGTCATGTGATCCCCCTTAGATAAATCTCCCTGTAGACAGTTCATTTCTGATAACAGGCACAATTCTTGATAGTAAAGCTAACTAGTTGTAATTTTTTATCCTAAGTGTCTATTTATTGACACTTATTGACGACTCTTAGCAAGTAACTGAGTTCGACGTGATAATTAAGCATAGTCGAGTCATTATATTTCAATAGTAATAGATTATAAAATTTATGAGCAAAATAAACAGATTAATTACAATTTTTTTTACATTAACAAGTTTTCAGTCATTTGCTTTAGCGACTCACTACGATAAAGAATACATTAGAGATTTAGCTAAAACATTTGTTGAGGACAATACCGCTATTCCTGCCAGAGGGGTATTGACAGTATCACCTGCTTCTATTGATCCGAGAATAAAAATTAAAGCCTGCTCGACTCCCTTACAGGCAAATATACCTGAAAAGGTAACAGGTAGGAATGTAAATGTTAAAATTTCTTGTCTGGGCTCTGCTCCTTGGCAATTGTTCCTTCCGGTGAAAGTGATCACCAGCGTACCGGTGGTGGTGGCTGCCAATAGGTTAACTAAAGGCAGTGTTTTAGATCGCAGCAATGTCACTCTGGAGTTGCGTGACATTCGCAAGATCAGAGGTGAAACACTTGATAACATTGAAGATGTTATTGGTGCTCGTTCAAAGCGCAGCATGTCGAAAGGCACATACATCAGCAAACAAAATACCTGTGTGGTTTGCAAGGGAGAGAGTGTGACTATTATTGCCTCGTCCAGCAACTTCAATATTAAAACTGCAGGTATTGCCCTACAAAATGCCAGTTTTGGTGAACAAGTGAAAGTTAAAAATACCCGCTCAGGAAGAACTATTGCGGCGCAAGTAAAAGCTATTAACCAAGTAGTAATTAACCTATAATAAAAGTTAAGAATTTATGTGATTTGCCGATAACAAGAGATAATTAATTTTTTCAACCTTAAGGATGATATTATGGCCATAAATATCAATAACTTACAAAACACACCGATAAAGCAAAAAATTGACCAGCAAGCCCAAGTCAAACAACAAGCCAATCAAAATTCGGTGTCTGCGCAACAAAATAATGTGGCGAGTAGAGATTCGGTGTCAATAACCCCGCAAGCAAAGCAATTGGATGAATTGCAAAAGAAAGCGCAAGAAGCACCGGTTATCAATCAGCAGAAAATTGAACAATTGAAAAAAGCCATAGCTTCTGGCGAGTATAAAATTAATCCAGAAAAACTTGCTGCAAGTATTGCTAACTTTGAATTCAAGCTTGCTTAATGTCAACGACTGTATTTTGATTATCTTTAAGGGCTGATTGTGTCGAATGAACCATTGAATTCCTCTCTATCGAATGCTGAGTTGCTGGAACAGCAGCTAGCTCAATTAATGACTTTAGAAACGGTTATCGATAGTGAAAAAAATATTTTACAGGGACAAGATCCAAGTCAATTAAATCAGATCACTGAAGATAAGAATAAGTTGTTATTGGCCATCGATTCATTAGATAAAACTTTTGCTCAGCGCATTAATTTCGTTGAAGAAAAGAAATCCGGACTGCACGATCAGCACTTAACTCAAATTGAGCAAGTTTTACTGCGATGTAAACAGAAAAACACTATTAATGGTCAAATCATTGAGCATTCACAATTAGCAGTAGAGCGAATGAAAACTTCATTGCTTAATTCCCACAACAAAACCGCAATGACCTACGATAGTAAAGGCAAAACCAGTGGCGGTTTGAGTAGCCTGGGCATCAAAGCCTAATTAACAGAACATGACATAACATGACATAACTTAATTTAAGTTGAGTTAAGTTGAGTTAAGTTGAGTTAACATAGCATAAGTTAAGAAAGCGTAAGTTAATAAAACTCAAGCGATTAAGGTTAGATCATTCACCGGGTAAGATTTAGGATGAGTTGTTGATAGTTTCTAATAGCATTTGTATTGCTTAACTCGTGTTTGTCAATCAAACAAATTGCAACCATCACAAATACTAACGGGTAATGTTGCAAACTTTTTACATTTTATTCTTGCTAACGCACAATTAACGTTTAATACGTCTTTGCAGATTGGTGTTCTCGTAAATGGCATAGACATCTTCGAAATTCAAACTCAACTCAGTAGTATAAGTATCTCCGACAGGATAACTTTTAATGACTTTTGCGCCTCTGATCACCCCTTGCACTGAAGCCTGTAACGCTTGGTTATTAATGATCAAATTTGACATGGTCAGTTTATTGGACACTTGTTGGCCATAAACCTGCTCTGCCAATTCCGCATAAGCGGCAATTTTTGACGCACTGATGGCCATTAGCATGCGTTGACTTTCGTTGCTAGAAGGTTGCAAGCTTATTGGCGCTTGCCCTATTGCAGTTAGCACAGGAAAAACACTGGGCTTAACCGTTTGCCATTGCACAGTTTGTTCATCGACTGAGCTGCAAGCTGAAATGTATATTGCAGTCATGACGATAAGTACATGTTGTAATAATGTTTTCATTGCTTAGTTAACCACCATTATTGCTGAATTGTTATTGCCCGACTGTCGTCATTGAGCATAATACCATCACGCATTATCATACCGTCTTTCATGCGCACGTTTTGTTCAGTGTATACTTGGTCACCTATAGCCCAATCGGGTACAAAAGACTGCGAGGTAGCAACGACTACACGAGATTGCATACCTATCATCCGCGCGTTGATCATCACCCCGCCTTCTTGTTCAACCATAGTACCGGCGACAACGTAGTCAATTATCTGACGTTCAGGCAGCTCTTTCCAGTCGCGGCTAAAAACATAATCGCCCTCTTTGGTGACGCGGATGTGACCAGTGGTTTTATAATCGACCACTATCATACCGTGCCGTTGCAGCTCGTGGATAAAACTCTCAGCAATTTGATTTCCCAACCAATTTGTTGATTCTAAATCTTTTATATCCACAAATGAGGCAACCGCAATAGGGGTTTTTGGGGTGACAAAAGAGCTGCTATCAAGCATTTGATAAGCCAGTCCTTTAACTACGTCGTTGATAGCACTTTGGGGCAGTTCAAAACTATTAATTTCGCCGCGTTTTTGCTGTGCTACATTATAAAAGTTGTCGGTTGATTTCATTGAAGTACAGGATACCAAAATAGGCATTACTGCTACTATTAACCAATTTTTCATTGAGCTTCCCTCAGTTGCACTCAAAATTATTTACAGAAACTTTGCATATTTTAAGCCAACTTTACAAAATATTTTTTCAGGCACAAAATGTGCATAGCAAGAACAGCATAAATGTGAACACAAAAAAAATCATCTGAGTAGCAGCCAATAAAACTGTTATTTTAATCTTTGTACTTATTAAGCTAAATCGAATAGGCAATTAGACAATAACAAAAACAGTATAGCAACTAAGGCTGATCAGAGCTTAAATAGAAAAACAGTATAAATAGAAATAAAGCTTAAATAGAAATAGAGCAGAAATAGAAATAAAGCAGAAAGTTGAACGTTAGAGAGTAAGTAGCGAGTCAATAGCAAGGAAGTAGAAAGTAGGAAGTAGGAAGTAAAAAGGTAAAAAGGTAAAAAGGTAAAAAGGTAAAAAGGTAAAAACTATAATTGATTCACAAAAAATTGACACAAAAACACTTTAGTATTTAGGACACCGCATGCGCATCATCACATTAATTATTTTAGGTTCATTGCTTCATTCACCAGTGGTTGCTCAGTGGTACCAAGCGCAAGGCTATGCATATATCAATGATGGTAACAAAAAAATAGCACGGGCAAAGGCAATGGAAAGCGCTTTAAAAAAAGCGCTGTTGGTGGCAGGTGCATCGGTATCAAGTGTAACACAAGTAGTTAATGGCCTACTCACTCAAGATGAGATAAAAATCAGTGCCACTGGCAGTGTCAATTCGCTGCAGTTAATTAGTGAACAGTATAGTGATAAAATGGTTACCGTCACTATTCGCGCTGATATATTCCCTCAACAACAAGCCTGTTTTGCTGCAGATCATCGAAAGTCACTGTTGCTAACCAAAAGTCATATTGTTGAACGTGAGCAAGCTAATATTGGCTCGATTTATTCCATAGCAAGCTCAGTGATCAAGAATTTAGCTGAGCAAATAAATCAACAAGGCTTGTATGTAGATACCAAATTAGCCTTGAAAAATGGTGCTCAATTTTCGCGCTATATCCACAGTGTAAATGATCAACAAATCAAACAAACCTCGCAGTCGTTAGCACAATTAACTGATACTCAGTACGTGTTATATTCTGAAATTGAAGATTTATCATTTGCCGATCAAATCAACAACAATTGGCAGTTTTGGCAGGGTGATATTCACGACCGACACTTTGCCATGGCGTTATATATTTATAACGGCACCAATGGTGAATTGGTGTTCACTAAAAACTATCGCAGTTCTGCGCCTTGGCCCTACAATAAAAGAGCTACAGTGGATACTAACGCTGCTGCGTTTTGGCAAAGTCAATACGGTCAAGTCATTGAACAATCACTAGCAACTATGGTTACCGATATAGATGCTGCGATGATGTGTCAGCCCAGTAGAGGGAAAATTTTGCGGGTTGCCGGCAATGAAATAATGATTAATTTAGGCAGCCGTCATGGCGTCAAAAAAGGCGATAAGTTTTCGTTAATGCACGTTAAAAATTTCACTTCAGATCTAGGTAAGCAATACACTGGCTTTGATGTTAGCGATTCAACAGTGACAATTAGCCAAGTGACTCAACAAAGCGCAGTAGCAATTACAGCAGACGGTGAATTATTAAATAATATTCAAGTTAATGATGTTGCGGTTCGCTACTAATATGACCAAAATATCAATGAACAACAGCTAACTGAAACTGCAATTATCTGGTGGCTGTCGACTTTCAACAATAAACGGATCATTATCCCTTTACTGAACAGCTAAATTTGCTACTATGCGTCAAACAAATTGGCCTCGTAGCTCAGCTGGATAGAGCAGCCCCCTCCTAAGGGGCAGGTCGTGCGTTCGACTCGCACCGAGGTCGCCAACTTTTTGGCATACTTAACACGCCAGTGCCCCAGCCATCATCAAATTTTCAACAAACCTGTTAACTTTATCAATTTTTGCTTATCAAGCTTGTGCCATATCACTATTAGACTGTGGGGTGTTTTGTGTTTATTGGTAGATTAATTGATCAATAATAAGCAGCAAACGAAATAATATTTGACTAGGACGGTCAATAACAACATAAAACATTTTTTGTACTGACAATAAAAAGTAGGCATTTATGATCAAGACGTTTCTTACTCAAGGATACAACTATCTCAATAAAACACGAAAACTAGACTTTTTAGCGCCACTGTTAATGAGACTGTATTTAGTCCCTATATTTTGGATGGCAGGCACTCACAAAGTCGTAGGTTTTGACAATATTGTGCAATGGTTCGGCAATGCTGATTGGGGTTTAGGCTTGCCTTTCCCATACCTGATGGCCATATTAGCGACAGCTGCAGAAGTACTTGGTGCCATTGCTTTATTATTTGGTTTTGCAGTTCGCTTAATGGCCATTCCAATGATGTTTACCATGATCATTGCAATGACTTCAGTCCACGGTCAATTTGGTTGGCAAGCCATTGCTGATCCCGGTGCGCCGTTTGCCAATGAACGGGTATTGGCAGCAGCTGAGAAAAAACAAATGATGATTTCTATCCTGCAAGAACACGGCAACTATGAGTGGCTGACGAGCAGTGGTAATGTGACTATTTTAAATAACGGCATTGAGTTTGCCGCGACTTATTTTGTTATGTTACTGGCATTATTTTTCATCGGCTCTGGACGCTACGTGAGCATCGATTATTGGATCAAACGGCGATATTTTTCATCTGATGAACAATAACACAAAATTGCACAGTCACTTTTCCAATTATTAGCTGTGCCTACAGGGATGTAGGTACTTAGCGTGAGCAGGACGCGGAAGCTG
>JBELHO010000062.1:0-18573 GCA_042091375.1 Thalassotalea sp. | reverse complement strand
ATGGTATAATTGCCAACATTACTTGTATCAACACTGCCAGTGATAACCACCTCAACACTGTCGTCTCTGTCATCAACTGCCGTGGCACCTTGTTCGGTATAACTGTCGTTTAAAAATAACGTAACATTAGCTTCACCATTAAGGGTAATAACAGGCGCATTTGTGTCTGGTACTGGTGGAGTTGGTTCACTGTCTGAGCCACCACAAGCCACTAAAAAACTCAACAATATGATAATAGTGATTTTAGATGAAAACACATTAACGAGGGCTTGCATGAGGCATATCCTTAAATTTATCCTTGTCCATATATTGCAGTTAAGGGAACGTACTGCAACTTTATAGGTAAACTATCTGTATAAATCGAATAGTTGAATAGTTGAATAGTTGAATAGTTGAATAAGCTGATGATAACACGATAAAATTGATTAGCTAAGTAATTATTGCCAATGAATAATAGCCGTTTACGATTGAAACTATCGATAGATAAACAAGATCAACTTTACATGTTGTGTTATGTATTAAATTTTTGACTATCTTAGTTGCCAATTAATAGCTATCGATAGAGAGTAGCTATTTATAATAAACACTGTGGTAACAATACCTGAGCTATTTTCCCGCCGCAAAGCTAGAGTGCAGGTGTTTGTCTAAAGCTTGCAAAACATCGTTGCGACAAATAGTACCTAACAAATTGCCATCGTCATCGACTACAGGATAGACTTTGGGTTTGTTGGTTTGCATGCTTTGGGCGAGTTCTAATACGCTGTCATAGGGTTTTACCGACAGCACATCTCTGCGCATTAAATCTGCAACATCAGCGTTGTGTTCATTGTGATAAATGGTTTGTAGCATTTTTTTCATTACGTCACTTTCTGATAAAAACCCGACTAATTTTTTATCTTTATCAATAACAGGACCACCTATTTGCTTGGTTTTTAAAAATAGCAATGACGCTTCTCCGACCACCATGTCTTCGGTAAATGTCACTGGATAGTTATTCATGTGATCTTTGATCTGTATTGATTCCATGAGTGTTCCTTTTTTTGAATTTTTGAATTTATGAGTATTTATAAAATTGCTGCGCCTCACCCTTTACTTTAACTGTAGACCCAAAACACTACAAAAACCTAACTTTATGAAAATATTATTGAACTGCAGCACATTGAGCCATTCATCGAAGTATTTCCCTAAGCGGTTCATTTTACAGTAAAGCCAATAGTGCCACTTCTGTTGATTGCGGTAAGTCGCTTGCTATTTCTTTGTACATTTTTTTGTAGTTACGGCGTAAATGCGATTTTAACTGCGGCAACACGGTGCTGACTGGTACCTGCTTTAAATAACAAAACAATGCCAAGGCATAGCACATTTCGTATTCTGGCAGCGCTGATTGGCGATTGGCTGCTGGGTTATTACAGGAACCACATCTGCCTCTAAATTGATAGGCGGTATTAGTAAAAATAACCCCAAAACCCAAAACACAGGCTAAAACATCAATTGCTTGTGGCACAAACTCTTTGCCGCCTGGCGGTGGCGTTGGATGATATATTACCAGTAAGGTAGCAAGTTGCTGGGCAAAACTAGAAATTAAGTCTTGTGGTTGATTTACCTGACTTGGTAAATAACTGATGTTGATCACCTCAGCTTGCGGCGAGGATAACAAATCGCTACTGCTATTGAAAAACTCAACAGGCATGTCACCGCGCAACATGGTTTGTCGCTCTTTAGGGGCATGTAAAACCGGTAGTTTGCTAGCAACAAAGTGCTCGGGCTCGAGTAATTTTAATGGCCAATGTTGCATATTTGCATAGTTTACTGTGTGCTTGAATACATTGCTTGCCATTTGATGCACAGTGCTTACTGAGCCTGGATAGAATGTGTTATTGGGTAACACTAATTGCGTTTTCTGCGAGAATATTTCAACGTCAAAATTTGAAATGGCCCAAGTGAAGGTGTCATATAGCCATTGCCGAGTGTTGTCGTCCAGCATTGCCTGACGAGAAAACAATTTAGCTGTGAGTAATTTAGCTATCAAATTAATTTGCTCCTAAGGCTTTTCGACTGCAGTCGTGCTTAACTGTTGCCAAGCTTGGGTATTATATAAGGGCACAGTGGATAGTGAATGATGATGGCTACCACTCGATTCCTTAGTTGAATAAGATAAGTAAATCAGTGATTTATTTTTTTCATCAAAAATTCTACGCACCTTTAAGGTTTTCAATAAAATACTTTTTGATTGTTTAAATACGATTTCGCCATTGGCAGATTTGTCAATCTTTGCTATTTGCGCGGCGTTTATCACACCAGTTTGCCGACAGGCAATACTCATATCAGAAGGATCTGACAGATCTAAGTCAGCTTCAATGTGGCTAATATGGCAAGTTACGCCACTGACTATGGGGTCTTGCTTGGCCTCGATCACCACATCTTTGGTAGTGAATAGCCCTAAACTGACCTTGCCAACCGGATCTGAACAACCAGTTAGTAATAGTATGATTGGCAAATACAACTTGTGTTTCATAGAATATCCTCTGCTATTGTTTTATTCTGGGTCAGGGATCATTTTAATAGCGGATGATCTTCGGGAAGTTGTTTAGCGATCCACAATGCCAATTTATGTTTCATGCTTTTTAAATCTTCAGCATCCACAGGTAATGGATGTATTAACTTATCGTTGACTAATAGCCGGTATAAGCTCTCAACTTTATCTTTTGCTGCATTGGTACTAGAAAAGGATTTATAGCCTCGGTTAACTGCATATTTTTCACCAATTTCGATGGCTTTTTTTAATAATGGCGCTTCATTTTTAATTTTTTTCATGACAAGTCTCTGTTCACTTAAGTAGATATTGTTATATTGTTCAGTCATTAATAGCAATTACTGTACAGCATTAATAATCTAATACCATTGATTTATTAAACTGTTCGGCAGAAATAGTAGCGGTTAATTGTCGATTTTGTATTTGCTCGGCGAGTTGACTTTGCGCTTTGTGCAGCTCTGCCAAGGTTAAGGTATTATCATCGAGACAATATATTTGTTCTAGGCTTTGATAGTAGAAAGTTAAAATAATAAAGGCATCCTGTTTACCCTGCTCTGCCGCGGCTTTTATCTTGGGCAAACGACGATAAATTAAGTTGTGCAATTGCTTCATTTGCCAGACGTATAAAATTTCAGAAAAATACCTAGTTGATTTGATTTTGTTGATGATTGCGCTGCAAACAATTAAAGCGATCAGCACCCCAGTTGCGTTGTAGCCAAGATTGCTTTTAGGCTGGTTTGCTTCAACCTTGCTAAGGGCAGTGTTTACATCGCTGCCAAGATCAACAAAAATCAACAGTAATAGTTGTCCAAATAGAATCGAGAGGATCATAAAACACAGAATAAAAGCAATGATCACTCGGTTGAGATGTCGACGGTAAATCTGTTTGTTGATGTTTTTTATTTGCATGACTGATCACTACCTCATAAATCATTGATTGCTTTTATAACCGTTCACCCTTGGCAGAACTGATCCCTGAGTGCCGAGTGACTTTATTGTTTACACCCTGATACCAGACACGTTTATTTGCTTGGATGGTCAATTGTGACTTGGCACGGGTAATGCCTGTATACAATAATTCACGCGATAATATAGTCGATTGGTTATCAACTGGTAAAATCATCGCTACATGATCAAATTCACTGCCTTGGGTTTTGTGAATAGTCATCGCATAAACCGCTTCGTAATTGGGCAGTCTCGAAGGCAATATCCACAATAAACCTTGCTTGTGCTCTGCACTGTCTTGTTGAAACACAGCCATTAAATGCCCTTGTTGATGACGCCAAATAAAGCCTATGTCGCCATTATAAAGCCCCAGCTGGTAATGATTTTCAGTGATCATAATGGGCTTGCCGTGATATAAGCTCGACTCCTGTTGAGCAAATGTGTTTGCTCTGGCCGTTGCACTGTAGCTGAGTTGTTGGTCAATTAGCTGGTTTATCGCCACAAGTCCTGTTTCACCATTTCGGGTTGCCACTAACACTCTAAATTGATTAAACAGTTGAAATGCAGCAGCGACAGTAGCGCATTGCTGTAACGGTGCATAGTATTGTTTGATCAGCGCCGTTAACCAAGTCAACCTGAGATGTGTATGCAAATGATTGGCGCGACTTGTCGGCAGTAAGTTTTCACCGATCTGGCTGTCTAGCCAATGCAATGCAGCGGATGGTTGCTGACCAGTGGTTTGTAATAGTTGCCAGCTGCTATCACTGTCGCCAGCTATTACAGCATAAGCTAATTTCCCTATCGCCCCTTGGCCATCAAAACGACGACTTTTAACTAAAAATGTTACGTGATCTAAAGCCTGCTTGGACTTTGTTGAAGGCAGATTTTCGCCGCAAACTGCAGTGATATAGTCGGTGTTGTATTGACTGTATTGGCTGGTTCTCTGCGGAGCGAGATCAGCTAATACACTGCCAGCTGCGACCGATGGCAATTGATCAGCATCGCCCAGTAAAATCACTTTACAACGCGCCGGCAAAGCGCGAATGATACGAGTCATTAAAGGCAGATCAACCATAGAAAATTCGTCAATTAAGATAACGTCGAGTTGCAGTTGATTGTCTTGGTGGTGACGAAAGTTAGGTTGATTGGCAATCACTCCCAACAAGCGATGAATAGTCTGTGCTTGTTTGGGGATAGCAGCTAATACTTTTTGATCTATTGTGCCAATAAAACCAGCCACAGCTGAATTAATTGATTGTGCCATGCGCTGCGCGGCTTTGCCTGTAGGCGCAACAAGAGCAATAGCTAATTGCTGCTCAGATAAACTAATCAGCGCAGCTAATAGCTTAGTCACCGTATAGGTTTTACCTGTACCCGGACCACCAGCAATTACAGTAAATGATTTGTTTAAGGCATTGGCAACCGCTACTTTTTGCCAATCAATGGCGCGGGGTGAAGTTGATTGCTGTGTTGTTTTATTTTCACTTGCATCGCTGGTAAACAGTTTAGCCAGGCAAGCCTTGATGTTGAGCTCATTGTGTTGTTGCGGGGTTTGGTCTTGAACAGCACAACGCTGATTAATAAAAGCCTGTAGTTCTTGTTCAAAATTATAGTAACGCCGCATAAACAAACGCTTGTTACAAAAAACGACAGGACTATCGTCGCTAGGCGCAATAGCATAAGCGGTAACTATTTCAGTTAGAGCAGCTAAGTCGGGGAAGACAAATCCTTGGTGGGTGACTATATTATCTATCCCAGATTGGAAACCATAATGGCTGTTGGCTACGCTATCAAGAGGCAAACAACTATGGCCTTGTCGCAAACTGTCACTCAATGTCATTAACAAATGAAACAACACAGGTTGTTCAGCTGCCTGTTGATTGTTTGCCTGTTGATTGTCTGCCTGATGATGCTTGGTCTGATCAGCACCTACTAGGCTTTGTATGATTTGCTTAGCAAAAAAATAATCAATAGCAGCAATGTTAGCCAGTTGTTTTGTGGCATCGCTAAACTTTTGATATGGCTGCATGTCGGCTTTATAAGTAGATTGAAACATTTAGCGTTTATCTCCAACTGGTGCAATTGGTGATGCTGATGTATTTGTCGATAATACCGCTTGTCCTGAAAATAATTGATCTAACTGCGCTAGCTCTGCAGCTGTTATTGCCTGAAAATACACCCCACAACCTCGATGTTTTTGCTCGCTACTCATACCTCTCAGATATAAGTAATATACCCCACCAAAGTGCTGTTCAACCTGATAATCGGTGATTGCGCTGGCTAAATAGCGATGCAGCGCCAATGCATAAATCAAATATTGCAAGTCATAGTGATGAGTTTCAATATTTATTTGCATCTGTTGTGTTTGATAATCTTGGTGATCGCTGCCTAAATAATTTGATTTATAGTCAGCGAGATAATACTTGCCCTGATATTCAAAAATCAAATCAATATAGCCATGCATCATGCCATTGAGTTGTGCCGCTAGCGTCAGTTGCAATTGACTTGGTGTTAAAGCTGGGTTGCGATCGGCGCCGAGTTTTGTTCTTGCCCTATTTCGGTGATCGGTTAGCAAAATAGCTAATTGTTCGGTTTTTGCTTGTTTGAGAGGGTAATAAAACTCTGCTTCACGCATGGTTTGTGCTGCTGATAGCGATGACAAGTTAAACATGTGTTGTTCACTGTGCGCTGACCACCCTCCTGAGTTTGATTTAGATTGATAATCATTGTCTAACGGGCAATCTAAAACACTGTTCAGCCAATTGATTAACTCTTGCTCAGAAAAGCCGTTAGGCAACTGGCCATATTGTAGCAATGAGCGGTCAAGTGTGGGTTGCCAATCGGGCTGGCTAAAATTAACGCGCTCTAAAATATTGTGTAATAAATTGCCACTGTTGGCACCTTTAGGTAATTCAAAACGCAATAACGACGTTGGCTGAGGATTTTCTTCAGCAGTTGCTAAATTAATGGTTTCATTATCCCTGTCAGGTGTAGATAGGCCATTGTTGCGGATGTTTCGACTTAAGGCAGTAAAAGAACTCAACCACCAATCGCGCTCTATACTACCGGAAAATTGTGCCACTTGACTCAAGGTATCAGAGTGCGGTTGTTGATGATATGAGTCTGCCAGCAGCGGTTGGTCAATTAACTCAGCACCAATAGCATCAGGTAGTTCCGCAGCAAGTAGTTGTAGTTGCGGGTAAATATCACTCTTGGCGGCCATTTTCATGGTTTGTCCCAACGGTGATAAGTGATAATGCTCAAAGGCGGTGGTTAACAGGTAACAACGTTTTTCAGCTCGGGTTACTGCGACATAAAGCAAACGTATACTCTCGGCATATGCTTCTTCTGCCATGGTTTGTTTAGCCTGATCACTGCCATCTAAACTGGTGATTAATTGGCCATTGCTATCGTGGTATTCGATCACACTTACATAACTATTGCCCGCTTTAAGGGGATTTTTGTGGCGGGTGGCAAATGGAATAAAAACAATCGGATATTCTAGGCCCTTGGAGCCGTGTTGAGTGACAATGCGGATCAAATTATCTTCACTTTCAAGTCTTAACTCGGTTTCAGTATCTGCATTGTTAGAGTGAATTTGTTGTTCAAACCAAGTGTACAGTTGCTGCGGCTGTCGATGCCGTTGACTCGCCGACTGCAACAGTTCAAATAAGTGCAAGAGGTTGGTTAACACCCGATCGGTATTATCGCCAGTGATGCACATATGCTGGTGCATAAGTTGCAGTGCCATGGTAATAAATCCTCGGCTTTGCCACAGCTCTCGCAATTGTTGAAATTGCCATTGCAGCCCTTGCCATGCAAGCTGATCTTGTTTTAATTGATAAAAGGCGGCAACTGAATAAGGCAGTAATTGACAAGCAACAGCCGCAGAAAAAAAACTATCGTTTTCGCATAACAATATACCTTTTAACAATTGCAGTAATTGTTTGCTTTGTTCACTGTCTAATAAATTACTTTTGTTACTTAAATACACTGAAGGAAGTCCAGCCGTGGATAATGCGGTTTTAATATCGAGTGCTTCACCGCCATCGCGCACCAATAACGCGATATCTCTAGCTTGAATATTATTGTGATCGGTGGCATTGAGTAGGCGAGTAATTTCATTGGCGCACCAAGTAGCCATCACTTTTCTGTAGTCTTGAGATACTTTGCTCGGTTTATCTTCACTGCTAAAGTGGACAAATTGTAAAGGTGCATATTGACTGTCTAGCAATTGTTTTTGGCTAGCGTTAACAGCGGCCTTAACGGCAAAATATTCGATGCCATAAGCAAAGGTTTTGGTTGGCGATTGACCTTGGCTATCGCCGACAAAGAGACGGTTATAGCCAGCGATCATAGTGTCACTAGAGCGCCAATTGGTGTCCATAAGCCAACAGTGATCACAGTCTTTACGGGCAGATAAATAGGCAAATACATCACCGCCGCGAAAGCCGTAGATAGCTTGTTTGGGATCGCCGATCATAAACAGCCCAGCTTGCTTTTGATCAAAGTAAAGTGCCTTAATAATCGCGAATTGCTTTGGATCTGTGTCTTGAAACTCATCAACTAAAGCGACTGGAAATTGAGTGTACAAGGTCTGTGCTAAATGTTGCTTTGCATCGGATCTAAGCTTCAAATGTAATCGA
Organism: Thalassotalea sp.; assembly: GCA_042091375.1. GTDB lineage: Bacteria > Pseudomonadota > Gammaproteobacteria > Enterobacterales > Alteromonadaceae > JBELHO01. The sequence continues at coordinate 10,449 of JBELHO010000062.1, read as the reverse complement.
GTAATTAAATCGTCAAAAGTCAGTATGTTAGCACTGAGTTTGTGTTGAGTTAAGGTTTCTCTGATCTGATATATACCCTGACGAACAATGGTTAGCGCTTTTGCCTTAGCTATAGTTTTCAATAGAGATTTATACTGAATTTTTACTTTACTGACCGGTTCAAAAATGTCTTTAATTAATTGTTTGTGAGGTGAGCGGCCAAAACGACGACCATCAATAAAGGCATCGGGCATAGGTACTACTACATTTTTATAGTCGCGTTGCACATTGTCTAACCATTGCAGTAAGTGATCGAATTCACATTGGCGTTGCTGTTGCACCGCAATGGATTTTCCCGAAATTAAGTAACTAGCCAATTGTTGCTGTTGCGAGGTTAAGTTGCTGATCGCACGGCCAACAAGTTGACTAAAATTTTCAAGGTGGCTGGCTTCACTGATCAATTGTAAACTTGAATCAGAATGAATGACGCGATTGAAATGATTGAGAAAATTGACTGGTGTAGGCCAAAATTCGGCGATCATTAAAAATTGTTCGCTGCTGTCGCTGGCTAATTGACGATACCAGTCTTGTACTGCGGTCATTGGCAAATCACTGTGTTGTGTATCCATGTCGGCATTAAACGCAACGCCGGTGCTAAATGCGTGTTGGCTCAATACTGATTTACAAAAACCATGAATAGTAAAAATTGCCGCTTGATCTAAAAACAACAATGCACGCTTCAATAACCATTGTGCTTTATCAGTCGCTACTTTTTGCTCAATAGCTATGAAAAATTCATCAGTGGTAATTAGTGTTTGCCAATTGTTAAGTGCATAACGAATAAAGTTATCGATGCGGCCACGCAACTCTTCAGTAGCATCTTTAGTGAAAGTCATCACTAATATCTGCTCAACCGTTAATTCTTGCTCGAGTAATAGTCGCAAGTAAAGCCGAGTGATATTGTAGGTTTTACCGGTGCCGGCACTGGCTTCAATTAAGTGCTTACCCAACAGAGGAATTTGATGTGCAATTAAAGGTTTAAACTTCATGGTGATAGCTTTTGTTGATATTGATAAACCGGTGTATACAGCTCGGTGATTAATGGGGCTACTGATGATAGTAACGGACAAGATGGCCAAAAATATTTTATGTACTGATCTTCGCCAAACGCCGGTAAAAGATCAGCAATACACCAGAATTTTTCAAAGTCATCTTGGGTAAATGATTTACTGTTTAACAGTTTGTCGGCCAGATCTGCCGATAATAGCAGAGGTTGATGTTGGCCGTTTACAAATGTCTCTATTAAGTTGGTTAGTAACACTTGCGGTTGCTCGATTTGTTGGTAACAGAAATGGCTTATTTTTTGAGTTTTAGTATCAAAATAATAACCATGAGTAGCCTCAATTGCAGCAAATTGTGTATACAGAGGTTGAAGAGATTGCTTTTGCTCAGCATTGATCGTTTGTTGTTGCCATACCTGAATAATGAGTTGATGCAAATACAAGGTAAAAAAGTCTTTTGGTTTTGCTGAACTGACCCGATAAAAAACTATTTTATTATTGACAATAGACACGGTCGCAGTGAGTTCAAGGGTAACCGTTTGTTGCTTTATGGGCAGCTCAATGGTTAGAGCTAGCGGCTGTATTTCTGTATTATCGGCTTGTTCATTGCGAATATATTCAATCAGTAAATCACTGTCATCACGCAATTTTTGTAGCATACTAGGCGTGGTTGGTAGGTCGGGAAAATAACCGCCAAGCTGAGCTTGTTTCAATAAATCGCTGGTTGTGGGGGATGATTGCTGCGAGTTTAATTCGTTATCTACTAGTGAGGTTTTTAACTGATAACTGGCTAAATGATCACAGTCAAATGGCTCGGTGTCGCTTAGGAACTTATGCTCGCTATCTAGGTGCAAATCTAATCGTTGACGAGCAAAACAACGTGCAGAATGCTGGAAAAAACTGATCAGTTCACTGGCATTTAAAGACAATATGGGGTTGTTTATAGCCGCTTGATCACTTGCTGCTAACACTGAGTTTTCGGAGCTAAAAGGGATTATTTGAGTAATTTCACTAGCTGGCTCATCAGGTTTTATGCCGGTATTATTAGCAATAATAGCTAACCATTTTTCATCAAAACTTGGAAATTTGCCTTGATAGTTGTGTGCACTGAAGGCTTGCATCGCCAATTGTCTGATGTCTTGATGGTTATCATCAGTTAATTGCCAACCATAAGCCATTGATAAATAATCCATTAATTCTTTTAATACAATTGACGGTTGACGCTGATTATTGTTTTTAATACTTCGCCCTTGAAAACTTAAATACAAATGTTGACGAGCTGAAATAATGGCTTCAAGAAATAAGTACCTATCGTCACCCCGACGCGACCTGTCGCCTAATCTAGCCGTTGATAGTGACATTAAATCAAACCCTAAAGGTTGTCTTTGTCTGGGGTATTCACCGTCGTTCAAACCTAAAATTGCCACTATTTTAAAGGGAATACTGCGCATCGGTAACATTGAGCAAAATGTGACCTGACCGATCATAAACTGCCGACTGGGCTGGGGTTGACTAAAGTGATTATTGAGAAAATCTTGAACTATAGTCAGGTTGATTTTTTGTTGAAAATTCGCTTGTTGACAATACTCAACGAGTAAATCAACTGCATGAGTGATTATGTGAATACCACCGTCATCACTGCTAATAAAAAAGTCAGCAATTAATTGCACTAGGAAACTGTGCCATTGTAGCGGGGTTCTACTCAGTGTTAGCAAGTGACGATAAAACTCTAGTTGCTCTAGTACCAGCATGAATTTACCGAGTAAAACACCGTCATCGCCTTCAATAACAGGTAATAAAACCTTGTTATCCGCTAGGGTGATGTGATCTGCTTGGGCAAAGCCTTGCAGCAAGCGAGATAGCCCATATTGCCAAGTGAATTGTGCAGAATTTTTTTGACTGTGCAATTGTTGATTCTTGTGCTCGGCATTCAGCCCCCAATGAATGCAAGCTCGTTCTACCCAGATGAAACAACGTTCAATTTCTGTATCGGTTAACGCAAATTTTTGTGCAATTACCGGAATACGCAACCAAGCTTGTATTTGCGACACTTGAAAACGACTATCAGGTAGCGATATAAGTTCTGTAAAAGCGGCCACTAATGGTTCTGAATCTTTACTAATACGATCGGCAATAGAGCAAGGCAACGGGGGAATGCTTTTGTCCACTTCTTGCCATCCTCTAGTAAAAACCGCGTTGACGTATGGTGCGTACTGCTCTACTTGCGGACACATCACTAGTATGTCTTTCGGGGTTAGATCAGGATGATGGTTAAACTGATGTAAAAGCCAGTCGTGTAGTCCTTGTACTTCTCTTAACGCACTGTGCGCACTGGTAATTACCACAGAGTCATCTTTCTTGACAAGGGAATTGGTTCTGCGATCTTGTAAAGTTAAGATATCTTGTTGCAACGCTTCCAATACGCTTAACTTCTCAAGGCTCATACCTTTATCAACACGATCAAAAGCTGCAATATCAAAGGTGCTATAGTCTTGAATTAATGATAAGAATTCTCGTCCTTGTTGGCCTAAATTAGCTAATAGTGGATTGCCAACTGTTTTGGCTATATCTTCGACATTGGCTGTCCAAGCAGTGCATGCTTTAATGGCTTGTTTTTCGGTTAATACATCGCCCCAATAGGAGAAACATGGGTTTAAGTGAAAAAAATGTACATCACAGTATTCGCTTAAACGGTTAATAAAAGATAACCACATGGGTGGCATTGCATTAAGTCCAAAAAAACTGATCCTTTTTGGCAGTAGTTGTGGTTTTAGTGGCAAATGCGCAATTGCTGAATTGACCAATGCAGCGGGGTTGTATTCTTGTTCACTGGTTAGCATTTGCCACAAAATAGCTTGCCAGGATTGTAATTGACTAAATTGTTGCTGCTGTTGACTATCGATAACGGTTTGTCGGTTGTGCCAACAATCGATCCAATCGGGTCGAAAGACTAAGTATTGTTCAAACAAATCTGCTAATTGACAGGATAATTGATAGCGCTTTAGATCCTCTTGTTGGCTATATTCACCGAGCTTTGCTTTTTGCTGGTCAGGGGTTAACCAATATTGGGTAACTTGACTGAATTTGTCATGGTTGATCACAGTATCTGTAGCCAATAAAGCAAAAATTCGCCAGCATAGTGCTTCTCGTGAAAAAGGGTTTTGCTCGCTATCAACCCCCTGCTCAGCAAGGCTTCTCACCAATTTCCATAAATACTGAGCGGGTAACGCGTAATCGACTGCTAAGCTAATACCTCGGGTTTGTGCAAGTGACATATTAAGCCAATGTTGCATTCCCGCATTTTGTACAATAATAACTTCTTTGGTAAAAACCGGTGGCGGAGATAATTGATGGATGCGATTATACAGCGCCAACAAATGCTCCATTTTGTTGGCTGGATAAAGGTGGATCAATAATTTGCTCTCTCTATCTGACGTAGCGTAAATTTAACCACACTCGCAAGATAAACACTATGCAATTTTTACAATTAACGGCAAAGTGTGAACAATTGATTTATTTTCTTGCTACTAAGTGAACTGTGCTAGTGGCGCGCTCTAAAAAAGCCCCTTCACAATAGGATAAGTAATACAACCACAACCGCTTGAATTGTTCATCGTAACCTAATGTCGTTAATTCTTGCCATGAAGCTAAAAAGTTACTGCGCCAATCAGCGAGTGTTTTCGCATAATCCAAGCCGATATCAGATAGAGACTCAATCACTAAACTACTGTGTTTGGTAATGTGCTTAGACAAAATATTGATTGACGGTAAGAAGCCGCCGGGGAAAATATAAGCCTGAATAAAATCAACACTACTACGATAGGAATCAAAACGTTGATCAGCAATAGTAATGGCTTGTATCAACAATTTACCGCCCTCTTTAAGCCTTGCATTACATTGTTCAAAAAAACTGGGTAAATATTCATAGCCAACCGCTTCAATCATTTCAATTGAAACCAATTTATCGAAACTACCGGTTAATTCTCGATAATCCTTCTTTAATAAAGTAATTTGACCACTGAGATTTTCTTTTTTGATCTGCTCTTCCGCATAGGCATGCTGAGCGTCAGAAATAGTGGTAGTTGTTACTTTACAGCCATAGTGTTTAGCAGCGTATACCGCTAAACCACCCCAGCCAGTACCTATTTCAAGTAAGTGATCCGTTGCGCACAATGATAAACTGTCACATATAGTTTTCAATTTGTGGGATTGTGCATCTTCTAAACTGGTTTCAGCAGTGGGATATATAGCGGAAGAATACATCATTTTCGGATCTAAGAAGCGAGTGTATAACTCATTGCCAAGATCATAATGGGAAAGGATATTGCGTTTTGATCCCGATTGAGTATTTCTATTACGCCAATGGGAAAAAGCGTACTTTATTTGTTTCATCCATGACATTTTACTTTCTAAACGATCTGTCTGTTGTTGGGCTTTAGCAAAGATGCGGATCACATTAGTTAGATTAGGACTGCTCCATTTACCAGCAATGAAGGCTTCGGCTACACCAATACTTCCGCCTTTAACAAAATCGCGGTAAACACTGGTATCGTGAATGTGTATTTTACCTTTTACTTCAGCTTGCAAAGCTGATTGCGGAAACAGTGAACTGGTATTACCTTCGATCACTTCAAGTTGACCATAAGACAACTTAGCAAAAATAGAAAGAACCATAGAGCGACAACGTTTGTCTAACCAATTGGCATTATCTAACTCTCTAACATTTTCAATATGTTCCATCTTTACTCCCAATACTTTGTTCATTGCCGTTTATTGTTTTAGCTAATTTAATTTAATTTTTGATATCCAATAAAAGGTACGCGTTTTACAAAAAGTTTTAAGGCTTGCCAATATATGCCAATAACTACGGTAATGGTCATCGCCGGTAGTTGCCGCCAGATAGCCAGTAGTTGTGATTTTGTAAACGATTTTTTGGTTAAAATCAAGCTTGCATCAAATAACTTTTCCAGTTCACCGGTTTGTTGATCGGTTATTTTATTCTCTATTCTTACCAATAACTTATCATTGGTTTCCTGGGGAGATTTTATTGTCCAAAAATAATCCATATGCAAGTCCATAAAAGGCGAAACTTGGAATACTTTTTTAGACACCGCGCTGTTATCTGTTCGCGTTAAATCCACTAAATAATAGTGGCGTTCGTTCCAAGGGGTATTGCTCACCTCAGCAAGCATTTGGGTACAACGACCGGCACTGTCATAACAAAAATAAAAATTTGCGGGGCTAAAGTAGATGCCAAAACATCTGACTTGCACTAACATCAATATTCTTTTGATGTCTTTGTGGCCACCAAGCTTATTAACTTTCTCGGTGATACGCTTAGATAATGGAAAAGGTTCACCCCTGAGGTAATCTTTCTCTACAAATCGCAGTGGGTGATACCATGAAAAACCAAACACTCCGCAACTCGCTTGATTATCTTCTAAGGCGAACACGTCTAAGGCAAGCATAAATAAACGGCTACTGAAAAAATGTCGCTTAGGGCTAAAGCGGCGATGAGTCACCTGCCCTGTATAGATAAAACTTTTGGCAAATAGATCAGACATCTCAGTTGGTCTAATTATTGTTTTTTATATGGCAATCAAAACGTTGTGCTACTTCAACGGCACTTCTCACCCCGTCCTCATGAAAGCCATTGTGCCAGTAGGCGCCAACAAAATGGGTGTGTTGTTGACCGCATATTTGTGACCGTTGTTTTTGCGCTTGAATCGACTCAGCAGAAAAAACCGGATGATGGTAACTAAATTCCTGCAAAATATGTTGTTCATCAATGGCCTCCTTTTGATTTAAAGTGACACAAAAAGTGTGCTCAGACTGTAAACCTTGCAGTATATTCATATTGTAAGTAACACTTGCAGCCTTGTGGCGGTCGGCACTTAACTGGTAATTCCAACTAGCCCAGGCATTTTTGCGTACAGGTAATAACTTTTTATCTGTGTGTAACACTACAGAATTAGTGCTATAGGGAATTGCGCCAAGTATTTGCTGTTCAGCCTCAGTAGCGTCGTCTAACAAGGCTAGAGCTTGATCAGAATGACAAGCAAAAACTACTTCATCAAATATTTGGTTAGTGCCATCGTTAAAATTTATTTGTACTTTATCATTTTGACGACTAATACCACTTATCTCAGCATTGAGTTGAATGTTATCTGCAAATGGCTTGATCAAGGGAGGTAAGTAACTTCTTGAACCTTTGGGTATGACATACCACTGAGGTCGATCAGCTATATTCAATAAACCGTGATTATGAAAAAATTGAATAAAAAATCGCAACTCAAAGTCTTCCATTTGCGCAAGTGAGCTTGACCAAATAGCTGCGCCCATCGGCAATATATAGTGCTCTGAAAAGTATAAGGAAAAGTCATGCTCTTTTAAGAACGCGCCAAGGGTCTTACCTTGTTGATAATTTTGCTGGTTATAAATGTTTTTACACATTTTATTAAAACGCAATATTTCTTTGACTAGTAACCAAAACTTGGGGTTTAACAGGTTGCGCCGTTGAGCGAATAATGTGTTTAAGTTATGGCCGTTATATTCCATACCGGTTTGACAATTATGCACCGAAAAACTCATTTCAGTGGCTTGTTGACCAATACCAATCTCGTCGAGTAAAGCTAAAAAGTTAGGATAGGTTTTATCATTAAAAACAATAAAACCTGTGTCAATAGCGTACTTTTCTCCATTTTTTTCAACATCGACTGTTGCCGTATGGCCACCAATTTTATTTGCTTTTTCAAATACAGTAACTTTGTGTTTTTTTGACAACAAATAAGCGCTAGTGAGGCCTGACACACCAGAGCCGATGACAGCGAAGTGCTTCATGCTTTACGTCCTTAATATGAGGGATTGCCAGATTTTTGCTGGTAAAAATGAAAAGGTTTTCAAGATCCAGGTAAGGCGTTTGGGAAAGTGTAAGTATTTTTTTCTTGATTGTACACCTTTAAAAATACGCAGTGCGGCTTCTTCACTGGTTAATAAGAACGGCATATTAAAATCGTTTTTGTCTGTTAGTGGGGTTTTGATAAACCCCGGATGAACAAGAGTAACATCAATGTTTTTGCAAACTAAATCGAGGCGTAAACTGTTTGCTAAATAATCTACTCCGGCTTTCGAGGCTGCATAGGCTTCTGATCGTGGAAAAGGTAAAATAGTAGCACTAGAGCTGACAAACACAACTTGTCCACCAGACTTAACTTTAGGTAAAAATGATTGTAGCAAATACCCCATGGCGACTAAATTGGTGTTTATTATACCTGCAAAAAGGTCGCCATCGAAATTTACCGCGTCATCTATGTAACGACAATCTCCGGCATTGAGTATTAAAATGTCTAATGAAGAGACTTTTTTAGCCGCATCGGCAATGGCATTTTTGTCAGTGATGTCAAAACACAATGTAGTTGCGGTATTTTTGCTTAAGTCATCGAGAACATTTTGCTTTCTACCACAAGGTATAACTTCATATCCTTGTTGCACATATTGATAAAATAACGATTTACCTATACCCGATGTTGCGCCAGTGATAACAACAGCCTTGTCTTCTAACATTACTGTATTGCCCTGCCCTTTATCCATTTAGTGACTTTGCCAAACAGTGGCAACTGTTCATAAAGCATAGCGCCTAGGTCTAAGTAATCTTGATGATAGATCACTTTGTCACCATCGCCTTTTATGTGAGAATGGCCGGAAACAGAAACGGCATTACCATTGTTGAGTTTGTCGTGTTGATAAGTCATTTGCCAATATATTGCTGCTTGGTCAATTTCAGCGATAACATTTTCGATTTTAAAATCACAAGAATTAAGATTAGTATACAAACCATTGAAATATTTACTTAAATTATCCAAACCTTCAACCTTGTGCATAGGATCACAAAAAACCACATCGCGATGATATACCTTTTCTAATAAGTGAAGATTGTCTACTGACAAATTCTGATATACGGACAAAAAATTGTTTAACCACTTGCTATCATGGGCTTGTAACTCATCTTTGTGCATAGGATGATCTAATTGAATGTTCATTACTTTGTGTTTATACCATTTTATTTGTAAAAAGCTAACGCGTTAACTCTGGCTACCTTGTGTTGGACTATAGCAGGCCAATATAACTTCAGCTTATTTTTTGTAATAAAGTTGTGCGGAAAGTGCACTTCTTTATTGGGAATATTTTCTAGTTCTGGTAAGTATTTACGAATAAAATTACCATTTGGATCAAATCTTTCACTTTGTCTTATAGGGTTAAAAATTCTGAAATAAGGCTGAGCATCGCACCCCGTACTCGCAGCCCATTGCCAACCGCCATTATTTGCGGCTAAGTCACCATCTATTAAATGCTGCATAAAGTACTTTTCTCCCCAGCGCCAATCAATCAGTAGGTGCTTGGTTAAAAAGCTAGCAACAACCATACGCAAACGATTGTGCATCCAACCTGTTTGATTGAGCTGACGCATAGCTGCATCAACTAGCGGGTAGCCAGTAGTACCATTACACCAATGTCGGAAGAGTTCATGGCTGTTTTGCCAAGATAAATCCTGATACTTTAGATTAAAACATTGATTCATAGACAATCTAGGGTGATGAAAAATCAAGTGGCGATAAAACTCACGCCAAATGAGTTCATTGAGCCAAGAAAAACTGGGGGCATCTACCGCTGAAATAACATCTGGTTGGTGGTTAATTAACTGAGTTAATACGTAACGAGGGCTAAGCACTCCTGCAGCAAGATAGGCTGAACAGCCTGAAGTTGCCTTTAACTCGGGGAAGTCGCGATACTGGTGATAGTTGCTGAGCTTATTGTGTAAAAATGTCGGTAAAACATCGTTTTCGAACTTTTTTACCAGTGGCCATACACTAGAAATACTGTCATCGTCTATGGTTGTTTGTTCAACTGGCTCAGTGATATTATCGATAGGCTCAGGTTTTCCTAAGTATTGAAAACCATTTTCTTTTATGTAAGTTAACCAAGCGCGTTTAAAGGGGGTAAAGACCTTAAACATTTGTCCAGATTTGTTGAGTATCTTGCCTTTGCCAACGATTACATCAGACTCAAAAAGTGTTAATTTAATGCCTTGCTCTTGTATGGATGAATCTCTGCTAACTTCGTCAAATTCCAGTTCTTGATTAGCTACGACCTCTGTCACATTATGCTGTTGACACAGTTGCGTTAAATATTTTACCTGCTGTTGAAAATCATCAACTTCGATGAGTTGCAGATCAATATTATAGTTTACTAACTCCTCGACAAGGGCGCGGGCATGACGGATGACAAAGTCTATCTTAATATCCGACCAATGATGTAAGCGCCATTGGCTACAGCTAATAAAGAAAATTGCCTTGCCCTTACTGCCGTTGACACTTGATTGAAGTTGCTTTAGGTAATAGTGAAAAGCTGG
>JBELHO010000061.1:15204-19067 GCA_042091375.1 Thalassotalea sp. | reverse complement strand
GCTGAACAGTTACTGGCTGTCTATTTGTTCAAGCATTACCGCAACCGCTTTTTCGATTTGTTTATCTTCACCGTTAGCTGATGATTGCGGACCGTTTTTGACTTTAAAGTCGGGCTCGATTTGTTTATTTTCTAAGTAATCACCCACGGTATCTTTTACACCCACTTGTGGGACACCAGCTCTGAAATCACCTGAAATACCCGTTTCCCACCAAACCGCGGTCATAGTACCGGGGACTGGCATACCGACCATTTGACCAATATTTAACTCATCATAAGTATATGAGAAACCGTAACCATCACTGTAATTGCCTTCGTTCATCACCAGTATTGAAGGTTTATTCCATTGATCTAAGGGATCGCCGTGATACTGTCTGCCGCGCACGTGCATAGTGAAGTATTCTTTACCCATAAACAGTTTAGCGAGATCGTTGTGTAACCAACCACCGCCGTTAAAGCGGGTATCAATGACTACCGCTTCTTTGTCAAAGTGCTTACCCAGTAAACTTGAATACACTTGCCTAAAGCTAGGGTCATTCATGCCACGCACGTGCACATAGGCTAAACGGCCGTTGGAAAGTTTATCCACTAAGGCTTCACGCGATGCCACCCAACGCTTGTACATTAAATTATTGATGGTGCGCATTGATGTGGGTTTAACAACTTCTTCAAATGTCTCGCCTTGACTATCTTCAAAGGTGAGTCGCACCCGCTTACCGGCTTTGCGATTGAGCAGTTGGTATAAGTTCTGCTCTGCTGTCAAGTTCAAGCCGTTTACTGCGCTGAGTTTTACTCCAGCATCGACTTTGCTGCTGGCTTTGTCAAATGGACCATTTTTTAATACTTCTAATACGGTTAACGCGCCGTCGGTTGTCGATAAATCAAACAATAAACCCAGTGCACCTGTGCTATCAGACATGGCTGTACCGCGTTTGTAATAAGATGAGCCAATGTGTGAGGCATTTAATTCACCGGTCATTTCGGCAAACATATTGGCAAAATCGCGATTGTGACCAATGGCGTTTAACTTATTGCGGTAAGATGCACCCATGGCATCCCAGTCGATACCGTGCATGTCATCGCGGTAGAATTTGTCTTTAATGACGCGCCAGCTGTGGTCAAACATGAATGCGCGTTCTTCTGCCTGTTGCAGCTCCATCACTGGGGCGACCGAAATTGGCTTCATGGCAATTTTACTACCGACTTTACCCATGCGAATGTTGCCGTCGGCCAGGACGTAGATCGTTTTCTCATCAGCACTGAATGTCATCGCCGCTCGTCTTGCCCCGAGTTTAGCCACTAGCTCTGTTTTGCGCTCACGGATGTTGTGACGCCATAGGTCGTAGCCTTTTTCAAAACGAGCCAAGTAATAAAGCTCGGCAGTATTTTTGGTCAGGTAGGCACCGCCTAGATCTGAGGCATGCATGGTTAAGCGCACCGTGCGCTGATCGAGATCATCCCACTCAATGGCGAGGGGCTTGCTGTCACTGTCAGTATCGTCTTTACCGCCTTTATTCTCTTTGTTAGCGTCACTATCAGTAGCAGCTACAGCATCGTCAGTAGAAGCGCTGTCTGCATCGGCTTTTTTGTCGCTATCTTTATCAGCTTTTTTGTCCTCTTTGGCCTGTTTGTCTTTTTTATCCTTTTTATCTTTCTTCTTTTTCTTTTCTAATTCTTTAAAAAGCGCATATTCTTCTTTCGATAGACGAAATTTGTCATACGCATCTTGAGTCAAGAAGGCCGCCATCACATCGGCTTCACGTCCCCAACTGCCGTGATCGCGTTGTCCAAAGCGAGTACTGCCCCATAATACCGCAGAGCCGTCGGTGTGCCATGTTGGGCCACCGTCGCTGTAACCCGATAAACTTATATCAACGGGCTCGGCTGTGCCATCGGCAGGGAATACTCCAACGTTATTGATAAATAGTCGATTTCTCGGTGAGAAACTGGCGGTCATCCAATGGCTGTCGGGTGCCCAAGCAAAGCTTATGTCACCATCGCTGTATGAGTAATTGTGGTTTTTACTCAACGCCACATTAACCGCTTTGCTTTCGCGATCAATCACTTGAATTTCATCACGAGCTGATAAAAACGCCACTTTTTTGCCATCAGGTGAATACACAGGCTGAAAGCTGTCGGTTTCTGCACTGTGCAGTAAATCTTCGTTTAAGGTGGTGGCAGCAAAGAAATAAGGTTCGTCGTCGTGGGCTATGCTGGCTTCGTACAGTCCCCAAATGCCATCTCGTTCAGCAGTATACAACAGGGTGCGACCGTCTTTGTGAAACGACACACTGCGCTCTTGTTGTGGGGTGTTGGTAATGGCGCGGGTCGTTTTGAAGTCGGTACTGGCAACAAATACCTCACCGCGAGCGACAAAGGCCACTTCCTTGCCATTGGGAGAAACGGCAAACTCGCTGACTTTACCTCTAAGAGAGACAGGTAACACAGGTGCCGCTTGATTGTCATTGACAATGTTGATGTTAACGTGCTTGGCTTTTTTGCCCTTTTGGGTATAAATACTGCCGTGATGTGCATAAGCTAAAACGCCGCGATCACTGATCGATAAGCTGCGCACTGGGTGCTGTTTAAAGGTGGTTATTTGCTTTTTATTGTCGCCATCGAGATCCATGCGCCAGACGTTGAAAGCACCATTGCCTTGTTCTGAGGTATAGTAAAAGGTGTTTTTGTCATCCCATACTGGGTTGTGATCACCACCGGCAAAGGTGGTCAGTTGTTGGTGCTCATCGGTTTGCAGATCATGTACCCAAATGTCACGAGCAAAAGCAGAAATATCGTGTTTTCTGTATTGGTTTTCATAAGACTTTTCATCGCGATAAAGCAATTTAGTGCCGTCTGGCGAGTATTGTATTTCAGAGCCGGGTAAGGTTGAGATCATGCGCGGAGTACCGCCACTTAGCTTTACCCCGTAACTTTCGGTTAAGCGCGCAGTGGGGAAAACCGTCGAATTCGGCGCATCGGTTCGCGCCGAGGTAAATAATACTTCTTTGCCATCTTTGCTAAAGTCTTGTGGAATATCGTTAGCCGAATGATAGGTCAATCTGGTGGCATTGCCACCACTTGCAGGCATGGTATAGATGTCGAGATTGCCATTTCTGTCTGAGGCAAAGGCAATGGTTTTGCCATCGCCAGACCAAATCGGATGGCCGTCCCAGTCGTTGTGAATTGTCAGTGGTCTGGCATTACCGCCATCACTGTCAACAAGATAAATATCGCCTTTGTATGAAAAGGCAATTTGCTCACCGTCAGGTGAAATACTACTGTGCAAAAACCATTCGTTTTGCTTTTCTGCAGCAGAAGATGTAAATGCCGTTAATAGCGATACGACAGTAAGTAACGACTTAAAATTCGCCATGAATTGATCCCTTATTGTTATTATCTTAAATCTGAAGATAAAGAAGGCATAAAATATAATATAAGTTGTCATCAATAAGCAAAATTGTTTTGGGGTTTTGTACAATATTTTGATGTGTTCAGTAGGTCTTTTAGGTTTTCAGCTGATGGCTGTGATGATGCGTGAACAATGTCAAGCTCAAGCGCATAGCTATTCAATTGCTCAGGTGAACTGTGTCTTTCAATCTTAAGTAGTTGTCACATTTTTTTACAAATTAGTGTGTGGTTTTGCTGTTTTATGGCAAAAAATCTCTGACACTTTTATTAAAAAAACAATGAAAATTTAGCGCCACCTAGCTCACTTTTGCTGACATTAACAAAACCATTGTGGGCATTCATAATGTGTTTTGTCAGGGCTAGTCCAACGCCAGAGCCTAAGGCTTTGGTAGTGAAAAAGGGCACAAATACTTGATCGATAATATCTGCTTCTATACCTGGACCATTGTCTTCGAC
>JBELHO010000061.1:0-15104 GCA_042091375.1 Thalassotalea sp. | reverse complement strand
TCTAATTTTTGATGGACTTCGTTGACCAGTTCAGCTGATGTCTTGGCCAAAGATGCAATAGGTGTCAAGCTATTCATAATTTCATGTGTCAGTACCCGAATTAAATTTTCCCAAGCTTTGATTTGTGCACCATCGAGTTCAGATTGAATATCCATTAAACTCACGAGGTATTCAGAAAAACTGCCTGTGGTTATTTGACTAATAGTCACACTCAGTTGTCTTGATTCTTCTTCGAATTGAAAATTTACTAGTTGCTGACTTCGCGCAGAATTAATTGATGTTAACAGGGCAAATAATTCATCGCCAAATGGGATCAAGTCGTCAATTTTATTGACTTGGCCACTGGAAAATAGTTTTCTTGCGGCGTTATTGCGCAATATGATCTTGCCGTCGGGATACAGTGACAGCAAGGGCACAGGAATATGCTCTGTCATGGATTTTAAATGGTGTAGTGTTTGCTGCTGCTGTTGTTGGTTTTGAGTCGATGATGACAAGATCTCATTGTAACTGTCGATCAAATGTTGAGTTGATTTGTCAGTCACTTTAAATCGTTGGCTGAAGTCGTTATTTTTTATGGCAGTAAGAAAGCGAGCAAGCTCTCGGTTAGTTTTATTGAGTTGTTGATACAGTTGGATACATTGCACAATAGCTATGATCAGCAATAACAAACTAAGGGCATAATAACCTTGCTCAATGATGGCTAGGCTAAGGGCAAAAAGGCTCACTGATAACAGTGCTAATCTCACTAACAGTGAGATGGAAAATGTTTTATAAACCATGTTTTTCCATCCTTCTATACAGTGAGGCTCTGGTTAATCCAAGTTCATTGGCAGACTTACTGATGTTGTATCTGTGTTTTTTCAGGGCTGCTGCGATGATCCGCTTTTCACTTCTCTCCAAATGAAGATCTTCATTTAATGCTGCTGATGATGCCGATGATATAGACGGTTGTTTTGCCACACTGATTGAATTTGTAGGATTGATGTCAGCTTGTATGCACTCAATTTGCAGATCTTTGGCTGAAAGTTGATCGCGATCCGAGAGGATAATGGCTCTTTCAATGGCGTGTCGCAATGCTCTCACATTGCCCGGCCAAGGATAACTGAGGGCGGCTTTTATCGCCTCTTCTGATAGTGATTTGTTGGCTTTGCGGTATTTTTGTGAATAAAGCACTATGTAGTATTGAGCAATATCTATGATGTCGTGCTGACGATCGCGCAAAGGTGGCAAACTGATCTCCACGGTATTGAGTCGAAACAGCAGATCTTGGCGGAATGTGGTTTCGTTTGATAGCTCGGCCTTGTTGACATTGGTTGCCGAAATTAATCGCACATCTATATCGATACTTTTGTTAGAGCCGATGGGAGTGACTTTACGCTGCTCTAAAATGGTCAGTAATTTGGCTTGTAAGTGTAACGGAATATTGCCTATTTCGTCTAAAAACAAGGTGCCACCGTTAGCTGCAACCAGCTTTCCTATGCGAGCTTTGTTAGCGCCAGTAAAAGCGCCTTTTTCATGGCCAAAAAGCTCAGATTCAAACAAGCTCTCTGAAATAGCCCCTAAATCGACCGACATAAAAATATTCGATTGGCGCAAACTTTGGTTGTGGATCTCGCGCGCAGCTAATTCTTTACCTGTGCCATTTTCTCCTAAAATAAGCACATTGGCATCCGTTGGAGCTGCTTTTGATATAACAGACATGACCTGAGATATGGCTTCTGATTTGCCAATTATATGCTGAAAACCTTGGCTTTCTACTAATAGCTGATTACTTTGTTTCAAGCGATCAGTTTCTTGTCGGCTCTCATTTAATTTGACCGCTGAAGTTAAGGTGGCGATCACTTTTTCATTTTGCCAAGGTTTTTCGATAAAATCAGTTGCGCCAAACTTCATTGCTTTTACGGCAATATTTACCCCGCCGTGGGCAGTGATCATGACCACTACGGCATTGGGATCTTTGTCTGTGATAAATTTCAGCCATTTAAAACCTTGCTTGCCCGAGCTTTCACCTGGAGCAAAGTTCATATCGAGTAAAATCGCATCGAATTTGTCTTTGCTGAGTAAGGTACCTAAATGCTCCGGTTGATTGCAGATTGACACTTGCTTGAAATGGCGTTTTAGCAGGAGCTTAGCGGCCATTAAAATGTCTTGATCGTCATCGACAACTAATATGTGTTTGTCATTTAACAAGCGCATTCCTCCCTTTTTTCAATGAACATGAGTTCATTGAGCATGAGCCCAGAAAACATACCCCAAAGCGCTTAGCTCAAAAAGCTTATCTCAGAAAGCTTAGCTTTTTAAGCATGCCATTTTGTACGGTATCGTACACCGAATGTTCATATTCGTACACTGCTAACTGTTCAATTTTGAACACTTTCTTAGTAGGTATTAGGTTAAATCCATTAAATACAATGGTTTATAAGGTTGGCACAGTGCTTGTTATTAATTATCAATCACAGGCATAGCAATGATTAAAATGACTCAAGTAGGGGTTTTAGTCAACTCAAGGGAGAGCAGATGCAACAAACAAGTAATACCGCTAATACAACTAATACCGCTAATATCCAGAAGAGGGTGTTAAATGTGCAAGGCTCTTCAATGGATAAAAAGGTGGTTAAATCCAATCGACGGTCAACACTGAGCAAGTGGGCTATGGTTGTGTTTTTGATGTTGTTTGGGCTTTGGTATGGCTACGGTCAAGTTAGTCAGGGTCGTTCATTAAATGTTGATCAAAGTCGCGTGGTAATAGCTAAAGCTAAAATTGGCATGTTTGAAGATTATGTCCCCATTAGATCAAAAGTTGTGCCTTTAAAAACCGTTTTTTTAGATGCGGTACAAGGCGGTCGCGTTGAGGAAGTATTGATTGAAGACGGTGAAACTGTTGAGGCGGGGCAAGCACTGATCAGATTGTCAAATTCAGACTTACAATTGAGTGTGATGAGCACTGAGTCAAGGGTGATGGAGCAATTAAATGCGATGCGCGATCAAGAGTTGCGTTTAGAGCAAAATAGATTATCCCACAAGCGAAACCTCATTGAGCTCGACTACCAAATAAAAACATTAGAGCGAGAGCTTAAACAGCATGCTGTGTTGTTTAAACAAAACCATATTGCCCAAGTGGAATATCAAGAGTTTATTGATAAATTGGCTTATTACCAAGAGAGAAAAAACATCACTATTGAAAGTCAGGCTTCAGATGAAAAATTAATGGCAACGCAATTGACTTTTTTCAAGGAAAAAGCGGTGAGCATGGAAGCCAATTTGGCCTTTGCCCGTAAAAGTTTGCAAGACTTAATTGTGCGAGCACCGGTTGCGGGGCGTTTGTCGGGGTTTGATATGGAAATAGGACAAAATGTTTCTCGCGGTGAGCGTTTAGGCCAGATCAGCGATCCTGAGTCATTTAAGCTTGAATCCTTTGTCGATGAATATTATTTGCCCAGAGTGACCACTGAGTTATCAGCGAGTTTTCAATTGAATAATACCCAATATGAGTTAGTGGTTTCAAAGGTGTATCCGGACGTGCGCAATGGTCAGTTTAAAATAGATATGAAACCAACAGCCAATTTACCAAGCAACTTGAGACGTGGCCAAACCTTACAGTCAAAATTGATTTTGGGTGATGAAAATTCAGCCTTAATGATCCCCAATGGTCCTTTTGTACAAGACACGGGAGGAAAATGGATATTCGTAGTCGATAAAAATCAGCAATACGCGGTCAAACGGGCTATTAATACAGGCCGTAAAAACAATCGCTTTGTCGAGGTCATTTCTGGTTTGTCAGAAGGTGAGCAAGTGGTGACCTCAACCTACAGTAATTTTAAAGAGATGGATACATTGCAAATAAATACCAAGAGTTAAGCCAAAGAAAAGACTCAACCAAAGGCTGATCCTAAAACTCATTCAAGCACTTAGCCAAAGGTCAACTACTGAGGCAAATGCTTTCACACAATTAATAAGGCATAAAGATGTTACAGTTTAAAAATTTATCAAAGTCTTACAGTACAGACGAAGTGGAAACCACGGCACTAAACGCGGTAAATATCGATATTGAACAAGGCGATTTTGTTGCCATCATGGGGCCGTCTGGCTGTGGAAAATCCACTTTGCTCAATATTATGGGCATGTTAGATAAGCCTGTTTCAGGACAATATATTTTTAAGGATCAAGATATCAGCTCTTTCACTGAAAAAGAGTTAAGTGAGATAAGAAAGCACAATATAGGTTTTATTTTTCAGAACTTTAATTTAATTGATGAATTGACAGTTGAGGAAAATATTGAACTGGCATTGCTTTACCACAAAATAAGTAACAAAGAGCGCAAGCGCAGAGTCAGTGAAGTAATGGACAAGGTGGGGATCGCCCATCGAGCCAAACACCTGCCAAGCCAATTATCGGGTGGTCAGCAGCAACGGGTTGCCGTAGCAAGAGCTGTCGTTGGTGATCAAGCCCTGATCTTAGCCGATGAGCCCACAGGTAACTTAGATAGTGTGCACGGCCAAGAAGTGATGGAAATGTTGCAATCCCTCAATAAAGAGGGAACCACTATCGTTATGGTGACTCACTCGTCTGCACATGCTGATTATGCCAATCGCGTCATTAACTTGTTTGATGGTCATGTAGTTAACGAAAACCTGCGTGCAGTGTCGTAAGGGATTTATTATGTATTACAGTTATTTTAAATTAGCCATTAGAAACCTGATCAAATACAAGTTATACGCGTTAATTAATCTGCTTGGTTTATCCCTTGGCTTGATCTTATTCTTGTTTGGTACATTGCTTGTTGATTATGAACAAAACCACGATGGTATGTTCAGTAATAGAGATCGCATCTTTACTGTTGGCAGTATTTTTTCACCTAATGCCGGTACAGGTATTAAAGAGTACCCCAATGTTAGAACAGCGTACGGCCCAATATTTGATGCTGAAATTACTGATGCTGAAGTAGTGGCAAGATCCCTTGGAAGACTCAAGTTATTTTCTATCAACAATGAACACTTTTATCAAAACGTGCGTTTTGTTGATCCAGGTTTTACACAGATATTTGATTTTAACTACCTTTATGGTGAGGCCGGATTTGAATTACAACCCAATGCCATTGCATTAACGGCTTCGACAGCTCAAAAGCTGTTTGGCCGTATTGACGTTGTTGGTGAAGTATTGACTTTAGATCACAAACTTGATTTACATGTCGCAGCAGTGTTCGAAGATATTGCACCAGATAGTCATTTTAATTCTTCAGCTTTACCCGACAGTCAATTGTCAATTATTGCCTCGATTCAAGCACTTATTAATTTAGATGAGTTTGAGTTTGAAGGAAGTTGGCAAGGTTTAAACCCCTACGAAATGACCTATCTGTTATTGCCAAAAGATAGAGGAGCTCAATGGCTACTGGGGCAAGTCAACAATATTTCTGAACGACACGCACCAGAGGATGAAAAGGAAGATATCAGTGCCTTAAAAGTGAGTCCTTTGATTGATCAAAATACCCAAATTTGGGATGCTTTTGGCTTTCCTGTTCTGATGTCAGTGCAAGTTTTAGGTATATTGATCTTAGTGATCGCTTGCTTAAATTATACT
The DNA here is from genome assembly GCA_042091375.1 of Thalassotalea sp. GTDB lineage: Bacteria > Pseudomonadota > Gammaproteobacteria > Enterobacterales > Alteromonadaceae > JBELHO01. The sequence goes on along the minus strand of JBELHO010000061.1, from coordinate 9,527 downwards.
AATTTAGCCACAGCGCAAAGTTTTGGCCGCAGCAAAGAAGTGGGTTTACGCAAAACCTTTGGCGCCTCTAGATCACAGTTATTGGTGCAGTTTTTAATTGAAAGTATTATTTTATCTGTGTTTGCCATGCTGATCGCCTTAGCCTCTATTGAAATCCTATTGCCTTTGTACAACAGCTTTACTGGCAAAGGCGTTAATTTACATTACCTCAGTATTTTGCCAACGCTTTGTGGGATTACCTTGGGCGTTGGTTTATTAGCAGGCGGTTATCCAGCGTATTTAATTTCTCGATCTAACCCTATAGATAGTCTTAAAAATAGTCTTGTTAAAGGCAAAAAAGGCTCCTTGTTTCGCAGTGTGATGATTTCAGCTCAGTTTGCTATTTCCATTTTTATGCTGGCTATGGTGCTGATCATTAATTTTCAAAATAACAAAATGAAAGATCTCAGTAGCCGTTTTCTCAATGCTCCCACTGTGGTGCTATCGGGTTTAAATAAACCGGGTATAGCAGAAAAATTTACCACACTAAAACAAGAACTATTAAATATCGCTGGTGCAGAACAAGTGACTTTCTCTAATGCAGTACCATACAGTGCCTCTGGATACGGGCAGAATGTATCGGCTGTTCAAGGTGATGAGAGTCAAGATTTTAGAATGACTTTAGAATCCATCGATTATGACTATATTTCCACTTATGAGATAGATTTGATCGCCGGCAGAGCTTTTGATCAATTAATTTCAGGGGATTTTTTTAAAGATGAAGTTGAACAAGTCAATGTGATCGTCAATGCATTACTGGTGGAGAAATTAGGGCTTGAAGACGCAGCAAGTGCGATTGGCAAATCCTTCTTTAAGATCACCGATGCTGAATTAAGCCCAGATCGGCGTGAATATCAGATCATCGGGGTGATGAAAAATGAGTATTTTTACGGTACCCATTCAGACATTCGTCCTATGGCTTTTCAGGTTGATCCCACAGTGTTTAGCTATGCATCTATTCGTTTAAATCCAGCTAACGCCAATGAATCACTCAATGACATTGAAAATGTATGGCGCGAGATTGTGGACGACTATCCGATGCAGCGTCAGTTTTTAGATTTCTATTTCAATCTATTCTTTAGATTTCCTGAGGGGATCAATAACGTCCTAGGTGGTTTTGCAACGGTTGCTTTATCGTTGGCATTATTTGGCTTGTTTGGTTTGGCTGCATTCCTAGCGCAGCGCAGAACCAAAGAAATCGGTATACGAAAAGTGATGGGTGCCAGCATTACTCAGATTGTAGGTTTACTTATCTGGCAATTTTCAAAACCAGTATTGTGGTCATTGGCTATTGCCATCCCACTGGCCTATTTCGCTTCGAGTACGTATTTGAACTTTTTCCCAGAAAGAGTCGACTTTATTGCCCCGGTGATCGCTATCGCCTGTATTATTGGTCTAGCTACAGCATGGGCAATTGTGTCTATACACGCGGTGCGCATTGCCAAAGCGACCCCCATCAAGTCATTGCGCTATGAGTAACTTTTATTCATAGGGGATAAACAGGTTCACCTTTTTTAAGGTCAATGAGGCAAAGCGATCCTATGGGTCGCTTTTTTATGTGTGTTGCAGTGATTGCTGACAATTTTAAATGACAGTCGCTATAAATTTCTCATTATTTTATTTCGTTCCTTTATTTTAGCGAGGTCGTTCAGGATCCATTCAGTTTCGTACATTTATGCTTATTGCCTGTTATTTAATTACTGCAAAATATAAAATTAAGGGCATTACCAGACATGAAACGTTTACTCATTTTTTTACCATTAATATACCAATTACAAGGGTGTAATTCTGCGCAAGCTGAATCAAACTCTGATAGCACTCAACCAATTGAAGCTCCTGTCGAGCCTGAAATCATTCATCAGGCTATTTATAATGAATTTGCAAATACCACCAATAAAGGCGTAATGGTTATAACAACTCAACAAGAATATGAAAATGAGTTACTGAAAAGGTCATCAGAGCCAGTTGAGCAAATTGATTTTAGCAATGAATCCGTCCTATTAATTGATATGGGAGCTCAGACAACGGGGGGCTATAGTTTAACGGTTTCATTTTCTGACGACTCAGATAACTCAAATAATATACAAGCAGAAGTTGATTATCGCTTTCCTGGTGAGACATGTGTTGTGACGACTGCTATGACAAATCCATATCAATTCATTAAACTCCAATCAACTAAATATATACTCGTTTCAGAAAAACTGACTTATTCTGAGTGTTAGCACATGGCAAGGTTCAAATGGCAATCCTGTTTGTATACTTTATTGTCTATTGGTATTGTCTATTGGTATTGTCTATTGGTATTGTCTAGTATGCACTCATAAAATCAAGTGAAATACGAGGAGAAGCAATAGCTTGCATTATATTATTGTTACTTTTGCAACTCTTAGGCATTTTATTTTACTGAGCTTATAAGTTTATTTTGAAGAAGTAACCTTTACATGAATTATGCCGACCTGAGAGCTGTATTTATAAGTCTTAGCGTTTAGGTTGGCACTAGTATTTAGGTTTGCACACTTGCCAGACAACCCCGAGAGACAAGTTGCATGGCGATAGGCAATAGGTTTAACGAAACGCATCCATTTTTGCGCACATGTCTTCGATCCCGTCTAGCATTCGCGTACTAAACCTATGGGTGAGATCAGCATTAATACCAATAAACCGATCGTGCTTTACCGCCGGAATTTCTGGCCATTTGTGCCATTCAATCATGGGTATTTCCTGCTCCGATGTCTGTTCGGGTAAAATAATCACTTCGGGCTGTGCAACAATGACATTTTCAATACTAATTTGCGGATAGGGTGTTGGATTATCTGAAAAAACATTCTGCCCCTGACAAACGTCAATTAATTGATTGATCAAGGTGTCTTTATTGACTGTGCGCATAGGCTGTGGCCAAAGCTGATAAAAAACCTGCATTGGCGCCACATTGATATACTGCTGGCGTAATTTTTTCAGTTTTTCACTGTAGCGATTTGCAACCACTTCAGCTTGCGCTTGATGACCAGTAATGTTACCTAATGCTCGCAATTCCTTGGCAACATCTTCAATTTTATCGGGTTTACTGTAAAAAATGTTTAAGCCCATTTTTTCCATTTGTTCAATATCTGACACTTTATTGCCTGATTGCCAAACAATCACGAGATCTGGCTTAAGTTCGAGTATTTTTTCAATTTGAATACCGTTATAGCCACCAATACGCGGAATTGTCAGTGCGGCTTTGGGGTAGTCTGCATAAGATACCGTGCCGACAATGTGATCACCTGCACCTATGTCAAATAGCATTTCAACAATATGCGGTGCAAGTGCGACGATGCGTTGCTCTGTAGCGCTATTAGTAAAGGGTGTAAGCAGTAAACTAACAATACATAATCGTTTAAAAATAAGATTCATACCCTGACCTTTTGTTCGCGAGTCCTTAGTTCACTACTCGTAGTCACACTCGCTTGTAAAATTTGTTGAATAGCATCGATACGTAAATGTTGCTCACAAACAGCCGCTAATCGATCCAATTGCACTGCTCTGTGATGGTTGATGTCGATCACTGACTGTACATTGTGATCTTTGTTAACCCATTGCAATATAGCATGAGTTACCGCTGCATGATCAAACAAGCCATGTAAGTAGGTAGCCGCTATCTGATTGTCTGCTGATATAAAACCATCCATGCCTGATCTACCCACTGATAAGTCAGTGATCAAAGGCGATTTTAGGGCTGTACCTTGAGATTGACCGCAATGTATTTCATAACCAAACACATCACACTCTTGCTCAGCTATGGCTAACTTGCCAGTCACTTGAGTGAGTGTTTTTTCCGCCGTTAACCTAGTGGTAAAATCAGCTAAACCTAAACCTGAAATAGCTCGTTCACCGTTTTGTTGCCTTGTTGATTCGATGCCGAGGGGATCAAAGATTTTATTGCCTAACATTTGCAAGCCACCACAAATCCCCAGCACTTTTCCACCATATCGCAAATGACGGTTTATGTCTTGTTGCCAACCTTGGGCTTTTAAAAAGGCCAGATCAGCAATGACATTTTTACTGCCCGGTAAGATCACTAGATCACATTGTGCAATGGACTCACCCATTTTTACGTAACGCAAATTGATTTCAGGATTAAGCCTTAAAGGATCAAAGTCGGTGTGATTACTGATGTGCGGCAGTAAGGGCACTGCTATTGATATTTTGCTGGCAGTGATCCTATTGTCGAAGGCAATAGCATCTTCGGCATCAAGGGCTAAGTCATGTAAATAAGGTAGAACCCCTAATACGGGTTTCCCGGTGCGCTTTTCAAGCCAAATAAGACCTGATTCTAATAGCCCCATATCTCCACGAAAACGGTTGATCACAAAGCCTTTTACTCGAGCTTGCTCCGATTTAGACAATAACTCAAGGGTACCAACTAAGTGGGCAAAAACCCCGCCTCGGTCAATATCAGCGACTAATATTACTGGGCAATCGACTTTTTCAGCATACCCCATGTTGGCAAGATCATGGTTGCGTAAGTTAATTTCAGCTGGGCTGCCTGCTCCTTCAACCATTAGCACATCAAACTCTTTAGCTAATCGATGGTGAGACTCTAGTACAGCTTGCATCGCCACTTTTTTATAGTCGTGATAACGACTCGCTTCCATATTGCTAAGGGCTTTGCCATGAACGATCACTTGCGCGCCAGTATCACTGTTGGGTTTTAGTAAAATTGGATTGAAATCAACGCGCGGAGCAATATTAGCTGCAATGGCCTGCAGTGCCTGAGCCCTGCCTATTTCACCACCGTCTGCAGTTACAGCGCTATTTAATGCCATATTTTGTGGTTTAAATGGGGCAACTTTAAAGCCTCGATTAACAAAAACACGACAAAGGCCTGCAACTAGGGTGCTTTTACCTGCATCTGAGGTGGTTCCTTGTACCATCAGGGTTTTCATTGTTTATCCTTGGACTTTAATGGCAAAGCAATGCCGGCCATAATAAAATCCACTTGGGTTGCTATGGCAGCAATGTCTTGATGTAGCCAGCCCGCTTGATCAACAAAATTTCGCGATAATTCCCCCAAAGGTACAATGCCATGACCGACTTCATTACTGACTAACAACAGATTTACCTCAGTTGTTTTAGCATGCTCTGCGAGTACCTTGAGAAAATGCTGCTTTTCTTCCTGCCAGCGACTTTTCTCTGGCGAGCATAAACAATTACTTAACCATAAGGTAAGACAGTCAACTAAAATGGTTATGGCGGTTTTATGCTGCTTTTGATGGGTTATGACTAGCTGCTCAATGGTGCTAGCTAATGCAATGGGGGATTCAATTGTAGTCCAATGATCAGGCCTTTGTTGTTGATGTTGTTCAATGCGCGCTGACATCTCTGCATCGAGTGGTTGGGCAGTAGCGAGATAGGTCACCTGTGATTGTGTCGTTGCTTCTATGTACTCAGCTTGCCTTTCTGCAAATGAGCTTTTGCCTGAACGGGCACCGCCGATAATTAAATGAATTGTCATCAGCTGGCCATACCTATGCTGGCGTTTAAAGCCGTTTCGCCATAGCCAAAGATCAACAAACTCAGATAAATGACAATTTCACTGCTTTGCTGCGCTGCGCCTAAACAATCGCCAGTATAACCTCCCAGTTGACGGGTAAACCAAAAAGCCAACAAGGCTCGAAATAAAAATAAAATCACAAACAATAAAATACATTGCCCTATTGGCAAATACCACAAGCTCACCACTAGGCCAGTGAGTAGTAAAATCATTAAGCTGTTGTTGGATAACACTTGTGCGACAGGTTTAACTTTTGAGGTGGCATCTTCTGTGACATAAGGCATGCTGACAATCAAACTGGTAGCCACGACACGGCTCAAGGTGTTCGCTAAAATAAGCCCAAGTACAGGCGAGGCAAGTGCCATTAAACTTTGAAATTTGAGTAGTAAAATAACGAACAGTGCCGCTGCACCGTAGGTGCCTAAACGACTGTCTTTCATAATGTTGAGTTTTTGCTCAACGCTCCAACCCCCACCAAAACCATCCCAAACATCCGCCCAACCGTCTTCATGAAAAGCTCCGGTGATCAATAAGCTTGCTGCCATGGCGATTAACACCGCGATAGTTTTGGGGAAGAACTCAGCCGAAACAGCGTACACTAATGCACAAATACTGCCGATAATGAGGCCAACCACCGCAAAATATCGACTGGCTTGGTTTAGCTGCTCTGGCGTCACTGGCGGAGATAAACGAACCGGAATACGGGTGAAAAAACTGATCGCTAAAAGCAGTAATCTCAGTTGATCTTGCATGTTTTGTCTGAGTGTTGGTGACATCATTTGTTTTCTTTTATTTTCTTTTATTTGGGCAAGTGATATTAAAGCACATTAGTCACTGCAGCTTGCTCAAAACTTGCCATGTCGTTATAAAAACTGGCGGATGCTTGAATAAGCGGCAAGGCCAAAGCTGCACCTGTGCCTTCTCCTAAGCGCAGGCCAAGGCTTAACAAGGGTTGCACAGCAAGCCATTGCAACATTTTTTGATGGCCTTGTTCACCTGAGCAATGAGCGAAAATCATATAATCCTTTACTGCAGGGCTTATTTGTACAGCAACCATTGCAGCCGCAGTACAAATGAATCCGTCGACAACTATGTGCATGCCTTCTTCCGCTGCTGCCAACATTGCTCCTGTTATTTGCACAATTTCATAGCCGCCTAAACAAGCCAATACCTGAAGTGGATCTGATAACAGATGGCCATGTAACTCGAGGGCTTGCTCAACAATTTTTTGTTTCTTTTTGATAATGTCGTCAGTTACCCCTGTGCCTTTGCCCACAGTTTCAGCAGCTGAAAGTTGCATAACTGCCGCCATGATCGCCGACGCTGAGGTGGTATTGCCAATACCCATTTCACCAAAAGCCACCAAGTTGCAGCCGTTTTCCTTGGTTTGTTTGATCAGTGATTGTGCTTTTTCAAAACCTTGTTTTACTGTCTCTAGTGACATAGCTGGCTGTAAATGAAGCGGATTGGTGATACTGCCTAACCTTTGATCAAGCACATTGAGCTGTACCGCCGGTTGGTTGAGTATTCCGGCATCGACAACTCTTAACTGCCAACCGAGTTGCCGACAAAAAACGTTAATAGCAGCGCCACCAGTAGCAAAATTAGCCACCATTTGCCCAGTCACTTCACTTGGTGCTATGGAAACGCCTTGAGCAGCCACCCCGTGATCACCGGCAAAAACAATAAGACTTGGCTTATTTATGGTTAACGAGTCAATTTTCTCGCCACCCATAGCTTGAACACGGGCAAGTTGTTTAGCTAACGTTTCTAATTGTCCAAGCGCACCTAAAGGTTTGGTTTTACCATCAATAGTCCCTTGGATCTGATCATCAAGGGCATCGCTTACTGGCTCAATTGTAAATGTCATAACTTTCTCAAAATGTCAGTGAAAATCAGTGTAAAAAAAATCATCGCAAGTTAACTCGGTTTATTCTTTCTAATGTAAAGTAAAGTGAGGAAAAATAAACTGCCCGTTGCTGCGGTGATCACGCCGACCGGTAATTCTTGGTTGTCCAGAAGGGTGCGCGATAATATATCAACCCAGATCATAAATATACCGCCTACAAGGGCGGTAAGTAAAATGCCAAAGAGGGTGCCCTGAGAAATAAAAAAGCGCACAATATGAGGGATCATCAAGCCAACAAAACCAATACCGCCACAAAGAGAAACTAAGGTAGCGGTGATCAACGAGCTAAGTAGCAACATGATCATACGAAAGCGCGTCACATTAATGCCCAAGGTGGTGGCACTTTCATCGCCTAATAACATGGCATTGAGTTGACGCCGATACGCTAACATAAAGATCATACAAGCCATGATCACTAGGGTAGGGAAGAGTAAGTTTCCCCATTGAGCGCGGGAAAAACTGCCCAATGTCCAAAAAAGCACTGCAGTCACGGCTTGCGGATCTGTGTGATAAAGCAACAAGTTGGTAAAAGAGCTAAACAAAAATGACAAGGCCACACCCGCGAGTAACATGGACTCGACCTGTTGACTTTGTCTTCGAGCTGAAATCAACATTAACATCAACATTGCCAGCAAACTGCCAATAAATGCGGCAACCGGCATTAACCAAGTAAAAAGACTTGCCGTTAAGGTGATCAGGATCACAACTCCCAAAGATGCGCCTGCTGATATGCCAAATAAGTAGGGATCGGCTAGTGGGTTGCGTGTCACGGTTTGCAGAATAAGCCCCGAAATGGCTAAACCACAACCTGCGAGAAAAGCCAATAAAGCTCTGGGCATGCGCAACTCCCAGATAATACGATGGATAAAACCACTGTCTGCATTGGTGTGATTTGGCCAAATACTCTGCCAAACATCAACAAAAGAAATATCTGCGGCGCCAAAAGACAGTGCACAAAAAAGACTCAACAAGCACAGCAACAAAGTAAAAATGACAACGCCTGGCTTGCTGATACGCTTTCTTTCTAACCAAGCTCCACCGGTTGAGTCTTTGTTGATATATTCATGTTGCGCGGTTTTTTTAGTGGCATTCGACCTAAGCATGGTTTCCCCCACAGGTATTTTTATTGTCGTTATAGCCATAAAAATAGGAAATATGCGGAGCTTGGTGCTGATGATGTTCACTGACTTGGGCGCAAACACCAAACACATCCGATAACATTGCAGTGGTGATCACCTCTTTTGGGGCACCTTGGCACACCAACTGACCTTGATTTAACACCAGTAAGTTATCGCACATGGCACTGGCAAGATTGAGATCGTGAAAAGAAGCGATGATCGTTATGCCAAGTGACTTTGCTAATTCCATGATTTGAATTTGATAGCGTACATCTAAGTGACTTGTTGGTTCGTCCATGATCAATAGACTGGGTGACTGCACTATGGCACGAGCAATGAGTGCGCGTTGTTTTTCACCGCCAGACAGGCACTCAAAATTTTGCTGAGTTTTATGAGTAAGGCCAACTTCGGCGATAGCTTGGTTGATTTTTTCTTCATCAGCCGCATTGGCTCGTGCAAAAATCCCTTTGTGGGGAATTAACCCTAAGGCAACCACATTGTGTACCGTTAGATTAAAATGCGATGGCGTTTCTTGTAGAACAACAGCCACTTGCTTAGCGTGATCATTGGCATTAAGCTGCCAAATATTGCGATTTTTGAAACTGACAGTGCCTTGATCAGGCTTTACAAAGCGATATAAACAGCGCAACAAGCTGGATTTTCCTGCACCATTTGGCCCTAATAACCCGGTAAAGCTGCCTTGTTTAACAGTGAAGTTAATATCGTTAAGGATCAGCTCACCGTCAACAGACCAACTTAGGTTTTCTGCAGTTAATAATGCTGGTTGAGATCCTTTTGGGTCTTGGCTCATTGTTTATTCGCTTTTTTGTAAAAGTTATCAAACATGTTCAAGTGATCATACATGTTCAAGTGATCAAACATGTTCAAGTCATCATACTAGGTTCAAGTTACCTGTTCGAATTGATAT
>JBELHO010000060.1:0-20469 GCA_042091375.1 Thalassotalea sp. | reverse complement strand
TGTATTTTTCCGTATTAATCAATTTCTGCTTTTAAATGAAAGGTGAGTAAAAATAAGGACGATGATTATAAAGATAAACATTTAGTAGATTATCGATGAATATAAGTAACTCTTAGATTTCCGACTTTATTTAGTCATTTTTTCAGGTTTTTTTTGGTAAATTTCAATTATTATTTTTTGTTTCCTACTTTATTTGGGGAAGATCAGACCGCTTATGGCTAGCTCTTGACCTAAATTACGACTTGTAAATTATGCCTATAAAGCGCACCAAGAAGTCAGGTTCCAACTTTATTTGGCTTCTACAAAACAATTGTCAGAGAGTAATAAAGTATTGTGTTGAAACCGTCTTATCTATGCTTAATTTATACGCATAAACAAGGCGGTTTTTTATGGTATCGAGCAAACTGGAAAACTTGGTGGGTAACCTTGACTTAAATTCAGTTCACGACTTAGTTAGCTGTAACTGCCAAATATTACTTGTACTTAGCTCCACTTGATCACAGGCAAAAAAATCATCGAGATAAGCCATATGACAATGTAAAGGCGCACGGCCTGAGAATTTATAAAGAAGAGTAACTGTCTCTGACTTGAGATCCATCTCTCTATACTCTTTACCTAACAGGTAGTAAATTTTTCCCAGAGTTAGTTGCCAATGACGCCAGCCAGCAATGGGAAACTCCTCAATTACCACAGACTCTTTGCCACTATCGAGGTGCAACTGATACAAGCCTGCTTGATTGTATTTAGTAAAATATATCGAATGTTCATCGCCTTGAACGCTGTAACCTCCTTGTGTTGTTAGCTGCTCGACTGCACCATCAATCAGCGATAATCGCCATATATTCCACATACCAGCTAACTCTGCGCTAAAAAGTACTGATCGGTTTGAGAAACTAGCATGGTGAATTTGAGCAAAAGACTGTGCTACTCTTCTCCAGCTCCGATCTGCCATAGAAAATAGATACAAAGCACCATTAACACTGGCCAGTAAAGTGGCATCATCGGCAGACCATGACAGTACGGAAATATGTTCTATGGGTTCAATAAAATCACTGTTAAATCCAGGGCCATTTTCTGGCTGAATATAGATCTCTACTGTACCTGTTCGATTGGCTGAATAGGCAAAGGTGTTTGACCTATGACCAAATACAGCCCCTCTGCTTATGCCACTGATTTCAGTCAATGCCGAGACCTTCTCCTCTCCTTTTTGAAATGCAAAGATGTTTACCGTTAGCTGGCTGCGCTCCGTCAAAGTAGTGTTCGCTCCTATCCCGTGAGCTAGGCGTCCAAACTGATCACTGCGCTCTACAGAGACTAATTTGTGTGCATCAACATCATACTCATAGAGACCATCTCCATTTGCCACTAATATTCCTTTTCTTGAATGCCATAAAAGCCCATGTACATTCTCAATAAAAGGCTCCTTAGCCAGCACTCGGTTATCATTGAGATCAATAAACTTGATATGATCTAAACCGTCTCCACGGTACTCAACCACAGCTAATCTTTTATTGTCAGGCGATAAAGAGAAATAATAGTCACCTAAGGTATTGCCTTTTTGTAACGGATGGGTCAGCTGCTCTTGCCTGCCGGTATTTACTTGAAAAGAGTAAACAGCATAGGGGGCCGAGATATTTGGCCTAGAACGATAGATCAGTCGCCGCTGCTGTTGATCAAAATCGAGCTGAGTCACCACTCTTTTTCCGCAACTAAACAAGACTGAAGATATCTGATTCTCGGGATCAAAGGTTATTACTTCACAGTTTTTTTGCGCTAAGTTATCCAACCGAGATGCATAGAGGTTGCCATCAGCGCCATAAATTACATCAGTGTAATAATAGTCATCTTGAATAAGGGCTTTGGGTTCTTGCTCGCCCTCTTGTATATAGGGTTGTGCGTTTGACTCTTTATCTGCTTTATAAAGAAAAACTAATATATCACTCTTGGCTTGATAAAATGGGTTAAAGGCGCTACCCATTAGAGAGGTGATCGGCTGACGACTTAATATCTCAACCCTATCACGGCTTTCCTGTATTGGTAAAAATTGCATTAAAATCAATAAAGTAATGATACAGAAGAGTATAAAAGTCGTCTTGCTGAATCTGAAGATTGCTTGTTCAGTGATCACTTTTTCAGTGATATCAGTCCTAGCCGAAGAGTGATAGTTCAAACTTTCATCTGCTCGCTCAGACCCACAATTTTCAACAAGCTCTACAGGTGTCACCGTCAGTTGGTAGCCAACTTTACTGACTGTTTTTATCCATTTTGGCGATGATAGGTTATCTTCCAAAAGTTTACGAAGTTCACCAACTGCGCGATTAACAGCGGCATCGCTAACAACTCTACCACCCCAAACCTTGTCTACTAACTCTACTCTTGATATAGCCTTTTCGGGGTGCTGACAAAAATAAACCAGCAGTGTAAACACCTTAGGCTCACACTCAACTAGCACACCACCTTTTACTAATCGTATCTGAGTGGTATCGATTTCGATATCACCAAATGCATATCGCATTTATATCCTCTTGATTTTATTATTAATTATCATTCCATTATCAAACCATTCTCACTTGTTTATTGTTAAAAATCAAGCGACTGGCAAGCTGGTTAAACTTCAACAACAAAAGGTCACACCATGAATAACAGAGTCACTAATTTAACGCCACTTTCTATCACTAGCCTATTCGCATTACTAGTCAGCGGTTGTGGTGGTAGCGGTAATGATGAAAGTACAACAGCACCGGTTTTTACTCCGCCAGCAACTCAATGCGCGGGCTCGTCTTTAGATACTGGTGCGAGCTGCATCAGCTTAGACAACCGTGATGCCATTGTCTATAAACCCGATGGAGAGATCAACGGGATCGCTCTCTTTCTTCACGGAGCGCCAGGTAATCCACAAAAAGTAAGTAATATATTTAATGCTAAAGCCATTACTAATGACATGCAGCTTCTATCTGTCGCACCACAAGGAAGTAATGCTGTATGGGGTTGGGCAAGTGTTAATGATAATGCAACGACAACTGATGTGGTGTTTATTGAAAACCTACTCACCAAACTCAGAGCTGAAAACACCATAACCAGTGAGGATGTTTATGTATTTGGTTACTCTGCAGGCGGTTTTATGGGCTATAAATTGGCCTGCCAAATCCCAGAGCAGATAACCGCATTAGTCTCTCTTGCTGGACAGTTTCGTGGTGAATTTACTCAATGCACTACATCAACACCTATCACTCTTCATCATTTTCATAGCCTTGTAGATACTGATGTTCCTATGAATGGCAGAAACACAGGTAATATCAAATCTGTCAACGACACTTTAGCTCACTGGCGTAATATCAACGGTTGTGATGCAACATCCACTATAACCTCACACCCAGGAGTTATCAGTTCTAGCTCGACAACTGCAACAGAAATATGGCGCAATTGTGAATTGAATGTCAGTTTTTCAAACATGGCTAATGTGCCTCACGAAGCCGCTTATGATGATGAGATCTTAAGGCAGATATACTCCCCAATCTTCAACTAACTGGCTAACACACCAATCTCAATAAAGGAAAAATGATGCAAAAAACCTTATTCACAATCTTACTCTGTCTCAGTTTGGTTGCATGTGGACAAAGCGAGCCAGAGAGCAAATCGGCTGAGCAACAGTCATCTGCTCCTGTGGCTGGTAATCCTAATAGTAATTTAGCCATCCCCGATAATCGGCAGAGTAGCCCTTATCGGATATTGCTTTATGGCAATAGCCATACCGCAAGACAGGCAGAGTTAATAAAACGCTTAATTGTTACATCTGATCCAGATCGCTTGATCTATATAGAAAATGCAGCAGGTGGGTTTCTCGATGATAACCTAGCTAGTGCTAAGCAGGTTGCTAAACTCGAAAACGGTTCGTGGACACATGTTATCTTACAGGGACAAAAATATTCACAGTCAGACTCTACAACATATCCAACAACAGCAGCTCAACATTGGATTGCGAAGGCAAAAGTAAATGGAGCAACACCAATACTGTTTCCTGAGCACCCGCAACGGGGAAATTTAAATGAAGGACAGAGAATACATACTCTGCATACAGCTATTTCTCAGCAACAAAAGAGTTGTGTGGCGCCCATAGGATTAACCTGGGATAGAGTACTATTGATCTCTCCTCAACTCCCTCTTCACCACAGTGATGGCAATCACGCATCGCTTACAGGGAGTATGCTCACTGCCCTTGTTTTTTATGAAGTGATAACTGGGAATTCCGCCGACCTTCTTCCCTATATTCCGGAGATAGCTGTCGATGAGTCAATCCAACAACTACTCGGACAGATTGCCTCTGAAACTCATCAGTCGCACCCCTCATGTCAATTTGGTGGATAAAAAATGGAGCTGCTATTATAAAACTAGGATGGTGATAGTGAATGTGGATAAGATTAATACCCTAACTCAAATAACTACCGACTGTTCTAAGATAATAATGCTGAGTGATCATATATTCTGCGAAAAAATGTAAATACCGAGAGCTCGTTTTGTCCTTTATTAACATAATTGTTAATTCAATTGTTTTATTACATAGCAATGAATCAGTGATGCTGATAGGCTTAGACTATTCAGAAAAACCCAATTGCCTCGCGATACAGGTATTAGCTGGCAACTTGATGGAGTGAATTAATCAATGAAAGCTAATAAAAATAGGACTTTGCTAAGTTATGGGTAATTTTTTTCAAAAAGAGTATCACTGCGTCAAAGAAAGTCAGGTTATTTACCCTATTCGTTTGTTTTTTCAATGTTTCGGTTTGTTGCATGTTTGCCAGTGGTTATATTCTGCTGGCGATTCTTTTTATCGCACTGGTGAATTGAACATTGTATGGCGTGCAGATTGGATATTTACCATAGCTCCAATATTGTGGGTATTGTATTTGATAACAATCATCCTGCTTGGCAAGGCCATTTCAACTACAACCAAGCACCCTAAATAACTCCCAGCAAGTGTTGTATAGGTGTTGTATTTTTTTTCAGTTATGAGAATTCCAGATGAAAATAAAGCCAGTTTTCATTATCAAAACTCAGATAATGGGTTCAAAGGCTTTTGTTCTAGTGCACAGTTTTTTTATTGAAAAAGACGGTTTTATAAAGTGTCATCTAGAACTAGCTAAACAATACCATTGGCACAAACACACTGGTCATACCGAGTAAAACACCGCTAACAAATATCACAATATGAACTTTACTGATGCGTTGAACGGCAGGCTGAATTTCCGAAGGCTCAGGTACTTTAAATAAAGCTTGGCGCTTTACTTCAAAGGCAACGCAAAGGGCCATAATGGTTTCAACAGAAGCATTACCTTGGTTTTCTACTCGTTGAATGGTACGCAAATTGACATCACATATCTCTGCTAAATGGGCTTGCGTCCAACCTTTAGCCATGCGCATTTTCTTTACGATATCGCCTCTAATTTCCATAGACTACCCAACCAACACTCTACCAATAAGGTAGCCGGTCAACCCTCCAACAACCATAAAACCAGCAAGACTCAACAGCAATATAGCCGTATTTTTATTTGCTCCAAGTAGTGCTTTTGATTGGCTTTGTAAAGTACGTGCGCCCTTTTTGAGGCGTACTTCGACTCTATGAGTCAACAGGTTTTCGAGTTCCAATTCAACTGTCAGTGGCTTGCCATCAATTTCAATAGGATGGCGGCCTAAGAATCGCAGTAAATTGCGTTGTTCAGATACTGGATGGTCATCGACATAAACCACTTCTTTGCCCGACCAAATGGAAAAGTGCACAGCAATGTGGTGGCCTTCATAGTCGAAGTGTGACCACAGGCCTTTTCTCATACTTATTTGATTCATTTTAATAACCCTAAAAACCGGTTAATTAAGTCAAAGTAACCATCAAAGAAACCAATGAGTCCACCGATAATGGCGCCCACTAAAAGGTACTTCCACAAGTCTTTTAAAAAGTCGCCTTTTTGTGCATAAGTCACACTTTCTTTTTGTACATAAGTCACACTTTCTTTTTGTACTAATTCATCATCACAATAAAGCGCGACTTCCAGAGAGCCTCGCATTATGCTTTTCATATGAGTGACAACTTTATAAGCATGACCATTTTCATTAAAACAATGTTCACTTTTACGCTTGCTGATATTGCGAAATGAAGAAACTGATTTATTGTTGAAATATACCGTTTCTTTGCCAGACCAAGCCGAGCCGTGCATAGAAATATCATTACCTTGGTGATCAAAATAAAACCAGTAGCCTTTTCTTAATGTCACTTGACTCATGTTGTCGTTTCTCTGTATTTCGATTGATGTATTGTATTGCATTGTTTAACAGCCCCTAGTGAATGTCATTGCATTTCACCTTAAAGACAATAAATTTTAAACGGCATTATAACGACAGACTAAATTCATAGTGCGACCATAGTGCGACAGTCGTATGTCGCCTTGCTGTCATATGCTTTTAAAAGTGCTTTTAAAAGCCTTTATAAAAGGGATTGTAAATGAGTTTGCACAGTAAAAAAATTTAGCTGATCCATGAGTCGACTTCACGACGCTCAGGTATTTTGACTCCTATTTTCTGTGCAAACAAGTTCTAAGACCATTAAATGTAAACTAGCATGTGTCGCCTTTTACAGCCACAGTTCAATCATATTGTCATGTCTCATTAGCGCAACAGAAGTCATCTGCAAATCATTGATCCTAACTACTCTTTATACTGACAGCTGCTGTTAGTGACGCAAGTTTTATCTTCGCATAAAATATATTAAGTTACTTTAAAGGAAAAATAACAGTTGTTCACCGCTCAGCAATGATAGGCAGCTATTATTTTTCTCGAAGCAAGGCGCTATCGAGGAGAGTCAGTATCAAATTTTTAGTCTTAATAAGTATTATTTTTTCGTCATTTTCTTTTGCTGGAGATGTTTACGACAAATTTCCTGTAAAAAATTAATGCCAAAGAAAAATATGTATTTTATTCACATGGCTTTATTGTCGAAGGTACTAACCCCACTCCAAAAAATGAAAGGTGGGGAGTCTATGAGTTTCCTGCAATAAAAGAATCATTGTCAGATAGCGAATACAATTTGATTGCCTATCATCGCCGCAAAGGTACAGATCCTTTTAAACATGCACAAATATTAGCTAACAACGTTAGAGAGTTAATAAAAAATGGCGTTGATGCTGATCACATAACCATTATCGGCTTTTCTCGAGGAGCTTTTATTACTGGCTTAACCTCTCATTATTTACAAGAAACACCTGTTAATACTGTTCTTTTGGCTGGATGTGGAGGAATTGTTGCAAAGAGGTACTCCAACATTAAAATGAACGGTAATTTATTGTCAGTTTACGAAACGTCTGACCGTGCTAATACATGTAAAAAGCTTAGAGATAGAAGTATTAACCTTAAATCATTTGAGGAAGTTTCTATTTCAACAGGCAAAGAGCACGGTGCTTTTTATCGACCAATACCCGAATGGGTCATCCCTGTTAAACGTTGGATAAAAAAACAAGCCTAGCTAATGCATGGCACGGTTGCTTTTAAAGCTTGGCTCCATGGTTTAAAAACGCTTCTCACTTCCACTGAGCAGTAATGTGTTTAACAAGCGCATTTTAATGACTATCTTTTCGTTCAAGTTTCGGTGTAAACACAAAGATGAACGAAAAGCCCACTGGTTATTTGTTAGTTTTGTTGAATATTTTTAGTGTTTTTTGCCAAACAGATCCTTGAGTAAACAAGCAACTTTGGTCTGTGTTGTTTGGCTATATACAACATCGAGGGAGTAATCAATGAAACGGGGTTTTTGGTTAGGGTGCTTGTTGTTGCTGAACACAGGTGTTGAGCCTGTCGCCAGCGCAAACACTGAAAAAGCCAATGCGCGAGTCGAAGGTCTGCTCGCCGCTATGACTATTGAAGAAAAAGTAGGGCAAATGACCTTACTTGCGTCTTATATCTTTAATCAAGCGGAAGCTGGTCAGCCAGCAAAATACAACATGGCGTTACTTAGAGAAGCGATACACACATACAAGGTGGGCGCTTTTCTCAATCCGCCAGCTGAACCCTTTTCTCCTCAACAGTGGCATCAATGGCTCTCTGTGATTGATGCAGAAATACAAAAAACTGAGCACAAGATCCCTGTGTTAATTGGTGTTGATTCAATCCACGGTGCGACCTTTGTCAAAGACGCTACCTTGTTACCTCACAATATAGGGATTGGTGCCACACGAAATATCGACGCAGCCAAGCTTGCAGCCGAGATCACTGCCAATGAAACCATGGCAACAGGGGTGTTTTGGAATTTTGATCCAGTGCTTGATTTGGGCAGGCAACCTCTGTGGGCTCGTTTTGAAGAAACCTTTGCCGAAGATGTACATTTGGTTGGGCAAATGGGCACTACTATGGTGAAAACCTATGAACAAAAAGGCATGGCGTCAACCATGAAACACTTTGTGGGTTATGGTGTACCTCAAAACGGCAAAGACAGAACGCCTGCTTATATTGCAGATACGGATCTGTGGGAATTACACCTCAAGCCGTTTAAACAAGCGGTAGATGCTGGTGCATCCTCGGTGATGATCAACTCAGGCACAGTCAATAATGTGCCCGGACATGCAAATCATTATCTGTTGAAAGATGTGTTAAGAGAGCAATGGGGGTTTGATGGCTTAGTTGTTACTGATTGGGAGGATATTGCTTTTTTTCGAACCCGTCACGGGTTGGCAGCCAGTATGCAAGAAGCGATAAAAATCGGTATTGAGGCAGGTTTAGACATGAGTATGGTGCCCAATAATTTTCAATTCTCTAAGTTACTGGTCAAGCTTGTTAAATCGGGTGAAATCAAAGAGTCACGCATCGATCAGTCGGTGCGCACTATACTCAAGTTCAAACAGCAGTTAGGACTATTTGATCAGCCATTTCCCAACACTCAATACATTGATGTGTTTCAGCAGCCCATTTATCAACAACAGGCTCTAGACTTAGCCAATGAGACAATGACCTTAGTGAAAAATCAGGGGCAGTTGCTGCCGTTAAAAGCCAATACTCAAGTGTTACTAGCAGGGCCAGCAGCAAAAAGCCTAGGGGCTTTACACGGCAGCTGGTCGTTTTCATGGCAAGGCGATCAACCGGGCCGTTTTCCTACGGACTATCAAACCATTGCTGATGCCTTTCGCGACTATTTAGGCGATGATCTCACGGTTATGGCCAGTGACGGCTTTGACAGCAACTTAACTTTTGACCAACGCAAATTCACTGCAGCTGCAGCAAAATCAGATGTCATTGTGCTGGCGTTGGGGGAGAGTTCGTATGCTGAGCAGCCCGGGTATATACATCAACTCGAGCTACCCACTAGCCAGATGGCTTTAGCCAAAGCGGCCATCACCACAGGCAAACCTGTGGTGTTGGTCATGGTGCAAGGTCGTCCTCGAATTATTGAACCCATAGTCGAGGGTAGTAAAGCCATTTTACTGGCCTACAGACCCGGTAAAATGGGGGCTAAAGCCATAGTTCAAACCCTATTTGGTGACAATAATCCAAGTGGTGTACTGCCTTTTACTTATCCGCGATTTTCTGGTGATATCATGACTTACGATCACCCTGTCAGTGCAGCTGTTGCCCAGCGAGAAATGGGCAAAGTCACCTATGATGCATTTGATCCACAATGGACTTTTGGTCATGGCTTGAGTTACACCCAGTTTGCGATCAGCCCTCCTATTTTAGAGAAAACTCAATTTGGTATTGGCGATCCAGTGAGAGTGACAGTTAAGGTAAAAAATGTTGGCAATCGCTTTGGCAAAAAAGCCATTGATCTGTATGTAAGGGATCACCTGGCTTCAGATAGCCCAGTCGTTAAACGGTTAAAACGTTTTGCTAAACTGGGCTTAAAACCCAATGAAGAGCAAACTGTGACCTTTACTTTAGATCAAGACGACTTTTCCTTTATCAACCGCCAGTTAAAAACTGTGGTTGAACCGGGTGTATTTTCCATCGAGGTGGCAGGTAAAACACAGCAAATCGAGTTAACCGCTAATTAGCAATGGCGTAGTCACTGCCTTTTATACTTGCTTTAGACATACTTTAGACTAGAGCAGTTTTAGACTAGAGCAGTTTTAGACTAGAGTAGTTAAAACCATCTGCTAGTGGTTTGACGTCTTGTGGGCACAGTAAAGTGAGTTATTACAGCAGGGTGATCAGATGGGTCGGCATCAATGACTTGAGCATGCTGTAATGGAGTGTTGGCAAATACACAGTCAATTCCCCCGTCAACTTGTAAAGGGATTTCGCTGTATTGGCTCAGTAGTGCTAAAGCCTGATGGCAAGGCATATTAAAATCACCTGCTAAAACTAGTTGATCTGCTTTGGCTCGATTAATAACTTGAGCTGTTTCAAAGGCATTTTTAGCGCGCACCTCTTGGCTTTGGTGATCCCAGTGTACATTGATAAATAGCCATTCAGCTTGGTCGCTATTCACAGTGCTGCCTGTGCTGACTGTGGCTATTTCTCCAGCTCTGGCTGCATTAGGGCCGTCTGACAAATCAAATCGCTGGGCTTGTTGCAGTGAAAGCTGTTGGCATTGATTAACTAATATCTGCCATTGTCGATACCAACATTGCCCTAAGGCTTGTCTGAGTTGTTCAGCGCGTTGATAGTTACTAGGCATAGTGGTGGTCAGTTGCCAATCGTCACTGCCTTCTTGGATCAGCAAAATATCAATCTCGTGTGCTTTAACCAGAGCGGCATAATCTTGCGCGTGCTGTGGCATGGTTTTCCAACCGTAAATATTCAGGGACATTAGCTTGATATTATCCCTGAGTTGAGTTTCTTGATTAAGTGAAGAACAGCTGCTGATCAGCAGAACAATAGTGATGATAAAGAGAAAGTGTTGCACAATAAAAAACGGATGAGTGGCTAACACTCATCCGTATTCCTAAACTACTGACAACTTAAGGTTGCATTAGCCGCACGGTTTGGCTCAAGAACAATATTGGTTAAACTCATGGTTAACTTGCCAGCTGTACTCACTGAAAATGGCACAACGATATCGGTGAGACGGATCCCTTGTTTAACAAAACAGTTTAAATCAATGGAAATGTTACTCCATTGGTTTTGCGGTAATGCGTTTAGCTGTGCAGTGATGTCAATTTCGGTTCGGCATGAGCCTTCAGGATCACCTGTTCCCTCACAGTTCATGCCAATAGTGACGGCTGAGCTCGGGGCTTGATCAAGCTTGACTTCAAACTGCAAAGCCGCCTTGTTTTCAAGTGCTGACATCAGATCTTCTCTGAAGTGACTTTTACTGACAAGTCTCATTTGCGCTTCGCCAGAGCCGTCTGCGACCAGCTTGATGGCATCTTCTTGTACCACTTTATCAATGGTGCGATAGCTCAGGGCGCCAATGCTGTGGCTACTGGCTGAAATATTGATTTGATCGCCAGAGATCAGTTGCATCAACCAAGGTTTGTGCACTTTGCCATCAAACAGTTTACGGGTTTTAGCTTCTGTTGTATCGCGAACGAATGTTTCATTTAACGCGTTGTTTAATACATTCTCATCACCGTAACGCAAACCAAAACCATAAGGTAATAGAGGGGTGTAATCACTGTCACCGCGATTCACTGTAACTTGATCTGGACTGTTAGGCCATGAAAACGACAACTTGCCTTTAAAGTCGGTTTGCACCGAGCCATCGGTATTGGCCATGATCACATCGGCTACAGCTAGCCCTTCCGAGCCAGGTAACCATGCAGCAACAAATGCATCTGAGGCGTTGAGCTCAGCATTGATCCACATAGGACGACCACTGATAAACACTGACACCACTTTAATACCTTGCCCTTTGAGTTTTTTAAGCAAAGCTAGATCGGTTTTGTCACCGCGTTGATATTCGAGGTTTTCACGGTCGCCATGACCTTCCGCATAGGGCTCTTCACCAAATACCACAATAGCGACGTCAGGCTTTTGCTCAAAACTGCCATCTTCACTCAGCTCTACCTCACCACCTGCTGCTTGTACTTGTGATTTTATACCTGCGTATATAGAGGTGCCGCCAGGAAAATCTTGATTGGTATTGTTGGTGCCTTGCCAAGTAATACTCCAACCACCCGATTGTTTGCCTATGTTATCAGCGCCGTCACCAGTGACCAGCACTCGTTGTGTTGGTGCTAAGGGTAAGGTGTTATCGAGGTTTTTTAATAAGACCAGCGACTCTCGAACTGCTTGGCGAGCGACTTGACGGTGGTCTTGGTGACCAATTAACTCGGTTTTACCAGAGAACTTGCGCTTTGCTGGGCTGGGTTTATCAAATAAGCCAGCGCGCAGTTTTACTCTTAGGATGCGACGCACTGCATCGTCAATGCGCGACATGGCAATGGTACCGTCTTTAACTTGTGCAACAGTGTTGTGAAAAAGGGGTTTCCACGCATCGGTAGGTACCATGTAAATATCAAGCCCTGCGTTAATGGCTTGCGGACAATTTTCGTTAGTGCATCCAGTAATTTGTCCGTGGCCGTTCCAATCACCCACCACAAAGCCGTCAAATCCCATGCGATGTTTTAACACATCTGTTAGCAAGTATTTGTTGCCGTGGATCTTATCTCCGTGCCAGCTGTTAAATGAGGCCATCACCGATTGTGCACCGGCAGTTAAGCCGCCAACATAACCTTGCGCGTGAATATCAAACAAGGCTTGCTCTGAATCAATATTATCACCTTGGTCATCACCTGCGACTGTACCACCATCACCTAAAAAGTGTTTGACGGTGCTGATCACTCGGTTATCACTTAAAAAGTCTTGGTCAGCGTGACCTTGTAAACCCTTAACGATAGCGCGCGAGTAATCGCGTACAATTTCTGGATCTTCTGAGTAGCCTTCATAGGTGCGTCCCCATCGGTCATCGCGCACGGTAGCGACTGTGGGAGCAAAAACCCAATCAATACCTGTCACCATCACTTCTGTTGCGGTGATATTGGCTATTTTTTCAATCAATTCAGGGTTGTTTGCAGCTCCTAAGCCAATATTATGGGGAAAGAGGGTGGCACCAATGACGTTGTTGTGACCGTGTACTGCGTCTGTTCCCCACATGGTTGGAATGGATGAACCATCGACACTGTCATCAACCGAGGCTTGATACATGTCTTCTGCTAATTTGATCCAGTCAGCTGGCGTAGAATGTTTATTGTCGTTAGGAAAAGCGCCACCACCGTTGAGGTATGAGCCAAAGCCGTATTTACGCATATCTTCTACTGTGATGTCGCGAATTTCCGGCTGGATCATTTGTGCAACCTTCTGCTCTATGGTCATATCAACCATAAGCTGAGTGATTTTTTGTTCAATCTCTGGGGTTTGTTTGACTGCAATATCTAACTTAGGCCATATATTCATATTTTTCTCAATATTGCTTGGTGGTAGAGGGGTAGCGCTACTCACTGATCCTGGCTGCACTGTTTTTGTTGCGTTGCGATTTGCATCAGACCCTGTGTCAGAGCATCCGCCAGCAGTGACAATGGCAATACTAAGTAGAAATCGATTAAATAATTGCATGTGATCCCCTTGTTGATCTTGTTAAAAAAGCCACTCTATTTGCTTTGGTTAATTGCTGCTCTGAGCGCAAAGTCAGTTTATTAGTTATTTTGTTCATGTGCGTTTTTTTATGTCAGGTTTACAAATCATGTCTAACGGCATTATTAGAACTACAGAATAATCAATTTAAGCGATAAATGAAAGCGCTTTCATTTATCGCCTGGGTTGATATTAGCTGGAGTAATCGACCAAACTTAGCAATGTTGCATGTAAATAACAGTAGATTTTATGCAATGCCTGTCAATTGGTGAAGGTCAACCCATGACTTATCTAGTTAAAGTGTTTGCACAGTTTACCTGAAAATAAAAAAATCAAAAACACTGTTTTTGAGAATCAAAACAGCATTGCTGGCTTCGCGGCAAGGTCTGACTTTTGTCTTTACGTCAATTTAAACGTTCAACTTTAAGATGTGTTGTCTTCTCAGTCGACAGAAGCTTTGTCGATCGGTAGTTTGATCAAAAATCACAAAAATGGGATGTGATCAAATGACAAAATTGATGAAATTTAAAATGGTACTGTGTGTTTGGCTAATGATTTTTAGTTCAGCGAATTTGCAAGCAAAAACGCCAGTCGCAAAACACGGCAATTTACAGGTAGTCAATGGCAAAGTCGTTAACCAACAAAATCAGCCTGTATCCCTTGCTGGCCCCAGTTTATTTTGGAGTAATGACGGTTGGGAGGGCGAAAAATATTATAATGCAGAAGTGATCGCAACTTTTGCCACACAGTGGCAGGCGGGTATAGTGCGCGCCGCTATAGGTGTTGATAATAAAGGCGGCTATATTGTTAACCCACAGAGAAATTATCGCAAAGCCGAGCGGGTTATTGAGGCCGCTATTGAACAAGGGCTTTACGTGATTGTTGATTGGCACTCCCATCACGCAGAAGATCACTTGTTACAAGCCATAGATTTCTTTCAGAAAATCGCCAAAAAATATGGTCATTACCCCAATATTATTTACGAAATCTACAACGAGCCACTGAAAAATACAGATTGGTCAACTGTGATCAAACCTTATGCTGAAGCTGTGATCAAAGAAATTCGCAACATAGACAAGCAGAATATCATTCTTGTAGGCACGCAAAGCTGGTCGCAAGATGTCGATAAAGTGGTTGATGATCCCATCACAAGTGCTAGCAATATTGCTTACACCTTGCACTTTTATGCAGGCACTCAC
This sequence comes from Thalassotalea sp., assembly GCA_042091375.1. Classification (GTDB taxonomy): domain Bacteria; phylum Pseudomonadota; class Gammaproteobacteria; order Enterobacterales; family Alteromonadaceae; genus JBELHO01. The sequence continues at coordinate 5,722 of JBELHO010000060.1, read as the reverse complement.
AAACAGGCACTTCGTCAAAAAGCCAATAAAGCCTTACAGGCTGGCTTAGCGTTAATTGTTTCAGAGTGGGGCACAGTCAATGCCGATGGTGATGGCAATATTGACGAGGAAAGCACTGGTGCATGGCTAGATTTCTTGCGCCAGCATCAACTCATTCACTGTGCATGGAGTGTTACCAATAAACGCGAAGGATCTGCCTTGTTAACACCCAATGCAGCCAGTAACGGCCAATGGCAAAGCACGGATTTATCGAAAAATGGTCAGTACTTAAAAGACATTATTCAACAGTGGGGCTACTAATGAAGACGCGAATTTCGAGTTGTTTATTGATTTTGTTAATGCCTTTGCTAGCCTTGAGTAGTACTGAAATATCCCTCAATGAGTTAGGATCTTACTACCCTAAACGTCAATATCAAGGAGGCGATATACCCCTGTTTGCTGAGCACAAAGATCAATTGCCACAGCCTATTTTTGATCAAAAGCCTAGCTATATCGATTTTTACTACAAAGCCTGGGAAATAGGTTTTCAGCACTTTAAAGCACCGATTAAAAGCAGCCCGCTGGTGTCTAATTATATCGACGAAGCATTTAACGAAAACATTTTTTTATGGGACATGAGTTTTTCTATTATGTGGGGAAATTATGCCCATCATATTTTTCCTGCCATTGAAGGCTTAGATAACTTTTATCGCACCCAGTTACCAGATGGTGAAATCATTCGTGAAATTGGTGAAAAAGACGCTAAGTTGGGGGTTAAAGGATGGTCAGAGCCGGGCACACCTGGTAACTTAAACCACCCTATTTTGGCATGGGCTGAGCTAGAAGCATATGCTTTTACTGCCGATAAAGAAAGGTTATCTCAGGTGTATTTGCCCCTAAAAAAATTCCGCGATAGTTATCAAAAAATCTATCACAAAGACAGCGGACTTTACTTAACCGATCACGGGGCTATGGATGATTCGCCGCGCAATTCAATGTTGTTAGCCGGCATTGATGTGGCTGCAGAAATGGTGATTTTTGACCGTTGGTTGGCAAGTATTGCGCAAATATTAGATCAAACTAATGAAGTACAATTTTACACGCAACGGGCAGACCATTACGCCAATTTTATCAACCGCACTTTGTGGGATGAAAAGACTGGATTCTACTACGATTGGGGCAAAGACAATAAGCGCATGACGATGCGCACTATCGCCGCTTTTTGGACATTACTAGGAGAAATACCTCAACAGCATCAAGTGGATCGATTAGTACAACACCTCAATGATCCCAACTCATTTAACACAGCCCACAGAGTGCCCACTCATCCTGTCAATGAGATCGGCTTTAATGGCGATTATTGGGCTGGCGCTGTATGGGTACCTACCAATACAATGATCATTGAAGGTCTTGAAAAAAACCAGCGTTGGCAATTGGCTCGAGACATTGCATTAAATCACTTAGACGCCACGACTGCGGTGTTTGAACAGACAGGCACTGCATGGGAAAATTATTACCCCCTGAAATGGCAAAAAGGCCGCAAAGCAAAACCAGACTTTATTGGGTGGTCTGGTCTCGCGCCTATCAACTATCTGATTAAACACAAAATTGGCTTACGGGTTGATGCGCCCAATAATCGAGTGACTTGGCGTATTAACGAGACAAGTCGGCACGGATTGCGCGGATTGCGATTTAAATCACCGTCAGGCCAATGGAATTCAGTCGATCTCATTGCCAATAAGCGGCAATCTTTAGAACAACCCATTGTCATTACCAGTGAATGTCGGCAAGATTTTGTATTGCAGATCATCACCAATGACCAGTCTCGGGAATATCCAATCAAATGTGAAAACAAATCGACTATTGTTCATACACTTGTCAATTGATCAGAAGTTTATCAAGCCTTGCTCATGCTATTAGGATTTTGACAGGGCGATGGGAGCAATGACAGCTGAGCTCTGACACCCTATTACTGAACAGGTCGAACTGAACAGCTCGGCAATGATCAGCCCTGCTATTGTTAACCTTACTATTATCAGCCTTGCTTTCATAAGCCTTTCAATCACTAGCCATTTTAGTAAGGGCATGTTGTATTCTCTTGGCGTATCCGCCTAGCACATGCGTTCTTTTTTCAGCATGTTGGTTTTGTGTTGAGGTCAAAAGCTGGTGTGCTAAATTAGTAGGCTAAATGGGTAGCGTGAAGGCGTTGTGAAAGGAACAGTGAATATGGGAAAAAATCATTAAAATTAACGAATAAGCACATATCTTTCATTGAAAAGCAAAAAATTTACTTCGTCGCTACTACAGCTGAAAATGGTCATGTCAATCTATCCCCCAAAGGCGGAGATTCATTTAAAGTGATCAGTGAAACCAAAGTGGCTTGGCTAAATTTAACAGGCAGTGGTAATGAAAGTGCAGCTCATGTGATCAAAAGTCCGCGTATGACCATCATGTTTTGTGCATTTGAAGGCGACCCGCAAATATTGAGGATATATGGTGTCCCTACTGTGCTTCATCCTAAAAGTGACGAGTGGCACATATATGAAAATTTGTTTCCCAACAGTGTGGCCAATCGTTAAATTTTTATTATTGATATTAGGGCGTGTTGAACTTTCAGTTTATAGCTCTGTTGCACTTGAAAAAGATGGCAATCGAGGCGCTGAAAGTCATGTTTGGTTGTTCCAAATAGTCTTTAAGCAACAAAGAGTGACACTTTTTCAAGGCAACCCGAAGGGCTATGACTAATTTTCAACCTAACAGCGTTGAAAATCGTTAAAGTAGAATAACTACATAACACGCTTTTCGCCTTGTTATCTTAAAAATTAGCCTATAGCAGAGGCTAAAATGAAAGATCAACACGCCCTAATTTAGTGCAAGTGTCATGCGGCATGTCAGTGCCTTACTTTAACTATGAGGGGGATCGCGATCAATTGAGTCAGTGGTCTGAAACTCAAGGGAAAGAAGGTATCTAAAGGTATTGGCTGAAAAAAAATCAAAAAAGTATTGATGGTTTTGAGTCAGAAATTGCCAAGCGATCGGGTTTGCTTGAGTAGTTTTTTGATCAGCAGGATCGCGGCCACGCACACCATTAAACAAGGGAATTCTAGTATCGTAATTCTCAGGTGTGTAAACTGAACACTTTGGAATCTGTTGCACTTTATCACACAATTTAGGTAGAGTTATTTCATCAAAGCGGATATCAACATGGAGTGAGCTAATGAAAAAGTTTTTGTTGCTTGGGTTTTTTTTACCTTTGTTCTTCTCAATGGCTGGTCAAGCTCAGCAGTTTCCCCAAATTGATGCCATTGTGGATGCTAACATTAAGTCAGATGATCCAGGCATAGGAGTGGGCATAGTCAAAGATGGAGTCGTCATTTACGAAAGGTACAGAGGCCTTTCCAATTTACAACATCAAGTTCCTTTTGATCAAAATACCCGTTCAAACATTGCTTCTACGGCTAAACAATTCACTGCATTGATGATTTTGCAGTTGTCACTGGATCAAAAGCTCAATATAGAGGATGACCTAAGAAAGTATTTGCCGACTCTATACCCTAATGTCAACGATAAAATTAAAATAAAACACTTAATTAATCATACCAGTGGTATTCACGAGTATGTTGACTTACTCAGTGAGCAAGGGCCTGTTTGGTGGAAACGAGTTGGTTTAGATAATAGTGACATCATTGACTTACTAACTAAACAAAAAACATTGGTTTTTCAACCGGGTACAAAGTATCAATACAGTAACTCAAACTATAATATCCTCGCTCAGATTATTGAGAAGGTGACTGGTGTGTCATTTACTCAGTATTCAAAAGTGTTTTTTCAACGTTTAGGCATGCAAGATACGGCTTTTGTTGAACGTTATATGCAAGTGATCCCCAATCGAGCAAACCCATACAGTGATTGGGGTAGAGGTGAATGGTGGCAAACCCCAACTGTTACCAAAACCACGGGGGAAGGATTTTTATTTACCACCCTAAAAGATCAATTGATCTACGAGCAAAAACTGCAATCAGTCACCGATCAAGATCACTTACTAGCACTCAGTCAACAACCCATACCACAGAGTGAATTCAGCAATTATGGTTTTGGATTAAAACTGCAAGATCGACTAAACAGAAAAGCTGTCCATCACGACGGGGTGACTTATGGTTTTCACGCACAAAGCTTGCGTTTTCCCAATGAAAAATTAACGGTCTTTATTTTAAGTAATAACGGAAACGTGAGAAGTGATTTGATGGCTGATGAAATTGCCGAGCATTTCCTTTCCAAGGAATCGCTTGATCAAGACAATAATAAAACCAATTAACAAAATCACAAGCACTGCCTTAAACAACTTTACTTATGATCATCCAGATAATTCGGGGAAATTAATATTATGTTGAAAATAGTTTATTTTTTATTGGTTGGGTTACTTTTCGGTTGTAGCACTGAGCCTGCTTCACTGTCTTTGAACAAGCCAAAGGTCATCAATATAGCTAAAACAAACACGGCTGAGTTGGATTTAGCATTTGCGGAACTCGTTGAAAAAAACAACATCAATACGCTAGGTGTTGCCGTGATCAATAAGGGGCAAGTGGCGTGGGTAAATCAGTACGGTTGGCAATCTGAAGGAGTGCCCGCTTCTGGACAGACTCTGTTTAATGTCGCTTCATTAACTAAACCTGTTGTTGCAGAAACTATTTTGCGTTTGATAGCCCAAGACAAGCTTTCCCTTGATGAAAAAGTGGCCTCGTTTTGGGTCGACCCAGATTTGACTAATGATCCTGCCGTTAAAGAATTAACCCCGAAAATGTTACTTTCTCACACCAGCGGTTTTATGAACTGGCGGTACTTCTCTAATGATGGAAAATTATCTTTTGTTCATCAACCGGGTAAAGGGTTTAGGTATTCTGGCGAAGGATTTGAATATTTAGCTAAATACGCTGAAACCAAACTCAATACTCCGTTTGATCAACTTGTTCAAACAGTGATTTTTGATCCCTTAGGCATGTCTGATGCCTATTTAACAGTAGATCCTAAAAACTATGATCGAATCGCTAAGCCATATGATCAAGAGGGTACATTTTATGGGTATTACTGTAGCCCTTATGGCTACTGCGCTGAGGAAGGCAGCTACTCTGCAGCAGCAAACTTAGTGATCACTGTTGAAGATTATGCCAAGTTTTTGATCTCTGCAATGCAAGGCAATGGCTTATCACCAGAGTTAACAGCAGCAAGAGACAGTATGCAAGGAGTTCAATTTGAACAAAACGACATCGTTTGTGATGATCGTGGCGACATTCCTTGTCCAACCCAATTAGGCTATGGTTTGGGCTGGAGTATGTCGATTTTTGACGATGAAAAACTCATTGGCCACAGAGGAACCAATTGGAAAGTGGTGTCATTAGCTTATTATTATCCAAGTAGTGGCGACGGCTTAGTGCTCTTTTTTAATGGACCCAATAAATTAGCTATTGCTGGAATGATAGACGCACTTAACTTGCTCGATCCAGACTCACCTGAGATCCTTGGCTATCAATTGCGATTAGCTCGATGAGCTTTTAAAAGAAATAACAACGAATGAGTTTACAATAAAAATCTTAAATTATTAAAATAATCAGTAAAACCACAAAAATTCACTGTTTTGGCAAAAAACTATTTCAGATCTGCGTTTCTCAAAGGTAGCATTAGCCATTATCGTTAACCATTAACTATTTCACATTAACCATTAACTATTTCACATTAGCCATTAACA
>JBELHO010000059.1:0-21383 GCA_042091375.1 Thalassotalea sp. | reverse complement strand
GCTGAAAGTAATTTACATTTGTTTAAATTAGATAACAGGATAGGACGTGTTAGCTATACTGCATTGTACTTATTCATGGTCTATTGGGGGGCAACCGCTTCGCTACAGCAAGTGTGGAATATGGCTGATGTTGCTTTGGGGTTAATGACCTTGGTTAATATTTATGCCATTGTTTTATTAACCCCGACCATAGTCAATTTGACCAAAGATTACCAAGCGAAAATTAAATTTAATCAATCCCTTGATTTTAATCAATCGGAAGTTAACATCCAAGGTAGAATTCGTTCTGACGTGTGGCAATAAGCTTGGCAATTGTCAACAGTTTGCAGTGCTGCTGTCTCTGTGACAATGGGAAATTTGAGTGTTTGATTTTCTGTTTATTAGAAGTTTTGCCATTGTAAATGAACGAGGGCTCTACAATTACTATTTTGTACTAAAAAACAATCTTAAGTTTTTTTATCAAGGGTTATGGATTATTCTATGAGCTAACTCTTTAGCTCGGCAGTGATAAACTCTAGCTTTTTCTGTTTTTCCAATAACGGTGGACCTTATTTTGCAATTTGAAACGCTTATTTCTTTAGCTCTTTATTTTTTGGTCATGTTGGCTATTGGTGTCTATGCATTTCGCAAATCCACCAGTGATGTGTCTGGTTACATGTTGGGTGGCCGCAACTTAAGTCCAAGTGTCGCGGCACTTTCTGCTGGTGCATCGGATATGAGTGGTTGGATGCTAATGGGTTTACCAGGTGCTATGTATCTCAGTGGCGCTAGCAGTACATGGATAGCCGTTGGCTTAGTTATTGGCGCCTTGTTAAATTATCTGGTGGTGGCGCCAAGGTTGCGCACTTATACTGAACTGGCTAACGACGCTATTACTTTGCCTGATTTTTTTGAAAACCGCTTTAACGACAAGTCACATTTGCTTAGGGTGGTTGCTTCACTAGTGATTGTGGTGTTTTTTACCTTGTATACTTCCAGTGGTATTGTTGCCGGCGGCAAGTTGTTTGAAAGTGCTTTTAATTTGCCTTATGAAACGGGGTTGTATGTCACTGCCAGTGTGGTGGTTGCCTATACGTTATTTGGCGGTTTTTTAGCAGTTAGTTTAACCGATTTTGTGCAAGGCTGTATTATGTTTATTGCCTTAGTATTAGTGCCTGTGGTCACGATTCAAGAGGTGGGTGGTATAGCACAAATGCAGAGCACGATAATGAACATTAATCCGAGTTTATTAGATGTGTTTAACGGCGTTGGCTTGATCAGTATTTTGTCGGCGATGTCATGGGGACTAGGATATTTTGGTCAACCGCACATCATCGTTCGTTTTATGGCAATTCGCCACGTAAAAGATATACCCACTGCACGGCGCATCGGTATGAGTTGGATGATAGTAGCGATTATCGGTGCTATGGCCACTGGTTTGGCCGGTATTGCTTATGTCGCCAAATCAGGGTTGCAACTCGATGATGCGGAAACCATTTTTATCGTGCTGTCACAAATTTTATTTAACCCTCTGATTGCTGGTTTTTTATTAGCGGCAATTTTAGCGGCGATTATGAGCACTATTTCTTCACAGTTATTGGTGACATCGAGTTCGTTAACTGAGGATTTTTATAAAACTTTTTTACATCGCCAAGCCAGTGAGAAACAACAAGTGTTGATTGGTCGTTTATCGGTATTGCTTGTGGCGCTGGTCGCCATTGCTTTAGCTTATGACCGCAATTCTTCAATATTATCTCTAGTCAGTAATGCATGGGCTGGTTTTGGTGCGGCGTTTGGCCCTGTGGTTATTGCCAGTTTGTATTGGCGTAAAATGACTGGAAATGCTGCGCTTGCTGGCATGATCACTGGAGCAGCGACCGTACTACTGTGGATTTATTTACCCATCACTATTGATGGACAGCCTTTGAGTTCTGTTATGTATGAAATTGTGCCGGGCTTTATATCTTGTAGTTTGGTGATTTATCTGGTCAGTTCTGTTGCGCCACAAAAGGACGCTAAAATACTGGCTAAACATCAACAAATGTTAAATCATCATGGTTAGTTGTTTCGCTAGTAAAGATTTTTCACATAGGTTTTAGGGTGTTAACACTGAACAGTATGCATTAACACCACACTGTTTATATATTTTGAGGGTAAGCTCTTGCTTTTTAATGATTCATTTATTGTTGACGGAGCCATTCGTCAGAAAATTCGCGATTTTTATCGAATTGATGAAAATACCGCTATAGATCACATTTTGCCGTTGGCTGAGGTCAATGTCAGTGCGCGCAGTCGGGCTTGGGAAAGGGCTCGACAAATGGTATTAAAAATACGCCAAGATCAAGCAGGCAATGGTGCGATCGATGCCTTGTTAAACGAATACTCGTTATCCAGTGAAGAAGGCGTAGTGTTAATGTGTTTGGCAGAAGCCTTGTTAAGGGTACCAGATAAGCATACGCAAGATGTGTTAATTCGCGATAAAATTTCTCAAGGTCAATGGAGTAGTCACTTAGGTAGCAGTGATTCGATATTTGTTAATGCCTCTTCATGGGGGTTGTTGATCACTGGCTCTATGGTTAATTTTGCCGATAAACGCAAACAAGACAGTTTTGGCTTACTAAAGAGAACGGTTGGCCGCTTAGGTGAGCCAGTCATTCGCACAGCCATGAATTTCGCCATGAAAATCATGGGTAAGCAGTTCGTGATGGGCGAAACCATTGCCGCAGCAACTGAACGCGCTGCCAGCAAAGAACAACAGGGCTATGTCTATTCCTATGACATGCTGGGTGAAGGCGCGCGCACTATGGCTGATGCCCAGCGTTATCTGCAATCTTATCAGCAAGCTATCGAGACCATTGGTGCTGTAGCGCTGGCCTCAGGTAAAGACGATCCGCGCAAGGTACCCGGTATTTCGGTAAAATTGTCAGCCATACACCCTCGTTATGAATTTACTGATAAAGTGCGGGTCATGGCTGAAATTGTCCCTAAGCTAAAAGCTCTGTGTTTACAAGCTAAGCAATACAATATTGGCTTGACTGTTGATGCTGAAGAGTCTGAGCGCTTAGATATCTCCCTCGATGTGATTGAGGCAGTCTTTGGTGATCCTGAATTAGGTGATTGGCGTGGTTTTGGTATTGCCCTGCAAGCCTATCAAAAACGCGCTATTTTTGTGGTGGATTGGTTGCGGGAATTAACACTCAAATTCAACCGTAAAATGATGGTGCGCTTAGTTAAGGGAGCTTATTGGGATAGCGAAATTAAAAATGCGCAAAAGGATGGGCATCAGCACTTCCCAGTATTTACTCGCAAGTCGTCCACCGACGTCTCTTATCACGCCTGTGCCAATAAATTACTCGATTACAGAGACACTATTTATCCACAGTTCGCCACTCATAATGCCTATACAGCAGCAACAATTGTTGAACTTGCAGGTGATGACAAGGAGGGCTTCGAATTTCAATGCTTACACGGCATGGGCGATTCACTTTACGATCAAATTGTCAGTAATGAAAACATTCAATGTCGTATTTATGCACCTGTGGGTTACCACGAAGACTTACTGGCTTATTTAGTGCGACGCTTATTGGAAAATGGCGCCAATTCCTCTTTTGTTAATGCTATTGTTGATGAATCACAACCAGTAGAATCCCTACTAGCTGATCCGGTTGAAAAAACTCAGCGCTTAAAAGATAAGTACAACCAACAAATTGTTAAACCCATTGCTTTATACCACAATGAAAACGGTCAGGGGCGCGATAATTCTGCCGGTTTAGACTTAACCGATGTTAACCAAATTGTCGACTTAAAAGCTTCTCTGGATCGCTGGTTTGATCAAAATCTTTTGACAGCCAGTGATGTACCCGCAGGCACCAGTGCCGTTAAAAATCCAGCCGATCACCGCGAAATTATTGGTTTTCATCAAGCTCACGATCAAACTGATATGCTGGCGATGATCGATAGCGCGCAAGCGGCCTTTAGTAAATGGTCAACGACTTCAGTGACAGAGCGTGCCGAATTGTTGTGTCGCATTGCCGATATTTTAGAGCGTCATACTCACGAACTGATCGCCTTGTGTATTAAAGAGGCGGGTAAAGTTGCCCAAGACGGTATTGATGAAGTACGAGAAGCTGTTGATTTCTGCCGTTATTACGCGCAAAGAGCCGTGGCACTAGAAGCCGATGAAAGGTTAGAAGCCCGTGGTGTAGTATTGTGTATTAGCCCGTGGAATTTTCCTTTAGCGATATTTTTAGGGCAAGTGGCAGCTGCCATCGCCACTGGTAATACGGTGATAGCAAAGCCCGCTGAGCAAACCAGTTTGATCGCCCTGCGCACCCTAGAGTTAATGCTGTCAGTTGGTTTGCCAGCCGGCGTGGTCAGTGTGGTGATCGCTCGAGGTAGTCAAGTGGGCAGAGTGATCATTCCAGATCCGCGTATTCAAACGGTGATGTTTACTGGTTCAACCGAGACAGGTACGGTTATTTCGCAAACGTTAGCGGAGCGTGGTGGTGATCAAGTACCTTTGATCGCAGAAACGGGTGGACAAAATTGTATGATCGTCGATTCTACTGCCTTACCTGAACAAGTGGTTGACGATGTGATCTCTTCTGGATTTCAATCGGCAGGGCAACGCTGCTCGGCGTTGCGGGTGTTATTTTTACAAGAAGACATTGCTGATCAAGTGATCACTATGCTCAAAGGCGCTTTGGCAGAACTGCACATTGGTGATCCGGCACAGTTAAGTACCGATGTCGGTCCGGTGATAGACAAAAAAGCCCTGGATGCGCTAAATGCCCACAGTGACTATATGAAAACTCATGGTCGCCTGCTCTATCAATGTCAGATCTCAACAGATGTCGCTGAAAATGAGCATTTCTTTTTTGCTCCGAGACTTTATGAAATTGCCGATATCAGTTTACTCAAACAGGAAGTTTTTGGCCCCTGTGTGCACGTTGTGCGCTTCAAAGGCGGCGATATCGAACAGGTGATTGACAGTATCAATGGCACTGGCTTTGGTTTAACCATGGGCATCCATACCCGTATTGAGCACCGTGCCTTGGAATTAGCGAAACTTTCCCGGGCTGGCAATATATACATTAATCGCAATATGATCGGTGCTATTGTTGGTGTGCAACCTTTTGGTGGTCGTGGCCTGTCGGGTACTGGCCCGAAAGCAGGTGGCCCAAATTACTTAACTCGTTTAGTCAAAGAAAAAGCCACACCTGATGCTGAGCAATTTAACTTGCTGCCTGCGCAAGTCGAGGCTTTAGCTGGCGATGAGCGAGCTAAGCAAGAAGCGATGCTGTTGATGAATAAAGCTGGTGTAGCAGAAAAACAATGGCGTTTAACCGAACTCAATCGTCGTATTTCATGTGTTCGGCAATTATTAGCAAAAATTGCCCATGTCGGTATCGTTAATGATTTAGCCGAAGATCTAGAGCAAACCTTAACGGTGGCGCGAGCGCAATTGATTGATATTGAAAAACGTTTACATAAACCCACGGTACTACCGGGACCAACGGGTGAATCGAATATATTGTATTTGGAAAACCGCGGCACAATTATCTGTTTTGCCGATAAAAATGTCAGTTTTCATTTTTGGGTGATTTCTTTTGTCACTGCCTTGGCGACAGGCAATACGGTGATTTCTGTGGTTTCAGATGTTTTTTATGATGAAGCGTTGGCGATCAGAGATAAGTTTATTGCTACTGGTGAAGATAAAGATGTCTTTCAAGTGGCGAGGTTACGGCACCTGTCTACCATGTTGGCACATCCGGCACTGTCAGGCATTGTGGTTGACAGTCATTGCGATCGCAAACACTACTTCAGTGAGCAATTAGCTGAGCGACCGGGGGCTATTCTACCGGTGATCAGCTCAGAATATTTTGACAACTTGATCCAGCGTTTGATCACTGAAAAAACCATCAGTATTGATACCACTGCTTCGGGTGGCAATACCTCGCTAATGACTTTAGAGGAAGAAGATTAGGGCGCTATGGTTTAATATTGTTGAAGCCGTCTTTGAACCCATCTTTGAACCTGCATTAGCTTTTACAAAACAGTCGGGAAAAGTTTAACGAGCACCCTAGGTGGTGCTCGTTAGCTATTGTTTTTAAATCACTTTCCATTTTATTTTTAAACTGAACTCACGGTAAAATCAGCCAGTGCTATTAACTTTACTCAGCACTTAGCTGTGTCAGCTGATCGGCTCGCAATGACTCTATGACTTGGGCATCGATCCAGAATGTATCGGTATTGCCTTGGTGGGTGCGGTTAAAAAATAAATATTTACCGTCAGGCGTGACTTGTGCGGCAAATTCCGAGTCAGGTGTATTGATATTGTCAGCAAATTTAATCGCTGCTCCCCAAGTGCCATCAGGTTGTTTGAAACTAATAAACAGATCTGAATTGGCTGATGTTTGATTGCGTTGACCGTCCCAAATAAGATAACTTTCGTCAGGTGCAATAAACGGATGGGCATTCCAAATACCTGTGTTGATTTGTGTTGGAAATGGTTTGGGCGCAGATCGTTGGCCATTGTTCAACGAGGAATAACGCAAAATACCGTTTCCTTGCTCACCCACCTCATCAAACGCCAATGTGCCATCAATTGAGGAGGTAACCCGCATAATAGCAAATGGTTCAAAATCTTTACCTAAGCGCTTCATTGTTGACCAACCAGTTTTTGTGCGATTTTTATAACCTCTGCCAAAAAACATGGTGTTGTTGTCGGGTGCAAAGGTTGGAGTACCGACGCGATCAGAAACTACTCGCTGCTGCCAGATACCACTTTGTTGTTGATAAACCACCATTTGCTGTTTTGGCTTACTGTCGGTATTTACCTCACGGACAAAGTACATTGCTTTCATATCGGGGGTAAACACTACGCCATACTCCCAACCTGAGGTGGAAATAATCTCTGGAGCAAACATCTCTGCCTGTAAACCAGGGACTTGTTGACCGAGATATGGGCCGATCAAATGACTTGTTTTATTATCAGTGTCTGACCATGTGTTACCACTGACACAAATAAATAGGATAGCTACCAATATTTTCTTACTTTGTGGGTACATTGATGTTTTCCTTGTTATGCTTGTTCGCCAAAAATCATTTGTTGAAATCGTCTAAATCGCTGATTGAGTACCTCTTTACGGATCTTGAAGGCGGGATCATGTGTGCTATTTTCAATCAACTCCGCCGCATACTTTTCGCTTTCACCAAATTGCACTACGTAGTACACCGAGAAGCGTCTTACCCAACTGTCCGCATGGTGTTGTGCTGCCCAAGTGAGTATCTCCAACGCCTTTGGTTTTTGCTCCTGCATCCACCAAGCAAGCGTATAGGGAATGTAGGTAGTAGTTTGTTCTTTGGCGGACACGATCAAAGCTTCAAATAAGGCATTTTGAATATCGGCACTGTATTGCGCTGCGTCCTGCCAGAACTTAGCTCTTTTATAAGCAAATTTTGTCTGTTCATCGTGGGACAGTTTGATATTGACTTCACTAAAAGCCATGGCGATTTTTACCCTTACCGCTTTATCAGGGTGGGTGAATAGGCGTATGAGTTGCTCTGATGGCTCACCATTAACGATGACATTTCGCACCAAAGCAGCTTCGTTGAAATAGTCTTTAGTTAACACTGCCGTTTGTGGCGGCGACGTCGATTGATTTAATGATCCGTAGCGTTGAACAGCGTATTGTTCGACAAATGCTGGAGGTTTGTCAAAGGCAATGGGATCTGCCAACAGCCCAGCTAGCGCATAAAGATAAAATAAGCCAACGGCAATGCCGATAAAACTCAGTGCGAATAATATTTTTTTATAAGTAAAATTGACACTCATGGTGTTCCTTTTGTGTGTTGGTAAGTAAATTGTGCTGCTAACTTGCCATTCCTGCACTGAGAGGACATGAAAAAAACCTGATTTTTAGCTGATTTTTGATAATTCAGCTTTATTTTGTTAGTAAGAGCAAGTTACTATTCGGCTTGCTTTGTATCTAGGATATATACTTTTGTATGGCTAAACAGTTTTGGGTTAACAACTACTTTATTGATGTCACTCGCAATCAAATTCAGTATCAACGACAAGCCACTAGTATCCCCCCTAAAGCGCTAAAAGTATTACAAGTTTTAGCATGCCGAGCCTGTGAAGTGGTCAGCCATGATGAGCTTATGGACATGGTTTGGCAAGACAGTGTGGTGGGGCCAAACACACTGCAGCGGGCAATAGCACAGTTGCGAAAAGCCTTTGGCGATGACAGCAAACAACAAGCATTTATCAAAACCCATGCAAAAAAAGGCTACAGTTTAGAGGCTAATGTTCGTTGGCAAAACAGTGAAAGCACTGAAGTTAATTTAGCTAACCAAGTCAACCAGCACAAAATAACTCAACTATTAAAATCGAAACCCCATATTTTACTTGCGGTTATCGTTATATTTATTGTTATTGCGGCGCTGTTATCGATTAAAAAGCCTGCGCTGTACACCGACATTACTCCGATCACTGCCAGTGATGAACAAGAGTTCAATGCTTCGTATTCACCGGATGGTCAATACCTAGTCTTTAATCGCTATGAAGGGGGATGTGTCAGTCATCTCTGGGCAAAAGATTTAACTAATAATCAAGAACAGCGACTGAGCACTGAACCAGGTCAATACAGTCAGTTGAGTTGGTCGTCAGATGGCTCACAGTTAGCATTTGTACTGCAAGCTAATTGTTCCGAAAGTTCAGAATCAACCCAGCAGTGTTGGCAATTGCAAACCTTAGACTTTGCCCGTGCATGGAATGGGCAATCAGAAAATTTATTGCGCTACGATTGTGCTGAACTAAAAACATCACATCCAACTTGGTTGAACGACGGTAGAATTGCCTTACTGCAATATCCGCAAGCAGAGAGTAATCAAGCACAGACCGTTCAACCAGAGTTAGTGATTTACGATGCGATAACCAACAGCTTGACTAAACTGTCAAAGCAAGCCGTTGGCCGGATATATTCTTTAGCTTATTCTCGAAGCTCAAATACCTTGGCAACAGTAACATTGGCAGAAAATAATACACATGTATTAAGGACCTTAGATCTCAACGGCAAGGTACAAACTGAAACCATTATTATCGCCAATGAAAATGACTCTGTTTACCGTCAATTTCCAATCGTATTTTCCCCTGATGGCGACTCATTTTTCACACATGCGCAAGGAAAAATTTACCGCATTAGTCAGCAAGGTGATTTAACCTTAATTCACCCAGCCAGTCATACTGGATTATGGGATCCGAGTTTTCACCCAAATCAACCTAAGTTTGCGGTTACTTTTGGCAATAAAGACTTCGACATTGGTTATCTCAACACCGCAGCGGATCCTGCCGATCTGGAGGTTTTGTCGCGGTCAACGGCACTTGATGTCAATGCTAAGGTGCAACCGCATGGCAAGTTGATCACTTTTATTTCTAAGCGCTCAGGACAACTTCAGCTCTGGATAATAGACGGTGATCGCACCTATCAACTGAGCCAATTTGAGCACGGCTTAAAAAGTAGTCGTTATCACTGGTCACCGGATGGACAAACCATTGCGCTGAATGTAAATAATCAAGTGGCTTTAGTGAAGCTCGACGGTAGTGTTAACATAATCGACTCGCCTGTCGCGGTGAGTATTCTGATGCCATGGACTAAGCCAGATATACTCTTGGTAACTGATAATCAAACAGACCAACAACAGTTATTCAGTATTGACATAACTACTGGTGAAACCACAGATCTGCAATTAAAAAACGTTCTTTGGTCGGCGTACACCAATGACCAGCAAATTATTTATGCCGATAGGCAAACTAATTTTTGGCTACACAGCAAAGGTAGAAATGAACCTGTGACTCAACTGACTGAAAAGCTGTTTGGCGATCAGGTATTGCTAAAAAACCATTTACTTTACGGCATAAACCACAACAATCAGCTGTGGAGTTATGACCTAAGGACAAATGAATTTGCGGTGATTAAAGACGTGCATAAAAATATTATCTACATTAGTGATATCAAAGATCAGGTTTTTTTAGCGACTAAATTCATGGGCGGTAGACGAGAGCTGGTAGAATATAGTCAGCAATAAACAGCATGCTGATCAGCACAGGTAAAACAAGGTGAAAATTCTGCATTAATTGACCATAACAAACCCTAGTTGGCAGTGGTTAACGCTTATGGGCGAGTCGGCGCAAACTACAGATATACACGACTGAGAAACTGCGCTGAATTTTGACCATAATTATCAAAGCATGCAATAAATTAGTTTAGTAGACTTTACTTATCCACTAGAGCGTTAAATTCTTCCTGCTGAACAAGCCTCAAGTAGGACAATGATGGTCGACTTGAGCTGAATAACGCAATAGCCCAACCTCTAAAATAAGACAAAAGCTAACCTGCTTGTGATGTTTATTTAGTGTGCACACACATTCATCTAACACCTCAGAGGACATACCCAAACTTATTTTATTAAGCTCAATAGATACTGATTAATACCATCATAGCTTTAGCTCATGGCTAATGCCTTTTGCCAATCAATTTTATAGTTCAACTACTGAGGTCAGTCGTGGCTATACCGATCAATATATTTCATCGCATGACTGCGTTTTTTATTTGAGAAATTAATGTTTTGATACGAAAAACTATGACCATTTACCGATACAAAAAGTTGCAGATGAGTAAAAAACAAACTGTTAATAACAGCCAAATATTTGTACTAGAGATGAGCATATACACTTATCAATAACAACACTCATGTAATCGTCATACTTGCCACTGATAACCCTTGTAAATTGTCCAATAAATCAACGCCTGCAAATGGCTATTTGTTAACATTGTTATAATAATGTTGATTATTTGTATTTTTTTATTTATATTTCTTTGTGTAAAATTATTCATTCGCTAGGTTTTTATCCCTCGAGTACTAAAGACAAATTTATTTGGCTTTAGGTTATCTAACTTGCGGAGATCTAGCTTAAGGAGACTTAGCATAAGGATATCTAGTCTAAGCCTAAGGTTATACCAATAGTATCATGCTAGAAAATATTATTATCAATCAACTCAATAGACAGCTAGGGTACAAAGTTATTGCACTTTTGCTATTAGTTTTAGTTATCTCGCCGTGCTATTCAAAAGATGCGCCCGCGTTCAATTGGCAGTTAGACTTAGGAATAAGTTTGCAGCACAAAACTAATGTCATTGATAGCTTAGATCACACTGATGGTGATATTTCCTTAGCTTTACTTGGCGCTGGCGGCATCTATTATGAAAATTTCTTTATTGAATGTTCCTCATATACCTCTCAACCGCTAACCTTTGGTTATACCGTCAGTGAAACTAACAACACTTCGATAAGTGTGGTGGGTACATCTTGGTTCTCTACTATATCTGAACAATATCAGCAGCAGGGCAATCGGCTTGATGGCCTGAGCACGCGACATAGATCGTTGGAGGTGGGCATTGAATATTTGCAACAATTTAAGCGTTCCGAGCTAAGAGTCACTGCAATAAGCGATGCTCTAGGTCTACATAACGGCTTTTTGTTTTCGGTTGATCACAGCCTTCCCCTTTATAGAGACAAATGGGTATTTATTCCTTCTTGGGAACTGACCTATTTTTCAAAACACATAGTCGATTATTACTTAGGTGTTGCGGCCCACGAAGTAACACCCAATCGATCACTTTACCAAGCAAGCTCGGGTTGGAGTTTGACTGGCCGCTTGTATGTTGAATATCCAATAGACGATGATTGGAGCTTTTTTGCCTTTGCTGCTTATTCAAAGCTCAGTAATTCAATAACTAATAGCCCTATTACTTCCGTCAATTCAGCTACCCATGTTTTAGCAGTGGGAGCGCTATGGAGCTTCTGAACTGTTTTTTTGTCTCAGTGTTGAAGGTAATCGCTGTGGTCAGTTCATTATTGATCTGGTCTGTATTATCTGGTCAAGAAGGCTTGGGTATTAGATTAAAAACGACTGAGCCGACCTTAACCGCAAGCCCCAATGTGTGCGAATTAACCAGTGAAAAACGCACTTGTGCCATTACAGTGGCACTTATTTGGGAAGTGCCACGTGCCGGTAATTTTTGCTTGTATCACGAAAAGTCACAAACTCGCTTAGCTTGCTGGCAAGGTAAGTGGTCAGGTGTATATCAATACACATTTTCTTCACCACAATCACAAGGCATTCGGCTTATTCGTGAAGAGACAGGAGAAATAGTAGTCAGTACTGAGATCAAGGTCTTAGGTGCAATAGAGCAGAGAGTTCGCATCCGCCGGCGCAGCGGATTTTGGCGAATTTTTTAGTTGAATTTGACATTTTTTGACAATTAACTGTTAGTGATTACAACATAGAACACAAACTTACACAAAGTATAAAGAAATATATCTAGGTTGATCGTATTCTTTTCTTGCAAAATAAATTTTTTACAAAAAATTAACCTAAAAGGGAAGGACAATGAAAAAGTATATGATCACTGGATTAATCTTATCTTTAGTATCTGTTGCAACAGCGGCAAATGAATTGAGTGAACGAAATTTAGTTAAGCGCTCGTTAACATTAAAACACGGCGAAATATTTGTCGGTGCAATTGCTGTTTACGGTGAAACAGGTAAAAAAGATGACACAGGTCTTGGGGTGATTGCAGCATATGGTATTACTGATGATTTATCACTGAGTTTTTATGATGTCCGTTATCGTTTATTGGCGAGAGACAATGACAACTATGGTCTAGAGCTTACTGTTGGCGTAGGTATGAAACCTGGTCTGCAAAGGCAAAATGTAGACGTGGAAGGTTACAGTGCAGATATTACTGGTAAATATGTGGTGGCAAATGATCTGGCTTTATATTTTGGTACTGAGTACGTTAAGTGGGATCACGACAAAGACAGTCAGTATGATGCCTCTGAAATGCGTTATGGTGTTGGAGCGTCATATCAGGTCATACCGCATTTAACTTGGTCTGTTGGATATGCATATCGCGATTTAAAAGATTTTGTACAAAACAATGCTTATACCATTTCAACAGGGATAAATTACGCTTGGTCAAAAAGCACCGATATCGGGATAGTGTATGAGTATACTGATTTTGATGCAGTAAAAAACGGTTTTGAACTAGATGGTTTCTCGTCTTTTAAGCGTAACTTTGGTGCCTATGTGGGTTACCGATTTTAATTTTAATATTGATTCAAAAATGCATACCGCTGTTGCGGTATGCAAAGGGACAGCTAAGTGCAAACTCATAATAACCGAGCAAATATTCATGTCTTTTTAGTCGAAGATGACGACAGTTTAGCCAATTTAGTTAGAGATTATTTAGAGCTACATGGCTATCGCGTATCTATTGAAAACAACGGGGCAAATGCCACATCAAAGATATTGGAGCAACAGCCAGATATTGCTATTTTAGATATTATGCTACCCGGAAAAAATGGCTTAGATATATGCCGTGAGTTGTGCAATCAAATTGAAATTCCGATCTTAATATTAACCGCACGCACTGACGATATTGACCAAGTAGTCGGACTGGAAGTAGGCGCCGATGATTATATCTGTAAACCAGTTCAACCTAGATTATTAATGGCTAGGATAAATGCCTTATTGCGAAGAGCTCAGCACAACAGCGAAAACATTGAAATCAACAATAACCAGTTAGCATTTGGCAAACTTCTGATCCACACCATAAAGCAAGAAGTTTACATGGACAAACAGCCTGTGGAGTTAACAACCAACGAAATTGATTTATTGATCCACTTTGCGCGCAATGCCGATCAGGTATTAACAAGAGATGATTTGTTGAATCAAATGCGCGGCTTTGGCTATGACGGCCTCGACAGAACTGTTGATATGCTAGTGTCTCGCCTGCGTAAAAAGCTTGGCGATGACCCTAGTAAACCAAAAAAGATCAAAACAGTATGGAAGAAAGGCTATTTATTTGTGGCTGATGCTTGGCAATAATCTAGCTTGAGTACGCCTATATGAAGCCGCTTTTTTTTAAGTTGTACCTGCTGCTTATTTTAACCTTTGTCGGTTTGGGATGGAGTTTAGATCAGCTTTACGAATATGCTGCAGATAGTAAGCAAGTACTCACTGATTTAGAAATGCACAAGGGTACTTTATCCTTACTCAATCGAGAACTGGTGCGTATCCCAGCAGAAAATTACCTAGACTATATGGCGGCAATAGCGCCGAGCTTTGGCTATCCTATTGCACTGTTAGAACTATCAGATTTAGATAATCAACTTGGCTCCTCAGGGCAACAGTTAAGTGAACAACAACGAGACTTTTTGCAACAAGGTGGTCAAGTGTCGGTGATTGACGATTTTTCGGGGCAAAGCTGGTTCTTGCAAAAACAGCAATCCTCGCATTTGATCATTCTGTTTGGTCCCATGCAATTAGTATCGGCAAGTGAAAATACATTGTTTAGTGCTCTATTCTTGTTGCTCTTAGCTTTTATTGTGTTTATTTGGGTGTGGCCGCTTTCAAAAGGCATATTGATTTTAACAAAAGCGGCTAAAGATTTTGGCGAAGGCGACTTCTCGACGCAAATCACCGCAGATGTGGTTACTCCTTTGCAACCTTTAGTTATGCGTTTTAATGACATGGCGAGTCGAATTCAGCGTTTATTACGATCGCACAAAGAACTCTCCCACGCTGTGTCTCACGAATTGCGAACACCCATTGCCCGTATTCGCTTCGCCATGGAAATGACCCGAGAACTCTCAGATAGCAACAAGCGGGAAATTTATTTTGAGGCCATGAATGACAACATTGAAGAGCTAGATGGTTTGGTGGATGAGTTGTTAACTTATGCTCGATTCGATCGAGAAGAGCCTAAGCTAAAATTTATTCCGGTGCCTTTGGAAGGATTGATCCAAGAGGTGGTTCGCAAATTTGAAATGACCGAAGGCAGGGTGATCTTCCACCTCGTTGCTAGAGCAAGTAAACTAGTCGTAGCCGATTGTGATCACGATGGCATCACTCGGGTATTAGATAACTTATTGCGCAATGGCATTCGTTACGCGAATAAACAAATTTGGGTGAAATTATCAGCAAGTGCTGGTGAAGTTCAAATTGTGGTCGAAGACGATGGTCCTGGTGTGCCACAAGCCAATTGGGAGAGTTTGTTTGATCCTTTTGTTCGCTTGGATAAAAGTAGAGATCGCAATTCTGGTGGTATTGGCCTAGGGTTATCTATTGTGCGTCGTTATATGGAATGGCATTCGGGTAAGGTTTCTATAGGTAACAGCAGTGCAGGAGGCGCTAAATTCACCTTGTCGTGGCCGCAACACAGGCAAAAATAAACTGAGATATGAGTGGTAGGGGACGTGAATATAGCTATTAAAGGGCAGAGTCAGCAGATATCAAGCTAAGCTTTGCCAAAGACTACAGCACCAGAAATTATGTCATTAGCGCCGAACATTAATGATAAAGCCAAAGTTATTCAAACTTTAAAAGCATCATGACGAGATAACCCGCTTTTACCTGATTATTTTAACAACTCGCTTCAGACCTGTTTGCATAAACTAACGTCGTTAATCAATACCGACATTACCTAGTCATTTGCAACTACGTTGTAGCCTAAATCTTGCATACATTTGATGATGTAGTCTTTTTGTTTTGTTTGGCTGTAATAATTGCCACCAGTCAAACCGATAATTGCCCCCACTAATGCATTACTAATCACGTCACCATTGCTAATTACACCAGTTAGTATACCTGTAACAGCACCAGTGATGGCGCTCTCCGATGTCTTCTCTAGGTCTTTATTTTGTGCCGCTGCATGTTGACATTGCTGGAGATCGATCTGGTAATTAGCAATATCATCACCGATAACTTTCGGTTTGTGCTGTAAGCCATTTACTGCACATCCTGTCAAGCTCAAACTGGCAGCACTGAGTAGGGTAATTTGTAAGGTAAATTGAAAAAAAGATTTATAGTACATTATTTATAATTAACCTATTTAGCGGTTCCTAGCTTGAAGCCCATTTGGCCAATAAGTATGACAGAAAAAAAATCGCAGAATGTAACAATGTGTAACAGATTCATCGGTTAAGTATTTGCTGATAAAAACCCAACATAATTTTACAAAAGGCAGACAACTTGATACAGCATTATACCTGTTTTTATATCACTATTACCTCATCAACCAAAGAGGTAGTGACTATGAAAAATACAACTCACCGAATAGTAAAACTGGCTTTGAGCAGTTTAATCGCCGTTTCTATAACCGCTTGTTCAAATTTGCAAACTGGTGCTGGATATCGGCCAATCGTCGATGGTATAAACAACCAAGGTGATTTAAGTCGATACGAATTCGACTTAAAAGAATGCCAAGGGATCGCTTCACAACGAGAATATTTGAATGATGACGCAAAATCTGATGCGGCAATTGGTGCTGTGTTAGGAGCGTTGGCGGGATCTGGTGGTGATCGCGGAGATATTTTAGGTGGAGCAGTCGCAGGTGCATTCATTGGTGGCGGTGCAAAAGTATATGAAGCAAGAGATGAACGTAAAAATATCGTGATCAAATGTATGCATAATAGAGGTTACAATACATTAGAATCGAATCGATAACACAGCTTTCTTTGTCCTCTATCATCTGGTTATTGTACTTGAGTGAATATCGTCAGTTGTGTTAACTCTGCGGCTATGGTTTTGCTAGCTTGGTTATGAGGTACTAATAAGGTAGTAAAGAGTTGGTGCTGAGTTAGTGTAAAGGTGTCAGGATTTAGGAATACCGCGATTTACGTAGACATCAAAGCGATTTTTTTTCATTTTAATTGCTGTTGACGGTTGTACACCATCCAAAGGTGGTGCGTACCCAGGGCGCTTGACTACTACTCGGTAGGTTGCCAATGCCAGTGCTGGTGCCAATAAGGTATCTGCATCATCATCTGTACCAACTAAGTGTTGAAAAATACGCATTTCTTTTTTAACCGCTGCAGACTTTTCTCGGTGCGGGTACATAGGATCGAGATAAATCACATCAGGCGCTTGTGCCAATTTCATGTTTTCAATAGCAGAAGCGTGAATTAACCGCATCCGACTGGCAATTTCTTTGGTGTCATTACTGAGCTCGGCACGACTTAAGCCATTGGCTAAAAGCGCAGCAACTATTGGCATGCGTTCCATTAGTGTGACATCACAGCCCAAGCTAGCTAAAACAAAGGCATCGCGACCTAAGCCAGCTGTCGCGTCTAAAACACTTGGTGTAAAACCGTGTTTTAAGCCAACAGCTTTGGCAATGTCTTGGCCGCGGCCGCCGCCGAATTTACGCCGATGGGCTACCGCACCATCAACAAAATCAACTTTAATTGCTCCGAGCTTGGGCTCGTCGCATTTGATCAACTCAAGGTGTTGATAATTCACTTGCAGAGCAAATTTGCAATCGGTGCGGTTTTTTAAAGCAGCAACATCGCCAATGTACGTCAACTGCCATTGCTTTGCTATTTGTTGTGCGAGTAACTTGTCAAATTTATCGACGTAACCAACCACACAAGTATCTGCCTGATTTTTCATGGTTTACGTACTGACTTGCAGATGATTGTCGCCAGTGGCAAAAGCAACTAAGCGACTCAGCTGAGCCAATGACAAGTCAGATTGTTGTTGCCATTGATTGAAACAGTGCTGCATAGCCTGCAAACTGGTCTTAGATTGAATACCACCAGTGACAATGTCATTAGCGCGGAAATAGCTTTCGACATCACGACTGATGATAAAGGTGTCTTTGCCTAATGCTCGAAGGGCATATGGGCCAGTATTGCCACCAAGTCGTTGCCCGTGCTTTTTTAAATAGGCCCACAAACCGATAATATCGCTACTTGGCCAATCAGCGATAAACTGGGCAAAGCTGTGGCCATTTTGTTGCTCTGTAAAAATCATTTGCGCATTGGCTTTGATGGTTTTTACTTTGTTGTAATTGCGGATAATTGACGGATCAGCGGCTTTTCGCTCCAACATTTCTTCGGGCATCATTAATATTTTTTCGATGGAAAAATCAAAAAATAGCTGTTCAAAATTAGGCCACTTATTTTCAACAACCCGCCATACAAAACCCGATTGAAAAACTTTTTTGCTAAATGCCGAGAGTATTCTGTCATCGCTTATGGTGGTGAATACTGAGTTGGGAATAGCTGCACCTAATAAGATATTGAGTGATCTCTCACCACCTTTTCGTTCAGCTGCACGGTGGTATAATTTACTAAATGATTCCATTAAAAACGACTTACCTTCTGAAATTTCTGACGTTGGCGTACCGTTAGATAATAAATCAATGGCTAGGCATAGCCAATGATTTATTAACTAACGATGACACAATTCTAGGTTTTTTATTAAACAGCTTACTCACTAATCTAGTTGATTGCTGTTTCGATAATAACTAATTGGGTATGACCAATACTTTCTGCGTTATGGGGGGTTGCCGATAAAAAACCAGTTTTTACCGGCTTCGGTAAATCATAGGGTTGCAAGTCCAACTCTGTGCCCTCAAGGTAAATTGCCAGAACTACTTCAAGGTGTTTGTTGTTAAGCAGTACTTCTTTACTGGTAAGCTGTATTCAGCAAACACCAGCAGAGCTGTATAAAATCATAATCAACGGCAGTCAACGCAACATCAATTACTTCCTCATTGAAAAAATAGCCAAGCTTGTTAGCCAATACAACAAGTTGTTTTAACTATTGTAGTAGCTGGCTCGAAAGTTCAATAGCCCATCAACTTACCAAAGAAATGTAACAAGTTTGTAAAAAGTTTTGCAAAAAGACATGCTTTTTATTGATTGAAAAATTTGTTTTTTGATTAATTGTTGTATTTGTGTTTTTAAAATGTAAATATAGCGGCAAATTTGTATAAATCTTTAGTGTTTTTAGTTTACATCTTGTTAACTGATGATTTTTTATGCTTGTGTTTTGATCTTGTTTATTTGCTTTAGCTCAGCAAGCAAATGCTTTTAACCAGAGCAGGCCATTAGGCATGAGCTTAATTAATGTTTAGCTTTTTTAGTTTAACTTCGCAAAGCAACTCAAAAATCAACCATAAAACAACCGTAAAACAACTGGTGTAATGAATAGATTTACTCTCAGTTGATCAGACCGCATTAAAGGGTATTAGGAAGCTAACCAAGATATGATTTACTCTTGCCGTTCTTTGTTTTTTTGTGTTTTGTTGATAACAAATAATGTATTAGCTGCACAATGTGGCAATACTTCTACTGATCAGTTAGAACAAGATTTTCCTGTTACCTGTACTAACACATCACCAGCTTTTGAGATAAAATTTGGCAAAGCTACAACTGGCTCGGTTACCTTTGATAGCGCATTCGATAGCGGTATTACTCCTATTGTGTTTTTAATGCCGACTATAGACACTAATGACACCGACAATGATGGTCCTGCATCGGTATTTCCGGTAAATATCACTCATACCGGTTTTACTTGGGTACAAGAAGAGCCCATCAGTCGCGATGGGCGTTATGTTGCCTCAAGAACCATGTCTGAAGTGCATTGGATAGCCGTCACACCAACACCAGGAAATACGCCGCACATTCTTTCTGATGGCACTAGATTAGTAGCTAATACAATAAATACTAACAAAGCCGTTATCAGTGATACAAATAACACGAATTATTATGATCCAGTTGCATTAGACAGTAGTTTTAATGTGCTTTTGCATCAAAAACAAAGTGACACATTTGCAAGTAATAACTGCTGGTTAACTTCGATATCTGAGTTTAATAGCGATGGAATAGGAGTCGCTGTTGAAGCCTCAGAGGTACGCATAGACAATAGTTGTCAAAATCAAAATGATGACAGCCCGTTAGATAATGCAGAGGCTATTGGTTACTTAGCTATAGAGCCTGCGACAAGCAATGGCATTGGAGCTTTTGTACAAAATGGCCAACAAATTTATTATCAGTTTGGTAAGGACATTAAAACAACCCATTTAGAAAATTCAACATTAGCCCAACAATGTGAATTTGACAGCTCATTGAGAGACTTTATTCATCCACCAACGCTTGTTGCCAGTAAAACTTCACGCAATGGCCCTGATGGCGGATGGTTGCGACGTTGTCAACTAACTGCAAATAAGGTCAGTGTGGTGAATGATGAAGACACATATAATGACAGTGAGAGAATACATATTGCTGAAAATTACAGTTTTGTAGCGTTAGAAAATAAGGGGCCAGCAACGGAGCTGACTTGCTTTCGAGATGACTTTTCTCAAGGCAGTTTAACCAGTGACTGGGTAGTTGATAAGACAAACGGTAACTTTACACCAAAAGTAAACCAAAATGGTCGTTTGCGATTAACCCAAATAGTCAGTAGTCAAGGCACAATAGCCACTTATCAGCGTTGGATCCCCGGGGCTAATAATATTATCAAGGTTGAATTTGATCACTTTGCTTATGGTGGTGATGGTGGTGATGGTATGGCTGTGATTTTTTCTAATGGCAATACCGCACCGGCAACAGGTGCTTTTGGTGGGGCATTGGGTTATGGTTTTGGCGGTAATCTTCCTGGCTTTGCTGGCGGTTGGTTGGGGATAGGGATTGATGAATACGGTCAATTTTCAGCGCAGGGTGGCGAGGAAAATATAGGTCGCAGACAACAGAGTGTTGTCATACGGGGTTCAGGAGCAGATCAGTCAGGTTATAACTACCTCAAGGGGACTTGTAATGATGGCACGACAAATACCAATCAAGCTTGTTTAAATCCAGCAGTTGATAACAATGATAATGGTGGAGTACACAGGTATCGCATCACAATTGATTCCAGGGTGTCAGGACAGTCAATTGTTCAGGTTGAGCGACGCACTGATCTGAATACTGGCTTTGTTTCAGTCATCGCCCCCTTTGATGTGCTAAGCGATCAAGATCAAGCGTTTTTACCCACTGATTTTATCTTGTCGTTGACGGGTTCGACAGGTGGTATTAATAATAATCACGAAATTGATAATTTTGAGTTATGTGCCTTATCATCAAGACCTCTTGTAACTGTTGATCATTTTGAATTTATTCATGATGGCAATGGCCTTACTTGCGATCCTGAATCGATTACTATCAAGGCTTGTGCTGATCCTCAGTGTACGGAACTGGTTGAAGATGAAGTGACAGTGAATTTAAGTCCCAGTCCGCCGCAAGGACAAGGAGGTTGGAGTGGTAATGGCGTGGTTGGTGATCAGTTGACATTTTCCGGTGGAACTGCCCATGTTAAATATAGCAATACACAGCCCAGTAGCATAACTTTAGGTGCAACATACAGTATGGCGGAGCCTACTCTATGCCGTATCAATGATTCAGCAGCTTCTAGTTCCCATTGCGAATTGACGTATGCCGAGAGTGGTTTTGTTTTTGGTGATTTATCGGTCACACCTGTTCTCGGTATACCAGATGAATATGCCAATAAA